>DATEOF010000468.1:0-83346 GCA_035274465.1 Polyangiales bacterium
GGCACCTGCGGCCGTCACTGCAGGTGTGGCCGCCTTCTCCGAGCCGGCACAACCGAGTACGTGCAGCAACAATAGCCCCCAAGCGCACTTGCAGCGCCGGCCCATGAACGGTCCTTCCTTCGCCATACCGCGAAGGACTGCAGCGAGGCGCTTCGATCCGTCACACGAATCAGAGGCTGGCTCTTTGGGCCGTGGCGAGGGCCGACGCGAGCGAGCGCATGTCGCTGTGGACCTGGATCAGGCTGCCGAGCGCGAGGTTCGCGACGGAGACGCCCATCGCCACCAACCGCGAGCGCAGGCCGATGTGCAACTCGGTTCGATCGCGATGGCCGAGAACCCAGGCCGTCAGCTCGACCCGACAGCTCGACTCGTAGTTCTCCATCTCGAACCAGTTGTGGAAGCCGTACACGCGGCCCCGGAGCGCGTAGAGCGGCTCGGCGCGCTCGATGATCAGCTGCGCCATGTCGCGCGTCATGTAGCCGCCGACTTCAGTCGCATAGACGCCCGGGCTGACTTCCCAAAACGCGATCGAGCCTCGTGCGGACACGATGCGCTCCGCGTCCCGAGGCGGAACCAGCGCGGGAGAAGTGCTTGCCGGATCAGGCACCGGGCTATCATGCCAGATCAACCAGCCCCCGCGCATTGAGGCGACCTCGCGAATGCATTGTGCCGAAGGGTGCGATGCCTGCGCCGCTCGTAGCCTCACGACGCCGATGCGAGCGCCGCGTCCGCGATGCATGCGGGCAGCTTCAGTTGCAGCTCCTGGCCGAGCGAGACGAGCGTGCGAACGATCTCTTCGCGGGCGATCGTCTGACCGTCGCGCTGGAGGTAGCCGAGTGCCCGTTCCAGCTCGGAAGGCTCGAACGCCGCGACCTGGTTGCCCAGGAACCAGTTGAGCGACGTGATCATGCCGCGCACGAAGGTAGAATCGGTCAAGATCGCTGTCGGCGGTGCCGGCGTGTCGTGCAACGCGATGCGCATCTGTTGCCGTTGTTTGGAGCTCGGCCCGCCGCCCTGCGTGTAGACGAGCACGCCTAGGTTCTCGTGCCGGACGC
Organism: Polyangiales bacterium; assembly: GCA_035274465.1. Classification (GTDB taxonomy): domain Bacteria; phylum Myxococcota_A; class Polyangia; order Polyangiales; family JAFGIB01; genus JADGRF01. The sequence goes on from DATEOF010000468.1 coordinate 1,056, forward strand.
GCGCGATGTGCGCGCAGTGCTTGGACCACTCCTCGTCGCTAGGATTTTGCGCGCCGTGCACGCCGACGAAGATCCGATGCACGTACGCAAAACGCATCGAGACCGCGGGCATGTCGGAAGTATACGGCGCGAGCTCGGTATCTTGTCTCGGCCCGCCGTGGCTACACGCCCGTGTCGTTCCCACGCGCACGGTGGCCGCCGGAGTGGTATGACGCGTGCCGAGGCAGGTCGAACGTGCGGATCGCAACTTGGAACGTGAATTCGCTGAATGCGCGGATCGAGAAGGTATGGTGGTGGCTCGATCGCGCGCAGCCCGATGTGTTGTTGATGCAAGAGACCAAGCTGGCCGATGCCGCGGCACCCGTCGCGCAGTTCGCACAGCGGGGCTACGAGCTCGCGCACCACGGTCAGGGGCGCTGGAACGGCGTGGCGATCGCGAGTCGCGTGGGTATCGGCGACGTGGTGAGCAACTTCGGCGAGCCGCTTTCACCCGCGGCGACGCCCGAGCAGGAGGGCGAGCCGCTGCGGGAAGCGCGCATGATCTCGGCGCGCTGCGCGGGCGTCCGCGTGGTCAGCGTCTACGCACCCAACGGTCGAAGTGTCGACTCGGTGTTCTTCTCGGCCAAGCTCGCCTGGTACGAGCGCTTGTTGCACTGGCTGCGGGAGGCGTGCTCCGCGGACGAAGCGCTGATCATCGGCGGTGACTACAACGTCGCGCCGACCGACGCGGACGTGTGGAGCCCGGCGGCGTGTCACGGCGGCACGCACGTCTCGCCGCAAGAGCGCACGGCATTCGAAAAGCTGCAAACCTGGGGCCTGGTCGATCTCTACCGCAGGCAGAACGCCGCAGCCGCGCGCTTCAGCTGGTGGGACTATCGGGCCGGTTGCTTCCAGAAGAACTACGGGATGCGCATCGATCACCTGCTCGCGACGAAGGCGGTCGCAGAGCGCGTGGTGTGGGCCGAGATCGACCGCGAGGCGCGCAAAGGCAAGCCCACGCCTTCCGATCATGCCCCAGTCATCGCGGATCTCGACGGTCCAGGCCGAGAGCTCGACGCGGGTTGGGCCGGCGCAGAGGCGCGGATCGCCGAGCGGCGCGGCCGCTGAGGCCCGGAAAACACAACGTTTATCGTGACCCCCGACTGGCCTGTGATGTAGCCTGCGCGTCCAGGGTACAGAGAATGGGGATTTCATCTATGAGGCGCTCAAGATACGTCGGATCGATCGTCGTACTCGTGGCGTGGGCCGCATTCGGGTTGACCGAGCGGGGTGCTGCCCAGCAGCCGCCGCCTGCCCCCGTGCCGCCGCAAGCGGCGCCTCTGCCTCCCGCGCCCACCACGTTGCCTCCGCCAGAGACGACCCCGCCGCCCCAGCCGCCTCCACCCGCTGCGCCGCCTCCGCCGCAGTACGTGGCCCCCGCGTACGAAGAATACTCGGCTCAGGGAGGCCGCGAGTTCATCTATTACCCTCCGGGCTACGGCGATCCCAACATCCCGCACAACGAGGCCGAGTTCATCATCGGCATTCCCATCTGGTTCACGTCGGAGGACGGCATCGTCGACCCCGGCGTCAGCTTCGAAGCGCGCTTCGCGAGACGCTTCGGTGCGATCGCGCCCGAGTTCACGATCGGCTGGCAAGTCAACTGGCTCGACGAGGATCAGCTCTCGGGCGTCGCGCACGATGCCAACATCACGATCGACGCATTCTTCTTGAGCCTGGGCGCGCGCATCTATCCCATCCCCAAGGCGACCAAGATTACGCCCTTCATCTCCGGCGCAGTCGATCTCAACTTCTGGCACATCACGGGCAACGAAGATCTCGTGTGCGGCTACTACTACTGCACGACCTACGCTGACTACGACGCCGGCCTCGGCTTCTCTGGACGGCTCGGCGTCGCGATCCGCGCGACCATGGCCATCCAGCTCGAGCTCGGCGCCAAGATCGGTTTGACGCTGCCGATGGGACCGATCGACGACACCGAGGCCTGGATCACGCCGTTCGTCGGCTTCAACGCCGTGCTGTAGGCGCCGCGCTTTAGCCGATCCAAGCGCCCTCGCTCTTGGGTGCGACTTCGAGATGCACGTGGTTTTTGTGCGCGTCGTTGTAGTGCGGCGTGATCACCCTCTGAAACAGCTCGTGCTGATAGGCATCGCATACGAGCTTTCGCATGGTTCGGGCTGCTTCATCGTCGGTCGGGAACTCCTGACACGGGTCCTTTCCGCGAGCTCGGTTCGTCCAATCTTCGAGCACGCTCAGCTTGCGACCGTCGCGCATCTCGAAGAGCCCGACGTCAATCGCCGAACCGATCGCGTGACCGCTCGGACTGGTCGTCCCCGCGACGACCGCGTCGCGGCGATACGCGGAGTAGTGTTCCAAACCGACGACACCTCGTTCGCGCAAGCTCGGCGCCCACGCGAGCAGCGCGAGCGCGAGCCGACAGTCGAGATAGTTCGTGGGCGCGTCGGATTTGACGCCGTGAATGAGCACGCCATCCACGGCCGACGTGAGCTTGATCGGCCAGGCTACCCCGGGAGCTTCGCTCTTCGGGACCGTTTGAAACGTTACGCCGCGGGCGCTCAGGCCTTCGTAGCAAGCAGCCTCGCTGCCTGCGGCACGCGGCGAGTGCGGCGCGACCGCAGGCATGTGAGGTAACGTCGCGCGCGGAGACCTCGCGAGCAGGTCAGGGCTCGCACGCCAGATCAGTGCGTAGACGCAACTGGCCACGAACAACACGCCGACCACGACGAGCTGCACGGATTTCCACGTCGAGACGCGCAGTTTTCTCGCGGAGTTGTCGTTCGACATGACGTACCCGGTCCTGGGTGCGTCGATGAAGTAAGCACCGATGCACCAATCGGCAGCTCGTCAGTCATGTCCCAAACGTCAGCCGCACACCGAGCATGAGCCACTCGTGCAGCGCCTTGTCCTCGACGTCGCCGTAGATGCCTCCGTTGCACACGTTGACACCCGAGCAGTCGACGGTCGCATCGTCGAACTGCGCGAGCGAGAAGCTGAGGAAGGGGCCGAGGCGGACGTGCTTGGAGAGCGCGACGTCCAGGCCGACCTGCAACGAGAAGAACTCGAAGCCGGCGACCGTGACCGAGATCTCCGCGTTGGAGTCGTCGTTCTCGGCGCTGAGGTTGGCCCATTCGTAGCCGAAGCCCAGGCCGATCCACGGATCCAGCGATTCTCGCGGCATGAAGTGGTAGTGCGCCTGGATGCCGAGCCGCACGTCGCTGGCCGAACAATCGACGTCGATCAGGGCGTTGTCATCGCAGCCGGCCACGTCGTCCGAGACGAACGCGAAGCCGTACTGGAAATAGGCGCCGAGGAACCAGTTGCCGAAGAGCCGAACGCCGGCGTCGAGCTGCAGCGGAATCTGTAGCGATGCGATGTCGTTCAGGTCGGCAGCAGGGTCGCTGACCTTGCCGAGCGGAATGCCGATCCCCGTGCGGACGCCGGCCTCGAACCCGACGTCGCCATCAGCTGCAGCCGTTCCAGTGCAGCACAGCAGCGCAGCTGCCAAACAACACCAGCGGGTTGTACGGCGAATAGTCATATGGTCCTCGTGCTGACAGGGTAATGCCTGCAATGGTACACTGGCTAGTATTGGGGGGCTCCGCGGTCGACGCGCTGCACGATCGAGCGCGTGCCGTTGCTGCGCCAGCACGCATCCACGGCGAACAGGTGCGACACGTGGGTGGTGTCGAGGCCCGCGATCACGTCCGACTTGAGCACGCGAAGCGCGAACGCGTGCATGCCTGAAGCGACCGAGGCCAGCGCGATCGGCGTGTCGGGCGGCCAGGCGCGATCCTCGAAGAACCTGCGGTAGTTGAGATCGCCCTTGGCCAGCACCAGGGCTGCAGCCGAAAGCGACGCGCTGAGCTCCGCCTCGAGCGCGTTCATGTGCCGCGGTTCGGCCCAGTCGAGCGGCGCACAGAGCACCAGGCGGCCGTCGCGCAGCGCTGCACGCAGTCGCTCGCCGATCTGCTTCAGTTCAGTTCTCGGAGCGAGTCTCTCGAAGCCAGCGATGCTCTCGTCGACGTCCGCGGGCAGCGCGTCCGAGACGAACATCGGTCGCGGCTTGAGGTGCATCACCACCGCTCCCGAGCGTGCGGCGAGCAGCGCGTCTGCAAGCACCAGATCGAAGCACAGCTCCGACCCTGCGTTGTCTGCCAGTACGTGGACCGGAGCGCTGCCGTCCGACGAGCGCAGCCGTTCCAGCAGCGCCGGCCTCTCGTCCCTCGAGATCGAGCTCTGTGCCGCGCTACCGAGCTGGCTCAGATCCGCTTCGTTGCCGATCAGCGCGAGCAGGACCGCAGTCTGGAGGTCTTGGACATCGGCAGCCTCGACTTTGCGCGCCACGTCGGGCAATGCCTGTGCGAGCGCCTCGCGACGTTGCGCCGCGAACACGTCGAAGCCGGGCCGCAAGTCGTCCGCGATCGAGCGCACTGCCAGGTAGAAGAGAAACTCCAGCTCGAAGAACGACTGCTCGCGCCACGTCTTGCCCGCGAGCGTCGCTAGCTTGTAGCGCCAATAGGCTGTCTCCGCGGCAAAGAGCCGCAGATCGAGCGCGCCGCCGCTGACCACGCCGTCGCGGAGCGCCTGCCAGCGCGGATCTGCACCGAGCTGCCCTTGAACGCCCTCCAGGATTCGCGGCAGGCGCTCGCGGACGGTGAAGGACGCAAAGCTGCCCGCGGCGTAGGCGGATATGGGCGGTGGCCGAGAGTTCACGGGTTTGACAATGGGCTCGCGTTCGTGATTGGAAGCTCAGTATGGAATACCAAACGCTCGGATACGCCGTCGATGGACGCATCCTGACGATCACCCTCAATCGGCCGGACCGGATGAACGCGTTCACGGGCAGGATGTGCGACGAGTTGATCGCCGCCTTCGATCGCGCCGACGCCGACGACGACATCAAGGTCGTGATCGTGACCGGCGCGGGCCGGGCGTTTTGCGCCGGCTCCGATCTCGAGCGCGGCGGCGACACCTGGGGGAAGCACTCGGAGCACCTGGCGAAGCAAGCGCAGGATGAGCGCTATGTGGGAGATGGCGGTGGCCGCGTGACCCGCCGCATCTTCGACTTCAACAAGCCCGTGATCGCAGCCATCAACGGTGCGGCGGTCGGCGTTGGTATCACCATGACGCTCGCGATGGACATCCGGCTGTGCGTGCCGAATGCCAAGCTGGGCTTCGTCTTCGCCGGGCGCGGTATTCTGCCCGAGGCCTGTTCGAGCTGGTTTCTGCCGCGCCTGGTGGGTATCAGCAAGGCGTTGGAGTGGTGCTATTCGGCGCGCGTCTTCAAGTCCGAGGAGGGCCTCGAGGCAGGCTTGATCCGCAGCCTCCACGAGCCCGACCAGCTGTTGCCGGCCGCGCGCGTGCTGGCCCAGGAGTTCATCGACAACGCGTCCTCGGTGTCCATAGCCATGGTGCGGCAGATGATGTGGCGCATGTTGGGGGCGCCGCACCCGATCGATGCGCACGAAGTCGATACCGCGGGTATCGCCGTGCTGGGCAAGTCGGCAGATGCTCGAGAAGGCATCGCGGCGTTCCTGGAGAAGCGCAAAGCGAACTTCACGGATCGGGTCACGCAGGACATGCCTTCGTTTTATCCGTGGTGGAAGGACCGCACGTTTCGGAAACTGTGAGGGCTGAGGCGAGTCTTTGTCAGGCGAAACGGCAGTCACACCGGTTTCCAGGCGGCCCTTTTGGGTTCCGCCCTACTGGGTCTGGGTCGCGCTGATCCTGGCGTTCGGCACCTGGTTGCGCTGGCCGACGCTCTACAACGGCTTCTTCTCGGACGACCTGGTCGCGGACGCCATGGCGGACGGCGAGTACGCCGCGCCGCGCGGCAAGCTCGATCTGTTCAACTTCACGGACGGGACTCCCGAGGACTACAAGCTCCTCACGCGCGTGGGCTCGCTGCCGTGGTGGACCGTGCCCGGTCTGCGCCTCGCGATGCTGCGCCCGCTCTCGAGTGCGCTGATCCTGCTCGATCGTGCACTGTTCGGGGACAATGCGTTTCTCTACCACATCCATTCGCTGCTCTGGTGGCTGGGAGCGATGGTCATGGCGGCGGTGTTGCTGCGCGACCTGTTCTCGGCGCCGCTCGCCGGTTGCGCGCTGACGTTCTTCGCGGTCGAGCAAGGCCACACGCTGCCGCTGGGCTGGCTCGCGAACCGGGGCACGTTGGTCGCGATCGTCTTTTGCCTGGGCGGACTGCGCGCGCAGTTGCGCTATCGCGCGGAGCACAGCCTGGGCGCCGCGTGGCTGGCGTTCGCGTGCTTCAGCATCGCGCTGTTGAGTGGGGAGTGGGCGTTTCCGCTGCTCGGCTACGCCCTGGGGTATGCGCTCGTCGCCGATCGAGCGCCCTGGCGCGAGCGCTTGCTGGCGTTGTGGACCGCTGCGATCCCCGGTGTCTTGTTCCTCGGCGCGCGCGCCGTGATGCGCTACGGCGCGCTCAACTCCGGCGTTTATACGGACCCGCTGACCGAGCCGGGGCGCTTCGCGTACATGGCGCTGCACCGTATCCCGGTGTTCATCGCCGACCTGGTGTTCGCGATCCCGGCGAGCTGGTGGGGCTACAACACCCCCTGGCGCGACCTCGTGCTGTCCTGGGAGCTCGTCCCGCCGCACATCTGGCTGCAACTGCCGGGCTGGCACACCTGGCACGTGGTGCTGGGCCTCACGGCGATCGTGGTCATGTACTACGCAGTGCGCTTCGGCTTGCGCGACCGCCCGGAGACTGAGCGTCGTTCGCTACACTGGTTGCTGGCCGGCGGGGCGATCTCGTTGATTCCGGTCGTGTCGTCCTTTCCCACCAGCCGACTGGTCATTCCCGCCGCGCTCGCGGTCGGTGCAGCCGCTGCGGCGCTGCTGCTGGCGGCCGTCACGAAGCTGCTCGCACTGAGCCGCATCGCAGGTTGGCGCTGGGTGTTCCTGGCGCGGCCAACCCGCGGCTCAGCGCTGGTCTGCGTGCTCGGCATCGCGGCGATCGTCTACTTTCAATTCTGGCGTCCGAGTGAGCGCAGCTACGGCGAAGCCAACTGGACGAGCGGAAGCTACGAGGCGATTCGCTGGTTTGGTCGCGAAGTGGAGTTCGATGATACGCGCATCGCGAACCAGACCGTGGTCATCCTGAGCGCGGTGGATCACAGTAGCACGATCTTCTTGCCCTACCTGCGCCGCATGCTGGGGCACCCCATGCCGCACGCCTCGCTGACGCTGACGGCGGCGCCGCAGGCACACGACGTCTACCGGCCTTCCGCCAACGTGCTCGAGCTGACCACCCTCGGTGGCACGTTCCTCTCGAGCGAGTTCGAGGAGCTGTATCGCGCGCCGCGTTTCAAGATGCGCGAGGGCGAGCTCATCGACATCGGTCCGATGAAGGTACAGATCGTGCGCTTGATCGACGGCAAGCCGCAGATCGTCCGCTTCACCTTCGAGAAGAACGTGGACGATCCCTCGTACGTGTTCCTGTACGCGACCGTGGAAGGCTACGTGCGCGTCGCGCTGCCCGAGATCGGCGAGCGAAAACGCTTCCGCCGCGCTGGCTGGCCCTCCGATGTGCACTTGCACGAAGCGGTGCGCGCCGGACGCGACCCCAACATCACGTGTCTCGGGCTGCAGCCGCCGCTCGACGAGTGTCGTCTCGGCCTGTTCTTCGCGGATTGCGGCGGCGAAGGCCCTCCGGTGCTCGCGTGTCGCTTCAACAACGACTGCCGGTGGTTCCTACATCGCTGCGTCGCGGAGGAGTACGAACCGTCGTCCTGCGTGCCCGACAACCCCTGTTGCATCCGGAACTCTCAGCGCGGCAGCCGAGGTACGTGGCCATTCCCTGCGGAGTCGTTCATGAGCGACGCCGGGTTCGCCGCGGCGCTCTCCGAAGACCTGCAAGGCTGGGGTCGTGCGGGTTGGGACGTGATGAGTCACATGCAGCTGCCCGTGGACATCGAACCCGAGTGGAAGCCACAGATCCCACGCGTGTTCTGCACCGGCATCCCCGGTGATCAGGGCCCGTGCTCCTTGGGATTCGTCGACTTCGCCAAGGCCAACCCGCGCTCGCTGGCGCTGACGTTCCGCAGCGTGCGCGCGTTCCCGACCTGGGCGCTCACGCTGGAAGTCATCGACGATCGCGACGGCCAGCTCCGAGCCCGCGTCTGCCGCATCCCCGTTCCGCGGAACGAAGTCGACGGCGAGTGCGGCGCGAACGCCGAGCCCGAGTGCGCGGTGAGCGGAACGGTCACGCTGCGCGGGTTCCCACTCTATGATGTCCTGTATGCGTCTCCGAACGGGCGCATTCGCGCGGACTTCGCGGACGGAGGGCACGTGGAGGCGGAGTTCTAGGGCAGCCTCGAAAAGATGTGGTCGTTGCGAGGTGCCACAAGCTAGCGTGGCAGCATCATGAGCGAGCTCATCTTGACCTTGCCGTCTGTATTCTATCCCCGCGTATTCGATGACTGCGGGATTCCCGAGGTAGTTCTGAATCAGGTGCTCGAACGCGTGAGCGCGTGGGGACGCGACGCAACGCTCGCAGTGCTACGCGACATGGTGGAGCCGTTCAGGCCGAACGAGCAAGACCACAAAAGGTACGTGGAAAAGTCAGCGATGCTGAGGGAGCTTCACACCGAGGCAGACTTCGCTTGCTCGTACTTGGAACGGCCGAGATTGCACGCGTGTGCGGACGAGACGCTGCACTAGTCGAGGTGCAGCAGCTGGCGGACAGCTGCGCCAAGCGCCCTCCGAGCGTCTATAGCAAATCACCCATGGACGAACGCGAGATGGTCGATGCTTACTACGACATGGCGATCGAACGCTGGCTCAAACGTCTGCAAGACCCAACATGCGACGTCTCACGCGTTGAGATAACAGTTCCGCGGTATGTGCTGGAGCGAAATGGCTCGGACGCTCGTTTGCGGGAACTTTGATGCGCGAGACTCGGGTCGTGGCTACGTTCTTCGTGCGCGGCCTGGGACTCGTGTTCGCGATCGCGTTCGCGTCGCTGCTCGTGCAGGTGGTTGGGCTGTACGGGAAACACGGCATCGTTCCCGCTGCGGACTATCTCGCGCTGGCGCAGGAACGCCTGGAGAGCCGCGCAGTGCTGCGGGTGCCCTCGTGGCTGTGGTTGTTCGGCGCGAGCGACGCGGCGCTACGCCGAGTGTGCTGGGCGGGGATCGCCTGTTCGCTGCTGGTCGCGGCGGGGCGCTGGCCGCGCCTGGCGCTGTTCGGCGCGTGGTCTCTGTACCTGTCGTTGTGCGCCGTGGGCCAGCCGTTTCTCTCGTACCAGTGGGACGCGTTGCTGCTGGAGAGTGGCCTCGTGGGCATGTTCGTCGCAACGCCGGGCTCGCAGATCGGAGTTTGGTTGGCGCGCGCGCTGTGCATCAAGCTGATGTTGCTGTCGGGGCTCGTGAAGCTGCGATCGGGAGATCCGACCTGGCGCGATCTGACTGCGCTGTCGTTTCACTTCTGGACGCAGCCGTTGCCGACCTGGACGGCCGTGCTGGCGGATGCCTTGCCCGACGGGGTGAAGAAGGCAGCCACTGCCGCGACGCTGGCCATCGAGCTGGGCTCGCCGCTGGCGATCGCGGGGCCGCGGAGGTTGCGACTGGTGGCGGCGGCTGCGCTGGCCGGGTTGCAGCTCGTGATCGCCGCGACCGGGACCTACGGGTTCTTCAACCTCCTCGCGCTCCTGCTGTGCGCCGCGTTGCTGGATGACGCCGCGCTGCTCGCGCTCTGTCCGGCACGCCTGCGCGCACTGCTTGCGCAGCCGGAACCCACCAGCGCTCCCGTGAGCTTCGAACGCGCGCGGCGCTCGGTCTTCGTGGGCCTCGCAGCACTGGTGTTCGCTGCCAGCCTCGCGACCGCGCTCGAGCGCGCCGCCCCGCTGCCCGACGCGGTCGGCGATGCGTTGGGCATGCTGGCGCCGTTGCGCAGCATCAACAGCTACGGCCTGTTCGCGGTGATGACGACCGAGAGGCGCGAGATCGCGATCGAGGGCAGCGCGGATGGCGTGCACTGGAAACGCTACGAGTTCCCGTGGAAGCCCGGCCCCCTCGATCGCCGACCAACGTTCGCGACCCCGCACATGCCGCGCCTCGACTGGCAAATGTGGTTCGCCGCGCTCGGCAGCTGTCAGCGGCAGCCCTGGCTGCACGCCTTCCTCGCGCGCATCCTGGAAGGTCGCCCGGAGGTCCTGGGCTTGCTCGCCCACGACCCATTCCCCAACGCCCCGCCGCGCTACCTGCGAACACCCGAGGCCCAGTACCGCTTCTCGCACCAACACGGTCAGTGGTGGGTCCGTGAGCCGATTGAAGACTACTGCCCCGAGGTAGAGCTGCGCGACGGCATGTTGATCCGCGCGCAGCATTGAGCGGCGTCAAAGCACTTCCAGGAACTCGAGGAGGTCGTCCTTCTGTTCGGGGCTCAGGGCTTCCTTGCGGCCGCCGGGCTGTTCCGGAGGAAGCGTGGGCAGGCCGAGCGGGGTGAGGAACGGCAACAGGAAGCGGCTGTATTCGTCGACGACCTCGCGCAGGGTCTCGCGGCTGTTGTCGTGGAAGTACGGCGCGGTCTGGGCGATGCCGCGCAGTTGCGGGGTGTCGAAGGCTTCGAAGTCGGCCGGGTTGCCGGTGATGGCTGCGCGGCCGGGGTCGGTGGTGAACTGTTGGGGGATGAGGTTCGGGCCCACGATCGGGGCGCCATGATCGTCGCGCGCCGGGCGGAGGTCGTGCGGATCTCCGCTCGCGGTCACGGGGACGGGCGGTAGATCCACGATCGCTTCGCTGCGCGTTGCGTCGCGGTAGAAGCGGAATCGGTAGTGCGGCAGCTCGAGCGATGCGTTGTAGGTCGGCGCGCGCCCGATTTGGCCGACGTACGTCAGCGCGCCGAAGCCGGCGTTCATGAAGCGCTCGCCCGGTCGCGAGATCCGAACGGGCGCCGGCGGTTGGCCCTCGTAGCGCACATTGCCTTCGGCCGTGAGGGCGGGAGACAGGAAGTCGACGATCTCGGGCTTGACGATGCGGTCGGTGGTCGCGCCGCCGTGGCAGGCCTGACAGGCGGCGTTGTAGACCTTGCGCCCGCGTTCCTGTGCGTCCGTGAGCGGGAAGAAGTCCTCGGGGATCGGGATCTTTGCGTCCGCGACGCCGTAGCTGTGGATCTGTGCGACCAGCTTCCCGCGCGGCGAGGAGAAGAGTCCGCGCTGAAATTCGGCGATGCTCTCGAGCTCGAAGCTCGCGGCCTTGCGACCCTGGCTGTGGTTGGTGATCGCGCCCTGGGCTTGATGCTCGAGTGAGTCCTCGCGCCCGTCCATCTGGTAGGGCGCGGTCAGGGCGGTGTCGGCGACGCTCGGCACGCCGCGCCAGACGAAGATGGTCCGGTCGGGCGGGGTGATGACCTGGCCTTCGAAGTCGATCACATCCATGTTGTCGGGCAAAGGCAGCACGACCCGTATCAGGCCCTTCTTCAGGTGCTCGAAGCTGAGCTCGCGGGCTGCTGGATCGTCGGCGTCCAGTCGATCGAACAGCGGATCGTCGGGGTCCTTGCGCAGGCGCTCGAGGACGCTGGCGGGCCGCAGCGTGGTGGCTTCTTCCAGCACGTGGCAGGTGGCACAGGCACGACCGTTGGTGTGGGGCAGCGGCCGTTCGAACAGCAGCTTGCCCAGGGCGGCGGACGGCTTGTGCAGCGGTTGTTCCTGGGCGGCGACGCGCGCGGGTTCGTCCGCGCAGCCGGCCGGAAGACAGAGGAGTAGGGCCAATAGGTAGGTTCGAGTCACTGGATGTACCTCTCCTCGAAGCCGTTCCCTGGCGCGGAACTTCGTTCAGAGGGGCTGGTACATGCACGTCGACCCGGTCTTCACCGCGGCCGCGAGGTATCTCCCGAGGGCAGGGTCCAGCGCGGCGATGCGGTCGATCGCGTCTTTCAGGCGGCGCTGGACGTTGATGCGGATGCGTTCGACGTCCGAGGCGGCGCGGCGGTCGCGCCCGCCGAGGCCCACTGCAGCGGCTAGCTGCTCGGCGATGGCCTCGATCTCTCGTTGGGCGCGCGCGGCGCGCAACGTGTCCGCGAAGCGTTCGGCCTCTGCGACCTCGTCGCGCAGCGCGGCGATGCGCGCGCCGTAGGCTGCCTTGGCCGCCGGGTCCAACACCGGTCCGGCGTCACCGGCGCGGTGCTCGATCCCGGCGAGCTCGAGCACGTGGACCTCGCGGCCCGGGTGTTCCAGCAGGAATTGCAGGTACTGCAGCCCCTTGCCGTGTTTGATGCGGTGGGTGAGCCCCGACGGGGAGCGGATGGCCCAGACGTCGCCCTCGCGCTGCAACGTGACGCTGCCGCGCGGGGCAGGGGGGGCTGCCGCCGTCGGCTGCAGCAGGTGCGCGCGGCGCTGCCGGCAGCGTTCGGCCAGCCAGCTCGCGCCGATCTTCTCGCACGCGAGGGCCGCCTGCTCGTAGTGCGCCAGGGCCTCGGGGATGCGGCCGAGCAGGGCCGCCAGGTCGCCCAGCGCCCGGGCAGAAGGGCCCATGATGGCGCCGGGGCCTGCCGTCCAGAATGCGCGATCGGCGACGCGCAGCGCGTGCGGGTACAGCTGCGCGCCGAACGCCGTATCGCCGAGCAACACGCAGGTCTCGGCCGCGGCGTTCAGTTCCCAGAGCAGCGGCAACGCGAGGCCCCGTTCGCTCAAGTCGACCGCGTGTAAGAGCGCGAGCGCCTCATCGCGCCTCCCCACGCCTGCCAGGTACCACGCGTAGTATGGGCCGGTGCTGGGCGTGGTGCCGATACGATTCGCGAGGCCGTGCTCGTCCTCCGCGAGCGATGCCGGTTCCTCGCGCAGCTCGGCCAGCGAGACGCGGTGCGTGAGCCACAAGAACCGCGGCCCGGGCGAGCTGTCTCCGTCGACGACTGCGCGCGCCTCTCGGTGCATGCGTTCGACCGCTTCGCGATCGTCGCGCAGCGTGGCCATGAGCGCGCACACCGCCAGGTAGCGGACCCGGTGCCCCGCCTGCCGCGACTCGCCGAGCAGCTCGGTGTATTCGGGCAGCAGCGCCTCCGCGCGCGGAAGGCCGCCGAGCGCGATCAGCAAGGTGAGGTACGGCGGCAGCACGTGCAGCAGGACCAACGGTTGCCCCAGCGCATGCGCCAGGGTCAGCGACTCCTCGAGTAGCGCGAAGCGCTCTTGCTCGGGCACGAGTAGGCCCACCGTCGCGGCGAACTGCAGCACGTACAGCAGCGTGTGGCGATCGCCGAGCCGGCGCGCCATGCGGATCGACTCCTGCATCAGCTCCAGGATGTACGGTGCGTGCCCGGGATCGGATGGCGGTGTCAGCGCCGCGCACAGCCGCGCGAGCAAGCGCGATCGCAGCGCCGAGTCCCCGGGATCCAGCAGGTCGAGCGCCTGCTGCAGGAGCGCGATCATCTGTGGGTCGAGCACGCCCGTCGCCAGCTCGGTCGCGTAGACCAGCGCGCAGCGCGCGAGCAAGCGCGAGTCGCCGGTCTCGCGAGCGCGCGCGGCGACTTCGACGCACAGCGCCTGGCCGGCGGCATTGGCGCCCAGGCGGATCAGGCCTTCGGCTGCGACCACCTGCAGCGCAGCTGCTAGCTGCGGCGATGTGGCGGTCGCCAGCGCGCGCTGTGCCAGCTTGACCGCATCCTCGAACGCCAGGCGCGAGAGCGCAGCCTCGGCGGCGGCGAGGGCCACCTCCGCCACGCGTGCGGCTGGTCCCGCCGAGGCTCCTTCGAACAGGTGGTGCGCCGCGCGCTGGGCGTCGCCGCTGTCAGCGGCACGCGTGCCTGCGCGGTAGTGGAGCTCGGCACGCTGCGAGGGCAAGAGCTCTTGGTACAGGCGGTCGCGGAGCAACACGTGCGAGAAGCGCAAGCGCTGCGCGTCGCCCGTGGCGACCACGATGCTGATGTTCGATGCCTCGCCCAGCGCGACGTGAACCTGGTCCCGAGAACGCTCACAGACGGAGGCGAGCTCGTCGCGATCGAATTCGCGGCCGAGCACTGCGGCAGCCTCGAGCACGCCGCGCGTCTCGGCGGACAAACGCCCGAGCCGCTCGTCCAGCACCGCGTGCAGGCCGTAGGTCCACGAGCTTCGCCCTTCGCGATCGCCGCCGAGTCGCAGCGCCTCGACCACGAACAGCGGTTGCCCCTCGGTGATGCGATACAGCGCGGCGGCGTGTGCCGCGTCGGCCTGCGGAGCGACGTCGCGCAGCCAGGTCGCGACGTCTTCGGCCGCGAGCCTCGCCACGGGGAATACCTCGGCCTCGCGCCCGAGCTTGGCCAGCAGTGGAGCGATCTCCGACGCGCTCGGGACTTCGGCCGAGCGGTACGCTCCGAGCACCCACAACGGTGCGCGCGTCAACTCTCGGCTGAGCAGCAGGAGCAGCAAGAGCGACGGCGCATCGGCAGCGTGGAGATCGTCCAGCACGATCACCAAGGGCGTGCGTGCCGCGATCGCGAGCAAGCTGCGCACCGCGCGATCGAACGCGGCGAAGCGCGCCTCCGCGCTGCCCGGACCCAGGTCAGCGACTGCACCCGCGAACGGATCGTCGTCGGTGCCCAGGCTGCGAAATACCTGCATCCACGGCCAATACGCCGGCGCTCCACCCGCTTCCCAGGAGCGCCCCCAGGCGACGCGCGCGCCGCGGCTCGCGGCTTCCTGCGCGAGCTGCTCCATCAGGCTGGATTTGCCGATGCCAGGCTCGCCGGTGAACAGCACGAGGTGCCCCTCGCCGGCCAGCGCGCGATCGAGCGAAGCGCGCGCCTTCTCCAGCAAATCCCTGCGGCCGTAGAGGGAGCTCACGCCGGCAGGCTACACGAGCCGTGCCCGCGCAGGCCATGGCTCCGGCGCCCACGGTGGACGGCTGCTCACGAGCTAGCGCCGGCGCGAAACCAAGAACCCCCCGAGGATGCGTTCAGGCGCGTATTTTTGCTCGAGGTAAGCATCGAGCAGGCCAGAACCCTGGATCTGCGAAGCGTTGGGCTCTTGCCAGAAACACCGCGGCGCTCGAAGCACAATTCGTGGCTTCGTCCGCTCGAGGTCCGCGATCATCTCCAACTGACCCGGTTCGCCGGTGACCGTGCCTGGATCGAACTGCATGTAACGTGTCGCGCCGGCTCGCCGAACGACGTAGTAGACGTCGACCGGGTTCACGACGAGGCGTCGGTGGCTCGGGCATCCGACGAAGATGGGCTCATCTGGAAGCGTTTCGCGAGCGATGAACGCTGCGAGTTGCTGGCGACCAGCAGCAAAATAGACCGAATCGCCACGTTGCTTCCAGAGTTGCTGGAGCATCGCGCGGTTCGCAAGGGTCGGAGGCACGACGAGCCATGGGACGAGGACGAGCAGCAGCACGGGCAGCGTGAAGCGTCGACCCAGTAGGGCAAATAGTACTGGCACCATGAGGGGAACGCCGTATCCCACGTGCACGATGTCGATGCGCTGGAGCGCTTGCGGCAGAGTTGCGAGCGCGAATCCACAGAGCAGCAGCGTGATGCGCGAGCTGCGGTCGATCACCGGAGCGGACAACAAACGCAGAGGCAGCAACAACAGCGTGGCGAACGTCGCCACCGCCGCGATCAAGAGGGCCACTCTCAGGTGGTTCGAGAGCGCCGTCGGTATGGGGATCCCGAGCAGGGACGCATCCACGAAACCTCCGAACCGAGGTAGTGGCAGCCTGCGGGCGGGCATGGTGAGGCGAGCCTGGTCGAGCACGATGTCGTGCACGATGCGCGAGAACCCGGACGCGATCAGATGCGGAGTCCAGAGGACGAGTGCCGTCGCCGTGGCGGATGCCGCTATGAGGCCGAGCTGACGAGGCGAGTCGAACAGCAGCAGGCGCCGGTGCACCAGCCACCATAGCGTTTCGACCATCGCGAACAGCGCCACCGCACCAAGTAGCAAATCGTGGCGAACGTACGAGATCACGCCGAGGAGGACGCCGCTCGATACCGAACGCCACAGCGTGACGCCGGGTCGCGACCAGATCACGGTGCCGGCCAACACCGCAAACACGCCCAGCGTGTAGGCGGACACGACGAGCTGCATATCGGATTGCACGAGCAGCACTACCGAGACGGTGGCCAGACAAAGCTTCTCCTGGCGTGCACGCCCGGCGAGCCATCCCGCGAGCAGCGCGCTTCCGATACGCACGAACAGGGCGAATAGGCGCGAGCTCCAGATCGGTGAATCCAGCAGACTGAGCAAGCGCACGAACTGCAGGATTCCCGGCGGGTAATTGACGTAGAAGTCGCGATAGATCTCGCGACCTCGGTTCATCAAGAACGCGTCCGTGAAGAGCAGCCCCTCGTCGTACGTGTTGAGCGTCTCCAGTCCGCGGGTCAGCGCCGCGTACCCGCCAAACGCGCCGCACACCAGGAGCAGCAATACAGGCTGACGGTGACCAACGCTCGCCCAGCTCACCCAGCGTCCGTAGAGTTCCTTCAACGCGGTCGGCGCCAAGGGATGCTCGCGCGGTTCCTGTTCGGAAGGCTGCAGCGTCATCCGGACGTGCAGACAATCATCAGGTGTCCAGCCAGCTTTGTCATCGCGGAAGGCGCCATAAAATGGATTCCGAGCCGAGCCATCGATATGCTCTGGCCACAGAGGGGTCCATTTGCGATACTCGATCTGCACCTTGGGTTTGTTCGTCGGCGTGCTCGCGCTGACGCGAGGAGTTCACGCGCAAGTGGAGCCCGTGCCGCCGCAGGCCCTGCCTCCGGCGCCCCCCGCGGAGTGCGTGCCCACGTGCCGCAGCGGGTTCATGTGCATCTCGGGTCAGTGCGTCTCGAACTGCAATCCGCCGTGCGCGCAGGGTGAGCAGTGCAGCGGCGGAGAGTGCGTCGCACCGCCTCCAGCGCAGCCGGAAGCTGCGATGTTGCCGCCGCCGGATCCAGGCATCGAACGCCACGATGGCTTCATGCTGCGGCTGGCGCTCGGCTTCGGCTGGGGCGGCGTCACGGCCTCGGCCGAAAATAGTTCCGATGACGTGACGCTCAGCGGTTTCAGCGCGAGCTTCTCGTTCGACATCGGCGGCGCGATCGTCGAGAACCTGGTGCTGCACGCGCGCATCTCGGACCTCTCGATCGTCAACCCGACGCTCTACATGAACGGTGAGAAGGTTGGCGAGAGCGAGGACGCCTCACTCACCGGCGTCTTCTTCGGGCCGGCGCTCACGTATTACATCATGCCCGCAAACCTGTACCTGACACTCGGTCTGGGCATGTCATGGCTGACCTTCGACACTGACGTTCGGAGCTCGAGGGATCGGACGCGGGACAGCGACCTGGGGTTCGGACTCAACTTCGACATCGGCAAGGAGTGGTGGGTCTCGGACAACTGGGGCCTCGGGGTCGCCGCGCGCTTCTGGTACACGCACTTGACCGACACCGTGAGCGAGGTCGATGCCAAGTACGACCTGCTGGGCTTCGCGGTCTTCTTCAGCGCGACCTACAACTAGGCTCAGGCAGCCTTGCTGCGCCGTCTACGAAGAACGTGTTCCTCCAGCGCGGGCCGCATGGCCATCCAGTACCAATGCAAGTAGCTGGGCAGCCACTCCGCGAGGCGGAACCGGCTGACGCCTGCGACGCGTTCGCGCCATTGACTGGGAACCTCATCGACCTTCAAGCCGGCGAGATGGGCTTTGACCGTGAGCTCGAGCGCGAGCTCGAAACCCGAAGCGCTTTCGATCGTCACGCTTTCGAGAAAGTCACGCCGGTAGCCGCGGAAGTTCGTCGTTGCGTCGTGCGTGCCGAGCTGCGCGACCCAATGCAAGCTCAAGCCACACAGTCGTGAGAGTGTACTCTTGAGCAGCGGCCCGCCCGACTGAGAGCCTCCCGGCATGTATCGCGATCCAGCGACCACCGCGGCACCCGCACGCAGCCGCTCCACCATGGGCAGAATCACCTCCGGCGGGTCCGAGAGATCAGCCATGACGGTGATGATGGCATCGCCGCGCGCAGCGGCGAAACCGCTGCGGATTGCGTTGATCACGCCCTTGCCGCGGTCATTCTTTACGCGTCGCAACGAGGCGGGCAATCGGGCTTGAGCATCGAGCGCTGCGAGGGTCGTGTCCTCGTCGAAGTCATAGCAAATGAGCAGCTCGTGATCGTGGCCCGCGAGCGCGCGCTCGAGCCCACGCACCGATGTGACGATGTTGTCCCCTTCGTTGTAGACCGGCAAGACCAGGCTGATCATCTCGGGTTGCACCGGGATCTCCGCTCAGATCGTTCCAGCTTCGATTTGCTGTGCGATCCACGGGATGACTTCGTCGAGCATTTCAGCCAACGTGGTCTCGGTCCGAAATCCCAACAAACGCGCAGCCTTTTCGACGTTCGGCACGCGCCGCTGCACGTCGTGAGGGAACGGCGCGTCGCAGACGTAGCGGAACGGCCGGCGCTCGCCGTGCACTGCGCGCCAGATCGCGGCGCCCAGCTCGAGAACCGTCGTCGACGCGGCGGTCGAGATGTTGAAGTCCTCGTCGAGTGCCGCGGGATGCTCGATGCATGCGCGGATTCCCCGCGCGAGGTCGCCGCCGTACGTGTAGTGCCGCACCTGTTGGCCATCGCCGAGCAGGTGTAACGGGTCCTGGCCCTTCAGCACCTTTTGAACCAGATCGGGCACGACATGGCTCATCGCCAGCCGTACATTGCCGGACGACACCTCGGCATCACCGAGCGCGCGCCGTTCACCGATGCCGACGCAGTTGAAGGGGCGGACGATGGTGAACGGTAGGCCGTATTGCTGCTTGGCTCCGCGCGCGAAGTATTCGGTCGCCAGCTTCTGGAAACCGTAGGTGGACTCCGGTGGCGGGCACTCGTTCTGGTGTCCCTCGGGCGTCGGGAAGACCGTCGCGCACTCGAACACCATGGAGGACGACATCACGGTGATCTTCTTCAAACGCCGCTCGCCGTGGGCCCAGATCGCTGCATCGAAGGCTGCGGATGTGATGCGCTCGTTGGTGGCGAGCAGGTCGTAGGCGTACTCGTGAAAGTACGAGATGCCGCCGATCATCGCCGCGCCCGCGACGAAATGGTCGCAGTCCGCCAGCAGCTCTTTCACCAATGTCGTATCGCGCGCATCGCCTTCTACCAATCGGTAGCGCGGGTCGTCGTCATAGCTCTTGGTGACCCGACCGTACTTGCTGAAGTTGTCGAGGCCGACGACTTCATGACCGTGGGCGAGCAGCTCCTGGATGAGATAGCCGGCGATGAAACCGCTCGCGCCCGTGACGAGAGTCTTCATAGGATCTTGATCCGCGCGTCAGTCATGTTCCAAACATCCACCACGGGTAACGTGCCGAAATCGAGGGAGCGGTACTCGCTGTGCGGCGTCGCCACGACGATTAGATCCGACTGCTGCAGCAGCTCCGGGATGGGTGTGACCTGTTCTGCAGGTAGAAAAGGGTCGTGGACCAGCACACTGTGGGCATGCGTCGCGAGGTTCCTGCGCAGCTTGAACGCGAGCGAGTCGCGTATGTCGTCACAATCGGCCTTGAACGTCATACCCAGGATACCGACGGTCATCTCTTCGAGCGGGAAGCGTGCTCGCACGCGCTCGACCAGGTAGTTTGGCAAACCCTCGTTGACCAGCATGGCAGCGTGTCCGAGGAAGAAGTGATTTCGGTGAAATGCAGCGAGCTGCATCGTGTCTTTGAACAAGCAGGGGCCTGCCGCCAAGCCGGCGGTCGGAAACCCCGCCGCGCGCGGATACGCGTGCGTCATGGCGGCGTGGATCTCGTAGAAGTCGACCCCGTAGTCGTTGGCGATCGTGAAGAACTGGTTCGCGACGGCGAACTGAATGTAGCGAGATGCGTTGTTGTAGAGCTTGGTCAGCTCCGCAGCGATCGGCGACAGCGTCACGATCTCGGGTGCGATCTGTGAAAAGAGCTCTGCCGCACGTCGCTCTGCCGATGGAGTGCACCCCGAGACCAGTTGCGGCAGCGATGAGATCTCGCGCAGTGCCACGCCTTGCGCGACGCGCTCCGGACACATTGCGACGTCGATCGCGAGGCCGCGATTTCGAAAAAGCCGCGCGATCAACTCGGTCGTGCCCGGATAGACCGTGCTGCGGATGATGAAGAGCTGCCCGTCACGAAACACCGGACCGGCGGCGTCGATCGACTCCTGGACGGCCTCCGTCTCGGGGTTCAGGTGGCCGCCGATCGGTGTGCCTATCACCGTGACGATCACGTCTGCTGAAGCGATCACCGAGTGGTCCGTCGTGCAGTAGAACGTCTTCCTCTCCAGGCACTGGGCGAGCGCCTCATCGGCACCCTCGTCGAGAAACGGCATGCGGCCAGCGTTGGTGGCAGCGACCTTCTCGGCATCCAGATCGATGCCGACGACGTGTTTGCCCTTCAGTGCAAAGGCGAGCCCCAGTGGTAGACCGACGTGCCCACAACCGCCGATGATGCAAATGTCCGGCATGCTTTCGACTACGCGCTCGAGGTTGCAGGCTGGCTTGCAGCTGAGGGCGGCTTGGTTCCCCAGGTGATGAGAAAGGTTCCGAACCAGCGCGCCAGGCCGCTGCGCTCGAAGGCGGCGTCGAACAGGTTGTATGCAGCGAGCAGCCGATTCAGGCTTTGCAGCGCAACCGCACGATACGCGATGCCTGATTGGGCACGTTGTCTTACATCGCGAAGGCCCGCTGCCACGAAGGCTCGGCGCAACTCGCCGCCGAGCAGTGGGCGCTCGTTGGGACTAACCCCGGCGGAGCTGTAGAAGGGACTGCGCGGCCAGCGAAACAGCGCCATCGCCGGATGCATGAGGTTTGGGTCGAAGGCAAAGACGACGCCGCCCGGCCGCAGGACGCGGGCTCCCTCGATCAGCGCGCGCGCGAAATCGGGGATGTGGTGAAGCACGCTGCTGAAGGCAACGGCATCGAAGCTCGCGTCGGGGAACGGTAGCGCGTGGGCGTCGGCGACCTGGAACGTATCTGCCGGGAACAGTGCGCGCGCGCGTTCGATCGCGACCTCCGAGAGATCGACGCCGACGTAGTGCCGAACGGACTCACGGTAGACTTGGCGCGAGTGGCCCGTTCCGCAGCCGATATCCAGCAGCGTATCGAGGCGTGAGGCACGCGCGGCTTCACCGAAGCGAACGCGCAGAAGTTTCCAGCCTGCGTCGTCGAACGGGTTGAAGTCACCGCGTTCGGTGACCATACGATTGAAGGTTTCAGCCTCGGTGGCGCGAACGCGTTCCAACTCGAGTTGGCTGATCGGCATGTCGTCAAATGCTACATCGAACAGCTCGAAGTACTGCGGCCATCGGCGCTGGACGGCGCTCTCGGTGCGCTGGTTCGACCACATGGGCGCACTGGCGACGTCAACATACAGGTGGGCGTCGTAGTGCCGGTGCTCTCGCCCTACGCGAGCCTTGTCGGTGGACTTGTGGCTTACGCTAAGCTGTCACAATGGTTTCGCGCTCGCGCTGGTACTTACAGGTTCGCGATCCTCGATGTTGGCTCGCACTTGTGTCCACGTCGTCGAGCTATCTGCTGACAGTGTCACTGATAGGCACGCTGGCGGCCAAGTTGGTGCAGCTGGAGGCCATCGACGGAGCGGAGCGCGAGGTGCTTCCGCGCCTGACGGTCTGCGCTCCCGATGTCGCAGTGCTCACCGGGCTGGCCGCGCTGCTCAGCGCCGGAGAATTCCTGGGTGTGCAGCGCGGGCTCAACCTGATCAAGTGGTCTGCGCGCAGCCTGGCGTTCCTGGTCTTCGTCTTCGCGGGATTCAACGCCGCATACATGAGCGTTACGGGCGATCAGCTCACGGCCAGCATCATCGTCATGGGATGGCATCGCTTGCACGACGCGTACGGCATCCTGTTGGAAGAGTTGCGCCAGCACCAGCTCGAGATCGGTGCGGCTGTCGCGTTGCTTATCGGCCTGCCGCTGGCAGCTGCGCGACTGCTTCGCCGCTCCACGGATACCTCGCCGGTGCTCAGCCCCGCCTGGCCGCTCACCGTGTGCTCGGCGTGTGCCGCGCTGGTCTGGGCGCTCTTGCCGGCGCCTACATCGTTGCCCGTCGCTCGCCTCGCGCGCAGCGCGACCGTGGCGAGCTATCTCACCTGGATGCAGAGCTCGATGAGCGCGATGGTTGGGCCCGAGGGTGCGGAGGGTCTGCACCTTCAGCCGTTGGTCGAGAGCGAGCAGCAGAACCCGACGAGCCGCTACAACGTGGTCGTGATCGCGATCGAGTCGCTGCGCGCCGACTTCACCAGCCTGAGCTCCGCGGCGCGCGTACAGACGCCGAACATCGCCGCGCTCGCCCAGCGAGCTGCCTTCACCGACTCTGCCAGTACACCCGTGCCGCACACGACCAAGGCGCTCTTCGCCTCGCACTGCGGCCGCATGCCGTTCTGGCAGTCGTCGCCCCAGGAGCTCAATGACCTGGTGCACGTGCAGTGTCTTGGACAGCTGCTGCGAGACCAGGGTTATGCGACCGCGTTCCTTCAGTCCGCGGTCGGGGCCTTCGAAGATCGACCGCGGCTCGTGCATCGCCTGGGTTACGAGCACTTCGAGGGCTGGGAGAACATCGGCGGAGAGCCGCTCGGCTATCTGTCTTCGGATGACCTCTCGCTCGCGACTGCGCTGGATCACTTCCTCGACGGCTTGCCTCGCGACCGACCGTTCCTGACGACGCTCCTCACGTCTGCGACCCATCACCCGTACCGCTTGCCGCAGGCCGATCTGGACGGCCTACAGGCCGAGGGTGTCGACCCCGACTCCATCAAGTCCGAGGCGCGCTACGGCAAGCTCGCGGCGCGTGCCGACAAGCTGGTGGGCGAGGTGGTTTCGAGCCTCGAACGGCGCGGCTTGCGCGATCGTACGCTGATCGTCGTGTTCGGCGATCACGGCGAGGGGTTCGGCGAGAAGGGCGTGCGCCAGCACGACAACAACTATTACCAGGAGAGCCTGCGAGTACCGCTCATCCTCGCGGGCCCTGGCGTGCGGCCACAGCGCCTCGCCGACGACGTGAGTCTGCTCGACATCACTCCCACGTTGCTGGACCTGCTGGGGTTCGACGTCATCCAGCGCGACGATCCTTTGTACGGAAGGCGCGCCCTCGTGCACTACGCCGGGAAGCGCACCGAGTACTTCGCCTGTTACTACGACGGTGTGTGTTACGGCATGGTGCGCGGCAATCGCAAGCTGGTGGTGTTACCTGAGCTGAAGCGCGCGCTGAGCTTCGACCTCGCCGCGGATCCAGACGAGCGACGCCCCGCGCAGGTGAGCGACGATGCGCCCGAAGTCGCAGAGCTCGCCAAGCTCGCGCCTCAGCTGCGCATTCCCGGCGAGTTGCCGGCCTACACCAAGGACCTGAGGTTCGACAACGGCTGGTCCTGCCCCGCTTCCGGCTTCTGCCGTCACCCCAAGACTCCGAAGGGCTTGTTCTTTGCGCCTGCCCGGCCCGAACAGTGCGTCCAGGTGAAGCCAAACGACGACCACATGTTGTCACTGCACAACGTGTGCTCGGGTTCGATGGTATGTCAGGTCAGTTTGATGGCCGACACCAGCGGACGGCAGGTCATCAAGCTGAAGCCGGATGAGTCACGCGACCTGGTGTTGGATCGCCATGCGGATGCAGAGAACTTCAAGTACAAGGTCGACTGCCAGTTCCTGTGACCTTCAGCTGCCGTCGTTCACGTGGTCGAATGCGTTGGGCTTGGTGAAGAACGTGGCCAGGCTACGCGCAGCCGAGAACAGCGATGGATGTTCGGAGCGAACCCCGCGGTAGTAGTTCAAGCCGTAGGCGAGCGTGACGCCCTTCAGCGCCAGGCGTTCCATGCCGAGGCGATCGATCGCGTCGGCCATGCGCAGGGCCACGGCGCTGACGGCAGCACCCGCGCGGGGAGCCACGACGGCGCCGAGCAAGAGCGGCCGGGCGAGCGGGTTCATCAGCAGCAAGTAGTGCCAGGGATCGTTGTAGCCGTCGTCGGGGTGTTTGTTCGAGATGCGTGAGTCGTAGACGCCGTACAGGAACGCGCGCCGCAGCCAGACTTCGAGCTGCGTGTGATCCGAGCGGTGGGTGACGCTGGCGTGTTCGGAGAACGCGAAGCGCGCGCCGGCCTTCTTGAAGCGGATACCGAGATCGCGATCCTCCGAGCGCTGCAGCGACAGATCGAAGCCGCCGACCTCGAGGTAGCGCGCGCGCCGGAAGCTGACGTTGCCGGTGCACAGCGCGGCGCCGGGGATGGGCTTGCCCGCGCGCATGTCCGCGAGGAACAGCGCCAGCTGCGCGGCGTGGAAGCGCTCGAACAAGGGCTTGGCGCTCAAGTTGTCCGGTGCGCGGATCAAGCCGAGCACGACCTCGAAGCCGCGCGTGTGCAAGCCGTGGTGGCTGGCCAGGAAGTCGGGCGCCACACGCATGTCGTCATCGACGATCACGATCAAGTCGCCGCGAGAGGCCAGGATGCCCGCGTGTCGCGCCCTGGCTTGACCGGTGTTGTGCTGTTCGATCACCTGCAGCGCGAAGGGCCAGTTGCGCTCCCTGAGCAGCGGCTCGATCGGCTGCAGTGAGCCGTCGTCGACGACCGTGACGTCGAAGCCTTCGCTCATTCCCTCCTGGTGCGCCAGGTCGTCGAGCAACTCCAGCAGCAGCTTCGCGCGGTTGTACGTCGCGATCACGACCGACGTTGTCCCGCGCGAAGTCACCACGGCCGGCTCAGCTCGGCTCGCTGCGTGCCGCCTTCACCGAGCGGATCAAGTGGTTCAGCTCGCGCAGATCGATCGCGCGCAGACCGATCGCCAGCATGCCGTACACGAGCAGATCCAGCGGGAGGCGCAGCAGCGGCGCAGGCGGCAACATGTGATCGAAGCCGGCGACCACGACACAGATCACGAGCGACTTGGTGACCGCGCGCATCAGGCGCGCAGTGAGTATTCCTCGACCGATGCGCACCACCGCCAGCGCCACCACGAGCACCTCGGTCGTGGACAACGCGATCGCCGCACCGGCCGCATCGCCACCCTGGCCGATCCAGTGCCGGACCAGCGGAACCATCGCCAAGCTCAGCAACGGGGCCGCGAGCACGTTGGCGATCGAGATCGTGGACAGCGACCAGCCGTGGCCGTGCGTGATCAGGCCGTTGGCTAGGATCATCGCCGCGTAGGTGAAGACGAACATCACGATCAGCACCTGAAACGCCAGCGTGCCAGGCACGTAGGCGGGGCCGAGCGCGAGCAGCACGAAGTATTCGCCGCCGAGCGCGCCGACAAGCACCAGCGGGATGCTCACGAGCAAGAGTGCTTCGAGCGAATAGGCCAGGATCATGTTGACCTGTTCGACCGAGCGCGCTCGGGCGCGCGACAGGAGCGGCAGCTGCACCCACTGCAGGATCGGGCTGAAGATCATCGCCAGACCGGCAAGGTTGAGCGTCGCGCCGTACCAGCCGAGCTCGTGGCTGTCACTCTTCAGCACCTCGAGCGCCATGAAGTTCAGCGGTCCGCCGAGCGCGATGGCGATCGTGCCGACGTAGAACGGAAAGCTCTTGACCAACACGGCGCGCGTCGCCGGCAGATCCACGCGCCACTTCAGATCGACCGCTGCGCGCGCCGCGGGGTATAGCAGCCAGGTCTTGAACGCCTCGCTCAAGAAGGCCGGCAAGGCGAACAACCACAGCCAGTCTGTATCGCCGTGCCAGATGGCTATCATCAGGCCCAGGCCCCAGGCGACCTTGGCGATCACGTTGGCCGCTGCCAGCCGTTCGGTACTGTCGGTGGCCTGTAGCAGCGTCCCGAGCAGCGAGTTGAGGGTCGCTGTCAGGTAGGTACATCCGCAAACGGTGGCTGCAGCCAACAGCGTCGGCGACTTGCCGCGCAGGATCAGCACGCCGAGCATCGCCGCCATCAGCCCGATGCCGACGACGGCGCGGACGATGTTGACGCCTGCGAAATAGTCGGAGGTGTGGTGTGGGCGGGTAGCCGCTTCTCGCATCGCGTACGCGTCCACGCCCAGGTTCGCGAACACGAAGAAGCCGGCCGCGAATGTCTCCACGAAGGACAGGTCACCGAACGCGAGCGGACCGAGGTGACGCGGGATCGCGAAGCGCACCAGTAGCGCGACGGTCCAGGTACAGGCCAACGAAACGCCCATGTGGCGCGTGGCACGCCACGCACGGTGCAGCTCCTGGTGCAGCGAATTGGGCCGGGGGATCGGCGTGTGTGGCACATGTGCCACTGCGCCATGGAGTCCGGCTCCTTCGTGAGTGGCCTCTTCGGCCCCCTCTGCGGTGCGCTCCATCATGTTCCCCGGACCAGGCATCTCAGCGCGCTCGGTCGAGCCGTTCGGCAAGGTTTCTGAAGCTCCTCGCGGCCACCCGCCACCACATCTCCTGAGTCGGATGTCGCCTCGAAGCAGCGCGAGTATTGCAGGCACCGGTATGCGAGACAAGAGTAGCGACGCTGTGTGCGAGCGGTGCGCGCAAACCTCGCGTTTGGCCAGAGCATGGTTTAGGTCTTTCAGGAGTAGATGGAAGTGAACTGGTCATCACACGCCGTCGAATCAACGGGAATACATGGTTTTGTTTGCCAGACGGCTGCTGATAGCCTGCTCGCTCGCTCTGAACGCGCTGCTGGCATTCGGCGTGTTGCACTTCATGCGCGCCGAGCAAGCGCTGCGCATCGACCCGTTCGAGTTGGACCACTGGGCGGCCGATCCGCTTTCGCCGCAGCCTCCGGCGGGCCTGCGCCGCGTGATCATCTTTGGGGACTCGCGCGCGCGGCAGTGGCTGAAGCCGACGGCGGCGGACGGTTTCGAGTTCGTGAACCGCGGCGTCGGGCTGCAGACCAGTGCGCAGGTACTCGGCCGTTTCGATCGTGATCTGAAGCGGCTCAGCCCGTCCGTGGTCGTGCTGCAGCTCGGCGTGAACGACCTGAAGGCCTCGGCCACGGAGACCGCGAGCGAGCAGCAGATCCTGCGGCGTTGCCAGGACAACATCGCGCAGCTCGTGCAGCGCAGCGTGGGATTGGGCGCGCATGTCGTGCTCTCCACGATCTTCTCGCTCGGTGGGCTGCCCTGGTTGCGCGCGCTGTACATACCCAGCGAGACGTCCCAGCGCGTGCAGTACGTCAACCAATTCGTGCGCGGCCTCGGCTCGCCGCACGTGTCGATCCTCGACACGCAGCGCATCTTGGACGACGTACACGGAAGCGTTCGTAGCGAGTATAGGTCTGACTTCCTGCATTTGAATGCTGCCGGTTACGACGCCTTGAATCTCGAGCTGATGAAGACACTGCGCGCGCTATAGTCAGCATGTCAGTCGCGGGGATGATGCCGCTGAGCAAATACCCTTGGGTTGAACATGCAAAAGTATTATTTGATGATGATCTTGCTGGCGACGCTGATCATCCCGCTGCGTAACGCCAGGAATCCGAACGCGGCCGAAGGCCAGCGCAAGACCATCCAGCAGATGGCCATCTTCGTGTTGATCTGGGGGCTCGGCTGCGTCTACGTGTACTGGCGCTTGCCGCCGTGAGCGGCTCAGCGCGCCAGTTCGAGCGCGCGCGCGCGTCGCAGTAGCTGCGAGGGCCGCTCTTCGCTCAATTCCGTGGCTGCTTGCACCACCGCTATCGATCCCGACGGAGGGTCTGCAGCTGTCGGCTGCCGGCCCTTGGCGCCCGACTCGTGCCAGATCTGTGTCAAGCGCAGGCCGAGCGTGCGGGCGCCGAAGCGTTCTTCGCCGATGGCCGCGAGCAGCTCACCGCGCGGCAACGTGAGGCATTGCGAGACCGCTTCGGCCAGCGAGTTGGACGTGAGCTCCTCGGCCACCACGCCGACGCCGTTCTGCAGCATGTCCGCGAACGGGTAGACCGGATAGCTAGCCACCGGCGTACCGGAAAGGATCGACTCGATCGCGACGTAGCCCCACTCCTCGTACAGGCTCGGGAGCAACAGCGCGTGTGCGCGCCGCATCTCGCGGTGCACCTCGCCGGGCGGCAGCACACCCAGGCACTCCAGCTCGAGTCGCGCGTTCTGAACCAGCGTGACCCGGCGGGCTTCGGCCTCGATCGCCTGCGGGTGGCAACCGATCGCTCGCAGCAACACCGGCCGGTCGGGCCGGGCGAGCGTGGCCGCGGCGCGCACGGCGTCTTGCAGGTTCTTTCGCGGATGCGACAGGTCGCCGCTGCAGACCAGCAGCCGCAGCGAGCCGTCGGTCGGCGGGTGGTCGTCGCTCTCGGCGCGCCTGGGTACGCGCACCGGCGGGGGGCACGACACCGCGCGCAGGCCCTGCGAGCGCAGCTGCGAGGCCAAGGTCTCGGTGCAGGCGACGACGCTGGTAGCGGCGAGGTAGCCGCGCTGGTCGCCAGCGTAGTACGACAGTGCCTTGGCTGTGATGACTGCCCTGCGCGGCAGAAAGCCGCGAGTGTGGCGCCAGGTCTCGATCAGCCGCGGGCCGGGAGCGTGCGGGAAGAACCAACCGGCGACGAATAGCTGGCCACCGAACGGCTCGGCCCACGGCGCCAGGCCGGGCCGATTGAGATGGATCACATCGTAGGTCGTGCCTTCCCGCCGCACGGCTTGCGCGAACGCCTCGCCCACCCGGCGCGTGTGCAGATCGGGCATCAGGCGGTCTGCCAGCACGCGCGCCGCCGAGCGCGGCTTGATGCCGGCGCTGACCAGCCGCAGGGTGCCCAGGCCCCCCAGCCTATCGCGCACCGCCTCGGCGACCTCCTCGGTGGTGACGATCAGCGTGGTCTCGTGACCCGCCGTCGCCGAAGCGATCGCGACCTGTTCCGCGTAGGTCTCGATGCCACTCAGGCCGTCGTCCTGAATCGCAACGCACACGCGCAACGTTCCCCCCGGAGCGATGCGCGGCGTGTTTTGGTACTGATCCATCCAACTTCCCCCTCGAGAGCGACCTGGTCGCATCTGAACGGGTGCCCGGGGCACCATCTGTTACTCGCTCTGCACTCCGACCACAACAGCGGTTTCGGCAGATTTCGCCGAAGCCCCCTTGCCTTGGAGTGTCATCGTCCGCTGGTCCTGGTGCCGGTGATGCGGATCGCAGCTGCGCTGCTTTGCAGCGAGAACTGTCATGCGATCGCGCGGGTCGGCGTGACTGCGCCGTAAGCCGCAACTGCCGCGTTCGCCATGCACCAGTCTACCATATTTGAACATTGGGTTTTCGAGCGCGCGGCCCGTGTGAAGCAAGTCAAATTGCGCGTGCGCGATAGGTGGGACGAACTCGGAGAACATGGAACCAATCACTGCGTGTCGCGCCGCTCTCAGCGGCGTACGTCGCACCCACATGGGAGCTGTGAAATGATCGTTCACTGGAAGCGCTCGTGTGAGTCTCGCGGTTGGTTTCCCCAAACCTGCGAGCTCCAAGTCAGGACGTTCGCGGATCGACAACTTCCCGCAACCTGCAGCTGATGGCGGCGAGCATATGCCCAAGATCACATTTCAGTCGGTGGACGAATACATCGAGCAGCAACCGGCGCCGGCGCAACCGATCCTGCGCCGCGTCCGCAAGATCATTTGCAAGGCCATCCCCAGGGCCGAGGAAGTCATCAGCTACAACATGCCGACCTTCGAGCTGGATGGGGTAGCCGTGTTGTACCTGGCCGGCTGGAAGCAGCATTACTCGCTGTATCCAGCCAGCACCGCGCTCGCGCTAGCGCTAGGTGACCAGCTCGCGCCCTACAAGTTCCACAAGGGCACGATCCGCTTCCCACTGGATGCGCCGATCCCCGTCAAGTTGATCGAGCGCATCGCGAAGCTGCGGGTCCGAGAACTCAGGAGCTGATCGAGCGTTGGCACTCGTCACCGCCGTCACGCAGGTTAAACGCGAACGGCGCCGGCGAGCAACTCGCCGACGCCGTCGGATGAGGCGCTTTAGCTTGGAGGCTAGAGGCCCTTCTGCGCGAAGTCGTAGTCCGAGTTCATCGCGCACAGCTTGCAGTCGCTGCCCACGAACCACTTGCCGGAATCGGCGTCCATCGAGAGCGTGTACTTGAAGAACGCGACCGAGGGCTCGATCAGGCGCTCGGGCTCGAGCATCAGCGTCAGGTGGCCGCGCGATCCGCCCATGCCCTTGGGGTGATGGAAGAACAGGAACGCGCCGCCCTTCGTCGACGCGTTCACGGCATTCCTGAAGCTCGCCACGCTCGGGTTGCCGATATCCAGATCAGCCGAGATCGCGAGGAACGGCTTGCTCGCGCGATCGCCACCGTTGTACAGGATGATCGACTTGATCCGGCTGTCGCTGGATGCACTGAGCGTCGCCGTGCTGCCCTGCGAGTGGCCCATCGCGCCGACCCGAGTCGTGTCCAGCATGCCGAAGTACGGGCTCTTCGAGTCCTGGTTGGCCGCGAACGCGAAGTCGAGCCCCTTGATCTGCGCGTTGTTGCCGCCGACCCAACGCGAGTTGGCGGCGACCACGAAGAAGCCTTGCGAGGCGAAGTAGCGCAGCAGCGCGCCGTAACCTTCTGGTTGCGCGCACGTACCGTTGCCCCAGGTCAAGATAGGGAACTTCTCGCCCTCGGCCCTCTTGGCTGGCCGGTATACGGTGAAGAGGTCGAACTTGAGGTCTTTGACGTCGAGCAACCGCTGGGTCTCCTCGGGGCTCTCGGCGAACAGCGCGGCGAACGCCGCACACTGCCCGCCGCCATCCGCATCACCGCTCGCGATCGCGACCTCGAAGCCGGTTCCGACGTTGACGTCGTTGATCGCGCCGTAGGGCCCGAGCTGGATCTTCGCGCCTTCGGCGGTGGTGAAGGTGCCGCAAGCCTGGCTCTTCATGACTTCGCCGCTCTTGCAGTCGGCGAGCATCGGACCGGTCGCTGGCATTCCGCCGCTACCAGCTGCAGCGCCACCGGCGCCGCCGGCCGGTGCGCTTCCGCCGCTGCCAGCTGCAGGTGCCGTGCTCCCCGCGGCCGCCATGCTGCTGCCAGCTGCGCCGCTCGAAGAACCGCTGCTCCCGGCTGCAGTCGTGCCGCTACCAGCTGCAGCGGGCTTGCCCGCTGCGCCGGTGGTGCCGGCAGACGAGCTCGGCGTGCTGGTCATCCCCGCCGCACCGCTGCTGCTGGTGCTGCCGGCCGTGGCCGAAGGCGTCGTCGTCGATGGACCGGAGGTCATGCCGACCGCTCCGCCGGAACCAGCCGCCGCTGCGGGCGCTACGGGATCCGAACCGCCGCATGCAGCTGACAGACACAGGACACTCACGAACGACAGGGTTCCGACCAAGCTCTTCATGTCTCTTCCTCGACGGTGAAAATAAGGCGCAGCGGGGTTGTAGCTACGTTACGGCCAGTCCGCTAGCGGACGCGGACGGTCATGGAGCTCAGCCGGACATAACGCGACACAGCGTTGCGGTTCGCAACGAGTCGTTGTGTCCCAGGCTTGGGGTTCAGCGCTCTCGTCGATCGATCTGCGCGATCACGCAACGATGATCTGACTCATCGGCGCAGCCCACCTGGAAGCTCACGAAACGAAGCTCATGGCTCGCCATGATTCGGTCAAGACGCAGCCAAGGTTCTCCGCTGGGAAACGTGTAGCCGAAACCCCAGCCGGCGCTGGGGAAGCCGTCCTGGTATTCGCCGAAGTACCGAGCGAACACGGGGCTGAGCCCTGTCAGGTTGGTGTCCCCGCTCAAGATGCGCGGGAGGGTCTCCGCGTCGGCTCGGCGCGCGACTGCGGCCAGCTGGCGCTCGCGCGATGCGAAGTTTTCGCGGAACGTGTCTTCGGACGCGCCGCCGCGCCAAAAGGTTCCTGCGCGCAGCGAAGTCCGCACGCGCATGCCGGCGACCGCGTAGAGCGCCCAGCGCGGTGACTGAGGATGGAAGTTGTAGAACGCGATCCGGCCCAGCGGAGTCTCCAGCTCGTAGCGCATGGAGTGCTCCGATGGGTGGCCCGTGATCCATTGCCCCTCGCCCGAGTCGCGCGGGCCGACCAACGGATAGCGGCTGGCGAGCAAGAACTGCCCCTTGGCGTAGACCTCCGGGTAGTCCTGCTGCAGGCGTTCGACGAGCAACCTCGACGGCATGCAGACTTCCTGCATCAACACCACGTCCGCGGTATGCCGCGCGACGGCGCCCGCGATCGCTTCTTCGCCCGCGCCGCAGTTCGCCACGTTGTAGCTGAGCACGCGCAGCGGCTCGGCCCCGGCCGACGCGATCGGCCTGGGAAGCACGAAGCCCATCAGCGGGAACATCACGATCAATGCCGCTGCCAGCTGCGTCCAGAGCAGCCGTAGCATGCCCATCCAGAGCAAGAGCGGAATGAAGAGCAGGATCGGCAGGCCGAACAGCACGCGCGGCACGTACAGCGCCACGCCGGTGAACCAGAAGTGATCACCGACGAAGCGCAACGCGAGCAGGGTGATCACCAGCCCGACGACGTAGGCGTAGCACGCGAACGCGACCGAGCTGCGTATCAGCCGGCGCCAAGTACTCATTGAGAATTCCGAGCGCGGTTCATGCTCGTCCCTGATCTAGCATGTGCGGCTAGCGACGCCACGGACCTCAGACGTGCGGCACGACGACGCTGATGCTGTACGCTGGCAGAGCCAGCCGCCAGGTATTTTTCCCGCGCGACGTCAGGTCGCCCTTGGGTACGAGCTCCGGCGCTGTCCCCGACAACTCCCACACCCGAGCTGCAGGAAACGTGGCCGGGTGATTCACGATCAGCCCCACGGTCTTCGGCGCGCTGGCCTTGTTGATCGCGATCACCACCACTTGATCCGCAGCGCCCGCCTTCAAGCTCGCGTAGGCCGTTACGCTTCCGACATCGGTCGTCGTCGCCCGAACGGAGACGTCCCCGAACGCTCCACCCTTGCCGTCGTAGTTTCGGAACGCACGCAGCGCCGCGTACGTGAAGCTCTCGTCGCTCGAGAGTGGCCAGATCGACGCCATACCGACACCTTCACGACCGAAGATGCCGAGCACGTCTGCAGTCGCGATCGCACCGCTGATGTGGTGTCCAGCGCCGTAGTTCCATTCGCTGAACGAGAGCTTCGTGCCGGGGTAGTGCGCGGCGATCTTGCTCGACATGCGATGCAGCAGATCGATCGGTCCGCCGACGAAGTCGCGTACCCAGCTGTTCTCTTCGTACGTCGGATCCCACAGCGAACGAGGCGCCTGCACGCGCGCCACCACCACGTCGGGCGCGATCGACGTCTCGCTGACGCGCGTGCCGTTCGCCTGCGCCTCTGGATACCAGTGCAGATCCAGGTAGTCGATCACGCGCTTGCCCTTGGCGTCGTGCTCCGCGTCCTTGGCCTGCTCGAGGTACCACTCCACCAGGTCCCGACCGCGCGCGTCCGGCGCATTCTGCAGGTTCACGAAGCCGTTCCAGCCGTAGCTCACGAGGCCCAACACCTCTGCGCTAGGCCAGACGTGCTTGATCGCTTGCGCGAAGCGCTGGTTGCGGTCCCATAGCTCGGCGTACGTGACCGGCCGCGGGTGCACCTCGGCGTGCGTGGAAGCCCAGAGATCGGGCTCGTTGTCGAGCGAGAAGGCGATCCTGGCCTGCGCCGCGCGCGACTTCAGGTAGTGCACGAACTCGTCCTGGTACACCACGCCGTCGCTCGTGTCCGGCTTCGGGCCGAACGCGCCGCCTTTCTCGGCCTTGTTGCGCTTGAAGCGCGTGCTCAAGTAGTTCACGCCGCTGTTGCGCACGTCGCCGCCGCCTTGCTTGTCACCGGCCACGTAGTCGACGATCGGCACGGTCACGAGCGTGGTCGCGCCACGCGGCTGCGCCTTGTTGATCAGATCGAGCACCACCTTGGCAGGTTCGTTCGAGTCGCTGAGCAGCCCGTCGTTTTGAAACTGGTAGTCGCTGCCGGCGTTTGAGGCGTTGGTCTCCCAGTTGTACGCCGTGTAGCGGTTGCCGCCGGCGCGCACCAGACCCTGCCCGTTCTTCTCGAAGTCGGGCGCGCCGTTGGTGCCGTAGATCAGCGGCGAGATCGTGCGCACGTCGGCGTCGGTGCGCACGTCGATCGTCACGTCGACCTGGCCCGGATCGCCAGGCGCGAAGCCCTCGAGCCCGAAACCTGGCGTGGTCTTGAACGCAGGGCTGTCGGGCTTGCCGCGACTTTCGCTGCAGCTGATGGCGGCGAGCACGAGTAGCGGAGCCAGCCGGGAGAAGCTCACGGCAGCCCCCAGGCGCGTTGCAGGACCTTGTACTCGCTCGCGGGCAAGGCCACGAGCACGGCAGCGTTCGGCCGCAGCCACGAGGTCAGCTCGCGCAGATCGGCCTTGTCCATCGCTGTGCAGCCGGTGACGGGCGTGGTCGCGTCCTGCCAGACGTGCAGGAAGATGCAGCTGCCGTGGTCCGGCACGACCGGCGCGCGGTTGTGCTCGATCACCAGCGCCAGCTCGTACAGGTCATCGTCGCGTCGCATATGCTCCGCGCTGCGCCAGCCCGGAGCTTCGTCGAGGATCTGGTTGTAGTACTGGGAGCGCGCGTCATCGACGCAGCGCAGGGCGGCGCCGGCTTGCGTGTAGGGCAAGGCTGATCCCGGCGCTTGCGCCGCATAGCCGTAGAGCCGGCCCAGCGTGAACGCACCCGCCGGCGAGCGCCCGTCGCCCTCGCGTTTGACCGGTCCAGCGCGGCCCTCGGGCGCAGCAGCGCCGTGCAGCCCGTCGCCCCAGCCGAGGCCCGCGCGGCCGATCACCACGCGCACGGGCTTACCGACGAGGCGAAACGCTCGGCCGGGCTCGCGCTCGTAGCGGCGCAAGACCCCGCGCGTCGCGCTCCACGCGTCCGACACCACGGTCACGAGCTGCGTGCGCAGCGCGGCGATCGGTCCGCGGTCCGGCAGGCGCGCGCGCATGCGATAACGCTGCGTGACCGGCACGAACGACAGCAGATCCATCAGCTTGGTGACCGTGCCGTCGGTCCAGTTGTTGATCACCAGCGGTTGGCCTCGGCTGCTGCGAGCATCGGCGAGGATGCCCACGTGCTCGCTCCCCGGTCGATCCGGGAACGTATCCATGAAGATCACGTCGCCGGGCCGCAGCGGATCGCGCGTCTCGATCAGGGCCTCGGCGTTGCGCTGAAAGTACGGCAGCAAGCTCTTCACGCGCCGGTGATCGATGTCGGTGTTGGGCTTCGAGACCATGGGGTACGCGCGAGGCGCCTCCCGGATATCCTCGTGCACCAGGCGTTGCAGGTCGTAACCGGCATTGCGCAGCGAGCGTACGATGACGTCGGTACACACCCCGATCTCGCGCGGAACATCGCCACCCGGATACTCGATCCGCACGTAGCGCCCGTCGTAGCGATCTGCGTTGAGCGCGGTCTTGTGCGCGCCGATCAAGATGTCGAGCGGATCCGGGATGCCGTCGCCATCTGCATCTCCAGGCGGAAGCTCGACTGCACGCTCGAGCTCGAACAGTCGATCGGGCGCGAGCAGGGGCCGCAGCTCGCTCGCGTCACCGGGACGCAGCGCGAGCGTGACCGAGCCGATGCGCAGCTCGGCCTCGCCACCGAGCGGATAGACCTTGATCGGTTGATCCGCATCGTACAGCACCAGCTGTGCGCGGGCGCGGTCGATCGCGGCGCGCATGCGCTTCGCATCC
Organism: Polyangiales bacterium; assembly: GCA_035274465.1. Taxonomy (GTDB): domain Bacteria; phylum Myxococcota_A; class Polyangia; order Polyangiales; family JAFGIB01; genus JADGRF01. The sequence continues at coordinate 36,571 of DATEOF010000468.1, forward strand.
AGCTGCGCGGGAAGGGTGAGCTGCACGCGCGCGTCGAGGTCCGAGTAGATGCCGACGTCGCGCACACCCAGGCTGCGCTCGCGCGGCGCATCGACGACGGCGCGGGTCACCGGTGTGGCATCCGCGCGCGCCGGCCGCTGGGCCGGCATGGCTGCGCACGTGAGCGCCAGCGCCAGCCAAGCCGAACGCGCGCGCACACACCCACGCATGCCTGCAGCCACCACCATCGCTTCCGACAGCGAGGGTGCAGCGCGCGAGTGCCGAAGGCAACCCGCGGCTCAGCTCACTTGCCGGGAACCTTGCCTTCCACGCCCTTCACGTAGAAGTCGATCTTGTGCAGGAAGGCATCGTCGGCCTTCTCGCCCGCCTTGAGCAGCTCTTTGCCGGATGGATCCGAGATCGGTCCGGTCCACGGGTGAAAGCTACCGTCCGCGAGGCCCGCTTTGATCCTCTCGATCTCGGCCCTGGTTTCGGCCGGTACCTTGTCGGCGATCGAGACCAGACCGATCGCGCCTTCCTTCACGCCCCACCACACACTCTCTTTCTTCCAGCTACCTTCGAGCGCGTCCTTGACGGCCTTCTTGTAGTACGGCGCCCAGTAGATCACCGCGGAAGCCAGGTGTGCGTTCGGGCCGAACTTGCTCATGTCCGAGTCCCAGCCGAACGCCAGCTTGCCGGCCTTCTCGGCCGTCTGCAGCACCGCGCTCGAGTCGGTGTTCTGGAACAGTATGTCGGCGCCGCCGTTGATCAGCGACTGCGCGCCCTCGGTCTCCTTCGGCGGATCGAACCACTTGTCGACCCACACCACCTTCGTCTTCACCTTCGGGTTGCTGCGCTGCGCGCCGAGCGTGAACGAGTCGATGTTGCGGATCACTTCCGGGATCGGGATCGAGCCGATCACGCCGAGCACGTTGGTCTTCGTCATCTTGCCCGCGATCACGCCGGCCAGATATGCGCCCTCGTACGTGCGCGCATCGTAGGTCCGCATGTTCGCGGCCATCTTGTAGCCGGTGGCGTGCTCGAATTTCACCTCGGGAGCGTCGGCTGCCACCTTGAGCATCGGCTCCATGTAGCCGAAGGTCGTGCCGAAGATCAGCGTGTTGCCCTGTCCGACCAGATCGCGCAGCACGCGCTCGGCGTCGGCGGCCTCGGGCACGTTCTCGACGAAGGTCGTCTTCACCTTGTCGCCGAACTCCGCCTCGATGGCCTTGCGCGCGCTGTCGTGCGCGAAGCTCCAACCGGCGTCACCGACCGGCCCGACGTACGCGAACGCGACCTTGAGCGGGGCGGGCTTGGCGGGTGCAGGCGCAGCGGGTGCGGGTGCGGGCTCCGCGGGTGCCGCCGGCGGCGCAGGTTTGTCGCCGCCGCAAGCGGCAAGGTAGAGCGCGAGCAGCAAGAGGGTTCTGCGAGTCGAAGCCATCGGTCGAGTCTGGATCGGCGATGATTTCTAGGGTGTGTCCTGACCCCTCGGATCCCGCAGTTTGCACCGATTTTCGCCAGGTCGCCGGCGAAAACGCAAGCCGGTTACCGAGAGCGGGGCGCTGCTGGTCCGTCTGCCGCGCGATACAGGCCGGCAGACTCGAGCATGTGAAATACGTGCAGGAAGGCGGCGCTGCGGCCGGCCTGGAGCAGGTGGCCGCCTGCGAACGTTTGGAGCTCTACGCACGCGCTGAACCTGCGGCACGATCGGTACGGGGCGGCCGAAGAAAGGCCCGTCGGATCTTCGTGATGCGCCTGGTTGTAGAAGCGCTCGATCAGCGCCAAACCTTCGATGCGATCCTCGTACCCGAGGGACTCGGCGGACGAGCGCCTGCGCGTGCGTTGGGATGGAGAGAGCGCAGTGCTCGCGAAGCGCGATCGACGCCTTCAGCCAGCACGCGAGTGGCGGCACGGACCAACCGCCTCGGCATGAGCGGAGTATAGTGCATCCGCGCCGGCGCGTTGGTCCGCGCGAGGGCTTGCGAGCCTCAGCCGCGTTCGAGTGAAGCTCACAGCTCGATCGCCGTGGTGATCACGAACGACGTGACGATCGCCGAACCCGTAAACACATGGATGGTGCGCAGCACGCGCGAGAACGTGCCGTTGCGCGTCCCACCGACCACCTCCGGCACAGCGGCCAACAAACCCGCCAACGGCTGCAGCCCCATGCCGATCAGGTGCACGTAACTCAGCGCCTCGTACGCGCTGCCGTGCGTGTTGCGGCCGGGCCAGTCGAACGCCGTAAACTCGAGCGTCACCGTCGCCGTGTAGAGCACGGTCGTGATCAGCGCCATCAGGCCGTGCAAGGTGCTGAGCCCGTGACAGCCGTACTCGCCGAGCACCGGAGAGCCAGTGAAGCAGCGGCCGTCCGAGAACAGCGTTGGTTGATTCATCGCGACCATCGTGCCCAGCGAGAAGGTCACGAGCATCGACCCCGCCGTTGCGAGCTGCAACACCTTGTCAGCCTCGCGTGGACCCGGCTCTTCCTCGGCGCGGCCGAGTTTCGGAACCATGAGGCAAACTACGACCGCAGTCGCAAACAGTCCGAGGCATCGTTTCATGACAACCCCCCTGTCGCGCGCCAAACCGCGCAGGAGCAACGCGCAGCACCTTTCGTGCCAGTGCGCGCTTGCGGCATGTCGATGAACGTCTGTGGGGTCGGCGCGGCCTCGCCGCTCAGATCGGTGCCGGCTCGACGCTGCCGGCAGCGGCATCGCCCGCCACGCCGGGCGCGGCAGCATTTGCCGGGCGACGGCGCTCCGCGAGCGCGCGCTGGATCTCGGCGTGACGCTGCTTGTCGATCCGGTAGCGCGCGTAGAAGATGATGGCGATGAACGCGGGGATGGCCGCGAGCGGGCCCTGGACGAAGCCGAGCTGCGCTAGCACGTCCTCCGGCACCGTGCCGGGAGCGGCCTTGACCGGGAACTTGATGATGTCGATCGCGGCGCCCGCGAGCACGTGCCCGAGGCCGGTGCTGAGCTTCGAGAAGAAGGTGCGCGCGGCGTAGAACACGCCTTCTTGTCGCCGCCCGGTGTTCAGCTCGTGCTCGTCGGCCACGTCGGCCAGCGCGGACAGCACGCTGATCGTGAGCGTGGCGAACCCTGTGTAGTACAGGAACGTGAACATCATCAGCAGCGGCACCAGCCCCTTGGCGCCGGGTCCAGGGAAGATGCCCAGCAAGCGCAAGGTGATCGGCGTCGCGACTGCGAGTGTCGCGAGCAGGAGCGCGCCGATGATGGTGAGGCGTTTGTCGAAGCGCCGGTGCAGGCGCACGGTCATGATGAATGCCAAGATGAACGCGGGCAGCGTGATCAGCGGAAAGATCTTGAGCGTCTTGGCGGGCAGTTGCCAAAAGAACAGGCTGACGTGGGACTGCAACGTCTCGAGCGTGCCGAAGGTCGCGCTCAGCGAGAACAAGCCGAGCAGCAGGTTGCGATAGTTGTGATTGGACAGGCAGTCGCCGATCTCGCGCGCCAGCTGCAAGAGCGAGAGGCGCGGGACGTCCGTAGAAGGCGCCTTGAGGCGGGGGATCTGGTCGCGCGTGAAGTGCGCGGATGCGAAGATCGCGACTGCCGACATCAACGAGACCATGGCCGCGATGCCGACGTAGTTCTCGCGCGCCATCGTCTTGCCGGGGTGGTGGTCGAGCCAGCTCCAGCCGAACATGGCCGCGCCGGCGCCGCCGACCACGCCGAACAGCAACGTGTAGCTCATGATGATCGAGCGCTCGTGGTAGTCGTTCGAGAGCTCCGCGCCGAGCGCCAGGTGCGGCACCTGGTAGATCGTCAACGCCTGGCGATGCAGCGTGGCGAACGCCGTGAACCAGAGGAAGAGCGGGACGCCCGTCAGGCCGCTCGGCGGCGCGTAGAGCAGGTAGAAGCTGATCGCGAGCGGGATCGGCGCGGCGTACAGGAACGGATGGCGCCGGCCGAGCTTGGAGCGCCAGCGATCCGACAGCGATCCGACCAGCGGTTCGGAGATGCCATCGAGGATGAGCGAGATCGTGACCGCCAGACCCGCGAGCGTGCCGGAGAGCCCGAGCACCTGGTTGTAGAACAAGAAATTCCACGCGTTGAACGCGGTGACGATCGCGCCGTCGCTGACTGCGCCCACGCCAAAACCCAGCTTCGTGCCCATGCGAAGTCGCTCGGAGCTACTCATGCGTCAACCTCTCCCGCTGATCGAGTTGCGCCAGAGTCAGCCCGAGCCGGGCTTTTTTCAAGCCTAGGATGTGGGTCCCAAGCCGCGGACGATGCAGCCTGAGCTGAAGCTCGCCTGACGAATCAGGTCTTCAGCTCGCTGAACTCGCCTGGTTTACCGGTCGGCGCCTTGCCAAAGTTGGTAATCGGGCTGCCGTCTGCGTTTTTCGCGCCGACAGCGTTCGCCAGCGTGGTGAGCAACATGTTGCTGGGCGCGTCGGTGTCGTTCGCGGTTTGCGTGCCCTTCGTCAGCTTGATGTACTGGCCGAGCTTGAAGTAGCCGCCGGCGCCGCCCGCGATGATGTTGGGCAGATCCATCCAGTTGTGCCCGAGGCCGTCGCCGAGGTCGTTCATATAGCAAACGGCCGTGTTGTCGAGCACGGTGCCGCCCGGCTCGCTGTAGGCGGCCAGGCGATCCAGCAGGCCCTTGAAGCGCTGCATGTACCAGGTGTCGATGTTGAAGAGGGCAGTCTTCCACTGATCGGAAGGCAAGTTGGGCGACGTGGCGCAATCGGTGGTGGCACCGTGCGAGAGCTTGTGGTGGTTGTACTTGTTGTTGACGTCGTCCGCGGTCATGCCGAGCCAGCTGAAGATCGGACCGCCCGCGCCGGAGCCCCACTGGATGGTGGAGACGCGGTTCTGATCGCAGGCCAGCGCGAGCGCCATCACGTCGAGCAGCATGTCGCCGACCTTTTGGTACTCGCTATCGCGCGTCACGGTCGAGGGATTGATGGCCATGATGGCAGACATCTTGTCGCTCGGTAGGCCGCAGCTGATCACGCCGCTCGACATCATCGTGGTCTCGAGCCCGCGGATGGCCGTGTAGTGCATGTCGAGCTTCGTGCGATCGGCCGCGCTGATCACGCTGTTGTTCTTGAGCGCGTCGAGGTCGCCCTTCACCGCGTCCAGGATGCTGCGCCGGCGCATGGCCAGGCGATCGAGCGTGGGGCCGGAGCTGCCGGGCATCACGGCCGACCAGTCCTTGAAGGCCTTCCAGGGATCCTGGAACGGGATCGCCTGCTGGCCGGGGCCCGTGTACGAGAAGCTGCCGGTGACGTCGTTGCTGCGGTAGCCGACCATCAGGTTGAGCGGCCCCTTGCCATTGGGGTTGATCGACTTGGCGACGACGTGATCGATCGACACGCCGGAGGCGTAACGCTCGGTGGTCATCTGGTTCGGGGCCGCGGTGAGGCGATGACCCACGGCCTTGGAGTGGTCGTCGCCACCCGCGGGATCGCGGCCGAAGCCGCGCGGGACCAGGTGGATGCCGCGCGGCACCAGGATCTTGCCGGCGTAGTCTGCGAGCGGCGCCATTCCGGTGCCGGCGAGCGATGCAGCCGTCAGCGGCCCGTACGGCGTGGTGGGCCAGAACTTCTGCATGTTGACGCCGTTGCAGCTGAACCAGATCGCCAGCCGCTTGGGAGCCGCCGCGGCGCGCGCCTTGCGAGGCGCGAAGCTCTCGAGGAACGGCAGCGCGACCACCACGCCACCCAGACCACGCAGGAACTGTCTACGCTGTATCATGGCGCCTCCGCCGCACGGACCAGGAAAGCCTGACTGCGCGAGAGGTCGGTCAGGACATCGAGCGCGGTGTACGAGTCGTCGTCCAGCTTGGCGGCGATCTGGCTGAGCGTGCAGGCATCGCCCTCGGCTTCGGCGCGGCCGAGCGTGTAGCGGAACCAGCTCTTCGCGTAACACAGCCGGGCTTCGGGCGCGTCCGCGATGGCCTGGGCGAGCTCGACGCCGCTCGCGAACGGCGTCTTGTCGGTCGTGCCTGCGAGCACACCGCTGGCATCGATCGGCTCGCCGTTCTCGGTCGTGCGGAAGCGGCCGACCGCGTCGTAGTTCTCGAGCCCGAAGCCGATAGGGTTGATCATCGTGTGGTGGCAGCTGGCGCAAGGCTCGGGCGCCGTGTGCATGTCGACCTGCTGGCGCGTGGTCTTGATCTTGCTGCCGTCGAGCGGCGGCAACGACGGCACGTTGGGCGGCGGATCCGGGATCGCGTTGCACAGGATCCGGCGCTGGATGAACACGCCGCGGTGGATCGGTGAGCTGGATTGGCTGAAGGCGTGCGTGGCCAGGAAGCCGAGCTGGGTGAGCAGGCCGGCGCGCTGCTTGGGGTCGAGCTCGGCGCGCGTCAGCGTGTCGCTCCAGCTGCCGGTGACGCCGTAGAGCGCCGCGGTGGTCTTGTTGACGAAGCTGAACGGTGCGGTCATCAGCGAGATGAAGCCGCGCTTGCGCTCGAAGCTGATGGCGTCGACGTACTTCTCGACCTCGCCCGAGAGGGCCGGCGCCAGGTCGGGCGTGACAGTCGGGTACTGCTTGGGATCCTTGGTCAGCTTGTTCGGGTAGATGTCCAGGTCCAACCACTGGTGGTGGAAGTCGCGCACGGTCTCGCGCGCGGGCTGACCTGCGAGCAATCGCACGGCTTGCTTGGCGACCGCGTCGACGCCGTTTAGCTGGCCGGCCTCTGCAGCCGACAGCAGCATGGCGTCGGGCGTGGTGTTGACCAGCATGTACGACAGGCGCGAGGCGACCTCGTAGCTGCTGAGCGGGATCGCACCGGACTTCTTCTCGTTGCTGAGCTCGACCCGGTACAGGAACTTCGGCGACTGGAACAAGGTCTCGAGCGTCACGCGCACGCCCTTCTGAAAGTCGTCGCCGTCGTCGACCAGCATCGGGCCCTGCTTGAAGAGCGCGAGCAAGCTACTCTGCTCCGCAGCCGTCAGCGGCCGGCGCCAGACCTTCTTGCCGAACTCGGCGATGAACGTTTTGGCGCAGGTCTCACCGCCGGTCGGGTTGCAGCCGATCACGCGTGAATACGCCGCTGCGTCGGCGACCACGCGGGATGCGATGGTCTCGGCCGCGTCCCGGTACGACTTGGCTAGCACGTCGCCCACTTGCAGATCCTGGCCGCGATCGAACCCCGCCTGACGCTGGTCGGCCAGGAACTCGGCTGCCAGCTTCAGGTCCAGGCCGGTGAGATCGCGCACCGAGTTGTCGAACTGGTGGTGAGTCAGGCGAGCCAATCGCGTGGTGGGCGGCGGCAGTCCAGGGGTGCAGGCCCCGCCGCTGGCAGCTGCGCCGTTGCCACCCGCTGCCGCGCTCCCTGGGCCGCTGGTCGCGGCTGCACCACCACCAGCGCCGCCCTGCGCTGCAGGCGCCTCCGGGTCGCGCTCGCTGGGCGCGTCGTCGATGCTACCGCTGCAGCCCAGCCCGGCGCCGAGCAGCACCAGCAGCAACACGCAACGCGCGAAGCTCCAGGTCTCACACGGACGTACAGCCATGTCACCCGACCTTACCGCCAAGCCTGCGAGCCTAGCTCAGACTAGGGCGCACGGGCCGCGCGGAACGGTTCAAAAAAGTCCGAACGGCCGAGGTTTTCTGCGGAAAGGTGCGAAACCCACTCAGACGATCGGGCCCTTACACAAGCTCTCCAGCCCGAACACGTTCGAGGTGATGCCCGATGCATTTTGCACCGAAATCAGCAGGTCGTTGTTGTTGCGGCCACCGGCATCGACGATGCGGCCCGTCTTGAACTTGCCGGCGCCTTGACCCGCGAGGATGAACGGGATGTCGCGCAGGTAGTGTCCACTCGAACTGTCACTCCAGCATTCCATGCCGAGGATCACCGAGCTGTTGAAGAGCGCGGTCTGACCCTGGCCGTCGTCGATGCTCTTGAGCGCGGTGAGCAGCTGCGCGAACTTCCCCGCGTAGAACTTGCCCATGATGTTTTGTCCCGCGACATTGTTGCTATGCTCGAGCGTGTGGTGCGCCTGGTTGACGCCCATGCTCGGCCAGCGCTGGCCGCAGGATGCGCCGGAGAGCGTGTAGGCGATCACGCGCGTGAGGTCCCACTCGAAGGCGAGCTTGATCAGCCCGATCATCTGGTCGTGCACCGGCGATAGGTCGTCACAGCTCTGCTTGCCTGCACCCTTGCCGGTGGGCCTCGCGCCGGTCGGACAGGCACCTGCGGGCGTGCCGGGCTGTGCGCCGGTCGCGCCCGCATTGAGCTCGGCCTGCACGGCGGACTCGACGTCGCGCCAACCGGCGACCAGGCCATCGAGCTTGCGCGAGTGCTCCGAGTCCATGCCGAGGCGGCGCTTCGCGTCCGAGATGTCCTGCAGCCGGAAGTCGATCAGGCTCTGCTTGCGCTTCAAGGCAGCCTGGAGCTTGGTCTTGTCTGCCACCGGCTGGTTCGAGGCGCCCGAGCAGAGCACCTGAACGCGCTCCATCAAGGTGTCGTAGAGCTGTCCCGCGTCTTGCACCGGCTCGATCGCGTTTCCGTACTGCGCGTCGCCGGACTGACGCTTGCGGTACGAGATGTAGCGCTGGCCGAGGCCCACGTTGTCCGCGTCCGATTGCGCGCCGGCCCCGACGTGCAAGCTCGCGAACGGCAGGCCAGCCAGCGCCGGCGTTGCCTTGTAGTGATTGGCAATTGCGATGTCGATCGACTCGTTGTCTGTATAGGCATAGTACGAATCGTTCTTGGAGTAGTGATAGCTGTGGCCCGTGACACAGCCGATCAGGCCTGCGGCGTGCTCCTCCTTGTACCCGTCGGTCTTGGGCGAGCCGCCGTGGATGCTCATCTTCTTGAACAGGATGAGGTCCTGGGCGTGTGGCTGAAGCACCTCGAGCGGTGTCCCGGCCAGCTCCATGATCGAGGCCGGGTTGTTCGAGGCGGGGTGGAACGAACCGCCCTTGAAGAACATCAAGAAGCGCGGCGCGTCGACGAACGTGCCGCCCGCGACGTAGCCCATGGCGCGCGCGACGGGTGTGAGCAAGAAGGCGAGGGCGCCGAAGCTCTTGATCAGGTCACGGCGGGTGAGTTTCATGGGGCCTCCGTGCGCTGAGAGAAGGTTGGCGAGCGGGCCAGGGTCTCGAGCATGTCGACGATGTTTTGTTTGCCCTGGTCGGCCAGGCCGAAGAACATCTGACGCAGTACCGGGTCGTCACCGGCCACCTCGTCGCGCCCCAGGTAGAAGCGGAACAGCTGACGCGCGAAGCACTGTTGAAAGCGTAGCGAGTTGGTCAGGTTCTTGAGCGCGTCGACCGGTGTCGTGGTCGTGAGCGAGCCTTCATCCAGGAACTCGAAGGTGACCTTCGCGTCGATCGGCAGGCCCTCGTCGGTGGTTCGATAGCGCCCCATCGCGTCGTAGTTCTCCTGCATGAAGCCGAACGGGTTGATGTACGCGTGGCAGCCCTGACACTGCGCGCTGGCGGTGGCGCCCTCGACGCGCTGGCGCTCGGTCTTGCCAGTGGTCATCGGCAGCGTCGTGTTCACGCCGGCCGGCGGCAGGCCGAGCGGCATGCACATCACCTTGCGTACGAAGAATACGCCGCGCTTGACGAGGCGCGTGGTGGTCGGACCCGAGTGGGAGGCGATCACCCCGGGCAGGCTGAAGATGCCCAGGCGCTGCGTCGGGTCGAGCTGGGTCGGGCCAGACTTCGCGGGGTTCTTGATGCCGTAGAGCGGCGCGATCGTGGCCGACACGAACGACTGCGTGGATTGCGTCACGTCCTTCAGGCGTGGCGCCGCAGCCGACAGCTGCTGGTTCAGGAACGCGCGCGTCTCCTCGACCACCGCGGCCGCCATCTGGGGCGTGAACTCCGGAAATACGTCGGCCGCGAGGCCGAACTCGTCGGGCTCACGCACCTCGAGCCAGGCGATGAAGAAGCGCATCAGCTTCTGGCGAGCCTCGGGCGAGGCCAGCACCTTCGAGATCGCGCGTTGCGTGGCATCGGCCGTGACGAGTTGTGTCGCGGCATCGCTCGAGGACATGCCGAATGCTTCGGGCGGCGCGTCGGCCAGCGTGTAGCTGATGTGTTGCAGTTGCTGGGCCGGCGAGAGCGCAGGCGCGCCCGCGAGCACCTCGTCGCGAAACACGTACGACGGGGAGGTCAGCGTCAGATCCACCAGGTCAGCGGTCGCATCTGCCAGGCCGAGCTCCTTCACGCTGGCCTGGAAGAAGCTCGAGAAGTGCACGAGCTGCGCTTCGTTCACCACGCCGCGGAAGGCGCGGGTCACGAACTTGCGCGCCTGCGCGTCCAGGCAGGTGGGCGCGTTGTTCATGCTCGCGCAGTCGATGACCGAGGCGGGTGTGACGCGAACGCTCGCCGTCAGCTGCCCGACCCACTGGTTGTACGGCGTGAAGTTGGCCGCGTTGAAGCCGAGGTTGGCCGCGTATTCGTAGTTGGTCTGAAGTGGATCGCGCGGCATGGTCTCCGCGACTGCGATCTTGTAGTGGGAGGGGAGCAGGCTCTTGGTCGTGAGATCGAGCTGAGTTCGCGTCAGCCGAAACATGCGGGCTGGACCGGCGAGGGGGGCGTCTCCGGGGAAGTAGCGACGCGCGGTGTCGAACAGGGTTGGGTTGGCCGCGCGCATCGCGTCGTCTGCAGCCTTCGCTGCGGCGCTATCGGCTGCAGCTGCACCGGGCGGTGTGGCTCCGGGAGCCGCCGGTGGGAACGCTCCGGTCCCCGCCGTCTGGGGACGACCCACGCCCTCGCCTCGCTGGGGGGAAGAAATCTCCCCTGCGCAGCCCGCCATCCACACGGCCAGGCAGATCGCGGCGGTGATGGGACGCCTCAGGGGGACAGATCTGTGCGACATGCTGACCCTTTCGTCGGATGACGCCGTTGCCTCCGCTCAGTGGCCGAGGGGGGCGAAAAAGTGGTCAGGTGCTGGTCGCGGGCGCGATTGTTGCTGCTGTCCCCCTGGTCATCCCATGCGTGTGTCAATGTGTGCCGTGGTCGTCGCGCTCGTCTGCTGCGTTGCTTGCAGCGAGCGCGAGGGCCAGCCCAAGCAACAGCCAGCGGCGGCCGAGTGCGGTGGAACGCGCGCACAGCTGCCAGCTGCGTTCGATCCCCGCAGCGTGAGTTGGCAGCTCGTCGTTCCGCCGCATGCAGCTCAGCAGCGCCTCGACGCGATCGTCGAGACCTGCGAGAGCTGGGTCAGCCTCGCGCACGATGGAGGGGGAGGCGGCAAGGGCATGTTCTTCGGCGCAAACGAGGTGCTGATCACGTCCGACGGTACAGAGTGGTTGCGCTCCACGATCGCCGGGGTCGATGGCGCGACATTCTTCGATATCGCGCGCGGCGCCGGCCACTGGGTCGCCGTGGGCCGAGGCGCGCAGGGGGGAGGCTCGATCGCGGTCTCTACGGGCGGTGAGTCACCTTTTCGCGTCGTCTTTACGGCACCCGAGTGGGCGTTCGAGCACGTGGCGTTCGGCGCGGGCACGTTCGTCGCGCAATCGCGCTCCGGTCTGGCGGTTTCGCACGACGGCGAGCACTGGAGCTGGTCCTCGCTGGCGCCCGCGACGCAGTACTTCGACGTGGCGTTCGGCAATGGCCGCTTCGTCCTCGCCGGACTCGTCCAGGCGGTCAGCTCCGCCGATGGCGAGAGCTGGCAGGTAAGCTCGCAAAGTCTGCTGCTGGAGCAGATTCGATTCGTGGGCGGCAAATTCTACGCCTACGGGGCGAGCGGTGCATTCGAATCGCTCGACGGCAGCACGTTCACCAACGTGCAGCGCATGATTCCGGATGCTGCGATCGGCGGCGTGCTCGTGAGGGTGGGCGAGGCTGTCGAAAGCCACGGGGCGCAGACGACGCAAGTGCCCGATCCACCGCGCGTGCTCGTCTCGCAGGACGACGGCAACACATGGTTCAGTCAACACCTGACAGTCAGCTCCGCCCAGGTCGACTGTTCGATCGACCCGTGCGTGGTGGTACCGCAAGGCATCTTGGTGTTGCGGCCGAAGGTCGTCGATGCAACCCCGAGCGGCGTGCTGTGCGACGGTAGCTCGGAGATGCGCGTGATGGCGGGCTGGGGTCCGGGGTTCCCAGACGCATCTGCCGTGTTCATGTCACCGTACGGCGCGGCGTTCTTCGCGATCGACGGCAAGTGTCGCTACTACGCGCAGGACAATCCGACCCACGCGATCGTCCGTGGCCAGCTGACGCCGGAGCAAGCGACCTCGCTCAGCGCAGATCTGGCTTGGGAAGAGTTGCCGACGTGGGGGCACTATCACCCGGAGACCCAGTGTGCGGATGCGGGCGGCGTGGTCCTTGGCACGCGCCAGGTGGTGTTCAGCTGCGGCCCTTCGGAGGAGATCGGGTGCGGCTGTGGCCCTGCGGCGCCTCCGGGCTTGCCGGCCACGTTGAAGAATGCGCTGCGCTGGCACGCGGCCTTGGTGAAAAATGGCACACCGCTCGACGGTGCGCTGGACGCACTCGCGCAGCCTGGCAGCGAAGCCAGTCGCCCGTGGCAGGCCTGGCCGCTCGCGCGCAGCATTTCATCCATCCCGGACTTCATCGTCGATCCGAGCGGGTTTCGTTTCGATCGCGAGGCCGTTCGGTTCGACGATCCGTCCGAAGCCGCGCTGCTGCGCAAGCTGCGAGATCTGCAGCCAGAAGCAGCGCGTTCTGCTTCTGACAGCTTCAGTGTGCGCGAGGGCTCCGCGGCCTACTCGATCTTCCTGCGCGACGTCGTCCCGGACGCGGACGCCAGCGCGATGCAAAAGCTCATGCAGAGCTTCAGCTTCGATTAGAGCGCGCGGCGATGACGTAGCCGTGCACCGGCGAGCCGAACTCGCTGCGCAGCACGGCCTCTTCCAGGAGTGTCAGCTCGAAGCCGCTGGTCTCGAGCACGCGACGCAGGTACGGCTGCGCGTGGCTGTAGCGGCCCAGCGAGTGCAGCTTGTAGTCCCCTTCGCCGAGCGCCTCGACCGTGAAGATCAGCCGACCACCCGGGCGCAGCGCGCGCTCGGCGGCCGCGCAGACTGCCGTGAGATCACCGAAGTAGCAGAGCGTGTCTGCCGAGACGATCAGATCGAAGGATTGCGGACGCGCCTCGATGAACGCCGTCAGCTCGGCCTTGTGCAGCTCGTGATAGTCGGCGCGCCGCTTGGCCTTCTCCAGCATCTTGGCCGAGAGATCCACGCCCAACAGGTGCAGCGCGTACGGGCGCAGCTTCGGGCCACACAACCCCGTGCCGCAGCCTGCGTCGAGGATGTCGAGCGTAGCGGCCGGCTCGCCCAGCAGCTTGCGCACGGCGTCCGCGACGAGCTCGGGAGCTCGATAGTGCAGCGACTCGAGCTTGGCATCGAAGCTCTGCGCGAAGTCGTCGAAGGTCGACGCCACGTAGGCATCGGATGCGCGTTGCGGCACGTCCTTGCCGGTGCAGGCTGCGAGGTAGTGCTTGGCGCTCGGGTTGTCGGGATCGACCGCGAGCCAGTCGCGAAACACCTTCGCCGCTTCGTCGAAGCGCTCGAGGACGCACAGCGCCATGCCGGTGTGGTAGCGCGCGCCTCGGTCCTTGGGCGCGAGCTGCAGCGCCTTCTGGTATTGCTTCAGCGCTTCTTCGGGGCGCTTCTGGCGCTCGAGCACGCGCCCGTAGCCGTTGTACGCGTCGACCGATTCGGGGTCGAGCGCGAGCGCGCGCCGATAGGCTGCCTCGGCTTCGGCGAACCGACCCTGCTGGCGGCGCAGGATGCCGATGTTGTTCAGCAGCTCGGCCGTCTCGCCGCCGAGCTGCGTGCAGCGTTGGTAAGCACCGGCGGCTTCGTCGAAGCGACGCAGCTCGAGCAGGATGTTGCCGAGGTTGTGGTGCACGCCCGGTGCATCCGGCACCTGGCTCACGGCCCGCTGCATGTAGTCCAGGGCGAGCGCATCGTTGTGCCGCTGGTGCTCGAGGATGCCGAGGAACTGCAGCGCGTCGGAGTGCTCGGGCTCGGCTTCGAGCACTGCCGTGTACAGGCCGTAGGCCTCGTCGAGCAGGTTCAGGCGGTGCAGCCGCGTGCCCAGGAGCATCGCGTCCGAGAGGGACATGGGTTGGCTTGGATCGATGTCGTGGCCGTCGTCGACTTGCATGCGTCCCCCGATTGGCCGAGCTATAGCAGGAACCTGTAAAACGTCCCGTCCTGAAACTGGGATATGGCCCGTGCAAAGCACGTATGAAATCGCGCATTCACATGTTCCGATCGCGACAGCGGAAGGCGCGCAGGGAGATTGCCAGCGGGGTGGCGTGAACTGCTAAGTATGCCCCACGCTGGCGTACCTGGGTTTAGAGCACTCGGGCGTCACGGTGGAGGCTCGGATGACGACGCGCGATGGAACGATCCTACTGCTGTTGGCGCTCGCCGGCGGCTGCTCGGGCAGCGGGGCGAGCACTGCGCCGGTGTTACCCGGTGCAGCTGGCAGCGGCGCGCCTGCGCCCACCATGCCGACGATGACCGGCAATCCCCCGAGCACTGGGGTCGGCACACCGAGCACGCCGAGCGGCTCGATGACGACGCCTGCCATGAACGCATCGGCTGGGTCCGCAGCGATGCCGCCCGGCACGAAGCCGACGATGCCCACCGAGCCGACGATGCCTCCGGCCGCGGGCATGCCGGCGGATTGTCAGGGCTTCAGCTTCGAGGGCATCAAGTACAGCCCGGGTGGCACCGTGCTGCCGAACAAGTGCATGCCGTACCACCCCACGACCAACAACCCGTACGCGGTGCGCTGCGTGGACGTGTGGCCCTGGTACAAGACCAAGTTCCCCGGCGACAACTACTGCATCTTGCCGCCGCCGCCCGACAAGGGCGTGCAGTACGGCGTGCACCCGCAGGGCAAGGCGTGGTTCGAGCAGGTCTCGAAGGGAGACATGAGCGGCTACCAGAATCCCTCGAACGAGTGGGTGATGCAGGACGGCGAGGAAGAGCAAGCCAACTACACCACCGGCGCCGACAACCCCGAGCCCGCCAACTACTACCGCAACTACCCGCGCATGCGTCCGGGCTCGCACCACATGATCGTGTCGGCTCCGATGGGAACGACCCCGACCGAGAAATGGAGCCCCGCGGCGATGACCGGCCTGGGCGGTGGCAACGGCTTGCCGGGCGCGCAGCGGCCGGACGAGAACGCGCCCAAGTCGCTCGACAAACCCGCGGAGGACGCTGGCCTGTTCGCGAAGCTGCCCGCCAAGCCCGGCATCGTGTTCAACATGCACCACTTCAACGCGTCGGGTTCGGCGATCTTGAAGGAAGCCTGGACCAACTTGTGGTGGGAGTCGGATGCGAAGACCGAGGTCTACGGCATCTTCGGCCTCGAGATCGCGCAGGTGGTCGGGATGGCGATTCCGCCCGGTACGACCACGGACCTGCACTACTCGTGGAACATCACCCAGCCGATCCGCTTGGTGACTGTGTTCGGTCACCGGCACGCCTGGACGTCTAACTTCAGCAGCTGGGTCGAGAACCCCGACGGTAAGCTCGACATCATCTACCAATCGTTCTACTGGCTGGACGAGCCGACCTATCGCTACGACAGTGAGACGATGAACCCGACGCCGGCGCCGATGGCGAAGACCGACGGTGCGACCTCGGGTGTGCGGATGCTGATGCCGGGTCAGAAGCTGCACTTCAACTGCCACATCGAGTACACGGACGAGCGCGCCAAGTCCGAGAAGGCGCCGAAGACTCCGGCCGAGGTCGGCACGCTGCGCTTCGCCAACGAGGCCTTCACGGCCGAGATGTGCATCTTGTTCGGTTCGACTGCTGCGGTCCGGTTGCCGGCGCCGGTGTCTGACACGAGCAAGCTGCCGGACTTCGCTACAATTCGCTGAGCTCCAAAGAGAGCGCCGCGCGTACCCGTGTCAGGAAGTACGCGCGGCGTTTGCAATTCAGCCGTCCGTGTCGTTCAGGTCAGAGGTCACTTCGCAGCCGGAACGACGGCCATCCGGCTGAGAGTCATGTCTTTGCCAGCGACGCAGGCCGGCTTGGTCGGATCGACCGTCCGGAAGCCGCCGCTGATGTCCGTCGCCTGATACGCCACGCGCACCGAGCCGTCCGTCGCGAGCGCGAGCGAAGGGTCGTGCAACAGCCAGGCGTCGAGCGTGCAGTTCGGCCAGAGGATGATGGAGTCCTTGGGCACCTCGCCCGCGAACTCCACCTTCGTGAGCTCCCACGGCGAGTTCTCGATCGTGCAATCGGCCGCGTCGCACGAGTACAAGCCGATGTTGTCGTCCAGCGTGAACACGAAGCGCGTGCGGTCCTTCGCGTCGAGGGCGATGTCCACGCCGCTGCCGAGCTCTTCGTGGTCGCTCATCAGCGTCGCGCGCCAGTGATCTTGATCGCACTGCTCGTCGCACTCGAAGTAGAAGAGACCGCGCTTGCCGTTCTTCTGCGTGCCGAGGGCCAGGATGCGTGGACCACCGCGCTTGGTCAGCGCCAGCGCGATGCTCGGACGGATCTCCTCGATGTCGTTCTCGAACGCCGGCACCAGGCCGATGCCCTTCCAGTCCGCTTCGGTCGTGCAGCCTTGCGCGCAGGTCAGGTACGCGATCATGCGCGCGCCCTTGTCGAGATCGGCTGCGACCGTGGTGAGGTGCGCGCGATCCTGGGCGTCGAAGCGCAGCGTGGAACGATAGAAGATCTGATCCTGGATGGTGTCGATGCGCCAGTTCGCGGCCTCGGTGCAGCCGCTGTCGCACTGTGCGTAGTACGTGTGCGGCTCGCGCTGGCCGACGCCCAGATACGCGAGGTACGTGTGCATCACGAAGCGCGGACGGCCCTTGGAATCCAGCGCCAGCGCCTGCCCCGTGACATCACGCTCGCTCTGATGCTCCGCGATGACGCCGATCTTCCAGCTGGACTGCTCGGTGCACTCCTTGTCGCACTGCGCGAAGTACACGCGAAGATAGGTCGGCAGCAGCACGCGCGGCGCGCCCTCGGCCGTCAGCGCCAGCGAGGCATCGCCCACCGTGCCGTCCGTGTGTAGCGCGACCACCTTCATCTTCTGCGGATCGGTGCAGTTGTTCGGGCAGTACGCGTAGTAAGCATCCGCGCCGGCGTAGCCCGGGTAGAGCGCGTGAAGCCCGCCTTTGGCGTCGAAGAGCACGCGAGGCAGCTTGGTGTTCTCGGGCTCCGGCGTGGGCAGGAAGAAGCGCGAGACGGTGTCGCCCATCGCGGGTTTGTCCGCGGGCTTGTCTGCGGGCTTGCTGGGGTCGGCCGGCGGCTTCGGCTCTTCTTGCGTCGGCTTCGGCTTGCCGGGATCGGTCGCGGGCTTGGGCGCGTCGGGCTCGTCGCTTTCAGCTGCAGGCTCGGGCTCCGACTCGCCGCCATCGGCTGCAGGCTCCTCGGCCCCAGCATCTTCGTGCGACTCGTCCTCGACACCCGAAACGTCCTTGGGACACGCTGTCAAACACAATAGACAGCAGCTCAACCACACCACGAGTTGTGTACGTTCAACGGACATGACTGTTCTCCGACTCTCGGGCGCACGGCTCCAATCGGTCGCCGCGCCTGCCGAGGGGCCAGGAATCGGCGCCGTCGTCTCCGACCGCGCACCCGCACTATGACGAATTGCGCGAGACGCGCTTGCTAAATGGTCCCTAACGAACCGCGTCGATTTCCTAAAATTCTCGTAAGCAAGCGGGCCTCGCGGGTAGAAGTGACGCGGGGCCGGCGGGCGTTACAGGGATTCTGCGTGGTGGTGCCGAAGTCGGTGAAAATGCTAGTCTTGTGGACCATGGCTGGCAGCGGACACGGTATCGTCGAGAAGCGGAGCCTGCGTTATCACGCGGCCATCAGCGAACGATTGCGTCGAGACCAGTCCATCCTGGAGCGCACGCGTGCGCGGGTCGAAGCCTGGATCGAGCACGGTACCGTGGCGCCGTCCTACGCCCAAGGTTGGCAGCAAATCCTCGAGCGTCCGCTTCCCGAGATCCTCGCCTTTCTCACCTCGGACTCCGAGCGCGCGCGCGCGTTCCGTCAAGTGAGTCCGTTTGCAGGTGTCCTGAGCGCGAAGGAACGTTGGCGGCTCTGGGCCGCGACGAAGGGCACCGATGACGCGACAGCAACTTGAGCACTTGATTCGCGCGGCTGCCACGATCGCCGATGACGACGAGCTAGTCGTGATCGGCAGTCAGTCCATTCTGGGCGCGTACCCGGTAGCGCCGCCCGAGTTGCTCGTGTCAGTAGAGGCCGATTTGTATCCCAAGAATCACCCGGAACGCGCCGATCTCATCGATGGAACGATCGGTGAGCTATCACCCTTCCATGAGACCTATGGGTACTACGCGCAAGGTGTGGGCCCGGAGACGGCCGTGCTTCCTGAAGCGTGGGAGACCCGGTTGATCACGATCCAGAACGACAATACTCGGTGGGCGAAGGGCATGTGTCTCGAGCCGCACGATCTCATCCTGTCCAAGTACGTCGCCGGACGCGAGAAGGACCTGGTCTTCGTGAAGGTCGCAGCTGAGCACGGCATCGTGCAACGGGCGCACTTGGAGCAGCGATTGGCGGCCCTGAAGATCTCGGATGCCCAGCGTGAATTGGTGGCGCAGCGGATCGCGCGCGATCACGCCGGCTAAGCGCACCGGCCAACCGTCAGAACTCGACCTTCGCGGCGCGTGCTCGTGCGCGGTCGCGATCGGCCTCGGCGATCCAGCGATCCTCGAACATCCGTTGCAGGGCTTCGTCGAAGCGGCGCCGGTAGCTCTCGGGCGTGCCGTAGAGCGCGCGCAACTTGTCCGGCGAGAACGGAGTCATGCAGCCCATCAGGTCGGCGATGTCGGCCGGCTCGAGCACGGGGCGCGATGGAGTCGAGCTGGGCGGGTTGCTCGGGCGCGGGGCTGTCGTGGTGCTGTGAGGGTAGTAGCTGGCGATCGGCACATCGACCCAGGGCGAGCGTACGCCACCGATCGCGTTGCCGTGTTCATCGCGCTCCAAGGGCCGCGCCTGGTCGCGCAGCCCACGGCGGCCGGATGGATCCGCTGAAAAGACCAGTCGCTCGGCGCGCGGTGCCGGCACCTGGTCGACGACCCAGCGGCGCAGGTTGAGGAGCGCGCCGCCGCACAGCATGTCCATGGGGAAATCGCTGGGCTCCTCGAGGACGGGGATCGCCGACATGGACTCGCGCGAGGTCATGTGACACGCGCCCGGCACCTCGTACAGACGGTAGCGATCTTCGAGCGCGTCGCTGTCTGGGCGCCGCGCGCCGGCATTCGTCTCGGCCTCGCCTTCGCTCAGGAGCTCGATCACAGGTACGTCGAGCGGCTGGATCGTGCGACGCCGATCATCGGCAGGCAGCTGCGGCACGCCCCGACCGAGAGGCGTATAGCCGCCGAGCAGGAACGCTCCGGAAGAGATCTGGATCAGGTAGCCTTCGATCGCCGGGCCACCATCGGGCCGCCGCGCGCGCGCGTGGAAGCCATCGCCGATGAACACACGCTGAAAGGTGCCGGTGAACGAGGCGCCGGTCATGAACATGTGCGACAGCGGCTGAACGGGGCTCCCCGAACCACGCAACCAGGTCGCGACCTGTGCCACGATGTCGAACCCGAGGCCGAACTCCGGAAGGTCGAGATCCGCGTAGCGCTCCGGATCTTGATTTTTCAGCACTCGCAAACCGGACACGTCTTGCGTGACGCCGATCCAGATCATGCGCTCGCGCAGGATCGTGCGGCCGGTGCGCGGCCAGGCAGACGCCATGTCGCCCGCCGGGTGCAAAGCCTCCAGCACCGCATCGCCGCTGGCACGTGCCGGATCTTCCGGCCTGCGCACGAGCACGCGCGTCCGGTATGGAATGTCGCCGCGGCTCTGCACGGTGTTCCAGTGCGCATCGTACGTGTACAGGTCGGCCCGACCGGCGATGACGAACTCTTGCTCGACATAACCCGCAGCTTCGAGCTGCTTGCCAACCCCGAGTGCGCGCCCCGCTCGCGGCCCTTCCACGCTGGCGATCGTGTGCATGGTGTTTCCTAACGACCGGTGAAGCGTGGGGCGCGTTTCTCCACGAAGTGCGCCACGCCTTCCTTGAAGTCTGCCGACGTGAAGCTCTTCAGCATCTCGCGATCGGCGATCTCCAGCGAGACATCGAACGATTGGGTCAACGACTTCCAGAGCTGCGCCTTGATCACGGCCAGCGAGCGCGGCGACACCTCGTCGGTCAACGCGCGCAATCGCCCGAGCACGTCGTCCATGAACGTCGCGTGGGCGAACGTCTCGTTCACGAGCCCGATCGTCGCAGCCTCGGCGGCCTGGACGCGCCTTGCAGACAGCATCAGATCCAATGCGCGCGCGGGCCCGATCAAGCGCGGCAGCAGCCAGGAGCTGCCGTGTTCCGCGATCAAGCCGCGCTTCGCGAAGGCAGTCGTGAACATGGCCTGATCACTCGCCCAGCGCAGGTCACAGAACAGCGTGAGCACGAAGCCGATGCCGGCGCAGGGCCCGTTGATGGCCGCGATGATCGGTTTGCCGACCGACAGCAGATAGCCGAAGCGACCCGGGTACGGCGTGGAGAGCTCGGGATCGAGCTCACTCGCGACGGCCGCTGGCTTCGCCGCTTCGCGCCGCGTCGCCGAAGCAGCCGAGGCCCCTTGCAGGAGCTCCATGTCCGCACCGGCACAAAAACCACGTCCCGCACCCGTGATCACGATCGCTCGCGCGCTGTCATCGCCTGCCGCCGCGAGAACCGCACGCTTGACGCTGTGCTCCATCGGGGTGGTCCAGGCATTCAGCCGCTCCGGACGATTCAGCGTGATGATGCCGACGCTGCCCTGCTGGCGGTACGCGATGTGTTCGTAGTCTTCGGCCATGACACCCTCCGTTCGAAGTCAGCCTCGCGGCAGCTCCAGCTCGTCATCGGAGTCGGAGTCGGACTCATCGAGGTCCAGGAGCGAACCCATGTGCGCGACGTCGAAGCCGTCCACGCCAACGCTCTCCGTGAGGCGATTGATGATCGCGGCGACGTTGTCGTGTGGGCCGGTGATGTAGATCGGCCGTTCGGCTGCATGCCAGGGGGTCGGCAGCAGCACTTCGGGTCGCGGTTCGAAGAGTGTCAGCTCGGCGTCTGGATGCGCTCGAAAGCCGAGGCGTTCGGCGTAGTCGAGCGCATGGAACACGATCGACTGCGCGACCTGCGGCTCACACGCCTCCCAGCCGCCATGCGCCGTGAACGTGTCCTCGAGCCAGTCGTCCAACTCGCTCGGGTGCATGGGGTCGGCGAGAAAGCCGTTCTTGATCCCGAGACACGTGCGGTCCACGAGCGCGACACTCGGCAACAGGCTGCCGTTGCCGAGCACCCGCGTGACGACCACGGTCACCAAGCTCGGGGGCTGTTCGTCGCTGTCCCAACCGTTGCTCAACGCGCACGGGCCAAACGGCGCGCGTCCAGCGCTCGCAACCAGACGCTGGGACTGTTGGTCCCGTACCAGTCGAGCCTGTTGCCTCACGACCTTTCGCTTCTTGCGCTTCTTCTCGATCTTGCGCTGCCGGCGGTCGACCATGCGTTGCGGCTCCCTTCGCGAGCGCGACATTACACGGGTACGCGGCTGCCGGGCATGCCATCATACGTGACGCGCTTCGTGCGCCCGGAAACTGGGATGTCTTCGCGCGGACGGCAAATCGGTTTCAGCCGTGGAGAGGCGTCGCGCGACTAATCGAGATAGGCTCCGATGAAGGTTCGTTTCGCGCGTGTGATCACTGGGTTTTCCGGCTCCGAGCTCGCGAAGACGCCACAAGCTGCGCGGCCTCGCGCCCCTGACCTGCGCGCCCTTCGCGGCGCCAAGCTCGCGACGGCGATCGTGTACCCGTACGTGGCCGAGCCCGCCAGGGTGGCGGCAGCCCCGTCGAGCTGGCCTTTCGCACCGACGACACCGCCAGCGGGCGCCAAGCCCGAGCAGGCTCTCGTCCAGGTGCCCGCGCCTGAACCGGAGCGGGAACGGGCCGACCTCTCACCGGCTCCACCGCTCGCCGCCGATGCGGCGGTTGACGCGACGCCAAGCCCGTCGATCAAAGCGCCGCCGATTCAAGTGCCACCCCCTGCAGGGAGCACAGAACCGCCGCCCGCACCTCCCACCGAGCCGAGCGCCGAAGTCGCGGCGCCGCCGCAGCTGGAGAGTCCATCGCTCTCCGAATCGGCTCCTGCTGTCGCCGAAGAGATTGGGCCTGCCGAACCACTGCCGGGTCCTCTCCCTGCCACCGTCGAGATTCCTGCGCCGGCAGATTCGCAACCGGTAGCTTTGGACACTGCAGCTGATGGCGGCGAGCAGCTCGAGCCCGGCCTCGAAGAGCGACCCAGCCGGGCCCGCATCGTCGAGCGGCTCTGGGAGGATCCGATCCGCGAGGAGCTCGAGGTGAACCTCGGAGCGACGACCGAGTCGAACCTGTATGTCGACGTGGACCTGCGAGTCGCGAACGGGGGCGTGTTCGTCGCGACCTATCAGGCCCTCCCGCTCGGGACCCAAGTCTCACTGAACATCACGCTGGCGGGCGGGCTGGCCACGTCTGCCCACGGACGCGTCACGCTGCAGCGCGAGTCGCTCGAAGCGTTCGGAGATGCGGCACCTGGTGTGTGCGTGGCATTCGAATTGCTGTCGAGCGAGGCGCTCGCTCTCCTGGAGCAGTTTGCTGCGATCCGCACGCCGTGGTTGATCGAGGACGAGTAACGCAGGCTCACAGGCTCGCGTCGACGTTGAGCTCGATTTCGAAGGTCACGGAGGAGTCGAGCTTGGTTGCCGTCATGGCGCCCGAGACTTCCAGCTGCGCGCCGATTTGAGCCGGGGCGCTGGATGCGGTGCTTTGCTGTAGCGTGGCTTCATCCACGACGTGGTCGGCGCTGCAGTCGATGCTGGATGCCCGCTGCTCGTCTGCGCTCAGCGTCCGCGCGCAGAGCTCGATGGTCTCGGCCGCTGTGACCAGCTGTACTCGAATCGCCGTGATACCGGCGAACGTCGTGTCGGTCGCCAGTTGGACGGAGACTACGCGTAGCTGGACCTCCGCCGAGTCGATGTGGTCGCGCTCGCGTAGCTGATCGACCTCGTCCAGGACCGATTTGGCGAACGAGAGCTCGTCGGCCACGCCCACGGCGGTGAGTGTATGCGAGCCCGTGTCGCCGGCGACGGCTGCAACGCCGGGCAGGGTGAACTGGCGCTCTGCCTCGAAGCTTTGGGTTCCGCTGATCGAGGCGCAGGCGACCAGCACACAGAGCGGCATGAAGAGCGTGTACGGTTTCATGTCACAACTCGAAGTAGCCCGTGAGGCCCAGGGTTACGCTTGGAAAGAGGTGGATGCGCACGTAGGGCTGCGTAGCGGTCCGCAGCCCTTCGAAGGTGGTTGGACTTCGGCTGGCGGCCCAGAGGTGCGAGTAGCCTGCGCGCGCGAACAGGCGAAAGCGGCTGCGCCGGCCGAACTCGATGCCGGGTTGGATGTTCACGTAATACAGCTGATATTGCGTCGTCTCGCTCGAAGGGATCTTCGCCCACGCGCTGTAGCCACCGGCGACAGTCAGCGTCGGTGCGAGCACCCAGTCGAATGGATCGAAGGTCACACCCGCACGCGCGCCGAACGACAACAAGCCGGTGACCGCGAGGTCGATGTGCAACAGGTTGGTGCCTGGGTGGATGGAGATGCCCGGTGCGATCCCCTCCGGAACGCCAGCGAGGAGCGTCACGCCGATGAACCGCACATTCGAATCTGGTCCGAGGACAGGCGGAAGCTCGCGTCGTTCCTCGACCTCGTACCACTCACCATCGGGCTGCTGCGCCCAGCGTTGCGCCTCGACGCGGCAAGAGCTGGTCACCGTGACAAAGAAGAGCAATAGCGCGAAGGGAAGCTCGCAAAGTAGTTGATTTCGCATACTCGAGATCAGTGTTGCCTGACGCTCAGTTGCACTCGGCGTGCCACGCAGGTGCGGGGCGATTTGAGGCCTCACGGCGCGACGCGATCGGGGCACGTGTCTCGGCACGTGCCTCGCTGTGCAACAGGCGGACGTCCTTCAGGCCAGGTTGGGCAGCGGGCCGGTCGCGCCGCTCGGATCACCGAACGTCATCAGATCGGTAACACCCATGGCGTGCGCGATCGATACGAGCATTTGGTTGTTGTCGCGCCGGTTGCTGCTGTAATCGAGGAAGCGACCCGCGCGAATCTTGCCGCCGGCGCTGCCCGCCAGCACGTAGGGCATCATCGTGAGATCGTGTTGCGTGGCTTCGCCGATCTCGGTGGCCCAGAGCAAGATGCTGTTGTCGAGCAAGCTACGGTCGCCCTCTTTGTACGAGTCGAGCTTCGCGAGGAAGTACACGAGCTGCTGCGCGTACCAGGTCTGGATCTTGTTGTAGGCGGTGAAGTTCGTGCCGCTCTGCGAGAAGTCGTGGGAGATCACGTGGTGACTTCCATTGACGCCGAGGAACTGAAACAGGTGTTCGCTCTCGGAATACGACCACTGAAAGGTGAGGATGCGGGTCTGATCACACGCCAGCGCTGCGGCCGCCAGATCCATCTGCAGCTGGCCCGCTTTCACGTATTGGTCGTCGTTCTTGAGATCGACGCTGTCCATCGCGGGTGCCGCGCAGCTACCCGCGTTGCTCGTCGGGGCAGGGCCGGAGCTCGCCATGCCGATCAAGCGTTGCTCGACGTCGCGCATCGAGGTCAAGTGTGCGTCGAGCTTCAGGCGATCCTCGGCGCCGACGATTCCCATCAAGCGCCGGGTTTCGGCGTTCGTGGCGTCGAGGATGCTCTTGCGCTGAGCCCACAGCCGCGTGAGCGCCGGGTTGGGCGCGCCTGGCGCCGCTCCCGGCGTCGAAGCTCCGAACAACGCGCCGAACACGTCTTTGGGATCTTCGCGCGGCGGGATCGGTTGATCTGCGCCCGAGTACGAGATGCGCGCGCGTACCTCGGTGTCCCGCACGTGGACGCCGAGCTGCATGCTCTTGAACGTCGTGTTCGGCGCGAGGCGGCTGGCGAGGTACTGGTCGAGTGACTGGCCGCTGCCCCAGCCCGACGTGGTGTTGCCGAAGCTCTTGAACTGCGTGCCGGCCTTGAGCGGGCGAGCAGTCAGCATTCCGCCGGTTCCACGCGCGTGCTCCGAGCCGAGCGTTCCGCCGAGCGCGCCGTTCTGCAACGAGTCGTTCAGGCGGATGCCCTTGAGGAACGTGAGTTTGCTCGTCCAGGACGCGAGGTCGGCCGTGAGCGTGTTCACTTTGTAGTTGGTCTCGGTACCCGTCGGCCAGAACATGTTGTTGCGCGTGCCGTTGGGCGTCGCGAACACGATGAAGCGCGTCGGGCCGGCCACTGGCTGCGCGCGGGCGAAGCGCGCGTTCAGAAGTGGAACGGTGATCGTGGCCGCGAGCGAGCCGCGCAAGAGTTCTCGTCTGGAAACCCGCAGGAAATTCATGAAGGCCTCCTCATTACTGTGTGACCGGTGCGCGATACCAAAACGCGTCCGTTTGTGTCATGCCGACCAAAAGCTCGACCAGGTCGCCGCCAGAAGCTGCGAACGCGTCTTGTAGCGTCGCCAGGGAACACGCATCCGCATCCGCCTCGCTGCGCCCGGATGCAAACCGAAACCAGTGCGTGGCCAGGCAATCCTGTGCCTGGTTGCTCGCCGCGAGTTTGGTCGCGAGCTCTCGGACGCCGTTGAACGTGCCGGCCAGACTCGGGTCGCTCGTCCCGAGGACTTCGCCGGACACGTCGATCGGTCCACCGCTCTCTCGGTCGCGGTACTGGCCGATGGCGTCGAAGTTCTCGAACGCCAGGCCGATCGGATCCATGAGCCGGTGACAGCCGTTGCAGCTCGTGCCTGCCGTCAAGTGCGCGCCGAAGCGTTCGCGCGCGGTCGCGCCCTCCTTCACGTCTGGAGGAGTGATGTCGACGTCCGGTGGTGGCGGCGGCGGCGGTTGGCACAACAGCCTCGAACGGATGAACTTGCCGCGTAGCACCGGCGACGTTTGGTCGGGATGCGCGTGCACCGCGGCGAATCCAGCTTGCGTCAAGATGCCCGCACGCCCCTGATTCGCAGGCAAGCTGACCATGCGCGGCGTTGCGCTCTCGGGCCCTTGCGACGAAACCCCGTAGACGCGCGCCAGCGGCCCACTCACGAACGCGATCGGTGCCGTGAGCAGGCTGCTCCACTTGCGATCGCCCGACCACAACACGTACTCCACCAATGCGGGCAGCTCGCGGGCCATCGCGTCGCGAAGCGCGGGTGAATACGCGGGAAAGAGCGCGGTACTCTTGGTGATGATGTCCAGGCGGTTGGTCCCCATCCACTGCGTGAAGAAGTCGGTGATCGCGACGCGCGCCCTGGGATCGTTCAGCAGCTCGCGAGCCTTCACGGCCAGCTTGGCTTTGGTGTCGAGCTCGCCGCGGGCAGCTGCATCGAGCAAGGCATCACTCGGCCCCGACGCCCACAGTAGATATGACATGCGCGTCGCCAGCTCGAACTGACTCAGCGGTACGCGTGTTGCGGTCGCGCCGGCTGGGGTCGCAGTCTCGAGGCGGTAGAGGAAGTGAACTGACTGGAGTGCCGCTCGAATCATGACCTCGAGCCCCTCGGCGTAGCTCCCGCCCGTTCTTCCGGCGTTGTACGCCAGCATCAAGTACTGCTCGTCTTGCGGAACCAGCGCGCGACGAAACGCGCGCCGGCCGAAGCTGCGCGCGAACGCGAGCGCACAGGCGTCCTCGCCTTGCGCCGACGTGTTGCACGACGTGAGCTTGGCGAGGTTCTGGACGGCGGCTTTGGCCAGCGCCTCTGACACCAACACGTACTTCTCTGCGTGCAGCGCGGAGACCGTCAGCACCGCCGCGTTGTTGTTGAAACCGTCGGTCACCTCATCCACCGGGAGATCGTTGGCCGCCGCCGGATCGACGCCGAGCAGATCGCGAACGCTGTTCGCATACTCGAAGCGCGTGAGACGCCGCAGCGGGGTTCGCGCGACTTCCGCAGACGAGCAATCGACCCCCGGCTTCGCTCCGCTCCCCGGCACGGGATTCGTGCCGGCCGTTACAACACCGGGCGGGACGACTGCGCCGGGACTCATCGCGTCTCGACCCACGCTGGGGACATCCTCCTCCGGGCCCGCGCAGCCAGCTTGGACCGCCAACAGCACTGCCACCCTCAAGAAAGTCGTGCGGGCCATGCATCTCATGCCCCGCGAGCGGCGCAACGATCACGCTAACGTCCAGGGAGCACTGCCCCAGGCTGCCAGATGCCTTTCCTCGGGAAGCGCGCTACGGGCGGGGATACGCGGGTAGGACTCTCGACCAGCTTCCCGCTCCGCGAGACACGGGCGTCGACGCGTCGGTTCGAGCGTCGTGTGGCCGCTCGATGAAGAGAAGTCCGGAGCCGAGCTCGAGGCCCATGGTGCCGACCAAGCTCAGCTCCTCCTCGCCGCGGAATTCATCCGGAACACTTCCCGTGACTGACGCGAGCGGCGTCG
Source organism: Polyangiales bacterium (assembly GCA_035274465.1). Lineage (GTDB taxonomy): Bacteria > Myxococcota_A > Polyangia > Polyangiales > JAFGIB01 > JADGRF01. Next base: position 63,946 of record DATEOF010000468.1, read on the forward strand.
TCCCCTGAAAGCGCGCCGAATCGGAATCAGCGCGCAACGTGCCAGAGAGCTCGCCGCGCAACCGCCCGTCCATGGTCTCGATGCGCAGCGTCGCGGTCACTGACAGCGCATCGCCACAGGACGTGGCGATCACCATCGCATGCGAGGGGTCCGCACGCAGCTCGAGTGTGGCCATGCTTTGCTGCATCGCGGCGCTGCCGCTCGACCAGCTGAGCATCGCTTCGCGAGCCCCACTTGCGCGACTCGCCAGGCCGAGGGCGGTGCCGGCCGCCGTCGGTGCAGCCGCATCGACTGGCCGCGATCCTGAGTCGATACAGATGGGCGGGACGAGCTGCCCGTCTTCTGGCTCGGAGCACGCCGTGATCGCCAAGGCGCATATCGAGAGCCATCGCAGCGCTGCCATCATCTGCACGGCTATAGCAAGACCACCGCTTCGCACGGGAAGTCGATGAACACTTTCTTGGTCTCGGGTCGCTTGAGGCGCTTGCAGGAGGCGCCCAGCAGCTCGAGTTGTGTTTCGCTGTTCATGCGGTAGCCATCGTCGCCGCCATAGGGCACGCGTTGACCGTCGACCTCCACGATGCCTTGGCTGGCGAGCATGAGGTTGATCTTGACCTTGCCCTGCAGGTCGAACACGCAGCTCCGAACACCTGCGATGGTGTCCGAGAGCGCTTTGACGAGCGCGGCGCGATCGTTGACGTTGGGCTCGAAGTAGGGCGCGTTGCCGCTGGTCGGGCTGTACGTGGCCATGCTGTTCGGGCACTGGTAGTGCACGGCCATTTGGCGGTCCTCGACCGGTTGGCCGGTGCCCGCGTTCGCCACGTCGCCCAGGTGCGCGCGGTCGACTTCGCCGCCGACGCTGAAGATGAAGGTGCCGATGCCCTGCGCGTAGGCCGCCTGGGCCGCAGCCACCACCGCGTCGCGCGAGCAGGTGACGTTCGGATCGTCGCAGAAGTCGGGCTCACCGTCGGTGACGAGCACGATGAACTTGGGGCTGTTCTTCGGCTCTTTCAGCAAGGTCTTGGAGACTTCCTGGATCGCGAGCGAGGTGGGTGTCTCGCCCTTGAACTCCGGCTTCGCGATCGCGTCGTACGCGCGCTTGATCGCAGCGTAGTTAAGCTCAGCGAGCGGCACGACCGTGGTCAGCTGCGGGCACATCATGCCCTGCGCGCCGGTGTAGCTCGAGAAGCCGAAGTGGATGTCCTTCTGGAGCTGCTCGATCACCGCGAGCACGCCGTCTTTGAGCGGGTTCCAGAACGACCGCTCGAACATGCTGCTGGAGCGGTCGACCAACACGAACACCGAGGGAATCTGGGGCGCGAACTCGATCTCGACCTTGTTGCAGTCGTCCATGGCCGGAACGGGGTTCTTGATCGGCTGGATGGGTTGTACCGGGTTGTCGGCGCCCACGATGGGCCCGGACGGAGCGGTCCCGGCGGACCCGGACCCGGTGGGTGCCGATCGTCCGGCCTCCGCGCTGCTTCCGGCGGGGGGCCTGGCTTCCGGGGTCGTTCCACAGGCTGCCAGGGCCACGCAGAGGGACACGGTGAGCGCTTGCCTCATCCCAACTAAGGGGCTCCGGGGCGCTCGATCGGGTCAAGCTTTCAGCTTGTAGCCAGTCTTGAAAATCCAGCTTATCAGCACCACGCACACGAGCAGCACGCAGAGCGTGATGCCCAGGCTGACGCCGATGCTCACGTCGGACACCCCGTAGAACGCCCAGCGAAAGCCGCTGATCAAGTACACCACGGGGTTGAACAGCGTGATCTGCTGCCACACCGGCGGCAGCATCTTGACCGAGTAGAAGCTGCCGCCGAGGAACGTCAGCGGCGTGATGATCAGCGCCGGGATGATCTGCAGCTTCTCGAAGCCGTCCGCCCAGACCCCCATGATGAAGCCGAACAGGCTGAACGTGACCGCGATCAACACCAGGAAGCCGACCATCCACAGCGGGTGTTCGATGTGGAACGGCACGAACAGGCGCGCGGTAGCCAGCATCAACAGCCCCAGGATCACCGACTTGGTCGCTGCTGCGCCCACGTAGCCGAGCACGATCTCGAGGTACGAGATCGGTGCGGACAAGATCTGATAGATCGTGCCGGTGAACTTCGGCATGTAGATGCCGAACGAGGCGTTCGAGATGCTCTCGGTCATCAACGAGAGCAGGATCAACCCCGGGATGATGTAGGCGCCGTAGCTGACTCCGTCGATCTCGACCATGCGGCTGCCGATCGCCCCGCCGAAGACCACGAAGTAGAGCGAGGTCGAGATCACCGGCGACAGGATGCTCTGCACCAGCGTGCGCGCGGTGCGGGCGAGCTCGAAGGTGTAGATGGCGCGGATGGCGTGGATGTTCATGCGTCCGACCTCACCAGGTTGACGAAGATGTCTTCGAGCGAGCTCTCGGTGGTGTGCAAGTCCTTGAAGTCGATGCCGAGGTCGTTCAGCTGGCGCAACAGCACCGCGATGCCCGTGCTCTCGGCGTGGCTGTCGAACTCGTACGTCAGCGAGCTTCCGTCGGCGGACAGCTGCAAATTCTTGTCGGATAGCTCGCGCGGGACTTCCTTCAGCGGATTCTGCAGGTTCAGCGTGAGCTGCTTGCGGCCGAGCTTGCGCATGAGCTCGGTCTTGTCCTCCACCAGGATGATCGAGCCCTTGCTGATTACGCCGACGCGGTCGGCCATCTCTTCGGCTTCTTCGATGTAGTGCGTGGTCAGGATGATCGTGACGCCGCTCTCGCGCAGCTCGCGGACCATCTGCCACATGTCGCGCCGCAGCTCGACGTCCACGCCGGCGGTCGGCTCGTCCAGGAACAGGATCTTGGGCTCGTGCGCGAGCGCCTTGGCGATCAGCACGCGACGCTTCATGCCGCCGGACAGCGTCATGATCACGTCGTCTTTCTTCTCCCAGAGCGACAGCGCGCGCAGTATGCGCTCGAGGTGCTGCGGGTTGGGCGGCTTGCCGAACAGGCCGCGGCTGAACTTGACCGTGGTCCAGACGCTCTCGAACGCGTCGGTCGCCAGCTCCTGCGGCACCAGGCCGATCTTGGCGCGCGCGCGCCGGTACTCGCGCAGGATGTCGTGGCCGTCCACGGTCACGCTGCCCGAGCTGGGCGTGACGATGCCGCAGATCACGTTGATCAACGTGGTCTTGCCTGCGCCGTTCGGCCCGAGCAGCGCGAAGATCTCGCCGCGCTCGATCTCGAGGCTCACGTCCGAGAGCGCGCGGAAGCCCGAGCCGTAGACCTTGGACAGGTTCTTGACCGTGATGATCGGTGCCACGCCGAGCGCGCTAGCAAGATTCGCGCGGGGCTGTCAACCCAAGCGGGTGCGGCGGGCATCCAAGATCTTCGCGAACGAGCGTAAGCCGAACTCCTCCTGCGTCAAGCCTGTCTGCGCGATTTCTTCCAGATCGATCGCTCCGCAGTTGCGCGCGCGCAGGAAGTAGTTGAGCAGGCCTTGCCCCGTGGCTGCGTCGTCGAACACGTCGCCCACCAGCGTGGCTTGGGCAGCCTTCTCGATGAAGTTGCGCAAGCGCTCGGCTGCCTGCGCGAAGCCCTCGAGGAAGAACGCGTAGCAACCGGCGTAGCGCACCGGCAGCTGGCCCGGGTGCAGATCCCAGCCCTGATAGAACCCGCCCGTCAGCGAGTGGCGGATGTGTTTGTGCGCGAGCTGCCAGGCGCCGTGCACCACCGCGCGGTTCTCGGCCAACTCCTCGGGCGCGAGCTCGGCGGCCTTGTGCGGGCCCACCGGCATGACATTGGTCGCGCCGTCCGAGAGGAAGATGCCCGTGTTGGCGTAGGCCAGCATCATCATGCCCTTGGCCAGGTCACACCAGGGATGCGCCATGGTCTGGTACGCGGCCGTGATGTTGCACGATGCCGTGAAGTCGTAGGTGCCGAAGTGCGCCGCGACGCAGCGACCCTCGCAGGCTTGCAAGAACTCCGGCAGCGGAGAGCGGCCGTGCAAGCCGAGCAGCGCCTGCGTGACCTCGATCATCATCTCCATGCGCAGCGTGCCGGCAACGAGGCCGTGACGTGTCTCCAACAGCTCGAACAGCCGCACCAGGCAGCTGGCCTGCTCCGGCACGGTGATCTTGGGCAGGGTCACGACGAAGTTCTCGGGCAGCTTGCCGCCGGTCTGTTCCAGTAACGTGCCGAGGAACAGCTCGAGCGTGCGCGCACCGCGCTTCTTCCATTCTTCGCCGAACGACTTGATGCGGATGCCGAGGAACGGCGGAAGCGAAGCCTCGGTCATGCCCAGCGCGACCTCGCGCGCGGCTGCCTGCGCGGTCGCATCTTCCTCGGCGTCCGGGCGTGCGCCGAAACCGTCCTCGAAGTCGATGCGAAAGTCTTCCACCGGCTCGCGCGTGAGCTTGGCGCGCACGCGCTCGTAGACCGTGAACGCCAGCCACGCCGCGGGATCGTTGCCGCGCAGAGCGGCGGGGTCTTGCTCGAACTCGCTGTGTAGCTCGCGCAGCGCGCTCGTCTTCAGCGCCTCGGCCGGCACGAAGCCCACGCCGCGCGCGAACTCGAACGCGTCTGCGCCGTAGGCAGCCATGTGGCGCAGCGCCAGCTCGCCCAGGCGCTGCGTGGTGTCCGCCTTGTACAGCTGCGCGCCGCCGTAGACCGTGTGGACCGGCTGGCGGTGCGGGCGGTCGCCGGGGTAGTGCCGCATGAACGCGCGGTTGGCCACGCCGAGAGCTTCCAGATGCGATTTGGCTTCGTCGACCAGACTCATGGCGACCTCAACTGCCGCGGTACGTCGTGTACCCGAACGGACTGAGCAACAGCGGGATGTGATAGTGCTCGGTCTCGGCTTCGATCGCGAACACGATCTCGACCTGTGGGTAGAACACGGCTTGACCCGTGGCTCGCAGGTAGCTGCCCGTGTCGAAGATCATGCGGTAGGTGCCGCGGACGAGCGTACCCGGTGCGAGTAGATCAGGGGCCCGACCGTCCTGGTTCGTGCTGCGTTCGGCCAGCGTCTGCCAGCCGTCTGCCGCTTGGCGCTGCAGGCGCAGCGCGAGGCCCACGGCCGGTTTGCCGAGCGCGGTGTCGAGCACGTGGGAGGTGATCGGGCTCATGCCGTGAGCTTCTCCAGACGCAGCTTGGTGATCTTGGCCTGTTCACCGGCGGCGATGCGCAGCTCGTTCGCCGGGTCGTTGTCGATGCGCGCGCGCAGCAGCTCGAGCATGTGCTCCGCGCTCTTGCCGGTTGCGCAGACGATGAAGATGTAGCCGAAGCGCGAGAGGTACGCGGCGTTCAGGTCGCGCAGCGCCAGCAGCGTCTCGCGCGTGGCCCCGGCGGCGCCGGCTTGTTCACTGGACGACCAACCCGCGGTGGCCGCGAACTTGCGCTCGAGCTCGCCGAGATCGGCACCGATCTGCGGGTGGTGGCTGAACGCCTCGAGGAAGTCCGCCCGCTCGAGGCCGCTCCAGATCCGATCGGCCGCGAGCTGCAGCGCGGAGCTGCTGGCGTAGGGGCGCGCTGTCAGCATGCCCTGCACCCAGCGCCGGCTGCCGCAGCAACGCTGGAGTGCCTCGCCTGCAGCTGCTGGCGTCAGGCCGTTCAGCAGCTCGTGCGGCTCAGGCTTCACGTTGGCCCCACACCCGCAAGCGGCTGACACCGCCGTCGGGAATGATCGTCAGGCGCAGGTGCGAGGCGGTCGCCGCGGGCAGGTGCTCGAAGAAGTGCCGGGTGTGCGCGTGCAGCTTGGTCTCGGAGACCAGCGTGTGCCAGGCGCTGCTCCGGATCAGCTCGGTGGTGCGGGCGCCGGGCGCGTCGATCACCTCGATCGAGCAGCGATCCGGGAAATTGCCCTTGAAGTGGTTGGTGTCGACCTCGACCACCTGCGCGCGGCCGCGCGCGGCGAGCTGCACGATGATCCAATCGCGGTTCGGGTTGCGGCTGCGGCGGGTCTCCCAGCCTCCGCCCATGTTGGTGGCGCGCCAGGGCAAGAGCAGGTTGTTCATCGGCCCGAAGTGCGCGTCGGAGCAGGCGAGGGCCACGGCGCCGTTGGTCAGCGCGGCCAGGTCCACGGCGCCTGCGGCCACGTGACTTCGCGTCTCGTCGTCGAGCACCGGTGGCGTCCAATCCGGCACGACCTTGCCGTAGGCGCGAAAGCGCGCCACGCCGCCGTCCGGAAAGATGTTCAGGCGCAGATGCGTGTACGGCCCGGGATCATCGGCGGCGAACAGGTTCTGAGAGTTGGGCCGCAGCGGCACCTGGCCCAGCAGCTCGCTCCAGCTCGCAGCTGTCAGCTGCTCGAGCGTGGCGCCCTTGTCGGCTCGAAGCCCGTCGACCGAGGCGAACTGTGGGTGATTGCCCGAGAAGTGGTGGGTGTCGATGTCCAGGCCGAGCACGCGGCCGGCAGCCCCCAGCGACAGCACGCACCAGTCGTAGCCCTCCACGCGCTTGCGCCTGCTCTCCCAGCCGTCCATCCACTTGCCGCGCTCGGTGAACTTGTCGGCGATGAAGACGCCGCGGCCGGGTTGGATCAGGTTGTCGACGCCGGCGAAGAAGTCGTCGCTGGTACCGAGCGCCCGCCCCCCCAGCTCTGCGGCGGCCAGGTCCACGAGTCCGGTGAAGCTAGCGGCGGCGGGTTCGTTCATCGCGCTCTCCATGCCGGCGAAGCCGCCGAATGTCGCGACAGAATAGCGGCGAAACCGCGCCGGAGGAACGCCCGTGCGCGGTTCGCCCGCGGCTACCCGCTCAGAACTGGAACTGGCCGAACGAGTTGAGGTCCTTGCAGGCCTGCACGACGCGCGCCGCGAGCCCCTTCTCGCCCAGGTGTAGCCAGTTGCGCGGATCGATGAACTTCTTGTTGGGCTTGTCCGGGCCTTCCGGGTTGCCGAGCTGCGAGCGCAGGTAGAGGTTCTTCTCGTCCATGTACTGCTTGATCGGCTGCAGGAACGCCCACTGCGTGTCGGTGTCGATGTTCATCTTCACCACGCCGTAGGAGACCGCTTCCTTGATTTCCTCCTGCGAGGAGCCCGAGCCGCCGTGGAACACGAAGTCGACGGGCTGCGCCTTCGTCTTGCGCTCGGCCTGGATGAACAGCTGACTGTTCTTCAAGATCGCCGGCGTCAGCTTCACGTTGCCGGGCGCGTATACGCCGTGCGTGTTGCCGAACGAGGCGGCCACGGTGAACTGCCCGATGGGTGTGAGCGCATCGTAGGCGGCCAACACGTCCGCGGGCTGCGTGTACAGCTTGGAGTTGTCCATGCCGGAGTTGTCGACGCCGTCTTCTTCGCCGCCGGTCACGCCCAGCTCGATCTCGAGCGTCATGTCGATGCGCGCCATGCGCTGCAGATACTTGCGACAGAGCTCGAGGTTCTGGGCCAGCGGCTCCTCCGAGAGGTCCAGCATGTGCGAGCTGAACAGCGGCACGCCGTAGGTCTCGAAGTGCTTCTCCCCCGCGTCGAGCATCCCGTCGACCCAGGGCAGCAGCTTCTTGGCGCAGTGGTCGGAGTGCAGCACCACGGGCACGCCGTAGGCCGCAGCCAGGAGCCGCACGTGCTGCGCGCCGGCGATCGAGCCGGTGATCGACGCCAGGTGCGCGGAGTTGTCCACGAACTTGCCGGCGTTGAACTGACCTCCGCCGTGCGAGTACTGGATGATGACCGGCGATTGGGCCTGCTTTGCGGCGGCCATCACGGCGTTGGCCGAGTGACTGCCGATCACGTTGACCGCGGGCAAGGCGCACTGCGTGCTTTTGCAGTAATCGAACAGCTCACGCAGCTTTTTGCCCGTGATCACGCCGGGCTCGAGCTTGAGTTTGGCCATGGGTGTCTCCTGAGGAATTTGGCTGTACCCGATTCAGAGCGGGAAACAAGAGCATTCTGGGCCTACCCCGAGCGTTGTTTCCCGACGTGTGGGTCCTGTGAAACCGAGCAGTAACACTGGTTAATGCCGCTGGGGTCACAGCCGAGGTTCGTGGGCCCTGAGTACCACGCTCCGCCTGGATTGGGGGGACCCATCGGCTCGGGACGCGCTCAGCGTGGAGGCGCAGTGACGTCGCTCTCGGCAAAACCCGTCACGAGCTCACTCACCATGGAAGCGCTGTAGAAATCGAAGCTCGGCGATGGAGGGGACGAGATCGCGTAGGTCAGCGCGCCAGCCCGCCCAGACTCGACGGGCCTCAGGCTGTGGTTCCCCCTCGCGAGGACGATCGTGTCACCGGGCTGCAGCACTTTGCCGTCTACATCGGCACCGGCACCATCAGCATCGGTCCGCCAGCGATACTCGCCCGGCACGAGGACCGAGAAAGTACGACGCTCATCCGCGTTCGTGCCGGATACGAAGCCCGGAACAAGTACGCCCGGGCCATACGGCACGTAGTGCTGAGTCCAAAAATTCTGTATGGGGATGGGAAAGTGTAGGAGCCGATAGGACGTGACGATGAATGCGACCGGCTTGCTTGCGAACAGACGTATGAACGCGGTGATCGCTGCCGGGTCTCGAAACTCACGTGCGATGTCGTTCGAGAAATAGATGGGAAATGGCGCTGGATCCGGGCGGCAGGCGAGCGCGCCCTCTGGATGAAAGCCAAGCGCGTCGCGCGGAAAATTGCGGTTCACGAAGGACTGCGCGTCGCGCTGAACTCTCTGACTGTCAGCGGTCATCCTCAGCGAGGCCGGTATCGTTGGAACGAGCAGGGCCAGCCACAGCGCCACGGCGATCAAATTCCACAGCCGAGCGCTGGAGAACAGCTGGCGCACGGGATCGAGCACGAGGGCTCCGGCAACGGCCGGGAACAAGCCGATCGTCATCCAGAAATAGGGAAACGTACTGGGATGCACCACGGCCACGCCGAAGCCCATCAAGAGAACTGCCCAGGCGAGGCCGAGCTGACGCCACATGGACGCATCGCGGCAACGGATGGATGCGATGACCATCAACACCGCGAGCGCGATGTGTGGTCCGAGCGTGGTCGAGATCCCGAAGTAGACGCGGTATCCAGCGACCGTGCGATAGAACGCGTAGGCGTCCCAGGGACTCTCGAGCGGCGGTAGCTGCTTGAACGCCGCGCGCGCGTACGCCAGGAACACCAGCACGACGACGGCGCCGGTCAGCGCACAACTCGCAAGGCGCATGAGTTCACGCTTCAGCTGCAGCTCGGGGACGAGGACCTGTCGGCCCGCAACCAGCAGGGCCATGAGGCCGACTGCGTAAGACACCTTCTGAGAGAAGAGAAAACCCACCCCGAACAAGCAACCGGCGAGCCATGCGTAGTGCAGCCGCTTGCGTGATGCGAGCAACGCGACCCCTCCCCAGATCCCGCAGCCGAGAGCCCATTGATCGGAGCGGGCGTGCACGGACCAGCGCAGCACGACGGGGACACACAACAGCAGCGCGACGCCGAAGGCTGCATCCAGATCGGGGTTCTTTCGAACCCCAACCAACAGCGCCCGGAGCAGCACATACAAACCGACGAAGAACGCGAAGGTGGCGACCGTGGTGACGATGCGCGCGTGGTGTGCGACGTCCATGATGTCGTGGCAACCACGAACTAACGGGACGAACAGCAGGGTGGCGAGTCCAGGGCGACCACCGCCGGCCAACACGCCGGAGCGTATGGTGTCCTCCGCGCGGCTAAACATCGCGAACTCGTCCCAGTTGATCGAGTCCGTATAGATGGCGAAGCAATGCACGGCCGCGAGTGCTACCGCGCAAGCGCCGAGGACCCACAGCAGCTTGTGGCGGGTCGTTTTAGGCATCGTGCCAGACCAACGTCACCGCGAATGGCCAACCGAGCAGGGCGTGGGTGCGGACCTTGAAGTCGACCATTCCTGCCTGGGCTGCGAGCTTGCTCAGTTCGCTCGCGCTCAGTAGCCGCAGCTCGGCGATTTCATTGACGGGGAACGCGAGGCCGAGCTTTCTGTACAACCGCTCGAGTCGGCTCACGCCGATGCGCTGGAGGCGCTCGCGAAACTTGTGTTCATCGGTCCAGTGGAGCAACGGCAACAAGGTGTGGGTCTCGATCGGGAAGTACTTGTTAGGGGTCGTGATCATTCCGCTGCGTGCGACCCGGCGTAGCTCGGATAGAAAGAGCCGTTGTGACTCGCGGCAACCCACGTGTTCGATGACTGCGTTGGAATGCGCGATGTCGAAGGCCGCGTCGGGAAACGGGAAGTGTTTGCCGTCGTAGGAGTAAACGGGAATGTGTGGATGCAGGCCTTCGAAGCCTGACATGTCACCGAGTCCCAGCGCGGTCAGACCGCCGCGGTGGGGGTAGTGTTTGATGAGGTAGTTCGTCGACGCCAAGGGTTCGGTGTTCGCGACGCCGACTTCCAGGAGGCGAGTGTCAGGTCCGGGACGAAACTCGTCGAGCAGTCTCGAGAGCTTCTGACGTCGTGAGCGTTCGTGAAGCTCTTGCAAGAGTGTCATCTCTGCGCTCTCTCGCCGCGCAAGCACCCAAGGACCCACAGCAGCGGCACTGCTCGGTGTGTGTGATGCGACATGCGTCCTTTTGATTGCAGCGGGTCGGGGGCGTTCCGCTGCGGCGTGTCAGCGATATCATCTACCACGGCGGCGCTTTGGACAGAAAATCATCCTCGCACGTGAGCATCGAAATGGCCTCGCACGTGGCCGTCGAGCTTCGCAAGCATTCGGCTGCAAAGGTCGTTGGCGGCGACGACCGAGTGCTCGACGTGATCCAGGTCGCTCTCGATGCCGTCGCGCTCCTCGCCGCCATGTCGGCGGCCAAGTACCTGCACGGCCATCTGCAGCATTTCATCCCGGCGTTGCAGTCCACGGCAGAGTTCCGGCTTCACGCGACCATGGTGTATCTCGTGGCGCCGCTGTGGTTCGCGCTGATCTTCGTGTTCCGCCTGCATCGAACCACGACGGACCGACCCGGGCGAGCGGAGCTACTGGTCAAGCTCTTCAAGCTGCACCTCGCAGGGTTCGTGGGACTCAGTGTCATACAGTTCCTGACGCAAGCGACGATCAATCGCTCGCTGGTCGCGCTCTTCTTGCTCTGCACGTTCGCGTTGATGTTCACGCAGCGCAGCCTCGTGTTGCTCTGGGCCGACTACCAGTACAGGACCGGTGTCAGCCACGAGCGTGTCTTGCTGGTGGGGCAACCGTCGCGTCGCATGGCAACGCTGGCCTACGCGGCGATGCGGCAACGCCACGCGCCCCACTTCCTGGGTTACCTGGAAGCTTCTTCGCAGGGGACCTCTCTCTCGACTCCTCCGCCGGGCGCACCGACGCTCCCGCGCCTCGGCAGGCTCGATGAGCTGCCAAGGCTGCTACACGACCAGGCCATCGATCACGTCCTGTTCTTTCCACCCGTCAATCGGCCGGAGCTCGTGCAGGAGCAACTCGCGGCATGCGAGGAGGTCGGGGTCGCGGCGAGCTTTTCAGTCGATCTCGTGCAGCTGGGTCAGGCCGCACCGCGATTGATGACCAAGTACGACCACTCGTTCGTAACCTTCGAGAGAGCACCGAAATCTCAGGGCGAGCTCGCGGTCAAGTATGGTTTGGACCCCATCCTGGCTGCGCTCGGACTGGTCTTGCTGGCGCCGGTCTTTCTGGCGATCGCGGTTGCGATCTGGGTGACGATGGGCAGGCCGATTCTCTTCTCGCAAGCGCGAGGAGGCTTGTATGGCCGCCCATTCCGGATGCTCAAATTCCGCTCGATGCGCACCACTGCGGAGGCGGAGCGTGACGGGCTCGCGGAGCTGAACGAGATGTCTGGGCCGGTGTTCAAGATTGCGCGAGACCCGCGGGTCACGGCGCTCGGGCGATTTCTCAGGCGCACGAGCCTCGACGAGTTGCCGCAGCTGATCAACGTCTTGAATGGCACGATGAGTCTCGTCGGCCCGCGCCCGCTGCCGGTGCAGGAGCAGGAGCAGATCCGCGGCTGGCAGCGGCGGCGCTTGAGCATGAAGCCAGGCATCACGTGCCTGTGGCAGGTCGGAGGGCGCAACGAGCTCGACTTCTCGGAGTGGATGCTTCTCGATTTGAGGTACATCGACGAGTGGAGCTTGTGGCTCGATCTCCAGATCCTCCTCAAGACCATCCCGGCGGTGCTGGGACGTCGTGGCGCGCACTGAGCCCAAGACATACCTCGGCACAGCAGCGCGCTGTTTGGATCACTGCTCCGACGTTTGGTGCGACCTGACGTAACTTCGAAAATTTATGCTCGGTCTGTTAGAATTCCGGGCAAGGGAGTGCACGTCGAATGAAGGTCATCATCACCGGAAGCAGTGGGCTCATCGGCTCCGAAGCCGTGCTGCGTTTCGCGGAACAGGGTCACGTTGTCTACGGGATCGACAATAACCTCCGTAGACACTTCTTTGGGCCCGATGGTGACACAACCCGCGTCCTCGAGATGCTCCGCGAACGAGCGCCTCGCTTCGTGCATTGCCCCCTCGACATCCGCGAGCGTGAGGAGATGGCCCGCATCGTTCGCGAGGTGAAGCCTGACGCGATCATTCACTGCGCCGCACAGCCCTCGCACGACCTTGCCGCACGCATGCCGTTCGAAGACTTCGATACCAACGCTGTCGGCACCTTGAACCTGCTCGAGGCGACTCGTCGCGGCGCTCCCGAGGCCGTGTTCGTGTTCATGAGCACCAACAAGGTCTACGGCGACGCACCGAATCGCATCAACCTCGTGGAACACGACAAGCGCTGGGACTTCGCGGACCCGGCGTACGAACGTGGCATCGCCGAGACCTTCTCCATCGACCAGTCGCTTCACAGCCTGTTCGGTGCCTCGAAGGTCGCGGCTGACGTGGTGTGTCAGGAGTACGGTCGCTACTTCGGGCTTCGCACGGGTATCTTCCGCGGAGGGTGCTTGACCGGCGTGAATCACGCTGCGGCAGAGCTCCACGGCTACCTCGCGTACCTGTTCAAGGCCGCGAGCGACGGTCGCGAGTACACGATCTTCGGCTACAAGGGCAAGCAAGTCCGCGACCAGATTCACAGCGCCGACGTCGTGCAGGCGTTCGAGTTGTTCATCGCGAACCCGCGACCCGGCGAGGTCTACAACCTGGGTGGTGGCAAGGCCAACAGCGTCTCGATCCTCGAGTCGATCGACCGCATCGAACAGCTGCTCGGGAAGCGACTGGCGTATCGCTACAGCGAGACGAATCGCATCGGCGATCACATTTGTTACTACTCCGACCTGAGCAAGCTTCAGGCGCACTATCCGAGCTTCCGCATCACGCGCAGCATCGACGACATCTTCGAAGACTTCGCGCGCGCGACCTCGCGCGTGGCCGAGGTCGCCTGATGTCGCTAACGGTTCTGCTCGCGAATGCTCCCACGCGGGAGAAGGTCGGGAAGGGCCAGGAACGCTTCTTCGTCAAAGCCGGAAGCCGTTGGCCGTTCTCGATCCAGAAGGACGAGGACGAATCGTGCCGCTACGTGCCGTTTCCGTTCTCGCTGGCCTACGTGGCGGCCTTGTTGGAGCGCGAGCGGATCGCGGTCGAGGTGTACGACGGCGTTGCGCTCAATGTGGACCGGCCGACGTTCGTCGACCGTTGTGCGAGCTACAAGCCGAACGTGATCCTGATGGAGGCGACGACGCCGACCATCGAAGACGACCTGGCGTTGTGTCGAGAGCTGAAGGCGCGTACCGGAGCGCGCATCGCCCTCGCGGGCGCGCATCCCACGCATTTTGCGCGCGTGCTACTCGAGGACAACGACTGCGTCGACTGGGTCCTCAAGGGTGAGTACGAGCTGAACGCGCTGGCTGCGATCCGCGCGCTGCAACAGCGCTCGCCGGTCGAGGTGGAGAGCGCTCTCGCCGCAGTGCCCGGCCTCGTGCGCCGCGGTCGCAACGCCGACGAGTCCACGACCGTGGCCGTCATCGAGGGGCCCAAGGGCGAACCGATCCACGATCTCGACAGCCTGCCGTTTCCAGCGCGGCACATGTTCCCGACGCGGCAAGCGCCGACGATGTGGCCCTACTGGGACGGCTTTTGTCAGAGGCGTCCGGCGGTGCAGATGCACAGCAGTCGCGGCTGCCCTTTCAAGTGCACGTTCTGCCTCTGGATCTCGGTGATCTACGAGCAGGGTCCGTATCGGGTGTTTTCCGGCAAGCGCATCGTCGACGAGATGGAGCACGTCATCGCGACGTACGGCGCCCGCGAGATCTACTTCGACGACGACATCTTCACGGTGCGTGAGGACCACGTGCTGGATGTTTGCCAGGAGATCACGGCGCGCGGCCTGAACGTCAACTGGTCGGTGATGGGCGATGCGATGGCCGTCACCGAACGCGCGATCGACGCGATGGCGAAGGCGGGCTGCATCGGGATGAAATTTGGCGTCGAGAGCGCCAACAAGGACGTGCTCAAGAAGCTGCGCAAGCCGGTGAAGCTCCCCAAGGTCCGCAACGTCGCCGACTGGTGCGCGGCACGCGGTATCAAGACGCACGCGACCATCACCTTCGGGCTCGAGGGCGACACACCCGCGACGATGCAGGAGACGCTCGACTTCGCCTGCAGCCTGCCGGTGGACTCGATTCAGTTCTCGGTCACCACGCCGTTTCCCGGCACCGAGCACTATGCGCGCGCAAGCAAAGAGAAGCGCCTGATAGGCCGGTTTCGCGACTTCGACGGCGCGCATTCGTCGGTCTTGCGCTTCGACAACATGTCAGCCGAGTACGTCGCCGAGTTCGCGGAGCGTGCTCCATCGATCTGGTTGCGTGCGCGCATGAGCGATCCGGCGTGGATGTCGCGTCAGGTCAAGTACATGGTGCACACGGCGCGCGACCAGGGAATTCAAGGAGCGCGCCGCAGAGTGAAGCGCGGCGTCGACCTGTTGCTGAACCGCGCGAGGTAGCGATGAACATACTGATGCTCAATCACAACGTGATCTGGCGCAGCACGTTCTTTCGGGCATTCTACTTCGCGCGTGAATTGACGGCTCGGGGCCATCGCGTCACCGTGGCCACGATCTCCCGCGATCGCCTGCTGCGGCCGCGAATCAGCGAGCTCGAGGGCGTCACCGTGGTCGAGACCCCGGACCTCGGTGTCTCGCTTGCACGCACGGGCTGGGATCCTTGGGACAGCCTGTTTCGCGCGGCTTACTTCCAGCGCGAGCGCTTCGACATCGTGCACGGCTTCGACTGCCGTCCCGTGGTGCTGGCGCCGAGCCTGCTGCTCCAGCTCGGTCGTGGCGCACGCTGGGTCAGCGACTGGGCCGACTGGTGGGGGCGCGGCGGCGCCATCTCGGAGCGCAAGAGCTGGGTAGGTCGGGTCGCGTTTGCGCCGTTCGAGACGTTCCTGGAGGAACGCTTCCGTTGGTTGGCGAGCCAGGTGACTGTCACGAGCCGCGCACTCTACGAGCGATGCCTGGACATGCGGTTGCGCAAGGACCGCGTGCACTACCTCCCCTCGGGGTCGAACGTGCGGACGATCCAGGTGCGCGATCGAGCGGCGTGCAGACAAGCGTTGAACCTGCCGGCGGATGCGCCCATCGCGTGCTTCGTGGGCTACGTGCAATACGATCTCGAGCTCGTGATACGCGCATTCGGCTTCGTGCACGCGCGCTTGCCCTCCGCGCGGCTCGTCCTGGTCGGGCCGGAACACAAGGCGGCGCGCAAGCTGGTGCAAGAACTTCAGCTGCAGGACGCGGTTGTCGACGTCGGACCCAAGCCGTTTGCCGAAGTCGAAAACCACCTCGGCGCTGCCGACGTCCTGCTCATGCCGATGTCCGACAACCTCATGAACCGCGCGCGCGGCCCGATCAAGCTCGGCGACTACATGGCGGCCGGGCGTCCAATCGTCGCCAACCCGGTGGGCGATATGGTGGAAGCCTTCCGCGCGGACGACATCGGTCTGCTGTCGAACGACGACCCGCATGCCTATGGCGACGCGATCACCGCGTTGCTCAGGGACCGTTCGCGGGCCGAGCGGCTCGGCGGAAACGCTCGCCGTGCGGCCGAGCAGCGCTACGCGTGGAGCGTGTACGCGCCCACGCTGGAGGCCGTCTACGACCGCGCCTGTGCCGGATTTTGAACCATGCCAGCACCCACCCACGGTTATGAGGTCGTGATCACCGGCGGAGCCGGCTTCGTCGGCTCTTCCCTGGCGTTGAGCCTCGCGGAGCGTCATCCCGCCTGGCGCATCCGCGCGTTCGACAACCTGAAGCGACGCGGCTCCGAGCTGGCGCTCCGCCGTCTCGCAGCCTACGGAGTCCGCTTCGTCCACGGCGACATTCGCAACCCATCCGACCTGGACGAGCTTGGAAAGTTCGACCTGCTGATCGATTGCGCCGCCGAGCCATCCGTCGTCGCCGGTAGCGTGAACTACGTGCTCGATACGAATCTCGGGGGCACGATCCACTGCCTCGAAGCCGCGCGCCGTCATGGTGCAGCGCTCGTGTTCGTGTCGACCAGCCGCGTGTATCCGATCGCTCGCATCGAGGAGCTGCCCTTCGTCGAGCAGGAGACGCGCTTCGCGCCAGCGCCGGATGCCAGGGGCCTCGGGTTCTCCGCGGCGGGGCTGGACGAGCAGTTCCCGCTGGAAGGCGCACGCTCCTTGTACGGCGCGAGCAAGTTGTGCTCGGAGCTGATCATCCACGAGTATGTCGAGTCTCACGGGTTGCGCGCCGTGATCGACCGCTGCGGCGTGCTGACCGGGCCGTGGCAGATGGGAAAGGTGGACCAGGGCGTGATCATGCACTGGGTCGCCAGCCACGTCTTCGAGAAGGGCCTTCGCTACATAGGCTACGGCGGTACGGGCAAACAGGTCCGCGATGTCCTGCATGTGGCGGATCTCGCGGAGCTCATCGATCGTCAGATCGACGCCCTGGATGAGCTGAAGGGCGACGTGTTCAACGTGGGCGGCGGTGTGGAGGGATCCCTCTCACTTCGCGAGCTGACCACGCTGTGTCAGGCCGTGACGGGACGCCGCGTCCCGATCGCAGCCGAGCCGGAGACGAGGCGCCTGGACATCCGTATGTACCTGAGCAACTGTCACAAGGTACAGCAGCGCTTCGGCTGGAAGCCCATGCGAACGACTGAGATCATCGTCGACGACATCGCGCAGTGGGTCACCGACCAGCGCAGCACGCTGGCGGGCGTGCTGTTTACGCCGTAGGGGCGACTTCAGGTCCACACGATGCCAGGCGCCGGCCGATCCGAGGGCGAGTACACGTGCGCTTGGTGCCGGCCGCGCGAGTGGCGTTCGCACCACTGTGCGCCGTCATTCGCTTCGCGTGCGCGCTGGCAATCGGGGCAGGGAGCGTCGATCTCCACTGCTTCGGTGTGGTGCCAGGCCTTGGGCAGGGCGGTGAGCACCGGGCAACTGGCCTCGTAGAGCAGGCGCTCCGCGACCGATCCGAGCACCAGCTTCTCCACGCCCCGCCGCCGATGGCTGCCGATGACCAGCAGGTCGGCGTCGATCTCGCCCGCAGTGCGCAAGATGGCGTCGACGGGTGCGCCGCGACGAATGTGGCCGCGGACCTCCAGCGGCGTATCCACGCAGGCGAGCTTCACCCGATCCTCCATCAGCGCCGGCGCTCGATTTGCCTGCGTGCGGATCGACGTGGGTTCGTCGCCCTGTACGCTACCGAGATCCGGCTCGACGTGAATCACGTGCAGCTGGCTGTTGGGGAACTGTCCAGCGAGGCGAACGGCTTCGCGGAGGGCGAGCTCTCCGGTTTCATCGAACGCGAGTGCACAGAGGATGACGTAGGGTTGCTGTGGCTGTGCCATGCGGTCCTCCTTGTCCAACCGCATGCTGCAGGCGTCGTGCCAGCTCGTAACTACGCGCAGCCTGAGTATCGGCCGTGTGGCAGATTCGCGCGCCGTGCAGTTCAAATGCTGCGAAATGACACGCCGGCGATTCAGCTGTCTTCGGCGACCAGCGAGAGCGCGCGGCGCAGGCGCTCCACGTTCAGCTTCACGCCGCCGGTCTTCTCGTGCTTGGCGGGCAGCCAGCCGAGTACCTCCTCGGGCTGCGTGTGGAAGCGCAGCTCGACGTCCTGGTTCGCCATGACCATGATGCCAGTACAGATACTGCGCAGCGTGCTCGCAAGGAAGCCGCTGGCACGCACGACGACCGCAACCGAGATCACCTGGTTGCCGAGCTCGCGTCCCATCCGAGCCAGTGAGCGGCGCGCGGCGCCATCCATCATGGCGTATTCGACGCGGCCGATATGCACATACGATATCCCACCTGGATAGCGCTTTCGCTGCGGCTCGGCTCGCTCGAATATCGCGTCCGCGACGCGTGCGGTCACTGGCTCGCGCCAGGACATGATGGCCACGTTGTCGACCCAGTACAGCGAGACCGCCTCGGGGTAGGGGCTTTCGTTGGCCGGCGGGCTCGACGAAGACCCGGGAGGCATCGAATGCATCGGACTCTATGTTAACAGCCGAGCCATGACCTGCAATCGCCGCCCTCAGCTGCATGTGTTCATGTGGCTCACAGCGGCGGCGCGAGCGTACAGGGGTCGTCGAGGGCGGTGGTCTTCGGTTCTGCAAACCTGCAGCTGAGGGCGGCAATGGAAACGAATGCGTTCGGCTTCTGATTCGGCGCCGATGTCGCTCGATCCATGTCAGTGGAGAACGCGCCGTTGTCGAGAAGACAGCTGGCGCGAGTGTTCCAGATCACAGAGCCGAAATGTGCATTCCCTTTTGGGGCACGCGCTCTGTGTTGCGACATGGTTGGATCGTGGCGCACGCGGGGAGCGCGCGTAGATCGGCGTCAGTTTGTGCTGACGTGCATCGATTCCGGGACTTGTTTGTCGCGCGGCGCTCGGTCAATGTGGCCGGGTGCGGTGTACGGCTTCACAGCTGATCGGCGCATGCATCGTGGTGGTTGCCGCGAGCTGTGGCGACGAGCCGCACGAGGATCATGGTGGACGGCCGGCGACTTTCGGGACGCCTTGCATGCTCGGCGGCCTCGACCCTTGTCAGGATCCATTCGTTTGTCTCGAGCCTCCGAACTTCTCGACCGAGGCCAGCAAGGGGCCGATCTGTACGACGTCCTGCACGCAGAACGAGGATTGTCCCGCGTGGCAGGAGACGGGGGGGTCGTGCAGCGGCCAGGTGCAGTCGCAGTGCGTTCGGTTGATCTGCCGGGATGCGATGTGTCGCTGACCTCGGCAGTGATCGATTGAACGCGTTCCGACATAGCTACTCATGTCATCTTCAGCGTGGTTTGCCGGGCTCGCCGTGAGTTGCCTGGTGCTCGGCTGTGCAGCCGATTCAACCGAGGATTCGCGGGGTCGCGGCGTTTCCGCCGGTGGCGCGGCGATCTCGACTCCGGCTGCCGGGTCCCCCGGCGTGGACAGTGGCGTCGCGGGTGCAAAAGGCCCCGCGAGCGGTAGCGGCGGTACTGCGGCGTCAGCGGGCACGGGCGGTGCCGGCGCGAGCGGAGGACCTGCGCCGCGCGGCGCGGCTGGACGAGCAGGGTCGGCAGGTAGCGCTG
>DATEOF010000469.1:0-6474 GCA_035274465.1 Polyangiales bacterium
CGGAGACGAGCTCACCTTCCCCGAGCGCTCGAACCCGCCGACCAACGAGTCGCCGGAGCTGAAGTGGACGGGCGTGCCGATGGGCAGCAAGAGCTTGGCGGTCGTGTTCCGCGATCTCGGCAACGACGCCATCAAGTGGATCATCTGGGACATCCCTCCGGACGTGACGCACCTCCCACCGAACATCTCGAAGGTCGCCATGCCCCCCGAAGTCCCGGGAAGCTCCCAGCTCGGCAGCCTCAACAACCAGGGCTGGGCCGGCCCGGGCAGCGGTGCCCGTCAGTACGACTTCAAGGTGTGGGCGCTCGACGTCGCGAAGCTACCCGTGACGCGGGGCCAAACCACGGCGGAGATCCACCGCGACGTCTTGCCGGCGCACGACATCGCCGTCAGCGAACCGGTCTTCGTGCGCAACACGCGGAACCTGTAGTCGCGATCTAGTTGCCCGCAGCGCGCCGCGCGGCGTCTTTCACCGACTGCGCGGTCTGTCCAAACAGGACCTTGCGCGAGGCGTCGCTGGCCGGCGAGTCCGAGCGGTATGCGTCTGCGCGCGCGTACGCGCGTTGCGTCGCCGGGCGGGCGCGGATGCCGTCGAACCAGCGGCGCAGGTGGGGGTGGTCGTCGAGGTTCTGCTGCTGGCGCTTCCAGGGCACCACCCAGGGATAGGTCGCGATGTCGGCGATGCTGTACTCGGCACCGCCCAGGTACGGATGCTCGGCGAGTCGGCGATCGAGCACGCCGTGCAGGCGGTTGGTCTCGCACACGTAGCGCTCGATCGCGTAGGGCACCTTCTCCGGCGCGTAGAGCACGAAGTGGTGGTTTTGTCCGGCCATCGGGCCGAGGTTCGCGACCTGCCAGAACAACCACTCGCTGACTGCGACGTGCGCGCGCGGCTCGTCCGGCCAGAGCTTGCCGACCTTGCGCGCGAGGTACTGCAGGATGGCGCCGGATTCGAAGACCGACAGCGGAGCGCCCCCATCTGCAGGCGCGCGATCCACGATCGCCGGCATGCGGTTGTTCGGGCTGATGGCCAGGAACGCGGGCTTGAACTGCTCACCCGCGCCGATGTTCACGGACTTGATGTCGTAGTCGAGCCCGACCTCTTCGAGGAACATCGTGATCTTGTGCCCGTTCGGTGTGGGCCAGTAGTACAGCTCGATGTCTGCCATGGCGTTACTCCCTCAGGTGCGCGGCGGCGGCAACACGCCGAGCATCTCGGCGATGGCGTGCAGCGGGATGGTCACGTGGTCGTTCGGTACCACGAGCTCGTGCCCGAGCTCGCGTACGGCTTTGGCCAGGATCGACATATCGAGCAACTTGTCGAGATCTTCCACCCGGCTCGGCAAAAACGCCGCGTTGCCCGCGGTCTCCCGGTAGCTGCGCACGAAGACCGCCGAGATCCAGTTGTGCCACAGATCGGCCCACGGCTGCGCGCGCGCGCGGTCCGCCTCGCGCACGATGCCCTCGAACAGGCCGGTGTACGCGGCGTAGTGGAACGATCGGATCATGCCCGCGACGTCGCGCAGCGCCGAGCGCTTGCGCCGGCGTTCACTCAGCGCGGAGTCGTGGCCGCCGTCGAAGTCGATGATCACGAAGTCCTTGCCGGTCCACAGCGCCTGTTCCAGGTGATAGTCGCCGTGCACGCGGATCCGCAGCGCATCGATCGTGTTGTGCAGCAGCGGCTCGAAGCGCCCGAGCAGCTCGCGCTCGTGGTCGAGCACCGCGCGCGTCAGCAATGCACAGCTGGCAGGCAGCTCGCGCGCCTTGGCCCGCAGCGTGCGCATCACACGCCCAACCAGGTTACGCCGCGACTGATAGGACGAACGCCGGTCGAGCGCCGAATAGTGCTGGGGCGCGAACGCCGGCAGATCAGTGCCGGAGACGAGCGCCAGGTGCATCTCGGCGGTGCGCTTGCCGAGCAGCGCGGCGTGCTGCTGGTACACGCCCAGTACCTCGCGCAGCAGCGGGGGCGGCTCCATCGCCGACAGCGCGATCAGCGAGTCGTGCGGCAGCTCGGGTGCGGGCTCGTCGCGCGGCAGCGTCAGGACGCGCTCGTAGAAGCGGCCGAGCTCGCGGCGCGTGTGCGACCAGGCCGTGCCTTCGTTCGACACGTAGCCCTGCAAGACCGCGAGTGTGCGCGGCTCGCCGCGACCCACGCGATGTTCGAGCGCGCCGAGCACCGGCGGCGTGAGGCCGGGCGCACGCGCGGCCAGGAAGCGGCCGACCTCGAGATCCGGACTGACCCCTTCCTCCAGGCGCCGAAACACCTTGAGGAAGTAGCGCTCGCCGAACTGCAACGCGGCATTGGCGCGCAGCACGCTGATCGAGCGCGGCTCACCCGTCGGCTCGCGCTCCGGCTCCTCGAGCACGCTGGTGGCGACGATCTCGTCACCGGGCGTGCCGAAGCGGGCTCGGTTCATGATCGCCTCGAGGACCGGCCGCGATGCATCGGTCTCCTCGACCGAGTCCACCAGCTTGCCCTGCCCGTGCGGCAGCTCGAGTGAGGCCAGGATCGAGAGCGGCAGCTTGACCTTCACGTCGCCGATGTCCGGGATCCACTTCAGCGGCAGCAAGTACGTCTCGGGCTCGCCCTCGGTGTACTCGACGCGCACGAACACCACCCACGTGCCGTCGCGCTGCGACGACAGCGGCTGCGCGCTCTGGATGTACACGCGCCCGACGCTGCGCAAACGGCCGCGGAACCAGCTGCGCGTCTGCAGGTACTCGGGCAGGATCTCCTCGAGCAACCCGCGATCTTCGCCGGAGCACAGCGACTGGAAGCTGCTGGCGGCGAGGCGCGGCGGCTCGAACAAGGACGCGCGCGCCGTCTCCTCGTGGCTCGGCGCGTTCTCGAGCGAGCACCAGTAGAACGAGTGCCCGCCCAGCGTCAGCAGGTACGGCAGCTCGCCGATCTCGGGGAACGGGTTCTTGCCGAACAGCTCGATCGGGATCATGCCCTTGTACTTCGACAGATCGAGCTCGACGTACTGCACGAAGCGCGACAGGTTCGCGACCACGAGGATTCGCTCGTTGTCGTACTCGCGGATGAACGCCAGGACGCGCGCGTTGCTCGGCGCCAGGAACTCGATCGAACCCCAGCCGAACGCGCGGAAGCGCTTGCGCAAGCTGATCAGCCGCTTGGTCCACCACAACAGAGAGTTCGGGTTGTTCTGCTGGGCTTCGACGTTGAGCGACTCGAAGTGGTACTCGGGGTCGATGATCACCGGCAGGATCAAGCGCTGCGGGTTCGCGCGCGAGAAGCCCGCGTTGCGGTCCGAGCTCCACTGCATGGGCGTACGCACGCCGTTGCGGTCGCCCAGGAACACGTTGTCGCCCATGCCGATCTCGTCGCCGTAGTACAGCACCGGCGTGCCCGGCAGCGAGAACAACAGCCCGTTGAGCAGCTCCATCTTGCGCCGATCGTTCCCGACCAGCGGCGCCAGCCGACGCCGGATGCCGAGGTTGATGCGCATCGCAGGCTCGTGCGCGTAGGCGCGATACATGTAGTCGCGCTCCTCGTCGGTCACCATCTCGAGCGTCAGCTCGTCGTGGTTGCGCAGGAACATCGCCCACTGACAGTTGCTGTGCAGCTGCGGCGTCTGCGCCATGATGTCGACGATCGGGAAGCGATCCTCCATGTGAATCGCCATGAACATCCGCGGCATGATCGGGAAGTGGAAGTTCATGTGGCACTCGTCGCCGTCGCCGAAGTACGCCGCGGCATCCTCGGGCCACTGGTTGGCCTCGGCCAGCAGCATGCGGTTGGCGAACTTGGAGTCGACGTGTGCGCGCAGACGCTTCAAGAACACGTGCGTGGCGGGCAAGTTCTCGCAGTTCGTGCCCTCGGCCTCGTACAGGTACGGCACCGCGTCCAGCCGCAAGCCGTCGACGCCCATCTCGAACCAGAAGTCGACCACCGCGAACAGCGCCTCCTGCACCGCCGGATTCTCGAAGTTGAGATCGGGCTGGTGCGAGAAGAAGCGGTGCCAGTAATAGGCGTTGGCCAGCCGATCCCACGACCAGTTGGACGGCTCGAAGTCTTTGAAGATGATGCGCGCGTCGGGGTAGCGTTCGGGTGAGTCGGTCCAGACGTAGAAGTTGCGCTCGGGGCTGCCGGGTGGCGCGCGCCGGGCGCGCTGGAACCACGGGTGGGCATCGGAGGTGTGGTTCAGCACCAGCTCGGTGATCACGCGGATGCCGTAGCGGTGCGCCTCCTGGACGAATTGCCGGAAGTCTTCGCGCGTGCCCACGTCGGGATCGACGTCGTAGTAGTCGGCGATGTCGTAGCCGTCGTCGCGCATCGGCGATGGACACAACGGCAACAGCCAGAGCGCGGTCACGCCCAGGTCCTGCAGATACGGCAGCTTTTGAGTCAGCCCGGCCAGGTCGCCGATGCCGTCGCCGTTGCTGTCGAAGAACGAGCGCGTTCGACACTCGTAGAATACGGCGTCCTTGTACCAGTGCGGATCGGGGGTCAGTCCGTTGCGCGGACTCGTGGGCCTCATCATGGTCGCTCGCTTGTTCGTTGCCGCTCGTAGCGTCGAGTGAGCTCGGCAAGCCGTTCGGCTACCTCGGCGCTGGCCGCCCCCTCGGCGCAGCGCCATTCCCAGTTGCCGGAAGCCTTGCCCGGTCGATTCATACGAGCCTCGGAGCCGAGGCCCAACACATCCTGAAGCGGAAAGAGCGCAGTATCGGCTACGGACAACATGCACATGCGGATCATGTCCCAGTGAATGTTAGCGCCGTCCGCGACGCCGAGATACGCCAGCACCGCCGCGCGCTCCTTCTCGATCTGCTCGAGCGTGCGCGTGCTGCTCTCCTGGCCTTCGCGCAGCTCGTCGTGCGCGCTGAACCAGCCCTGCACCGTGTCGTTGTCGTGCGTGCCGGTGTAGACCACCGCGCGCCGCGGATAGTTGTGAGGCAAGAAGTCGGGTGCCGACTGATCGGTGCCGAACGCGAACTGCAAGATGCGGATCCCCGGCAGCTCGAAGCGGTCGCGCAGCGCCTTGACCTCGGGCGTGATCGCGCCGAGATCCTCGGCGATCAACGGCAAGCCACCCAGCTTCTCGGCCAGCGTCAGGAACAGGTCGGCGCTGGGGCCCGGCCGCCAGCGCCCGTTCACGGCCGTGGACTCGCTGGCCGGGATCTCCCAGTAGCGTTCGAAGCCGATGAAGTGATCGAGCCGGATCACATCGAAGCGCTCGAGCATGCTGCGCATGCGCTCGACCCAGAAGGTGTAGCCCGTGTCCCGCAGCACGTCCCAGCGGTACAGCGGGTTGCCCCAGCGCTGGCCGGTGGCGCTGAAGTAATCGGGCGGGACGCCGGAGACCAGCGAAGGCAGACCCGTGGCATCGAGGTGGAACAACTCGCGGTGCTGCCAGACGTCGGCGCTGTCGTGCGCGACGAAGATCGGGATGTCGCCGATCAACGAGACGCCCTGCGCGTGGCAGTGGCCGCGCAGCTCGCGCCACTGGACATCGAACAACCACTGCTCGAAGGCCCGAAACGCGACCTCGTCGGCGAGCTCACGGCCCGCGCGAGCCAGCGCCGCGGGCACGCGATCGCGGTACTCGGGTTGCCACTGCGTCCACTCGCGCTCACCGTGCTGGCTCTTGAGCGCGCGAAACAGCGCATAGTCTTCGAGCCAGCTTCGCTCGCGCTCGCGAAACGCCGCGAGCTGCGGGTCGGAGCGACCTGCCTCGAACGCGCGGCGCAGGCAGGCGGTGCGAAAGCGCTCCGCGGCTGCATAGTCCACGCGCTCCGCCGCGAAGCGTGGCGCGCCGGAGAGCGCAGCGGCAGGCAAGAGGCCCGCCTGCACCAGGGGTGAAAGCGCGATCAGTAGCGGATTGCCCGCGAACGCAGACTGCGCGCTGTAGGGCGAGTTGCCGTAGCCACACGGCCCGACCGGCAGCATCTGCCAGTACGACTGCTCGGCCGCGGCCAGGAAGTCGGCGAACTCGCGCGCCTCGCCGCCCAGATCGCCGTTACCGTGGGGGCCCGGCAGGCTGGTCAGGTGGAGCAAGATCCCGCTCGCACGCCCGTCGAGTACTGAACGCAGGCGTGTGCGGCCGGTCCCGGCCGCCGTGCGTGACTGCAAAGACATCCGGGATGTATGAACGCGCGAAATCCGCGACGTCAACGTTCTTCGCAAATTCGAGTGCGCACGAGTGGGCAGAGGCCCAACCGTGCGCAATTTCGCCTCGGAAACCCCTGACGAATCGGAAACACAGCGCCTGATGTAGGCCGCTACACAGCGGTCCTGCGCCGCCGCGACCGCCTCAGCAACACGAGCCCGAAGCCCAGGCCGAGCCCGGCGAGTCCGACATCGCCCTTACCCTGTCCAGGCCCAGCGGTCATGCAACCGCCGTCCGAGGGGCGTTGGATCATGACCGGTCCCGTGGGGGAGCCTCCCGCTTGAGGCGAGAGCGGGCTCGTGCCCGCGGTGGAGATGCCTTGCGCACCGCTGCTGCCGAC
>DATEOF010000470.1:0-94972 GCA_035274465.1 Polyangiales bacterium
GCAGTCTCGCTCGATGAAAAGTTCGCCTTGTTCTCGGAGCCCTGGCAGCCCAAACGCATCGGCAGGGTCGATGCGTACGACGTGCGCATCGCGCGCCTACGGGGAGAGTTCGTCTTTCACTCGCACGCTGACGCCGACGAGCTGTTCTTCGTCGTGGAAGGCGTGCTGCGCATGCACTTCCGCGATCGGTTCGTGGACGTGCCTGCGGGTTCGCTGATCGTCGTACACAAGGGCACGGAGCACAAACCCGAGGCACTGACACCCGAGGCCAAGGTCATGTTGGTCGAGAAGGCCGACACGCTGAACACCGGCGACGGTGCGCACACCGATCGCACGGTGCTCGAGCCCGAAGCCATCTGAGCTCGCTCGACCTTTACAGCGAGGGCACGGACGGCATTCCGCACTTGGCTTCGAAGGCTGCGCACTCGGGGACGTGGAGGTTGGCCGTCGGCTTGGACATGCTCGGGAGCGAGGTCATGCGTTGTGCGGCGAGCGTGGCGCAATCCAAGCTGGCAAAAGCGTCCGCGGACGCCTGCAAGAATGCACCTACGCAGCTCTCGTACTCCTCGACGCTCGCGGTGCAGGCTGTGCCCGTCGTGTTTCGCATCGGGTGCAACTCGCAGGTCTGCGTCGCGGTGCCTTCGGTCCACTCGCCATCCGCCAAGCACTGGTCGCGAGCACGCTCGCAGCTCGTGCGATCGATCCCGAACGACCCGTCGGGTCGCAGCACGACGGAAAGCGTCGCACCCGCCAGCGTGCAGCCCACCTCCTTGCGCAGCTCGAGCGAGTAGATCTCGTCGGCGGCATCAGCCGTGGCAGCGCACAGCTGCTGCGCTTCGGCGTCGGTGAGCGTCACGAGCGTTTTATCAGGCGGAAGCCCGGACTCGACGGCGCTCGCGCTCCCTTCATCACCGCCACAACCGAGGTGCAGCAGGAGGGTGCCGCCAACGGCAGCGGTACGGAAGAAACGGAGTAAGTTCGGCTGGTTTGTAGTCATGCCTCGGTGAGTGCAACCCCGAGGAGAATCCGTCACTGCCTCGATTATTTTCCTTCGAACTTCGCCGGGCGCTTCTCGCGAAACGCGCGCACACCTTCCCGCACGTCCTGCGAGGGGTTCGAGATCATCACCGAGAGCGCTGCGTCTCCCTGGGATTGTTCGAGCGTGAGGTCGAGGCCGCGGCGCATCATCGACTTCGCCAGCCTCACCGCCAGCGGCGCGCGTGCTGCGAGGGCAGTGGCGAGCGCGAGCGTCCTCGGTGCGAGCTCCGCGTCGGGTACGGTCTCGGTAACCAGCCCCAGCCGCTGCGCCGTCTCCGCGTCGTAGACCTCGCTCAGCAGCGTCATCTTGAGCGCGCGATCGAGGCCCATCGCTCGCGGGAAGAGCCAGGCGCCGCCTTCGTCCGGCAACAAGCCGAACTTGCCGCTGGTGTCGCCTAACTTGGCGCTGGCCGCGGCGATGCGCAGGTCGCAGGCGAGCGCGAGCGCCAAGCCGCCTGCGACCGCCGGCCCGTTGATCATCGCCACGGTCGGCTTGTCCAGCCGCGTGAGCTCGAGGATCACGCGCTGCATACCGTCGCGCATCTCGCGCGCGTGCGAGAGCTGCATGCGCATGTACTCGTCGTGTTCGGGATCGGCACCCGAGACGTCGCCGCCTGCACAGAAGCCTCGACCCGCGCCCGTGAGCACGAGCACGCGCGCACTGTCGTCGCGATCGAACGCCTGCAGGGCCGCGAGCAATTCACGGCACATGCGCATGCTGTACGCGTTTAGCTGTTTTTCCCGTGTCAGCGTCACTCGCACGACGCCCGCCGCGGGGCTGTCGACTCGGATGTCCTGATATGCGGTCTCCATCGCTCGTCCCTCGCGTCAAAGGGTGATTCCCATTTGCCGCGGACTGTTCCACATTGACCGAACCATGGCGAACGATTTGCTAGTCGACCTGTCCGAGCGTGTGCTCACGCTTACGCTCAGCCGCCCCAACAAGCTCAACGCGCTGTCGAATGAGATGATCCTGTCCGCGATCGATCAGCTGCGGCGCGCGGGGTCGGACCCCGAGGTCGGCGCGGTGATAGTAACGGGTGCCGGTCGCGGTTTCTGCGCGGGTGGCGACGTGTCGGCCATGGGCGGTGCGGGCGCCGCGGACCTCGGCTTCGAGCAGCGCGTGGATCGGCAGAACGCGATCCACGAGTTCTCGCAGCTGCTCTGGGAGATGCCGAAGGTCACGCTCGCCGCAGTGAACGGCCCCGCCGCGGGCGCAGGCCTCGGCATCGCGCTCTCGTGTGATCTGTGCTTCGCCTCGGAGCGCGCGCGCTTCGGCACCGCCTTCGCCAAGGTCGGCTTCGGCGGCGACTTCGGCGTGACCTGGCAGCTCGCCCGCAAGGTCGGCGCCGCCAAGGCCAAGGAGCTGTTCTTCCTGGCCGAGCTGCTGAACGCCGAGCAAGCCTCCGCGCTCGGGCTCGTGAACCGCGTGCTGCCCGAGGCCAACTTCCTGGCCGAGGTCACGGCGATCGCCCGCCGCATCGCTCACGGGCCGCTGGTCAGCTACCGCTACATGAAGCAGAACGTGAACCACGCCCTGAACTCCGACTTCGCGAGCTCACTGCAGCGCGAGGCGTTCTCGCAGCTGCGCTGCGGTCAAACACAGGATCACCGCGAGGGCGTCGCGGCCTTCCTCGAGAAGCGCGAGCCGCGATTCACCGGCCGCTGATGGCTGCCGCAAGCACGGCTCCGCTCACCGTCTCGCGCAAAGCCCGCCTGGTCATGATCTGCCTGCCGTTTCCGTTCTGGATCGCGGCCGTGGTCTTTTACTACGCGTTCTGGGTGGACTTCGCGAGCGGTGCGACGGGCGTCACTGCCGGCAAGAGCTGGTTGTTCGCAGCGCTGATGCTGGTCGTGCTCGCGGTCACCGGCCTGCAAGCCTTGCGCGGGTTGCGTGATCTGGTCGCAGGCGTGGCACTCGTCACCGAGGATCGCCTGCTGCGAGTCTCGCGCGGCGGAAGGTACCGGCGCGCGAAGTTCGACAAGCTCGGCCAGGTCCGGATGCTGCACTGGAGCGGCAGTCCCGGCGAGACGCTGCGCGTGGTCTACAGCCCCGCGACCAAGATCGTCTGGGACGCGAGCCCGCTCAGTACGGGAGCCCCGGGACGTTGAGCTCGACTCTGAACAGTCCGCGCTGATTGCCGCTGCCCATGCTCGTGATGAACAGCGTCTTCTTCTCGGCGCCGCCGAACGCCACGTTCGTCACGCTCTCCGCCCCAGCGACCGCGATCGTGCCGATCTCCTTGCCGCTCGGATCGAGCACGACGATGCGCTGGCCCGAGGTCGCGTACAGGTTGCCTGCGCAATCCATGCCCATGCCGTCGCAGCTGCCATTGAAGCCGTTGATCCGCTTGCCGGAGCCGGGCATGACCTCGCCGTTCGCGAGCACGGGGTAGCTGAAGATGCCGTCGGAGCCGGCGACGTACAGCGTCTTTTCGTCCGCCGAGAGCGTGACGCCGTTCGGCTGCGATCGCGTGTCGTCGATCACGGTGGCCTGCTTGGACCCGGCCGCGACGCGGTACACGCGCGTCTTCACCTGCGGCTTGGTCGAGGGCGCTTGATAGTCGGGATCGGAGAAGTAGATCGTGCCGTCCGAGCGGACAGCGACGTCGTTGGGCGAGTTGAAGCGCTTACCCTCGTACTCTCCCACGATCACCTCGGGCGTTCCGAGCGGGAACTTCAGGCGCACGATCGCGCCGAGCTCGTGGTTCGTGGCGATCATCGCGCCGGACGCATCGACCGCCAGGCCGTTGGAGCCAGAGGAGGCGAGCGCGACGCTCACCGCGTTGCCGGCCGCATCGAACGCGAGGATCCGCGACTTGGGCGCGGGATCGAACGGAAACTCGGAGAGGTATAGCTTGTCGCCGATCCAGACCGGGCCTTCGATGTTGGTGCGTAGGTTGCCGTTGTCGTTGAATGCGTCCTGCGGCGGTAGCCCTGCCACGCGCATCGCGCTGGCCCCCGACGGCACCGGTGCACCGAACGGTCCCGCTGAGCAGCGCGAAGCCGGCATCGGCGCGGAGTTGCCTGCAGTCATCGAGGCTGTACCCGCAGTGCTGCCCGCCGCGCCGCTCTGCCCCGCAGTCCCAGCCGCGCCGCCGCTGCTCGCTGCAGGCGCCGCTGGAGCACCCGCCTTTGGCGCAGAACCGCCTGCACCTGCACTGACCGAGCCGGCAGCCGACTGTCCCGCCGCTGACATTCCAGCCTTCGGCGGCGCAGCCGATCCCGCGCCGGCAGCGGTCGAACCCGACGCAGGTTGCCCCGCAGCCGCGCCGGAGGCGCCCACGTTCGACGCGCCGGACATGCCGTCCGTGCAGCTCGCAAACATACACAAGCAACTTGCTGCCGCGACGGCGGCAGCCCAGCGCAGTCTAGCTGGACGCAATACTCTCTCCTGCTTCTGAGACCGTAAGCATATCGTGTCCCCGACGAGGGAGAACGGGTCACTCGCCGTTTTCGTGATCGGTCCCGGCCCGCCGCGGGATCTGGTCTGCGAGATGCCGCGACAATGCACCTGGGCTCTGTTCGTGTTCTTGACTGCCTGTGCCGGCGGCTCCCCGGAAGGTGCTATGCAAGACGACGTCGCCGCAGCCGGGAGCGGCGGCGGTGTTTCCGGAGCGAGCGGCAGCGGCGAAGCCACGCCGAGCGGCGCGAGCGGTGCGCGCGAGAACAGCGCTGGGCGGAGTGGCGAGATGACACCGCCCGCCGCCGGCCGCAGTGAGGCGCAGCGCGCCGGAAGATCCGGATCGGAAGCCGGTCGAAGCGCCGCGGGCGCAGCAGCAGGCGGGGCGTCCGGCTCCGCTGCAGGCTCGATGGCCGGAGCAGCCGGCGCGACGCCTCCCGCAGCTGATGGCTGCGATCGCGCCCTACTCGCGTCGACGGTCCAGGACTACTTCACCGCCCTCGCCGCGCACGACAGCGCGCGCTTGCCTCTCGCATCCATGCCCAAGTTCACCGAGAACGGCAAGACCGTGCAGCTCGGCGAGGGGTTGTGGAAGACCGCGGGCATGCTGAGGTTCAAGCGCAGCGCCCTGGACACGCAGACCTGCAGCTCGGTCACCGAGTCGGTGATCGCCGAGGACGGCAAGGACATCGTGCTCGGCCTGCGCTTGAAGCTGGCCGCAGGCAAGCTCACCGAGATCGAGACGATCGTCGTGCGCAGCGGCGACTACGCTTCGAACCCGATGAGCTTGATCGGGACCATGAGCGACGACTGGGAGACCGTGTTGCCTGCCGACCAGCGCGCGAGCCGCGACGAGCTCATGCTCTTCGTCACGCGCTATTTCTCGCAGTTCCCCCGCGGCGGCTGCAACTTCTCCTCCGAGTGCCAGCGCTTCGAGAACGGGTTCACACCCGGTGCCTGCAGCCTCGGCCTCAGCTGCTCGATGAGCACTGACATGAGCAAACCCGTCATGCCGACCCGCCTGACCGTACTGGATGTCGAGGCGGGCATCGCGGTCGGCTTCACCATGTTCCAGAGCCGCTACACCGACTTCCACATGTTCAAGGTTCGCGGCGGAAAAGTCGTCGGTGTGCACGCGGTGCTCGCGAACGCGAGCGGCCCCGGCTGGTAATCAGCGCTGGGCGGCCGCGCGCTCGCGGAGACTCTCGACCAGGATCTGGTAGCGCTTGCGCAGCCGCGCGCTCTCGCGCGTGATCTCCGCGTCGCTGGTCTTGCCAGCTTGCATGGCGATGTCGCGCCAGGGCATCGCGTGCACGAGGCGGCACTCGAGCAGGTGCCGATCGGCTTCCAGTAGCTCGGACAGGAGCGGGGCCAACTCCGTGGATCGATCCAACTGCCCCGCGATCGAGAGTCGCTGCTCCGCCTGGTACTCATCCAGCTCCGCCGTGACGTGGCGACTGCGCCAGCGCTGCCGGCGCTTCCAGTGACGCGACAGCGCGTTGCGCGCCAGCACGTAGATCCAGGAGCGCACCTGACCCTGGAAGCGAAAGCGCGGCAATCCCTTCCAAACGTCCTCGGAGACGACCGAGTACACCTCTTCCATCGACATGCGGTTGCTGGTGCGCGAGCTCAAGAACGCGCGCAGCTCCGGACCGTAGTGGTCGAGGATCAGGTTGGTCGCATTCACGAAGCTGGCACGCTCGCAGTGCACACCGATCTGCTTTTCTTTGTCCATCCGTTCCACTGCCCTTCCCTGAATGGCCCAAGAGGACACCCATCGTCCTGGCTCGCTAGGGATAACGGAGAAACCAGTCCCAATCCGGACATGGCTTCACACAACCCCCGACAAAAAGCGGCATCTGCGGCCCAGCGCACACGGCCGGCAGTTTTTGAAGCCCGGCGCTTCACGAAATGCGGCGGCCGCGACTCTACCCGGCTGAGAACGGCAAAACGGAGCGCGACTCACTGATGAACGCCGCTACCGCCCGCCAGTAAACGCAACGTAACAACGCACACGAGGAACTGACACATGACCAAGCAAGCAGAACTGATCGCGCTCGAGGACAGCAGCCTGGAGACCGTCGCTGGCGGCTACGGCGGCTTCAAGGCGCCCAAGCTCGACCTCGACCTGGACTTCGACCTCAACCTGGCCACTGTGACGCAGACGAACACGGTCGTGTTCGCGGGCAACACGATCGTCGCCGAGGGCGGTTCGAACTACATCGACGCCAGCGCCACCAACTACAGCGACATCCACCAGGACGCGTGAAGTCGGGTGCAGGGCGGACGGTGCGCAGGAAGCGCAGCGTCCGCCCGCTCTGTCTTTGACTCTTTTTTGCCTATCCGGAGCAGCTGATGCCCAGCACCGACTATCGTGCGCAGAGCACGCCGGCCGTGGTCGGTAGCGGGGTCATCCGCGAGCGCATCATCACGGCTCCACCTTTCGCGCGCCTGCATATCGCGAGCGCATTCCGCGCGACTTTCAGCCTGGACCCAGACTTCCAAGATCACGTCACCTTACGCTTCCGGGCCGACGACAACGTCTTGCCCTACGTGCAAGCGCGCCTGCGCGAAGGCGTCCTGCACGTCTCCCTGAATCACGGCCATTACCGCGGTCTCAGCGAACTCTCGGTCAGCGCACGCGTCGGCGAGTTGAGCGAGCTGGCCTGCGGTGGCTCTAGCCGCGTCTACCTGCTCGGCAACGCACGAAACCTGCGCATCGCCGCTGGCGACGCGAGCGATGTCTCGTTCGAAGGATCGACCGATCGCATGTCACTCATCGGCCATGGCACAGCCAGCCTGCGCGTCGAGCGCGCGACCGACGCCAGGATCGAGCTGGCCGGCGCCTCCCGCGCACGCATCGTCGCCCGCCGCAGCATCGTCGGTCGGGTGCGCTTTCCTTGCCAACTGAGTCTCGCCTGCCCGGGCACGGTTCAAATCGCCGGTGCCTACCGCAGCGAGTAGTCCACTTATGTTTCGCCTCCTCTCCAGCGCCATCACGCTTGGCTTGCTTTGTCTGTTCACTTCGAACGCCCGGGCACAAGAGCCGGCCGCGCGCACGCTACAGACGTGGGCCGAAGCGCGGCAGCTCATGGCTGCACACCAACCCGTCCTGCGACAGCAGTACGCGCAGCTGCTGCGCGCGCGCGCCGGGGCTGAGCTGGCGCTGAGTCGGTTGCTGCCCCGGGTCGACGTCGGGATCGGCGCCGAGTACGCCCCGCTCCGCCCATTTCAGGTCCAGGAAGGCACCAAGCCCGCCTGGAGGCACGCCATCTTCGACAGCGCCGTGGTCCCGAGCGCCAATGCCACGTTTTCCATCACCTTCTCGCTGGCGGATCTGGCGCTCCTCGACAGCGCGGAGAGCGGGATCGACGCCGAGCAGTACGCATCGGCCGCCGCGCGCCACCAGCTGATCACGGGCCTGGCGGGCAGCATCCTTACGGTCGTCGGCGCCGAGCGTGTGGCCGCGCGCAACGTCGCGGGCCTCGAAGCAGCACGCCAGCGCATGCGCCTGACCGAACGCCTGGTCGCGCTCGGTCGCGCCACCGCGCTCGACCGCCTGCGCTTCGAACAAGACCTGGGTGAAGCCGAGAGCGGCGTGGTCAACGCCAACGAGGCCTTGTCGCAGGCCCGTCAGGCGCTCGGCGATGCGCTCGGACTGCCCGAAGCGGTCGGCGTCTCGGATGCATTCGACGTCGCGCAGCTGCTCTCACCGCAACAGTCCGGCTGTCGTCCGCTGGCGCGCCTCGGCGACAGGCCCGACCGCCTGGCCGCCGACCAACGTGCGGCCCAGGCCTCGCAAGCGGGGCGCGCGGCCAGCTTGGCCTACTTGCCCTCGCTGCGGATCGGCACGCAGTACAACGCGAGCGTCGGAGCGCCGGCCACGATCGTGACCGAGAGCCCGCGCTCGGTGCTGCAAACCTGGGTGGCCAGCGCGAACCTGGTGTGGACGGTGGCCGAAGGTGGCGCACGACGCGCCGGGACCTCGCAGGCCGAAGCAGACAGCCTGGCGGCCCAGGCTGGCCAGGACACTGCCAACCTCGCCACGACCGGCGAGTACCGCACCGCGGTCCGGCTGGTTTCGGTGGCGCAAGCCAACCTGGACATCGCGCAGCGCACGCTCGAAGCCGCCCGCACGATGGATCAGCTTTCGCACAAGGCGCTCGAGCTCGGCAAAGCCTCCGCGCTCGAGGTGGTGGACGCCGCGCGCCGCCTGCGCGCCGTGGAGATCACCGCAGTCGCGCGCGAGGTCGAGCTGCTATCGGCCCGCGTCCGCGCCCAGCTGACGCTGGCCGTGTGCAGCTGAGCCTTCACAAACCAGCCACTGGCGGACTCTACGCCAGGGAGAGGTCCGCGGACGAAGGTCCGATCGCTGAAGAGGAGACGCGTAGATGGAGAAGGAACACGAATCGTTGGGCTTGGTTGCACTGGACGAGGAGCAGCTGGATGAGGTGGCCGGTGGCTGTGGTGGCCGTCGTCATCACGGTGGTGGCCGCGGTGGCGGCTGGGGTGGTGGTTGGGGTGGCTGGGCTGCCTGGGCCGCAGGTCAGGGCGGCGGCGGTCTGCCGGACATCGACATCAACATCAACATCATCAACGTCACGGGGAACGTCTTCGAAGCTGGCGACAGCAACGTGCTCGCGATCACTGCAGTCAACGAAGAGTAACCGTTAGCCAGGCAGCGTCATGCACGACTTCAGACACATGCTGGCCGTGTTGTTCACTTCCGCTGCCGGAGTGACCGGCCTCGGCTCGGCGGCGACCTTGCTGTCGTCGACGGCCGATCACGCGCAAGC
The DNA here is from genome assembly GCA_035274465.1 of Polyangiales bacterium. Classification (GTDB taxonomy): domain Bacteria; phylum Myxococcota_A; class Polyangia; order Polyangiales; family JAFGIB01; genus JADGRF01. Next base: position 9,238 of record DATEOF010000470.1, read on the forward strand.
CAGCGCGCAACCCGCGCTGGCCACGGCGCTGGACCAAGCGCCGGTCCAGCGCCGCTCCGAGCAGCAGCAGCCATCAGCGACATACGTCGGCCTGATCCTGCCGGAGCAAGCGGTCGATCTGGCCGCGCCGCAAGCCGGCAAGGTCGAAGAGCTGCACGTCGCGCTGGGTGAAGTGGTCGAGCGCGATCAGCTGCTGGTCAGCCTGTCGGTCGATCAGGCCAGCCTCGATCTGGCTCGCGCCACCGCCGAACGCGAAGGCGCGCGCGCCGCGCTGGCTCGGGCGCGCATCGAGCAGACTCACGCGGTCGAGCAGGCCGAGCGCAGCCAGCAGCTGGCGGCAGAAGGCTTGGCCACGAGCGAAGAGCTCGGCCAGGCCCGCTTCAAGCTGAACGAGAGCCAGGCGCTCCGCGCCGAAGCCGAGGCGCGCCTGTCCGAACGCACCGCGCGCGCCGAGCAGCTCGCGGTCCTGCGCGATCAGACGCGCGTCTTGGCCCGCTTCCACGGCCGCGTGTCGCTGCGCTACGTCTCACCGGGCACGCTGGTCGCGGCAGGTACGCCGCTCGTGCGGCTGATCAGCGACGACGCCGTGCTGCTTCGTTTCGCCATCCCGGAGCAGGCCTCGGACTTGCGCGTGGGCAGTCGGGTCAAGTTCGTGCCCAATGAGCACAGCGAGCTGTCGTTCGAAGCCACCGTGGTGCGCGTCGCGCCGGAGATCGATTCGGCTTCTCGCATGCGCACACTCGAGGCCACGCCGCTCGACGGCCAGCAGATCGTCGAGCAGGGGTTGGTCGGCGCGATCGTGAGCGTGCAGCCGAGCGCTGCCGGTGCCAAGGTCGCGCAGCCGTGAGCGCGCTGTTCCGAACGCGCGCGCTCGAGCAGGTCGACGAGGGCGCAGAGCGTGCAGACTTCCTGCGCATCTCGCCGAGCTGGACGCGCTGGGCGTACTGGGTGGTGATCGCCGGCGCAGTCGCGGGCGTCGCGTACGTCGGCCTCGCGCACGTGGACGAGTGGGCCCAGGGCCCCGGGCTGATCCAGGTCGACGGCGTGACCGAGCTCACGGCCAAGGGCGCCGGCACCGTGGCCACCATCGCGGTCGAGCCCGGCGATCAAGTGGAGGCCGGCGCGCTGCTGGCCACGCTGACCTCGGACAACGAGCGCGCTCAGCTCGAGCGCCTCGAGCACGAGTTCAACCTGCAGCTCACGCGGACGCTGCGCGATCCGTCGGATCAAGCCGCGCGCCAGAGCCTGGTCTCGCTGCGCGTCGATCGCGATCTGGCCCGCGAACGCCTCGACGACATGTCCTTGCGCGCAGAGACCGCGGGTATCGTCGAGGACATCCGCGTGCGGCCCGGCCAGGCGCTCGCGCCCGGCGATCAGATCCTCACGCTCAGCGGGAGCGACCGCAAGTGCACGGTCTGGGCACTCTTGCCCGGCCGCTATCGCCCCGAGCTCGAGCTCGGCGCCGAGGTGCGCTTCAACGTCAGCGGCTATCGCTACGCGCAATCCGGCACGAAGTTGAGCAGCGTCGGCGCCCACGTCCTCGGTCCGCGCGAAGTCGGCCGCTACCTGGGCAACGAAGTCGCCGGTTCACTCGAGTTACAGCCCGCGACGGTGATCGCCAAGGCCGAGCTCGAGAGCTGCAGCTTCGTGTCCGATGAACAGTCGTATCGCTTTCACCAGGGGATGGGTGGCACGAGCGAAGTGCGACTGCACTCCGAGCCGCTGTGGGCGGTGCTCTTTCCCAACCTGCGCAAGGTCTTCAGGTGGCTCGAATGATTCAGACGCAATCACTCTCGGCATTGAGCGAACGCTTCCCCGCGTTGAAACGCCTGGCATCGGTCGGATCCAGCAAGGTACCGTTCGTGCCGCAGCACTCCGCGGTCGAGTGCGGCGTGGCATGCCTGGCGATGGTGCTCGCCTACCACGGCAAGCACGTGGCGCGCGAAGACCTGCGCTCTGCGCTCGGCCCGACGCGCGACGGCGTGCGCGCGGCGCACCTGCTCCGGACCGGCCGGCACTTTGGCCTGCGCGGACGCGGCTTCAAGGCCGAGCTCGACGCGCTGCGCCAGGTGCCACGCGGCGCGGTGCTGCACTGGCAGTTCAACCACTACGTGGTGCTTCAAGCAGTGGGCAAGGAGCACATCGACATCGTCGATCCCGCGCGCGGTCCGCGGCGCGTGCCCTGGCACGAGCTGGACAAGGCCTTCACCGGCGTGGTGTTGATCTTCGAGCCCGGTGCAGACTTCGTGGCGAGCGACAACCGGCCCAAGCGCAAGGGCCTGTACGCCAACATCCTGCGCGCCGGCGACTGGAAGCGCATCTTCAGCATCTCGTTCGCCTCGCAGCTGGTCTCGCTCGCACTGCCGATGCTGGTGGCGCTGATCGTCGATCGCGTGTTGCCGCGCAGCGACGCGCAGCTGCTGTACGTGGTGGCGATCGGCCTGGCGCTGATCGCGGCGTTCTACGGGGTCAGCCAGATCGTGCGCGGCCACTTGCTCCTGCACCTGCGCACGCTGCTCGACGCCAAGATGTCGATGGAGCTGGTCGACCGCATGCTCGCGCTGCCGTACACGTTCTTCCAGCAGCGCTCGGTGGGTGATCTGATCTTGCGCCTGGAGAGCAGCAAGATGGTGCGCGAGGTGTTGACCTCGGGCGCGCTCACGGCCGTGCTGGACGGCACGATGATGCTGCTGTACCTGGGCCTGCTCCTGGCGATCAGCCCGCTGCTCGGCGTGGTCGTCATCAGCCTCGGCGCAGTCAACGTGCTGGTGCTGGTCACGTCGCGCGGCCGGCGGCGCGCATTCCATGCCGAGATGATCGATCGTCAGGCGGCCAGCGAAAGCTATCAGTACGAGATGCTCAGCGCGATGGAGACCATCAAGGGCATGGGCTGCGAGCAGCGCGCGATCGACCGATGGTGCAACCTGTTCGTCGACATGCTCAACAACCAGCTGTCTTACGGGCGCATCGAGATCATGTTCCAGGCGCTGACCAGCACGCTGCGCCTGGGCGCACCGCTGGTGATCTTCACGCTCGGCGCGCTGCAAGTCCTGGACGGCAAGCTCAGCATGGGCACCATGCTGGCGGTCAACACCTTCGCCGTCGGCGTGTTCGATCCGCTGTCGCGCCTGGTGGAGAAGCTGGAGCAGTTCGAGCGCCTGCACATCTACGTCGACCGCATGCTCGACATCTACGAGAGCCCGCGCGAGCAGGAGCTCGGCAAGCCGCCCGTGCACGAAGCCCTGGACGGCGCGATCGAATTTCAGGACGTCAGCTTCCGCCACGGTCCGCTCGAGCAGGACGTGATCCGTGAGACGTCCCTGCAGATCCGCTCCGGTGAGTTCATCGGCATCGTCGGCCCCTCGGGCGCGGGCAAGTCGACGCTGGCCAGCTTGATGCTGGGCCTCTACCAGCCGACGGTGGGCCGCGTGTTGTACGACGGCAGGCCGCTGCAGGAAGTCGACCTCGAGACGCTGCGAGCGCAGATCGGCGTGGTCACTCAGGACACCCAGCTGTTCGCCGGCACGATTCGCTCCAACATCGCCATGGCCGACCCCGACTTGCCGCAGGTCGAAGTCGAACGCGCGGCCAAGCTCGCCCAGATCCACGATGACATCGCGCGCATGCCCGCGGGCTACAACACCGTGCTGTCGACCGGCGGCAGCTCGATCTCCGGTGGTCAGCGCCAGCGCATCGCGCTCGCTCGCGCGCTGGCACGCAGGCCCGCGGTCCTGTTGCTCGACGAAGCCACCAGCGCGCTCGATAGCCTGAGCGAGGCCGGCATCCAGGCGGCGCTCGAACGCATTCGCTGCACGCGCATCGTGATCGCGCACCGCCTGAGCACGATCGCGCGCGCCGATCGCATCCTTGTCGTGGAAGGCGGTCGCATCGTCGAGCAGGGCTCGCCACGCGAGCTACTGGCCAAGGGCGCAGCCTTCGCCCGACTGGTCGCGCAGCAGACCGGGCAACCGCTGCTCTCCCCCGCCGCGATGGGACTGCCCGCGCCGCAGCAGCCCGAGAGCGATCCAGAAGTTCTGGCCAGCCAGCTACGCCGCGCGACCGTCGTCGTCGCGAACACGAATCCCGCACCGACGCGCGCACCGGCGGTCGACGTCGCGCCCGACCTCGTGATCACACAGCCTGGCCTGCCAGAGCCGAAGCCCGCACGGCGCATCTCCACGCCGGCGATCAGCGCGGTCCGCATGCGCAAGCCGGATGCACCCGTCGTCACGGTGGTCGCGTGTCAGATCATCGGCGTGCAGCCGGAGGATCGCGCGTCATAGCCGCAGCACGCGGCTCGCGAGCCCCGCGCCTGCCCCAGCCAGCGCCAGGGCCGGCGCGACGTGACCGAGCAGCGTATGCGGCAGATCGTACAGCGGGCACCACGCAGCCACGAGCGTCGCGGCCCAGGCTGCCGAGGTCACGCCCAGGGCGCCACCGAGCCAGCCTGGATGCACCGGATCGGATGCACGACGCGCGTAGCTCATCGCTGCCAGCAACACGCCGCCGAGCGCGATGCTCAGCGCGAGGCAGCGGAACCCGGCGGGGATCTCCGCGTGCACCTGACTCGGCTGCAACCACGACAGCCAGCCCAACAACACCAGAGGCGTGCTGCACAGCACGGAAGCCAACAGCGCGCTCGGCTGCCCGAGCGGAGAGCGCGTGCGCCTGCCGGTCACGCCGCTGATCAGCGCGGCGAATGCCACGAGCCCGAGCGTGATCAGCGCTGTCATCTCGGGCGAGCGCACGGCGCTGTGCGACGTGCCACCCACGGCTGCGAACATGCCGAACATCAGGGCGATCGCCAGCCCGTAAGCCAGCTTCACGCGCCTGCGCAGCTGCTGGCGCGTCAACGACGGCGTGTGGCCGATGGCCTGCATGAGACGGTCGCGTGTCGGATCAGTCATTTGCTCCCTCGATGGCGCCACGCAGCGCCTGATACGCACGGTGAAGTCGCAGCTTGATCGCAGTGACCGTCGTCCCGAGCACCTGTGCGGTTTGCTCCAGCGACAGTCCATCGAGCTTGACCAGGCTGAAGGCCTCGCGATGTTGCGGGGCGAGTCGTTCGAGCCCATCTGCGAGCGCGCGAGCGGTCTCTCCGGCGATCAGCAGCTCCTCCGGCCCCGGTGCGAGACTGGCTTCGGGCCGCTGCTGGCGGCGCTCGAGCTCCGCGTGGCGCCAGGCATCGATCGATAGCCGTCGCGCGATCGCGAATGCCCACGGCACGACCTCCTGTCCGCGGCGGTAGTGGGCTCGTGCGCAGTGCATGCGCAGGAACGTCTGCTGGATCAGATCCTCGGCGAGCGCGGGGTTGCAGCGCTTGCGCCGCAACATCGCGCGCAAGCGTGGCGCGAGCTCGTCGTACAACACGTCGAATGCAGATGTATCTCCATCTGCATAGCGATCCATCGCGTCCGACAAGGCCTCTGGCATCCCGGGATCTACGGATGAGCTGCAGGTGGGTTTCTGACTTTGGCTCGCGGAAACCCGCGCGCGAGTGCCCCGTACTGCTCGAGGAACATCTTGCGGAGGGACACGTCCATGGAACCTAGAATGACACGCACCGCTTGGGTCATCGCCCTTGTATCCTGCAGCTTGGCAGCATGCGCGGCCGATACGGGTCAATTAGACGAGGACGAAGGGGAGAATGCAGTGGAGCCTGCAGCGCTGACGCAGGAGCTCAAGGCCGGCAACGTGGCAGCCTTGAAGAACGTGAAGTCGGGTCGCTGCATCGGTGTCGACGGTGCGAGCACGGCCAACGGTGCATTCATCAAACAGTTCACGTGCGATGGAGCGGCAAACCAAGGCTGGACGTTGCAAGCCGTGACCAACAACACCTTCAGACTATCGAATGGCAAGAGTCACAGGTGCATCGGCGTCGATGGCGGAAGTCACAACGCCGGCGCCAACCTGCGGCAGTTCACCTGTGACTCTTCTGCGAACCAGCAGTGGCTGATCCTGTCCAACGCAAACGACGTCGTGTTCTTGAACAGAGGTAGCGACCTGTGCATTGGAGTGGATGGCGCCAGCACCGCCAACGGCGCGCAGCTCAAACAGTTCGAGTGCGATGAGCGCCCGAATCAACGCTGGGTTCCGCAGTTGCGATGATCGGAGACGACCTGCGCCGCCCCGCGAGTCAGGGGCGGCGCAGGGGACTTCGCGAGAATCCCCCGACCTCAGCTTGCGTCGCCGCAGCGAGACGCCTAGAAGGTTATGCGGGTGGTTCTACGTTCTCTCTACGCGTGGTCGTGCTTGGTCTTGGTATTGGTCTGCAGCTTCAGCACGATCGCAAGGGCCGATCCGGACTACTACGAGGCGTTCAAGCTCGCGGACAGCGCCGTGAAGATGGGCGAGTTCGATGCCGCCCTGCACATGATCCAGACGGCGCTGAGCAAATATCCCAACGACTACGCGCTGACGCTGAAGCTGGGCTGGGTGGAGTTTCAGGGCGAGCGTTACGTCGAAGCTGAACGGTCTTTTCGAGAGGCGCGCGTGTTGAGCGATGGATCGCTGGATTCCCGCATCGGGCTCGGTTGGGCGCTGATCCAGCAGGACCGCTGCGACGAGGGCATCGCAGTCTTGAACGACGTGCTGGCCGAGGAACCCGACGACAACGCGCAGCACGGATTATTCGTGTGCGCCGAACGGACGCGCGTGCGCGCCGAGCTGGCGCGCGAGCTGGCGCGCGTGCACGGTACGATTTGGGCCTCGTTGGCGGGGTCCCTGTATCAAGAACACCCGTGGCTCGACAGGGCGGGCGCAGCCTTCCTGGGCTTCAAGTTGCAGCCGATACAGAGGCTGGCCATCGGCGGTGCGTACCGTTTCTCCGCGCTTTCTGCGACCGATGTCCGGATCCCGAGTGCCAACCAGCACGAGATCTATCTCGAGGCTGGCTACCTGGGAGAGCACCTGGACCTGTTGGGCCATGGCGCGCTGGTTTGGGGCGGCCTCGAGGTGGTCGGTGGATCGCGCCACATCGGCAGCTCGCTGCGGCTCAAGTACCTGAACGACCTCGTGACTGAGGTGCTCGTCGAGGTTTCGGGCAGCTTCTACCAGGATCTCTGGGTCCTCGGCCTGGCGCCTTCGACGACCCTAACACTCGCGCCCGTGTCCCTCACCGCGGGCGTGTCTGCACAGCAGTTCGTGCACGAGACGCTACTGTCCGGAACGCTTACCGCGTCCCTCACACTCGGAAACTTCTCATTTTGGGCCGGCGGCAAGTATGGCCCCGAATACCGCGCCGCATATATGTCGCAGTTTGCAGTGTTCAACGCGGCAGAGCGCAGCACCTGGGCCATCCTGGCGGGCGCTCGCGTGCGCACCGCCGAGCAGTGGAGCATCTTTCTCAGCTATGCACTCTTGAACTTGCAATCTCCTGACGGATTGCAGAGTAAGGTGCATAACCTGAGTGTCGGCACAGCGTTCACGCTGTGACTGCCAAGGAGCAACACTGTCATGCGTCCACAGGACACGTACGGCTACGCCTATCCCACCACGTCACCGGCCGACAACCCCAAGGCGACAGTCTCGGCGCGGGATCGCGACGACCTGTACTACAAGCTGCTCGCAGGGGCCCCGCACACGCGTCTGCTCGAGTCGACCATCGACCTGAAGCTGCCCCAGCTGCTCGCCACGCGCGGGCCGCTGACCGCGGCGGAGATCTCCGAGGCGCTGGGCCTGCACGTGAAGCGTACCGCCAAGTGGCTGGTGCTGCTGGAGCGGATTGGACTGCTATTCAAGAAGGATGGCCGCTACCAAAACACGGACGCGGCGATCGCGCTGCACTGGGACAAGGAAGGTCGCGAGAACTTCTTTCTGCGCGACTTGCTGGAGTACTGCCGGCGGGTCAATTCGCAGGATTTCACGGGCCTTTTGCGCGGCACCACGCTGCCGGAGCTCATGACCTGGCCTCCACAGACCAAGGAAGCCGCTGCGCATCTCGAGCTGTGGATGACCATCACGGCCAACGAAGCGATCGCCGCGCTCGAGCGCGGCACGGACTGGGCCGACACCAGGACACTACTCGACGTGGGCGGTGGCGACGCCACGATCGCCTGCGCGCTGGTGCGGAAGTTCGAGCACCTCGAAGTGACCGTGTTCAACCTGCCCGCGTCCGCCGAGCTCGCGCGCGAGCGCATCGCACGCGAGAAGTTGGAGTCTCGGGTCAAAGTGGTCGAAGGCAATTTCCTACAAGACACCTTGCCGCACGGCTTCGATCGAGTGCAGTTCTCACGGGTATTGGCCGACTGGGATCCCTCCGTGTGTCAGATGTTGCTCGAGAAGTCGCGCCGCGCACTCAAGCCCGGTGGCTCACTGGTCATCAGCGAGCCCTTCGATGACACGAATCGAGACCTCGCCATCTCCTGGGAGTTTCGTTACACCTTCTACGACGACTTCGGCGTCCAGACGTACAAGTCGATCGCGCAATATCAAGACATGCTGAGGAACGCGGGCTTCAGCAGCTTCAAGGTCCTCGACCGCATCGACGACACGCTCTACGGGGTGCTCACGGCGCGCTGATGGGCTCGCGCCGCTTGCGCATGATGAACGAGTTGCAGAACACGGAGTACGGCTGGTAGTGAATCGCCTGCCACTCCGGATGTTCTGCGAGGAATTCGCTGAACGCCCGCGCCTCACCCTCGTTCGGATCGCCGCGGTACATGAACCAGTCATCGAACAGCACGAGGGCACCATCGGCCAGGATCGGCGCCACACCCTCGAGCACACAGCGCGCCGAGGCGTAGAGATCGCTGTCGATGTGTACCAGCGCGGCTTTCTGATACTTGCGCGGGATGGTCGCTGCGATCATCGAGTCGAACCAACCGACCTCCAGCTCGGGCCGCGGCAAGCCGCACAGCTTGAACAGGCGGAACAAGCCCTCAGCCGTCAGCGGTTCATCGTAGGCCATCGCTGGATGCCCGTGCAGATAGTTGCTGGCGAACGAGCCGGCAGCCCAGCGCGGATGCGGTTGACCGCCGTCGGGCAGGCCCTCGAGGCTGTCGAAGCCCGCGCAACGTCGATCGCGCACCACGGCGTCCGGGTACTGCCACGTCCGCATGTTCTCCTGGTGCAGACGCCAGAGCAGCGCGAGGCTCTTCCCGTTCGCGACACCGAACTCCAGGATGTCGCCCTCGACGTTCTCCCAGTTGAGATACTGGATCGCGTAGGTGAAGAACGTGGTGCGCGCGTCGTACTTGAGCCAGTCGACTGCGCCCACCGCACCCGCAGGCAGCGGCGACGGCGTGTAAGTACGTGGCGTGTTTCGATTGGACCAACAACGTGCGGGCAGAGACTCGAGCCCGCGAATGAACACATTTTGTCGCCACGGAGGATCGAGCGTCTCGAGCTCGAGATCCGGCATGCGCGCGAGCAATGACGTGAAGCCGATCTGACCCTCGAGGCGCGCGAGCTGCGAGCCGAGGCAGTGGTGGATGCCGCCGCCGAACGAGATGGGCCGCACGTTCTTGCGCCGCACATCCAGGCGATCCGGATCCTCGAACACCTCAGGATCGCGGTTTCCGGCGTTGAGCAGACACAGCACGTACTGCCCGGGCACGATGGTTTGATCGCGGATCTGCACCGTGTCCACCGGCGTCCGGCGGGCGATGGTTACCGACGTGTCGTAGCGGAGCAATTCCTCGATTGCATTTCGCATCAACGACGGGTCGGCGCGCAACAGCGCGAGCTGATCGGGGTTCCGAAACAACGCCAGCAGCCCATTGCCGAACAGGTTCACGACCGTGTCGTGGCCCGCATTGAACAACAGGATGTAGTTCGCGATCAGCTCGTCCCACGAGATCTTCTGCTCGACACACGCGGCGAGCATCTCGTCGAAGATGTTCTCTGGAGGACATTTGGCCCGTCGAGCTGCGAGGCTGAGGAAGTAGTTGCGGAATTCCGTCGTCGCGTAGTTGCAGCGATACAGCTCATCTTGCGACATCGGCGTGGGATCAGTGCTCCGCATCAAGTCGTGGGTGTACGTTTCGAGAGGGTCGCGCTCACTCTCCGGCACACCCATCATCTCGCAGATCACGAGGAACGGCATGCGATAGGCAAAACCCGAGATCAGATCGATGCTGCCGCTCTCCAGCCCGCGATCGATGCACTCGTCGACACAGCGCTGAATCAACGGCCGCAACTGATCCAATCGCGCCGGCGTGAACCCCTTGGCCATGATCGTGCGGATGCGCGTGTGGTCAGGTGGATCGGCCGCGAGGATCTGCGGCCTGATGATGCGGTTGAACGGCTGCATCATCGCCTGCTTGACGGAGGGCGTCTTCTCCAGCAACTCGAGCGCGATTTGAAAGCGCGGCTCGGCGAGCACGAACTTGATGTCTTCGTAGCGCGTCAGCACCCAACAGTTCGCGCCGTACGACCAGTGAACCGGATCCATGCTGCGCAGACGATGCAGCTGTGGATACGGATCCTCGCGATATCCGGGCTCGAAGGGGTTGTAGTACGGAGGGCTTGCCTCTGGAGTGTGGCGAGTGGTTGCGTCCGGCACAGTGATGACTTGCATATCACTCGACATCCGTGTGTAAAGAGACCACGACGGGCATCGAGTAGTGCGCAAGTGACAGGTGTTACTAGTCCGTCACCCCTCTTGGCTCGCTTCCTGGCTCAACGCAGGTCGTGACTTCTTGCAACGTTGCCGGATGGCGTCATCAAAAAACAAAATCCGGACGGCCAATACATAATGGGTGGATACGCCAACTATGTCTCTCGAGTGACGGTTCGGGCCGCCACACGCATATAGTTTGTGCGGCGATCGCTCCGCTGGTAGCTCCATGTCCAATCAACCACGCATCAAAGACATCGCGATCAACGACACGGGGTTCGTGTTCGACCCGTATTCAGGTGGCACGTTCACCCTGAACCTAACCGGTCAGGTCATCGTCAAAGCATTAAGAGACGGACTGTCACATCATGAGATCGTGACCCGCCTGCGTAGCGAGTTCGACGGCGTCACCCCCAAACTCGACGAAGACGTTCAGGACTTCATGCGCACCTTGCGCGAGCTCGGACTTTTGGCCAGTTCCGAGTAGCGCCCATGCAGCACAGCCCAATTCGTACCGTCGCAGTGACCGGGCTCAATGCGACCGACAGCCCCGCACCGGGTGTGGCAGTGCTGCGTTGTCTGCAGCGCGAACGGACCGCGGGCGATCGCTTCGTGGGCTTTGCCTATGATGCCCTGGATTCGGGCATTTACGCAGCGGATGTCGTCGATGACGTATTCATGCTGCCCTATCCTTCCTCCAGTCCGGATCTGTTCCTCGACCGGATCTGTGAGATTCATCGCCGTATCGAGCTTTCCGCCATCGTCCCGACGCTCGACGCCGAGCTCCCCGCGTTCATCGAGATCGAGCCGCAATTGCGTCAGATGGGCATTGCGACGCTCCTGCCCACCCGCGAGCAATTTGATCTCAGATCCAAGGCCAACCTCCAGCGCCTCTCGCGCCTCTGCGGCTTCCGCACGCCACAGACGCTGCTGGTAGGCGACACGACCGAGCTGCGGCGAGTCGAGCAGCACCTGAGCTTTCCTTACTTCGTCAAGGGACCGTTCTACGGAGCGAAGCTAGTGACGAATCTGGAGGAGGCGTTGGCGGCGTTCCACGCGACGGCTGCAGAGTGGGGGTTTCCCATCATCGTCCAGGCTTGTGTCCCCGGTGCGGAACGTGAAGAACGCAACGTCGTTGCACTCGGCGACGGTAACGGCGGCTTGTCGGGTGCGGTGGCCATGAAGAAGCTGGCCGTCACCGACAAGGGCAAGGGTTGGGCCGGGATCACAATCCGCCACCCGGAGTTGATGGCCATCGCAGAGCGATTCGTTCGCGCCACGCAATGGCGCGGCCCGTTCGAGCTCGAGGTCGTCGTAGCACCGGACGGAACTCATTACGTAATCGAGATCAACCCGCGCTTCCCGGCGTGGGTTTACTTGGCTGCAGCTGCGGGCATCAACCTCCCGCAGCGTGCGGTCGCGATCGCGACGGGCGACGAGCCGCCCATGACCACCGACTACAAGGTGGGCAGCATGTTCGTGCGCATCGCGATCGATCAAATCGCAGACGTCTCGGATCTCGAGCGGATCGTGGTGAACGGAGAGTGGCGCCGCTCGATCGAAGGAGGACGACCGTGAGTCAGAGGCCTGTGTACGAGCGACCCTCGCTGGTTCGGCATCAGATCGGCCTGATGAACAAATTCGGTCGCCAGCAGACGGCGCGGCCCACGTCCGAGATCGACGGCGTGTCGATCGAGGCGCTGATCGCCGAGTACGGCTCGCCGTTGTTCGTGTTCTCCGAGCGCACGCTGATCGCGAACTATCGCGACATGTACGAAGCCTTCCAGCGTCGGTATCCCCGCGTGCGCATGGCCTGGTCGTACAAGACCAATTACAACGAAGCCATCTGCCGGGTGTTTCACCGCGAGGGCGCCTGGGCCGAGGTCGTCTCACCCTTCGAGTACGAGAAGGCGTTGCGCAGCGGGGTCGCGCCGAGCGAGATCCACTTCAACGGGCCATACAAGCCCGATGACACGGCAGAGAAGGCGGCCGCGAGCGGCACGATCATCCACGTCGACAACTTCGACGAGATCCTGCGCATGGAGGCCATCGCGCGCCGCGTCGGCTGCAAGCCCCGCGTGGCCGTGCGCGTCAACATGCAACTCGACGGCGTGCAGTCGTGGAGCCGCTTCGGCCTGAACCTCGAGTCGGGACAGGCGCGCGACGCTGTACGACGAATTCAGGCGAGCGGCTGCCTCGACCTGGTTGGCCTGCACACACACATCGGAACGTACGTGCTCGAGACTGCGGCTTACGGCAGTGCCGCGAGCAAGCTGGCGCGGCTCGCCAACGAGCTCCACGCCGAGTACGGCCTCAAGCTCTCGTTCCTGGACATCGGCGGCGGCTTCGCGTCACCGAACTCGCTCAAGGGACAGTACCTGAACGGCGCGCACGCGACGCCGAGCTTCGCGCGCTACGCCGATGCTGTCGCACAGGGCTTGCTCGCGCTCGACTGTCCGTCGAACGAGCGACCGGTGCTCGTGCTCGAGGCCGGGCGCGCTCTGGTCGACAGCGCCGGCCACCTCGTGACGACGGTGGTCGCGAGCAAGCGCCAACCCGACGCCCAGCGCGGCTTGATCCTCGACGCAGGCGTGAACCTGCTCTTCACCTCGTTCTGGTACAACCACACGGTCATGCCGGCGCAGGAAGTGCGCGGCACCGCCGAGCCGACGGTGCTCTACGGCCCGTTGTGCATGAACATCGACGTCATGCGCGAGTCGGTCAAGCTGCCGCCGCTGGCTGCCGGCCAGCGCCTGGTGTTCAGCAACGTAGGTGCCTACAACACCACGCAGTGGATGCAGTTCATCACGCTGCGCCCCGCGATCGTGATGATCGGCGTCAACGGCGAGCCGACCCTGATCCGCCGTGCCGAGTCGGTCGATGACCTCAATGCGCTGGAGCAGGTCCCGGCATGGTTGCGCTGAAGCGAGCGCTGCGCGACGTGCTGGACGCAGTCGCAAGCAACCACGCCAACGTGGTGTTTTCGCGCCAGCGCTGGGTCGGCGTGCTGATCCTCGCGGCCGCAGCGACCACACCGCGCTGCCTGCTCCTGGGACTGTGCGCGCTGCTGGGCGCCGAGCTCTGCGTGCGCGCGCTGCGTCTGGGCAATACGTTCGTGCCCTACGGCTACAACGCCATCCTGTGCGGCATCGCGATCGGACGCGAGTACGCCGCCACGCCGGCGGCCGGCGGCTTCGCGCTCCTGCTCGGCGTCGCGAGCGTACTGGTCAGCGCGGCGCTGTCGGCGCTCGCGAGCTACGTCGGCTACCTGCCCGTGCTCTCGATCCCCTTCGTGCTGACCTTCTGGTTCGCCACGGGCCTGGCGCCGACCCTGCCGCTCCTGGCTGCCGGCCCGCAGCTCGACACCTGGGCGCTGCAACTGCCAGCTCCGCTCGCCCTGGTGCTCCAGAGCTTCGGCGCATTCGTCCTGTTGCCCGACGTGCGCGCGGGCCTGTGCGTCTGCGCCGCTCTGCTCCTGCACAGCCGCATCGCCGCGCTCCTGGCGACCGGCGCCGTGGTGCTCGTGCTCTCGGTGTTCCAGCTCGCCCACGCGCCACTCGCGGACAGCACGCTGCAGCTGACCGCGTGCAGCGCGGGTCTGACCGCGGTGGCGATCGGAGGGGTGTGGCTGATCCCCTCGGGCGGCTCGTCGCTGCTCGCGCTCGGCAGCGCCCTGCTCGCGGCGTTCTTTGCGCTGGGTCTGGCGCGGCCGCTCGCGCGCCTCGGCCTGCCGCTCAGCTTCGTCCCCTACCAGCTCGCGGTGCTCGCGGTGCTGTCTGCGTTGCGCCAGCGCACGCCGGGCCAGAACCCGCGGCTCGCGAGCGTCGTGGCCGAGACCCCGGAGCAGCTGCTGTTGAACGACGTCGCGCCGCAGCCAGCAGCGGCAGGTGCTCCCGTGCTGCGGCTGCCGTTCGCGGGTGCCTGGGTGTGCACGCAAGGCGTCGACGGCGCGTACACGCACCGCGGCGTGCTGCGCCACGCCTACGACTTCGAGATGTACGGCGGCGCAGACGGCGCGCTGTGCGTCGGCTCGGGCGGTCGCACCCAGGACTACTACTGCTTCGGGCAGCCCGTGCTGGCCGCGGCCGATGGCACGGTGGTCGCGATCGAAAACGGCGTGCCCAACAACGCGATCGGCGAGGACAACGCGCACAACCCCTGGGGCAACTACGTCATCCTGCAGCACGCCCCTGCCGTCTACTCGCTGGTCGCGCACCTCGGGCCAGGTACGGTCGTGGTGTATCCGGGTCAATTCGTCTGGCGCAACCAGGTGCTCGGCTACTGCGGTAGCTCCGGACGCGCGCCACGGCCGCACCTGCACTTTCAGGTGCAAGCGACGCCCGCGCTCGGCTCGCCGACGCAAGCCAGTCATTTCCACGACGTGGTCGTGCGGCGCGAAGCCCGGCCGCGCTTCGAGTTCCGGCATGTGCCCGCCCAGGGCGACCTGCTCGAGACCCTGCAACCGGACTACGCGCTGGCGGCACACTTCGAGTTTCCCCTGGGCGCGACGCTGACCTACGACATGGGTGGTCGCCTCGAACGCATCACCAGCGAGATCGACAATTGGGGACGCGCGGTGCTGCGCTCGCTCGATCGGGGTGCAGCGCTGACCATCGCGCGCACCGAGAGCCGCTTCAGCTGCATGGAGCTCCGCGGCGCTCAGGACTCGGTGCTCACCCTGTTGCGGCTCTCGCTCTCGGACGTGCCGTTCGAGCGCTACCCGGATCTGACGTTTCGCAGCCGCGTGCCACTGCGCTGGTTCGGCGGCCGCTTGCGCGGCGTGTGGTGGGATCTGAAAGCCCCGATCGTCGGCGCGCACAGCATCGAGCTGCACTCGCGAGTCGCGATCGATCACAAAGGTGTGGCGATCGTCGGGAGCTCTCTGGGGTCTCCGCAGGTCGCAACGCGCGCCGAGTTCGGCACCGCGCCGGGCCCGCGCGTGCTCGAAGTCAGCGCGTTCGGACGCGTGAAGCGCGCCGAGCTGGTGGTGCCCGAACGGCGTCGGCAGCTGCATGAAGCTGGCGCGCACGCGGCGTCCCCGTTTGCCGTGGGGGTAGGAGAATGGTCATGAAATTCGCGTTGCCGATCACGCTCATCTTGCTGGGAACGCTGACCTGCGGGCCGGACGCCGAGCACGTGCAAGCAGATCGCCGTCACGACGCGGGCAAGGCCGACGACGACGCGCCACCGAGCACCTCGTCGGCCGCGCGCGTGTGGAAGGCGTCGTATACGGCCGAGGGCGCGGGCCAGTTCCAGGCCGCGCTGAATACCTTGACTGAGCTGCCGTCCCCGCAGCGCGACAGCTACTTTGCCAGCTTTCGTCGCGGTTGGCTCCTGTATCGCTTGAATCAGCACGCCGAGTCGGTCGCGGCGTACAAGCTGGCGGCGATGGCCGAGCCGGCGTCGATCGAAGCGCGCGTGGGCTTGCTGTTGCCGCTGATGGCGTTGACGCGCTGGGACGACGTCGCGGCACTGGCCGAAGACGTGCTCAAGCGCGATCCCGAGAACTACCTGGCGCTGCAGCGGCTGGCGTTCGCCAAGTTCAGCTCCCAGCACTTTCCCGAAGCCGAGGTGGTGTACCGGCGGCTGGTCGAACACTACCCGAGCGACGTCGAGATGCGCGCCGCGCTCGGCTGGGTGTGCTTCCGCATGGGCAAGCAAAAGGAAGCCGTCAGCCTGTTCAAACAGGTGCTCGAGATCTCGAGCGAGCACGTCAGCGCCACGGCCGGGCTGCGCGCGGCCACGGCGGCACGCAGGAAAGTGAAGTACTGAGCCCTGACTATGGCCTCCTCACGGCACTCGCTGCCCGCGCTACTGACGTTCCTGAGTGCGCTGCGCGCGAGCGGCGGCTGCACGTTCGCCGACTGGAACGCGGATGCCGCTGCCGGCTGCGCTGGCTATGCGAGCGGAACCTGCCAGGCGTTGGCGCGCTGCGGCGAGCTGTTCCTGTCGCCCTACGGCTCGTACGAGGCATGCCAGACCGAGCTCAGCGAAGGCTGCACCCACTCGCTCGGCCTGCCCGACGTCTACGGCTCCGGAGAGGGTGCAGCTGCCTGCGGCGCGGCGATGATCAATGCCTCGTGTGATGATCTGACCAACGGCGAGTTGCCGGTCGGATGTGGGACGCCGGTCGGCAAGCGTAGCGACGGCAGGCGATGTCAGGTCGGCGCGCAGTGCGCGAGCGGGCGCTGCGCAGAGATTGTCGACGATTGGGGCGCGTGCCGCGAGCGCGGCGAGCCGGGCGAGGATTGCCTCAGCAAGGCCGACTGTCGCAACGGACTCGTGTGCTCGACCAAAGGTAGCTGCGTCGTCCTGAGCAAGGCCGGTGAAGCCTGCGGCATCGGCGCCCCGTGTCGCGCGCCGCTCGCCTGCGTCGCCGGCAGCTGCACGTCGGTGGACGTCGAGCGCACATGCCAGACGTTCGGCGACACGCTGTGCAAACGCCTCGAAGGCTGCTCGACCTCCTTCGTGCGTACCGTGTACGGCGACCTGCGCAGCTGCGCGGCGCGCAACGCCTGGAGCTGCAAGTCCAGCCTCGGCATGACCGAGGGGCTCGGCGTGAGCGCCGGCGTCGCCGGATGCTCGCGAGCGCTGGACGCCGTCAGCTGCAACCAGCTGATGGACCACGCCCTGCCTCCGGCGTGCCAGCTCGTGCCCGGGCCGCGCGCGGACGGTCGCGCGTGCAGCACCGACTCACAGTGCGCCAGCGAGCGCTGCGCGCGCGGCAATGGCGCGGCGTGCGGCGTGTGCACTCCGCTGGGTACCGCTTCTGCCGCCTGCAGCGGCGACACCGACTGCATGGACGCGTTTATCTGTTCCGGGGGAAGCTGCCGGGCACCGTCCGCTCTCAATGCCGCCTGCGACGCCGCTCAACGCTGCGCGCACCCGTGGGTCTGCGCGGGCGGGACCTGCACCGAAGCGGTCGGTCTCGGCGCAGCGTGCAGCTATCCCGCCGATCGCTGCGACAAGAACCAGGGGTTGATGTGCAACGCAGCGGGCAAGTGCGAGCCCTGGTTACTGGGCAACTCGGGCCAGGCTTGCAACCAAACCAAGAACGGCTGGGCCGCGTGCGGTGCCGGCTCGAGCTGCGCGACGACATCCGAAGGCGACACGTGCCTGGGTCCACTGCCGGATGGCAGCCCGTGCAAGCCAGGACAAGCTCCGTATTGCCTCGCGCCCGCGCAATGTCTCGGCGGCGTGTGCGGCCTGCCCAGCACGGTGGACTGCCCATGAGACAGTACCTGGACACGGTCGGCTGGTTCTTGCGCCTGTACGCGGGCTGCTTCTTCTCGAGCTCGACGGCGGTGGGTGCGATGGTGTTCTGCGCCACTGCGCTCGAGCCGCACGCAGGCATCCTGGCCGCGCTGGCCGTGGGCACGGCGGTGCTGACCGCGTCCGCGCTGGGCTTGATCTCCGAACAGAGTCCCCCGAGCGTCTACGCCTACAGCGCGCTCTTCATCGGCATGGGCGCGATGCACACGTTCGCGAACCCTGTGCTGGCGCTGGCGCTGGCCACGCTCGGTGCCGCGGCTGCCGCGCTGCTCACCGCAGCCGTCCGCGGCGTGCTCTCCCGCGTGGGCCTACCGGCCCTGACGTTGCCGTTCACGCTCGTGTACATGTGCGCGATCTCGGCTGGCAGCGCGCTCGGCGCGGAGTGGTCGATCCCGACCCACGTCGATCCCTCGCCGTACCTGGACGTCTTGCCGCCGCTGGTGCGGCTGTTCTTCGAGTCGCTGGCGGCGATCCTGTTCAGCCCACGCGCCGAGGTGGGCTTCGCAGTCTTCATCGCGCTGTGCGCGAGCGGTGTGCACGCGCCGCTGCTCGCGGTGCTGGCGTTCTCGATCAACCTGCTGCTGGCACGACTGCTGGTGCTCCCTACCCCCGTGGCCTTCGCCGCGTTGATCAACTCCACCTTCACCGCGATCGGCCTGGGTATCGCCTGGTACTCGCCGAACTGGCTCGGCTACGTGCGCGCGATGGTCGGCGCCTGCCTGTGCGTGCTGCTGACGGTCGCACTCTCGGCACCGCTGGCCCGGCTCGAGCTGATGCCGATGAGCTTGCCGTTCAACTTGAGCATCTATGCTGTGTTGCTGATAGCCAACCAGCGCGCCTCTCAACAGACAATCGGAAAGGGTCCTGCGTATGAGCACTCTGGAAACGCATCAGCCAGCTACGGGTAGCAGCGCGCAGCGCGGCGTTCCCAAGGCCACCGTCACGCCGCGCGAGCGCGACGACTACTACTACAAGCTACTCGCCGGAGCGGCGCAGACCCGGCTCCTGGAGTCGGTGGTCGATCTGCGACTGCCGCACCTGCTCGCCGAGCGCGGACCGCTGACGGCTGCAGAGGTCGCGGAGGGCCTGGGCCTGCACCTCAAGCGAACCGCCAAGTGGCTGGTGCTGCTCGAGCGCGTGGGCATGCTGACGCGAAGCGAAGGCCGCTACCAGAACACCGAGCAGGCGATCGCCTTGCACTGGGACGACGAGGGGCGCGAGAACTTCTTCCTGCGCGATCAGCTGGCGTTCTGCCGCGCCGTGTACGCGCTGGACTTCACCGAGGTCCTGCGCGGGGCGCCGCTGCCGGAGGCCGTACGCTGGCCGCCGCGCACGAAGCAAGCCGCCGAGCACCTCGAGTACTGGATGACCATCACCGCGAACGAAGCCTGGCTGGCACTCGAGCACGGCACCGACTGGACGACCACCAACACGCTGCTCGACGTGGGCGGCGGCGACGGCACCATCGCGTGCGCGCTCGTGCGCAAGTACCCTCACCTACAGGCGACCGTGTTCAACCTGCCGGCGTCGGCCGATCTGGCGCGTGCACGCATCGCACGCGAGAAGCTGGAGTCCCGCGTGAACGTCATCGAAGGAAACTTCCTCGATGACGGCCTGCCACGAGGCTTCGATCGCGTGCAGTTCTCGCGCGTGCTCGCCGACTGGGATCCCGCCGTGTGTCAGATGCTGCTCAAGAAGGCGCGTGCCTCGCTGAACCCGGGCGGCTCGGTGGTGATCAGCGAGCCATTCGACGACACCAACCGCGACCTCGCGCTGTCATGGGAGTTCCGCTACACGTTCTACGACGACTTCGGCGTCCAGACCTACAAGTCGATCGGCCAGTACCAGGCCATGCTGAAGAACGCCGGCTTCACGGAGATGAAGGTCATCGACCGCATCGACGACACCCTGTACGGGGTACTCACGGCGCGTTGATGGGTCTGTCTCTCGAATAGGGAGGGACAGACCCATGTGTGGGATCGCCGTCCTCGTCGGGGAAGGCGCATCGCGCGCCGCACTGGAGCGCATGTCGCGCGTGGCGGCGCGGCGCGGGCCCGAGCTGCTGCGCACCCTGACGGTCGGGAACTGCCTGTTCGCGCACGCGGCGCTGCGCTTCGTGGAGGTGTCAGACAACGAGCAACCGTGCGTGGTCGACGATTGTGTCCTGATCTGGAACGGTGAGATCTACAACTGGCGCGAGCTTGACTGTCAATCCCGCAACGACACACAAGCCTTATTGTCGGGCCTGCGCGCTCACGGCTCCGAGTTTCTGACCCGCCTGGACGCGCAGTTCGCGTTCGTGGCGCTGATCGACGGGCAGCTCTGCTTCGGCCGAGACAAGTGGGGGATCTGTCCCCTGGTGTTCGGTCACACTCCCGAGGGCTGGCTCGCCATCGGCAGCACGAGCGAAGTCGTCGAAGCTGCCGGGGTGAGCGAGGTGAAGACAGTGCCTGCGGGCACGTTCTGCGTGGTGCGCGCCGGTGAAGTCGTGCTCCGCAGCTGGTATCACTTGCCTCGCACGCGCGCACGCCTCGCGCGCATCACGCCCGCGGACGTGCGCCGGCTCGCGGAGCAGCGCGTGTGCAGTCGCATCCCCGACGCTGCGCGCGACCTGTTCACCACCATGGGCGGCATGGACAGTCAGTTCGTCAGCGCCTGCGTCGCGCGCCACACGCGCGGCGCCTTCGGCGGTGCGGTCACGATCGTGCCGGCCGGCGGCGGCGGCGACTATCCGTACGTCCAACAGACGTTGCGACAGCTCGCGAGCGAAGGCATCGAGGTCCCGCACCACCTGGCCGCACTGACGCCCGAGATCGCCCACCAGAACCTCGATCGACTGCTCCAGCTACTCGGCCCCGATCTGTTCCAGGTCATGTGTGCGCTCGGCGAAGACCTGGTCGCCGCCGTGGTGCAGCGTCTCGGTGGCCGCACGATCATGACGGCCGGCGGACCGGACGAAGCCGGCCGGAGCTACGATCGCTGGACGTTCATCCACCGCGGCTTGGACGAAGAGCTCGCCTGGCACCGGCTCGCGGAGCAGTTCCCGTCATCCGAAGGCGTGCGCGCGGGGCTCGTGTTCGGCGAACGCGGCATCGAGAACCGCGTGCCGCTCGCCGACTTGATCGAGCTCGCCACCGAGATCGATCCCGAGCACAAGCAACGTGTCTTCGTGGAGGGTGACGGCGTGACGCTCGCCAGCATGCGCATGGACGGCAAGCTCTTCTGGCGCGAAGCACTGCGCGGCGTGTTGCCGGACGCTTGCCTCGCGGCGCGCAAGGAACCCATCCACGGCTCGATCGGCGCGCTGCCCGTGGTCGCCGAGCTCGCGCGGCACGATCGCGCCTACCAGCAAGCCCGCGCCGAGTTCGCGCTCCACGCCTTTTGGTTGGGCTGGAACGGCATCATCTTCGCGGACCTGCGCACGCTGGACCCGCGCGACGAGGTGCCCGAATGCCAACTCTATGCACTCTACCGCTGGAGTCGCCTCGAACCGCGACGCTGGAAGGAAGGCGCGCAGCACCGCTACGGACCGTTCATCGATTACATCCCGCGCTCCGCAGACGACCCGCTGCAGCGCGCGCACAAACCGCTTTGTTACGACTGGCAGCTGGGCAAGGACGTGCCGATTCGACCGGTACGATGAGGTCCAGGGGCCCAAGTAGCCATTCCTGGCTACTTATGGTATTGTAATTTTACAGTAGTCGATGACGAAGGCTGTACCCCTGGCTGCCCCAGATTCAGTAACGACTTCAAGCCGTTACCGGATCGTCCAGAACCTGGGCTCGGGCGGCATGGCGACGGTGCACCGCGCGCTCGACACCGTGCGCGGCTGCGAGGTGGCGCTCAAGCGACTTCGCACGGACGTCGACCCCGACGCGCGCCGGCGCGGCATCGCGCATCTGGAGCGCGAGTTCCACACGTTGTCGCAGATGGCGCATCCGCGCGTGGTCTCGGTGTTCGACTACGGCGTCGACGCTGGCGACCCCTACTACACCATGGAGTTGCTCGACGGCGGCGATCTTCAAGAGCGCTCGCGGCTGGATTGGCGCACGGCGTGTGCCGTCGCGAGTGACATCTGCTCGGCGCTGTCCTTGATGCACTCGCGGCGCCTGGTGCACCGCGACCTGAGCCCGCGCAACGTGCGCTGCACGAGTGACGGTCGCGCGAAGCTGATCGACTTCGGTGCCATGGTCGACATGGGTCCGTCCAAGTCAGTGGTCGGAACACCGGCGATCTGCGCGCCCGAGCTCGTGCGCTTGCAGTCGCTGGATGGCCGCACCGATCTGTACGCGCTCGGCGCGACGCTCTACTTCACCCTGACCGGCCGCTTTCCATATCCCGCGCGCACGTTCGCGCAGCTCGAGAGCATGTGGAAGCTGCGGCCACCGGCGCCGTCCGAGATCGTGTCGGACATCTCGCCCGCCGTCGACGCGCTCGTGATGGAGCTCCTGCAGCTGGACGCGGCGCTGCGTCCCTCGAACGCATCCGAGGTCATGCAGCGCCTGCGCGCGGTGGCCGGGCTGCCGGTCGACGAGCAGTTGCTGGTGTCGCAGGCGTACCTCGCGACCCCGAACCTGGTCGGGCGCGATCGCGCAGTGGCGCGCATGCGCAAGTACACCTCGGCGCTTTGCAACGGCCGCGGTCGCGCAGTGCTGGTCGAGGGCCCACCCGGCGTGGGCCGCACGCGCTTCCTCGATGCCTGCGTGCTGGAAGGCAAGCTGGCCGGCGCGACGGTGATCCGTGCAGATCCGTCCGACGCGCTGTCGGGCGAGCTCGGCGTCGCGCGAGCCCTGGGCCGGCGGCTGCTCGAGGCCGCAGAGACGCAGGCCGTCGACAGCGCCAAGCCGCACTGGGACGTCCTGGCCGCGGCGATCCCCGAGCTGAAAGCGCTGGGCGCGGGTCGTACGCCGCTGACGGCGGCAGGCAAGCAGTCCGAGAGTGAGCGCGAGACCGCGCTGCAGCAGGCCATCCGCGCCTGGTTGCTGGCGTTCTGTCAGCTGCGCCCGCTCTTGCTGGTGGTCGACGATCTGCACCGCATCGACGAGGCCTCGGCCTCGCTGATCGCGCTCCTGGCCAAGGAGTGTCGCCAGCACCGACTGTTCGTCGTGTCCAGCATGCCGACCGACAACCGGGCGTTCTCGCTCAGCCGGCGCGTGCTGGCCGAGGCGAGCAGCAAGCTCGAGCTGTCGGCGCTCCGCCTGCACGAGACCGAGCTGCTGCTGCGCTCGGTGTTCGGCGACGTCCCGAACGTGCAGCTGTTGACGTCGCGGCTGCACGAGGTCTGCGAGGGCCGCCCGCGCGACCTGATGCAGCTCGCGCAGCACCTCGTGGACAAGGGCGTCCTGCGCTACCACGACGGCACGTGGTCGCTGCCGGCCAAGATCGACACCGCGAGTCTGCCCACCAGCCTGGCGCAAGCGCTGTCCGAGCGCGTGATGGCGCTGTCGCCGGAGGCGCGGCAACTCGCGCAGGCCATGGCGCTGTGTGGCGGCCAGAACCTGACGCTCCAGGAGTGCGAGGTGCTCGCGGACGGGGATCTGCTGCAGGTCCGCCGCTCGCTCGACGAGCTGCGCCTGGTCGGCGTGGTGGTGGGTGGCGGCGATACCTTCACCATCGCGGCGCAAGGTTTCGCCAACGCGCTGCTCGCCACGATCGAGCAGGAGGCGGAACGCCCCCTCCACGCACGGCTCGCGGACGTGTTCGAGCGCCGCGGCAACGCCGAGATCCTGTGCGCGCTCCACTGGTTCAAGGCCGGCCGCGACGAGCGCGGGTTGGATGTGCTGATCAAGCACTGCGAGGATTCCCCGCGCATCACCGCGGCGGATCCCGACGCGTTCGTGAGGCTGATCAACTCGTTGCCGCCGGGCTGGCTATCCGTGTTCGATCGCGCGCTCGAGCTGGCGGTCGCGACCGGCCGGCCCGCACGTGTGTGCTATCTGTTGCAGCGCCGAGTCATCAGCCTGTCGCCGTACGATTCGACCTGCCGACCCTCGCGCTATCACTACCTCGCGCCGGTCGCGGAGCTGTCGCGCTGCGCCGGCCTGGACATCTACGCGCGGCTCGATGCGTCGCTCGATCCCAAGCTGCGCCTCAAGGAAGCGCTGGCTGCGGCCAGGCAACGCTACGACTCGTTGCCCGAACACGAGCGCGTGCTCCCGCCGCTGGAGGCTGCAGGCGAGCTCGCCCGCGCGGTGCTGACGTGCGTGGGCGCGAGCTCTTCGTCGCTCGACCTCGAATTGCTCCGGCTCTTGCCCTCCCTCGCACCGCTCGTCCCGATGTCGCCGGGCATCGAGATCGTGCATCAGGTCGTCGAGGCAGTGACGCAGCGCATCGCAGGGCGCACGGATCAGGCGCGCGACATGTACCTGAAGCTGCTCGAGCGCCTCGCCCAGCTGGACAATTCGAGCCTGGATCAGACCTACCGCATCACCACGCAGAAGGGCATCTTCTTCGTGATGGCCAACCTCGACGCGGCCTTCGGCCTCGAGTCGTGCCTGAAGTGGATCGACGGCATCTCCGACAGCCCTCTGCACGAGATCAACGCCTGTCACTCGCGCGGGCTGTATCGCGTCTGGCAAGGCGATGCGTTGGCGGCGGACCACGAGCGTTCGCAGGCGGAGCTGCTGATGGTGCAGCGGGTGCGGCGATCGCAGATGGAAGGCACCCACCTGCTGCGCGAGATCCCTGCGTACGCCGTGTGTGACGACCTGACGCGTCTCAAGCAGGCCACGGACAGCATCGAGAGCCTGGCGAGCATGTTCCCGAACTGGCAACCCGTGCTGCACTACGCGCGCAGCGAGCATGCCCGCATCCGGGGCGACCTGCCGGTCGCGCTGCAGGAGATCGAGACTGCCCTGACGCTGGTGGGCGCAGGCGAGCACCAGATCTGGTCCTACGCCGCGGGGGCGCAGGTGCTGACCCTGTACATGATGGAGCGGTACGCTGCCGCTCGCAGCTGCGGCGAGATGCACCTGGCGGCAGCCGAGCGCGCACAGCTCGGGATCGAGCGCAATCACATCCGCTTGCCGCTCGCGCTGGCGCTCGCGCGCTGCAACCGCTTCTCGGAAGCGGAACGCCACGCCGCGGACGCGCTCGCGGAGTGTCGGGCCCTCGGCTGCAAGGGCTTGAACCTGGCCCTGGTCTACGAGACGCAGGCGTGGATCGCGCTGCTCGGCAACTCGGCCGAGCGCACCGAGCTGCACCTGGCGGAGCTGGCGGCCCAGCTGAAGGGCGGAACGAGCCAGACGCTCGCAGCGCGCCACGAACGCCTGCGGCGCCTGGCGAACAAGACCTTCCTGGGCGACTTCGACTCGGCCCTGGACGAGCGCTCGCACCACCTCGGCATGCAGATCATGCAGGCGCTCACCGCGTGCGACAGCACCGAAGAGCGCGCCCAACGCAGCCTCGACTTCTTGCTGGCCGAGACCGGCAGCGCGCAGGGCTTCCTGTACGCGGTCACGCACGACGGCTGCACGCTGGCGGCGAGCCGCGCGGACCACGACCCACCCCCGGAGGTCGATGCCGTCGCGCGCAAGAGTCTGGTGAACGAGCTCGCGGACAACCTCGCCACGGGCGACCTCGAGCCCGACTCCACCGCGAACACCGGGTACATGATCCACGGCGGTCGCTGCTACCGCTCCATCTTGCTCGGCCACGCGGGCAGCAGCGGCTTCGTGGTCACGGGGCTGGGCGTGATCGTGAGCGACCCGGGCTCCCCGCTCAAGAACGTGACGCGCATCGCGACGCAGATCAGTCGCTACGGCGGTTTCCACCGCGACGCTCCGCGTTTGTCGGTCGTGCCGACAGCCACTGCTTGATCGGTCCAACCGGCGTACAGTCGCCGCATGACCCAACCAGCTCTCGCGATCGTGACCGGTGCCAACGGCAATCTCGGCAGTGCCGTGGTCTCTCGTCTGTCTGCCGACGGCCTGCGGGTGGCGCAGGTCGAGCGCTCGCGCATCGTGCTCGACGGGGCGCCGGTCGCCGAGCTCGATCTGGGCGATGGGGCGAGCGTGCGGCGCGCGTTCGCGGCCCTGCCCCTGTCCGGAAGTAAATTGCAATCGGTCGTGCACACCGTCGGCACGTTCCGCGCGGGCAGCGCGCTCCCGGACGCCGCCGACTCGGACTTCGAGGACCTGTTCCAGATCAACGTGATGACCACGGTGCACGTGATCCAGGCGGCGCTGTCGATCATGCTGCCGCAGCGGTCCGGTCGCATCGCGGTCGTCGCCAGTATCGACGCGCTGGCTGGCGTGGCCAAGCGCGCGGCCTATGGCGCGTCGAAGGCCGCACAGCTGCGCGTGGTCGAGAGCACCGCGGCCGAGCTGCGCGGGACGGGCATCACGCTGAACGCGGTGCTGCCGGGCACGATGGACACGCCGCAGAACCGCGCCGCCATGCCCAAAGCCGATCCGACCAGCTGGGTGAAACTCGAGGAGGTCGCCGACGTACTGGGGTTCCTGGTCTCGGAGCGAGCCTCGGCCGTCCACGGCCAGGCGATCCGAGTCGAGCGTAGCTAGAAAATCGCAGCCATTTCGCGGGGTGAAACATTTGCGGCGGCTGCTCCGTACAAGGTGAGCGAACCCAAAACACCGCCTTTGCAGACCGCTATTTCGGTTCTAGAGACAAGGGCAGCGGGTGTCGGGTAGGAGATGGTGCGGCATGCGAGCATCCCGAAACTTCGTGGTGATGGCGGTGGTACTGTGTGCCTGCACGGCACACGCCGAGCCAGCGCCGGTCAAACCCGGGCCTGCGAGCCCAAAGAAGGAAGGCACCGTGAGTCAAACTCCGTACAAGAAGCCGAGTGACGCCGACCTCAAGACGCGCCTGACCAAGGAACAGTACGAGGTCACGCAGCATTCGGGCACCGAACCCCCGTTCCGCAACGCGTACTGGGACAATCATGCGCCCGGGATCTACGTCGACGTGACCACCGGCGAGCCGCTGTTCTCGTCCACGGACAAGTTCGATTCGGGCACCGGCTGGCCCAGCTTCACCAAGCCGCTCGAGACGGGCAGCGTGGTCGAGAAGACGGACAACAGCCACGGCATGCGCCGCGTCGAGGTGCGCTCGAAGAGCGGCGATGCGCACCTGGGTCATCTGTTCGACGACGGCCCCGCGCCTACGGGCCAGCGCTTCTGCATGAACTCTGCGTCGCTGCGCTTCATCCCCGCGGAGAAGCTGCAGCAGGAGGGCTACGGCCAGTTCGCCAAGTTGTTCCCGAACGTGAAGCAAGCCGGCAGCGAGAATGCGCCGAAGGCAGAGCCCGGCCAGACACGCGAGACGGCGATCCTCGCGGGCGGGTGCTTCTGGGGCATGGAGAACATCCTGCGGAAGATCCCGGGCGTGATCTCGACCGACGTGGGCTACACGGGCGGCAGCCTGTCGAGCCCGAGCTATCAAGACGTCACGACGGGCCGTACCGGTCACGCCGAGTCGGTGAAGATCGTGTTCGATCCCAAGGTGATCAGCTACGAAGCCCTGCTCGGCTACTTCTTCCGCATGCACGATCCCACGACGCTGAATCGTCAAGAGAACGACGTGGGCACGCAGTATCGCTCGGCGATCTTCTACACCAGCGAAGAACAGAAGCGCGTGGCGGAAGCCGTGAAGAAGAAGGTCGACGAGTCGAAGAAGTGGAAGAGCCCGATCGTCACGCAGATCGTGCCTGCGAGCACGTTCTTCATGGCCGAGGACTATCACCAGGACTACTTGGTGGTGCATCCGGACGGCTATAACTGCCACGTCCTGCGAGATTGAGCTGTCCTCTGACTGTGCTATGACCGGGCTGCTTCGTGAGAGCGAAGCAGCCCGTCATGTTTAATTCACAGCTGATCTCCAGACGTTTCCTGCTGGCGCTCGCGCTCGGTGGTGTGCTGCTGGCCCCGACGTTGGCCAGCGCGGCGCCCACCAAGCACCAAGAGAACGGACCGCTGTACGAAGCCGCGGAAGAAGCGTTCGACGGTGTGCTGCTCGAGCTCGCGCCCCCCGCATTGCGCAAGCGCGGCCCCGGCAACCTGTTGTGGGCGCAATGGATCGGCATGCCGATCGTCCTGCTGCTGGGCTTCGTCATCGGCTACGCGTTTCATCGCCTGTCCCGTGCCGCAGTGCGACCGCTGGCA
The DNA here is from genome assembly GCA_035274465.1 of Polyangiales bacterium. Classification (GTDB taxonomy): domain Bacteria; phylum Myxococcota_A; class Polyangia; order Polyangiales; family JAFGIB01; genus JADGRF01. The sequence continues at coordinate 37,189 of DATEOF010000470.1, forward strand.
CGACGCACCGTCACGCCCTGGGACGACGCGCTGATCGAAGCGCTCAACGGCCCGCTGATCGTCACGTGGACGCTGCTTTCGACGTTCTTCTTGTCACCGCTGCTCGGCCTGCGACCGGCGGCAGAACAGCAGGCCCATCACATCCTTCGCGCGGCCTGGCTGATCTGCCTGTTCTGGGCCTTCATCCGCTCGGTCGACGTGGCCACTCGGGTGTTGTCGAACATGACGCTGGGCGAGAGCGCGCATCGTGCGCTCGTGCCGGTGGTCGCGAAGATGGGCAAGCTGGTGGTGGTGGCGTTCGCGGCCGTCGCCCTGCTGTCCGAGCTCGGCTATTCGGTCACCAGCCTGCTCGCCGGCCTCGGCATCGGCGGTTTGGCGGTGGCGCTCGCGGCGCAGAAGACCTTCGAACACTGGCTGGGCGCGTTCTCGATCGCGATCGACAAGCCGTTTCGTGAAGGCGACTACGTCAAGGTGAACGGCGTGGAGGGCACGATCGAGGAGATCGGCATGCGCTCCACGCGTCTCCGCACGCCGGCTCGGACGGTCATCAGCATCCCGAACGGAAAGCTGGCCGAGATGCAGCCGGAGAACATGGCGCCGCGCGATCGCATGCGCCTGTTCTGCGAAATACGCCTGCGCCTGAACACGAGCACCGATCAAGTGCGCGAGATCCTGCGCGAGCTGATGCGCGTGCTGCGCGAGCACCCGAAGCTGTGGAGCGACGGGCAAGACACGAGCGTGGTGCTGCGCGAGCTCGCGGTATCCGCGCTGGTGATCGAGGTGGTCGCGTTCTTCGCCACGACCAACGCCAACGAGTTCAACGCCATCCGCCAGGACGTGCTGCTCGACTTCATGCAGGTGGTCGAAGCGGCAGGTGCGGAGCTGGCGCTACCGGAGCAACGGCTCGAATTGTCCTCGCAGCCATCAGCTGCGGCTAGCGACATTCAGGGTCTGACGACTACTGACAAGTCACGTCAGGCGTGAAGGCGTAGGCTGGCGAGCCGCGCCAGGTGACGATGCTCTTCTTCTCGCCCACTGCCAGGTTCACTTGCTGCGCTTTGGGATTCACATCCGTCTTGACGCTGCAGCTCACGGGCTTCTTGCAGTTGTTGGTCAGCTTGACGATGTGGTCGTAACCCAGGCCGGCATACGGGGCGTCTTGCGAGACGTCCACGCAGCTCACCGGTGCAGCCGACGGAGGCGGGTCGGCCATTACCGACTCGGCTAGTCCCAACAGGAGGGCCAGACCACCCAACAACCCCAGGCCGCGTTTTGACATAATTAACCGATAAACCCTGAATGAGGTCTCCGCAAGCCGAGCGCTGCCATGCCACACCATCGCATATGGCTGCAGCGCGGAGCGACCGATATCCTACCCGGATGAGGATCGCACCTTGTCACTGAAGGTATGCCCGCGCTGCGACGCACGCTTCCGCGGCGACATCGTGACATGTCCGATCGACGGCACCGCGCTGCGCGAACCCGCTGATCCGTTCGTGGGACGCACCATCGGCGGCCGATATTTAATCGAAGAGGAGTTGGGCTCGGGCGGCATGGGCTCGGTCTACCGCGCGCGACACCAGATCATCGGTCGCGACGTGGCGCTGAAGTTCCTGGAGCCGGCGCTGGTGCGCAACGAGCGCCAGCGCAAGCGCTTCCTGGGTGAGGCGCGCGCCGCCAATCAGATCAACCACGAGCACATCATCGACATCACCGACTTCGGCGAGACCGAGGACGGCCTGGTGTACATGGTGATGGAGTATCTGGAAGGCCGACCACTCAGCGAAGAGATCGAAAAAGGCCCCTTGCCGCCGCGGCGTGCGCTGCGCATCGCCACGCAGATCGCCCTCGGTTTGGCGCGCGCACACGAGCTGGGCGTGGTGCACCGCGACATCAAGCCCGCGAACATCTACCTGGTCCGGCGCAAGGCCGACCCCGACTACGTGAAGATCCTCGACTTCGGCGTGGCGCGCATCGAGCACGACATGCGCATCACCGGCCAGGGCACGATCGTCGGCACGCCCGAGTACATCGCGCCCGAGCAGATCCACACCGCGACTGCGCTGCCCTCGGCCGACTTGTATTCGCTCGGCTGCGTGCTGTTCGAGATGCTGACCGGGCGCCTGCCGTTCGAAGGCAAGACGACCATCCTGCTGGTCAAGCACCTGAACGATCCGGCGCCCAAGCCCAGCGCGGTGAACGCCAGCGTTCCGCCCGAGGTCGATCAGCTGGTGCTTCGCCTGATGCACAAGGAAGCCGGCCAGCGTTTCCGTGACGCGTACCACCTGGTGGAGGCGCTGCAGCAACTGCTCGACGAGCTGCCTGGCGTGGCTCGCGGCCGTCTCGGGAACGACAGCACCCCGGAGTCGTTCGAGGACTCTGCGATCGTGCCGGGGCCGAGCGAAGAGGAGAGTCTCTACCGCACCATCGACCTGTACCGTTCGATGCTCGGCGACGCGCACCCGGGTGGCACGGCGCCGAGCTGGTTGCCGCAGACCATCGAGTACCTCGAAAACACGGTGACCGAGGTACAGGTGCTGCGGAAGCGCCTGCGCGAAGCCGCCGAGCGCGCCACGGAAGAAGAGGAAGAGACGCGCGGGCCGCGTGATCGCATCGGCCGCGCGCTCGACGAGCTGGCCAAGGACGACTCGCGCCTGGGCCGCGTGATCGAGAGCCTGAGCGAGGCGCTGCGCTCGTCCGAGGAGCGGCTGGATCGCGCCATGTGCAACATGTTCGAGATCGCCGCCGGCCCGCTGCAGGCCAAGGCTGGACGCGCGCTCAACGAGCAGGAGGCGCTGCAATTCGGCAAGCTGGTCGAAGGCACCCGCCGATTGGCCAGCGAGCGCGAACGCACGCTCGGCCTGCGCACGGAGCTCGACACCAAGCGCAGCGAGCACAACGACCTGCGCTTTCAGATCGCCGAGCTCAAGGAGCAGCTCCAGGCGCTGCAGGGCGCGGCCACCGTCGACCAGCAGCTGGCGCACGACGAGGTCACGCGCCTGCTCGCGCAGATCCAGGCCAAGCTCGAGGCCATGGCGCCCTATTCCAACCGCGTGGCGCTGCATTTCAGCCAGTTTCCGGAGCTGCGCAAGCGACTTGCAGAGCCGCCGCACAGCGCCGGCGACCGATAGCCAGAGGAAAGGTCGCGCCCTGAGGCGCGAGCTTTCCGGTCGAATCCGGGTTGACGGACACGGCCGGAGCCCGCAACTTTGGCGCCGTGACGGAAACGCCCAAGAAGACCATCCACTTCGTGTCCCTCGGCTGCCCGAAAAACCGAGTGGATACCGAGGTGATGCTGGGGGTGAGCGGCGGGCTGGGCTTCCAGCTGGTCGCCGACGCCGCGGAAGCCGAAGTGATCGTGGTCAACACCTGCGGCTTCGTCGAGGCGGCCAAGCAAGAGTCGATCGACACGATCTTCGAGCTGGCCGACTTCAAGCAGAAGGGCCGCTGCGAGACGCTGGTCGTCGCCGGCTGCCTGTCGCAGCGCTACTCGAGCGAGCTCGCGGCGGAGATGCCCGAAGTCGACCACTTCCTCGGCTCGAGCGACATGCTCAAGCTCGGCAGCGTGCTGCAAGCCGACACCGAGCACCCGGCCGCGCGCATGCTGGTCGGCAACCCGGCCGAGTACGTCTACCGCCAGAGTGATCCGCGGCAGCTGTCGGCTGCCAAGCACAGCGCCTACGTGAAGATCGCCGAAGGCTGCTCGCGCCGCTGCAGCTTCTGCGCGATCCCGAGCTTTCGTGGCACGCAGCGCTCGCGGCCGATCGCGGACGTCGTGGCCGAGGTCGAGCGGCTGTGCGCGGCAGGCACGGTCGAGATCAACCTGGTCAGTCAGGACACCATCGCCTACGGCCGCGACCTGAAAGACGGCAGCGATCTGGCGGGGCTGCTCCGCGCGCTGCTCGACGTGCGCGCGCTGCGCTGGCTGCGCTTGTTCTACCTCTACCCCGAGCGCATGGACGACGCGCTGGTCGAGATCCTCGGCTCGGGCGGCAAGCTGGTGCCCTACGTCGACGCGCCGTTCCAGCACGTCACCGACCGCATGCTCAAGATCATGCGCCGCGGTTACAACGCCGCGCGCCAGCGCGAGTTCATCGCGCGGCTGCGAGACAACATCCCCGGCGTGTTCATGCGCAGCGCCTTCATCGTCGGCCACCCCGGCGAGACCGACGAAGACTTCGCCGCGCTGCGGCAGTTCGTGGAAGCGGGTGAGCTCGATCACGTGGGCGTGTTCCGCTACTCGCACGAAGAAGGCACGCACAGCGGCAGCCTGGAAGAGCTGGTCGCGCCGAAGCTGATCGAACGCCGCGCCCGCGAGCTCATGAAGGCCCAGCGCGCGGTCAGCAAGCGCAGGCTGAAGGCATTGATCGGCAAGGAGCTCGAGGTACTGGTCGAAGGCGAGAGCGACGAGAGCGAGCTCTTGCTGGTGGGACGGCATGCCGGGCAGGCACCCGAGGTCGACGGCCAGGTGCACCTGATCAACGGCGCCGCGCAGCCGGGGGAGATCCGCCGCGTGAAGATCACGCACGCAGCAGACTACGACCTGGTCGGCGACCTGTCGCTCGGCCTGGATGCACCGATCGAGGCGACCAAGCCAGCGCGCCGCTCGGAGCGGCGCTTGCGCGTGGTGTCTTAGAACTAGCAACTAGGAACAGAAACGCGAGCACGGAACGAAGATCGTTTCGTGCTGCTAGTCGATGTTCATGTTCCTAGTTGCTAGTTCCTCTGCGCAACGGCCGCTGCCGAAGTTCACCCGGCCCACTGCTCCATGGGGCCGAGGTCGTCGCCCGACTGGACGTAGAAGACCTTGCCGTACGTGTCGAGGAGCTCGAGCGCCTTGTCCATGTCTTCGCGCGTGTGGCCGCGCGTCACGTTCAGGCGCAGGCGTTCTTCGCCCTCTTTGCAGCCGGGGTACGTGATGGGCACCATGTTCACGCCGGACTCGAGCAGCGCGACGTGCATGAACAACGCCTTGCGTTGATCGCGGCACATCACGGGCATGATGTGCGTGTCGCTCTTGCCCAGGTCGAAGCCGAGCTGGAGCAGGTTCTTGCGCATGTACGCAGATTTCTCGTGCAGCTCGGCCACGAGCGCCGAGCCTTCTTGCTCGAGGATGTCGAGGATCGCCGACGCGGCCGCGACGATCGGCACGGGCAGCGAGGCGCTGAAGAGGAAGGCGCGCGCGTTGTGCTGCACGTACTCGACGACGTCGGACTTGCCGAGCAGGATGCCGCCGATGCCACCGAAGGTCTTCGAGAACGTGCTGATCAGCAGCGGCACCCTGCCCTGCATGCCCGTCTCTTCGACCAGGCCCTTGCCGTACTTGCCCAGCGTACCGGTGCCGTGCGCGTCATCACACAGCAGCACGGCCTCGTAGCGCTCACAGACCTCGACGAACTCGGGGAGCGGCGCGCGGTCGCCGTCGAGCGAGTAGATGCCCTCCATCAGCACGAGCGCGTTCTTGCGCTGGCGCGTCTTCAGGCAGCGCTCGAGCGAGCGCGCGGAGTTGTGGTTGAAGTAGCGAACCTCGGGCGCTTGCGTCGGCACGCCGGCAGCCAGGAACGTGCCGTCGAGGATGCAGGCGTGCGAGAGGTTGTCCAACACCAGCGTGGTGTCACGATCTGCCAGCGCCTGGATCGTACCGACCATCGACTGATAGCCGGTCGTGGACAGTAGACACTTCTCCCAACCGAACCACTGCGCCAACCGCTCTTCCAGCTCGACGTGTGCGGTGGTGGTGGCTTGCACGCGCGACGAGGACAGACCGCACGCGAAACGTTCGACCGCCGCGCGCGCGGCTTCCTTGGCCTTCGGGTGCAGGGTGAGCCCGAGGTAGTCGTTCGAGCTGAAGTTGATCACCGGCTTGCCGTACAGCGTGGCGTGAATGCCGCCCGTCTCGTAGGGACGAAAGTGTGGATAGACCTGCTGCTCGCGCACTTCGCGAATCAGACTCAACCCACTGTAAGCCTTGTCGTCGATCCAGCTCATGTCCTGTGTCTCCAAGAGTGAAACTTGCTGCGATATATCCAATGCCAGGGCCGGTCGCAAGCCGCGTCGCATCGGCCATGTGGCCGATTTTTCGAGGTTTTTGGCTGTTCGGCCAGCCGAACTCGTGACACGCGGCGCGCGGTCGGCTATGCAGCAGAGCCCAGAAGCATGCGTTACGAAGGCACGATCTACCGCCCGCCCTCCGAGGCCGAGAGCTACATCCTGCAAGCCACCATCGGCTGCTCCTGGAACAAGTGCGTCTACTGCGACATGTACCGGGAGAAAGAGTTCCGCGTGCGCGAGCTCGCGGAGACTCTGGAAGATCTGCGCACGGCTGCGCAGCTGAGCCAGGGGCGCATCGACAAGCTGTTCGTCGCCGATGGCGACGCGCTGGTGCTCGAGCTGCCGCACTGGCGCGCCATCCTCGAGACCGCGCGCGCTCAGCTGCCGCGGCTCAAGCAGGTGTCGTGCTACGCCACGGCCAAGAACATCCTGAACAAGAGCGACGAGGAGCTGCGCGAGCTGCGCGAGCTCGGCCTGTCGCTGTTCTACATCGGTCCCGAGTCGGGCGATGATCCGACGCTCAAGCGCATCGCCAAGGGCGCCACGCACGACGACCACGTGCAGGCCGCACGGCGCGCCAAGGCCGCGGGCTTCCGCATCAGCGTGATCGTGCTGCTCGGCATCGCAGGCGTCGAGCGCTCCCAGGTCCACGCCGAGCGCACCGCGGAGCTGGTGACCGCAATGGATCCGGAGTACTTCGCCGCGCTCACCACCTCGGTCGTGCCGAACACGCCGCTGGTCAAGCTGCGCGACAAGGGCTTCTGGGAGCTGCCGACCGTGCCGCGCATGCTCGAGGAGCTGCGCACGATCGTCGATCTCGCGCGCCCGCGCGACGCGCTGTTCCGCACCAACCACGCCAGCAACCACCTCGCGCTCGGCGGCCGCCTACCGCGCGATCGCCAGGCGATCGTCGCTGCCATCGACGGCGCACTCGACGGCCGCGTGCGACTGCGTCCGGACTGGATGCGCGGGCTATGACGCCGTCCGGCGCGTGACGAAGCGAAATGCCACGTCGCCGTGCTCGGCGCGCGACTTCACCTCGCTCGCGCCCGCCTGCGGCAGCGTCTTGGACCAGAAGCGCATGGCGCGCGAGTTGTCGTGCAGCACGCGCAGCTGCCAGCGGCCGGCGTAGCGCCCCAGCACGAGCTCGAGCGCGCGGCGGCTGAGGCTCGTGCCGCGCAAGGCGTGGATCACGAAGAATTCGGCGATCGTCAGCTCGGCGTCCTCCGGCATGTACTTGAACGGCCGCAGACCGATGCAGGCAAAGCCGACCGGCCGCTCGTCGTGCACGATGACGTGCGTGCGCTGGTACGGCTGGCGCGCCTCGAGCAGCGGCTCGACGCTCGGACGCAAGTTCGCGCTCGGAGTTTCTTCCGCCAGCCAATCACCGACCAGATCCGGCTGCCAGCGGCCCTGGGCCGACAGGACGTAGAAATCGGTGTCGTAGCCCGTGAGCTCGTGCACGTACATCGGCCAGACGTTGCGAAAGAACTCCGCTGCCGTGGCGTCGCGCCAGGCATCGAGTAGCACCACGCTCATGAATCACCCCGAGGCGTAACCCATGCCCGATCCAGCGCACTCCGACAAGTCGAACGCGTCACCGTGTGTGTTACACCTCGCCGGAGAAGGCCGAGGAGACCCATGACCGAACTGCTACACGTCCAGACGCTCGATCACGTGCGCACGCTGCGGATCGACCGACCCAAGGTCAAGAACGCGATCAACGCCGAGCTGGCCTGGGCGGTGATCGGCGCGGTCGAGGACGCGGCCAGGGACGACGACGTGTGGGTGTTGGCGATCACGGGCACTGGCGACGCGTTCTGCGCCGGCCTCGACCTCAAAGGCTTCGGCGAGGGGCTCGGCCCACGCTCGCCGCAGAGCGCGCTGCTGGACGATCTGGACTGGGTCGGCCGCTTCTTCTGGACGCTGCGCGAGGGCTGCGACAAGCCGATCGTCGCAGGCATCAACGGCGTCGCGGTCGGAGCCGGGCTCGCGCTCGCCCTGGCGGCCGACATCCGCATCGTCGCCCGGAGCGCGCGCCTGATGGCAGGCTACCCGCGCATCGGTGGATCACCCGACGGCGGCCTGACGTTCAGCTTGCCTCAGGCGCTCGGCTACGAGCAGGCCATGCGCTTCTTGCTCGAAAACCGCAGCGTGGAGGGCGCCGAGGCGGTGGCGCTCGGCTTGTGCGGCGAGGTCGTGGAGGACGCCGAGCTGCCTACGCGGTTGGCAGCCTATTGCCGAGGACTGACCGAACGCTCGCCGATCACCATGCGTTTGACCAAGCGCGGCTTGGTGTCCGCGACGCGCAGCGTGGATCTGCAGGCGCAACTACGCTTCGAGCTCGCGAACATTCGACGAGCGTTCGGCAGCGAAGACGGCCGCGAGGCGCGCGCAGCGTTCCTGGAGAAGCGCCCGCCGGTGTTCAAAGGTCGCTGAGCCAAACCGCCCGCGCCTCGCCTGCACTTCTGACGCCTGCGCTCGCGCGAGCGGTGCCCGACTCGCGGACATATCATCGCGCCCGTTCGACGCCCGGTTTGCGGCGAGATCGGCGAATTCCGCGCGATCGAGCCGCATTCTCTGAGTGCGCCGCGCACGGACGACCAACACTGCATGTCTCACCTATCCGGGCCACGACCTAACAGCAATGCGCCCTGTTAGATGCTCGTGTGCGCTAACTATTTTGCGAAACGCCTGACATAACACTGCAGAGTTGGCTGCCGCAGCGTCGCGTTAGTTCTAGAATCAGCGGGTCGAAGGACCGATCGCAACGCTGCGATCAGGGGATTGCGGACTTCGCCAGGGAGGAACCCATGCTGCGGCCAGTTTGGTGGACCGGCACTGTGCTGTTCTCCGCCTTGTTTCTGTGCGCCTGTGATGCGTCGGGAGTCACGATGATCAATCCGCTCGGCGGCCCGGGATCGGGCTCGGCGGGCAGCGCAAATACAGTCGATGGAGGCATCGGCGGCGCACGAATATCCAAACCAGGACAGTATGCGGGCTACAGCCAAGCTGTGTACCCCGGTTACGGCCAAACTTCACAGTACGTGAGCATGCGCGACGGAACCAAGCTCGCGCTCGATCTCTACCGACCCAAGAACGACAAGGGTGAGGTCGTCGACAAACCGTTGCCGGTGTTGTGGCTGCATACGCCATTCAATCGTCGCACGTACATGGGCGGCTCGACGCTCGAGAACTATCCGGGCTTCGCCTCGCGTCTGGTCGCGTACGGCTATGTCGTTGCGATCGTGGATTTCCGCGGCTTGTATGCATCATACGGCAGCAACATCGCCAATCAACGCGGCGAGTGGTTGGAGCCCGCGCGCTGGGATGCGTACGACATCACGGAGTGGTTGGCGACCCAGCCCTGGAGCAACGGGCGCATCGGCATGTTCGGCTGCGGTGCAGCGGGCAGCAGTCAGCTGCAAGCTGCGAGTACCAAGCCGCCGCACCTGCAGGCGATCTTCCCGCTGAGTTGTGAGTTCGACGCGTATTCCGATGCAGTGCCGGGCGGCATTTCGCCCCCGAAGGGCACGGCGCCGATGCCTGTCGGGGACGTGCCGGCTGCGCAGCGCGACGCAATGGCAGCGCCGGTGGATGGCGATGACTCGCGCGGCATGCTGAACGAGGCGATCGCGCAGCACTCCAAAAACGTCGACAGCCCGGGTTATGTCCCTTTTCGCGACAGCGTCGGCGAGAATGTCGCGAAGCCCTGGTGGACCGAGAGCAGTCCAAACAGCTATCTCGAAGCGATGCAGCTCTCGAAGGTGGCGATCTACTTCGCTGCCAATTGGGACGAAGTCGGTAAATCCGGCCCGTTCTTCGCGTTCAGCAACGTCAAGAATCCGGTGAAGCTGATCATCGGCCCGGCCAAGCAATGCGACTGGGCGACGGTCAAGAGCGACACAGGTTTCGATCTGATGATCGAAGAGCTGCGCTTCTTCGACTACTGGCTAAAGGATGTAGACAACGAGGTGATGACCGAACCGCAGGTCCACTTCTACACGTACAACGCGCCCAAAGGCATGGAGTGGCAGAGCTCGGTTCGCTGGCCGATGCTGAACGAGCAACGCACCCGCTACTACCTCGGTGAAAAAACCTTGGCGATCGGCCCGGCGCCCGACGGCAAGGACGAGATCAAGGTCGACTATTCGGTGACGCCGGAGACCGCCGCGCAAAAGGGCCTGGTCTACGAGACGGAGCAGCTCGCTACCGACCTGCAGATCACCGGCCACCCCTCGATGGAGCTGTGGGTGTCATCGACTGCCAACGACGGTGACTTCGTGGCGACGCTGCAGGATGTCGCGGCGGACGGCACGGTCGCGTCGTACAACGTGAGCGGCCGCTTGCGCGCGAGCCACCGCAAGCTGGCCCAGGCGCCGTACAACAACCTCGGCCTTCCGTGGCATCGCAGCTTCGAGCAGGATGCGCAGCAGCTGATGCCCGGCGAGCCGGCGCAGCTCCTGTTCGACCTGTTGCCGATCTCGATCATCATCAAGGCCGAGCACAAGCTCCGGCTGGTGCTGACGTTCTCGGCTGGTGCCCTCACGCCGCGCGTGGATCCAGCCCCGATGGTCAGCGTCTACCGAGACGGCCTGCACCGCTCGGCGCTGATCCTGCCGGTGGTGCGCACCGGGCTCTAGCGACCATTCTGTTTCAAAACGCTACAGCGCAGCCCCGACCCAGGGATGTCGCTCGACATGCCGATCGACCGCGGCGGAGTTACGTAACACTTCGTGCTGCTCTACCTGACATGGGATACGACGATCATCGATCACGCCGAGCTGCAGTGATCGAGAGCACGACAAAACTGTCGAAATGACCACGCAGCCATCAGCGGCGCGCGCTACTTGGCGGTCGCCTGGTACTGCTTCATCTGCGCGTTCAGCTGAGGCACAACCGCGAGCGTCGCGTCCACGACGGCGTCGCCGTACTTCGCGCGCATCTCCTTCATATTCGCCATGTCCCGCATCTGAACTTGGGCCTGCTTGATCTCCTCGAGTTGCTTGTTCATCTGCTCCCGCTGATCGGCGGGTGCGGTCTTCGCGAATTGCTCGAGCTTTGCGACTTGCTCCTTCGACTCCGCCGACGTCGCTTGCTCGAGTCCCTTTTGCATTTGCTCTTGCATCTGCGCCTGGATCGTCAGCTCTTTGAGAGCGGTCAGCTCCTCGTCGGAGAGACCACTCTCCGCCTTGGCGTTGTCCATGGCCGTCTTCGCCTCTGTGCCCAGGCCGTGGAGCTCGAGCGCGGTGCGCGCAAAGCCGGTGACGCCTTCGTGCTGTCCCGCTTTCTCCTTCGCCTTGTACTCTTCGCTGTGCTCACCGAAACGCTTGAGCATGTCGAGCCAGCGCTGGTTGTAGCCGACGTACGCTTTCAGCTTGCCCGCCGGATCGGACTTGAGCGACGCGATCGCCTTCGCCTCCTTGACCGCCGGATCATCGGCCTTCGGCGCCGCTTCGCTGGGTGCGGCTTGCTCCGCCGGTGCACTGGGGGCCGGAGGCGCGCTGGCCGCTGACTTGTCGTGCTCGACCTTGTTGCAGGCGAAGCACATCCCCACGAGACATCCAATCCAAAGCTTTTTCATGCGAAACCCTCCCCGCGTGCGCCGAGGCGCAAGACGCGGCGTAGCATAGTCGAGGGTGCTCGCGTGCCGCGAGAAGCGGCGGGGACATGCGTGCCTAGAAATCCTCGAACCGCAGCGCGACGTTGCTGCGCGGGTTCTGCCTCACGAAACGGCCCAGCACGGCGTAGAGATCGTCGGGGGTCTGCGAAGCGTCGGCCCGGGCGAGCATGCCGGGGCGTTCGGCGCTCCATTCGCTGCGATGGCGTTCGAGCAGCGCGGAGGCCAGCGCGAACACCACGGCGTCGAGTTGATCGGCGCGTGCGGGCGTGGGCGCGGACAGCGAGTCGCTGGTTCCGGTGTTGTCCCAGTACACCACGCTGACCGTGCGGGCCGTGACGGCCGCCACGGTCACGATCGCCGCCGGGCGCAGCTGCTTCTGGGTGACTTCCTGGAGCGACACCACCTGCATGCCGGGCTGGGCGTTCAGCGAGGCGCGCAAACCGCTGGCCGCGCGCAGCCCACCGGCAGACTCCATCACCAGCAGCACGGCCCGCCGGGCTGGTGCCGCTGCGGGCTTCTCGGCTGTGACCGCCGCGGGGGGTGGGTTGGGCCGCAGCTCTTGCGCCGCCAACAGCTGCGGGTTCGCGACTCCGCACGTCAGGGCTACCACCACGAACGCCAGCGTCCAGCAACGCATGCCGCGAGTGTAGCGCAAAGCGACGTCCCAGCTAGAGGGGATCAACCCGCCAGGAAACCCCGCACCGCGGCCAACACTTGAGGCAGCTGATCGTGGTGCACCCAGTGACCGGCCTTTTCGATCGCCACGACTTTCGCGTCCTTGAGGCGCCCGGCCCGACCATCGCGCTCCGGGTCACCCGCCCAGCTCTCGGTGCCGCGGATCAGCAACGTGGGGCAGGCGATGTTACCCCAGAGCTCCGCCATCTCGGCTTCGTTGAACAGGTAAGGTGAGTGAGCACGCACGTAGTTATCGAACTTCCAGGAATATGTGCCGTCTTCGTTCTGATTGACACCATGTGATGTCAGGTGCCGCGCCTGCGCGTCGCTGAGGAACGGATTGGCCTCGCGCATACGCGCCACCGCCTCATCGATCTTGGGGTACTTGCGCGGCTCGCGACCCGCCAGCTCGCGCAGCTGTGCGATCCACTCCTGCATGCGCTGCGCAGCGGTACGCTTGCTGCGCGAGGCGATCCAGGCCAGCGGCGGGCCGAAGCCCTCGATCGACACCAGCTTCTTCACCGACTCCGGATAGATGCCCGAGTACTGCATCGCGATGTGACCGCCGAGCGAGTGTCCGATGATGGTCAGCGGCGCGAGCTTCTTCTGATGGATCAGCTGCGCGATGTCGTAGACATAGTCGACCAGTGGATAGGTCCCACCGATCACCCATTGCGAGTCGCCGTGGCCGCGCAGGTCCGGCGCGATGATGTGATAGTCGGCGCGCAACGCTTCGGCGATCCAGTCCCAGTTGCGACAGTGATCGCGGTTGCCGTGCACGAGCAGGAGCGGCGGCGCCCCTTCGTTGCCCCAGTCGACGTAGTGCAGACGCAGGCGCTGCGAGTAGTAAGTGTGCGACGTGGGCCCGATCAGCGGAGGCGTCATGCCCCGGTTATAAGCCGAATCAGCGTCAGATCCACTTGTCGAACGTCTTGAGCAGCAGGAAGGTCTCACTGCTCTGGATGCCCGGGACGCTGGCCAGCGACTCGGACAGGAAGCGGATCAGGCCGTCGTTGGACGAGACCAGCACTTCCGCCAGCAGGTCATAGCGGCCCGTCACGATGGCCACGCTGCGCACCTCGGGCAGGCGGCTGACGTCGCGCGCCCGATCTTCCAGCTGCCGGCTCTCCTGCACCTTCATGCCGATGGTGCACAGCTGATGACCGGGAATGATCTGCGGGTTGACCAGCGCCGAGATGCGGAACACGCCGGCTTCCATGAGCTTGCGCAGGCGCAGCCGCACCGTGCCCTCGGTGATCCCGAGCTTGGCCGCTATCGCCGAGTTGTTGGCGCGGCCATCTTCACGCAGGAGCTCGATGATGCCGCGATCAGTCGCGTCGAGCTCGTGCGTGGTCTGGCCTTCGGTCTGTGAAGCACGCATGACCGACAGTATTCACGCCGCTTGCGGAAGCGAAAGGGCCGCGGCCACCACGGGATGCGTGATCTTGCCGGCGGCGGCGTTGAGGCCGTGCGCGAGCTCGGGACGCAGCGCGACCGCGCCCTCGAAGCCGCGGGCGGCGAGCAACAGGCCGTACGGCAAGGTGGTGCTGGTCAGCGCCAGGGTCGAGGTGCGCGCGACCGCGGCGGGCATGTTCGGCACCGCGTAGTGCAGCACGCGATCGACCTCGTAGATCGGCTCGTCGTGCGTGGTGGCGCGGATGGTCTCCGCGCAGCCGCCCTGGTCGATCGCCACGTCCACGATCAACGCGCCGTGCTGCATGCGCCGCAGGTGTTCGCGACGGATCAGCTTGGGCGCGCGCGCGCCGGTCACGAGCACCGCGCCGATCACCAGATCGGCCTGGGCGAGCGACTTGACCAGGTTGGCTTCGTTCGAGTGCAGCGTCTGCACCCGGCCACCGAACAGATCGTCCAGCTCGGCCAGGCGACGGTGCGAGAGCTCGAGGATGCTCACGTCGGCACCCAGGCCGACGGCCATCTTGGCCGCGTGCGTGCCCACCACGCCACCACCGATCACGACCACCTTGCCGCGCTCCACGCCCGGCACGCCACCCAGCAATACGCCGCGGCCACCGTAAGGGCGCTCGAGATACTTGGCGCCTTCTTGCACGGAGAGCCGGCCGGCGATCGCGCTCATCGGCGCCAGACACGGCAAGCTGCCGTCCGCGAGCTGGATGGTTTCGTAGGCCACCGCGGTCACGCGCTGCTTCATCAGCGCCACGGCCAGCTCGGGCACCGCAGCCAGGTGCAGATACGTGTAGAGCAGCTGCCCGGGGCGCATCAGCTCGTACTCGCTCGCCAGCGGCTCCTTCACCTTCACGATCATGTCGGCCTGCGCGAAGACCGCGGCGGCGTCGGTCACCAAGGTGGCCCCGGCGGCGACGTACTCGGCGTCCTCGAAGCCCGCACCGAGCCCGGCGCTCTCTTGAACCAGCACGCTGTTGCCCTGGGCGATGTAGGCGCGCACACAGTCGGGGGTCGCGGCCACGCGGTACTCGCGGTTCTTGATTTCCTTCGGGATTCCAATCTTCATGGGCACTGATTTGCGACTTTCGTAGAAGTTGTCCACTCATTTTACGCGATTCGCATTGGGCGCGCAATTGGCTGGCCGCCGTGCCCGCCCCTGACTTGGGTCACTTTGCCGCACCCATACCGTTCTGATATCGACTATCATTTTCATCAAGGCGAAGGCTGTGGGTGCACGCTGGGAACGAATCGCTTATTCACGGCGCAGTGGTTCGAACGCGATCAGCTGCGGCGCTCCTGGGCTCGTGCTTGTGGCTGTGCTCGGGTCTGCTGCGCGCACAGGACCCGCCGCCACCAGCTGCCGAAGATCCGCTCGAGATCGTGGTCACCGGCTCGCGCATCGAGGAGCCGGCGCGCGAGTCACTGGTGTCGACCGACGTGATCCGACGCGAGGAGATCGAGCAGAGCGGCGCGCGCAACGCCGCCGACTTGCTCGAGGAGCGCGACGGCGTGACCATCCAGCGTTCCTTCGCCGGTAGCGCGCTGCTGCTGCGCGGGCTGGATCCCGAGTACACGCTGATCCTGGTCGACGGCGATCGGGTGCCCGGTCAGACCAACGGCGCGATCGATCTCAATCGCTTCGGCGTCGAGAACATCGAGCGCATCGAGGTGGTGCGCGGGCCGGGTTCGGCGCTCTACGGCTCGGACGCCATCGGCGGCGTGGTCAACATCATCACGCGCAAGCCGCAGAAAGACTTCGAAGCCGACGGCAGCTTCAGCTACGGCGAGCGCACGATGCTCGACGCGACCGGGCGCGTGGGAGCGGCGTTGGCCGAGACCCTGCACGCGCAGGTCACCGGCGGCTACCACCACGGCGACTCCTTCCAGAGCTCGGCGGACACCGGAGGTAGCGGCTTCTCGCAAGGCGACGCGGGCTTCAAGCTGTGGTTCGAGCCGGACTCCAAGAACCGCATCATCGCTGCGGCCAACTACCTCAATCAAACGCTGCAAGGCATCGACATGGGCGCGGGCGGCGCGGTCTTGGATCGCACGCAGCAGCAAGAGCAGTTCGGCAGCTCGATCGAGTACCGGCTGCGCGCGAGCAACTCGGTGGAGCTGGTCCAGCGCGCCAGCTACTCACAGTTCCGCGACCAATACCTGTCAGATCAGCGGCGCGGCGACACGCTCGACCGCTTCGAGGACAACCGCGAGCACCTGGGCCAGCTGACGAGCCTGCTGCAGCTCAAGCTCACGAGGCAGCACAAGGCCACCTTCGGCGTCGAGCAGCTGTTCCAGCGCCTCGACTCCGAGCGTCTCTCCACGCTCGGTGCCCGCTACCGGCTCGCCGCATTCAGCCAGGACGCCTGGCGCGTCTACAAGCATGGAGACACGCGCTTCGACGTGGTGCCGGGCGTGCGCGTCGACGTCGACTCGCAGTTCGGTACGGAAGTCTCACCCAAGCTGGCGCTGCAGTTGGAGCCCGACGAACGCTGGATCCTGCGCGCGAGCTACGGCCGCGGCTTTCGCGCGCCTTCGTTTCAAGAGCTACTGCTGCGCTTCGAGAATCCCACGGTGGGTTACGTGGTGGTCGGCAACCCGAACCTGGACGCCGAGACCAGCCACGGCTTCGACCTGGCGGCAACCTGGGCCGCGCGCGAGTGGCTGGATCTGGGCGCGACCTTCTTCCGGAACGACCTGAGCAACATGATCGCGATCGTGAGCGGCGAGATGCTGGAGGACGGCACGCGCTACACCTATGAGAACGTGGCGACGGCCTGGACCATGGGCGTGGAATCGTTTGCGGGACTGCGCGCAGGCGACGAGCTGTCGTTCCGCGTGGGCTACACCTGGATGGCGACCCACGACGGCGAGAACGATCGGGTTCTGGAGGGCAGGCCCGTGCACCGCATCACGGCGTTCTTGCACGTCGCTCCCGCAGGCTGGGACGCCGACTTCAATGCGCGCTTCGGCTTGCAGCTGGGCCGCGTATTCTTCAGGGTGGACGAGATGGACGTGGAGCAGGAGCAGAAGGCCGATCCACTCGCGCAGCTGGATCTACGCCTGTCCAAGCACTTCACGCAGCACCTCGAGCTGGCGGTCGGCGTCGACAACCTGTTGGATGCGGGCGACGAGTACACCGTGCTGCGGCCGCGCACGTTCTACGGCTCGATCGCCGGAAAGTATTGAGGTACCTGATGCGAGTGTCGATGATCGTGGTCTTGTTGGCGCTGGCGAGTGCGTGCGCGGCGAAGCTGACGACGTCGGAGAAGTCCGAGCACGGGGGGTTCACGAGTAAGCCGCTCGACGACGGCTCGACCGACACGCTGGTAGACGCGAGCGAAGAGGAAGACTGGCAGCAATTCGACTTCGACGAGGGCAAGGAGTCGAAGGCCAAGCGCGAGTGGGACATCGCCTTCTCGCGCTTCCGCATCAAGACCAATGGCGGCGAAAACGGACCAGGCGGGGTTTACGTCGCCGCCCTACCCGAACAGTCCTTCGAGGAGCTGACGCGCGCTCCCACCTCGGGCTTCGCGGCGGATCGCCCGGACAGCGACGAGGACGCCGATACCGATCCCGACAACGTGTTCAACAGCGGCGACGAGGATTGGTACAACTACAACGTCATGCGCCACGAGCTGTCGCCCAAGGACATCAGCTACGTGATCGCGTCGACCGAGGGCGCGTTCTTCAAGTTCGTGATCGACGCGTACTACAACGACGCGGGCGACCCGGCGAACCTTCGCTTTCGCTGGGCGGAGATCGAAGCGCCCGACGGCGAGTGGAAGCCGGATTGAAGCCGGCGCCGTCTGGCGAGCACCAGCAGCAGCAGACCCAGCAGCCATGCGGCAGACGCGCCGTCCGACGCGCTACCCACGCGGCAGCCACCACCCTCGTCCCGGCCGTCGTCTTCCGGCGCCGGTTCGGCGCTGGCGCACGCTCCCAGACACACCTCCGGCCGCGCGCTCTCCCCGGTCAGCCGGCTGTTGATCACCGCCGCGAACACGGTATCGCCGGCCGCGATCTCGTCGAGCTCGAGCGAGCGCTCCCGGTCTGCCGCCGTCAGCTTCAAGTCCTCGATCTTCGCCCCAGCCACGCGCGCCAGCAGCAGGCGAACGCCGCCGAGATCCCCGGCGCCGCCGCTCACGATCAAGTGTACTGGCCCGCGCTGGCTCACGCGCGCGGAGAAGAACCGCGCGGCCAGCGGGAACACGCGCAGGGCGTCGTCTTCGTACGGCAGGCTGACGCCCTTGACCTCGAGCTCCGCGTAGCCTGCGCCGCCGGCGTAGCCGCGCTCGGGATCCGCGCGACCGCCCGTGAACAAATTCCAGCTGCTGAACTCGGTGAACGCTGCGCCGAGCGAGCTGTCGTGCGCGTCGACCAGCACGCGATCCAGCACCTCCGGCCAGGTCTTGCTACCACCCGCCTCGGCCTGATCGCGCAACGCCTCCCACAGCTCGCGGATCACGTCTCTTCCGTAACGTTCGCCCAGGTACTGGAAGAACAGGCTGCTGCCGTAGCTGAACTGATCGAACGGCCCCATCGGCTCCTGTTCGAGGGAGCGCTCGGTGTTGTCCAGGTAGCCCGCGACGAAGCCTTCGAGATCGGTGAGCGTGGGATCGTACTGCTCCGATGCCCATACCGCCGTGCCCTCCCCGGTCACGCGCCCGGCCTCAGCGTCGTAGCCGGCCTGCACTGCGTGAAAGTACTCGTGGCTGGCGAGGATGCGCGTCGCGCGCGCGAGCGACGGGTAGTTGCGGCCGTTGAAGTCGTTCTCGTGCAGCATGTAGCCGGTGCAGCGGAACGGTTGGTCGCGCAGGCAATTTTCCCTCCGGAACTCGCCGTCCGAGCTGGTCGGGAAGTCGAGCAGGTAGACGTCGAAGCGGCCGTCGCCGTCCGACAGCGGCGGCTCGAAGCCGAGCTCACTCGCGTAGTACGCGCCCACCGCGGCGTATTCCTGGGCGACTTGCTGCACGAAGTCGGGCACGCCGTCTGCGTTCGCGTCGGCGCTCGGCACCGCGTGCTCGCCCGCGCGCGTGTAGTGGATGCGAAACTTGCCGTCGGCGGAGTCCAGCTGCTCGACGCGATCGCTCGCGCCGAACTTGGGCGGCGACGTATTGCTGTTCGGCATGTCCGGGCGCTGCGCTACCGCGGGGCAGGTGAGCGCGGCGCATGCAGCTGACAGCAGCAGCGCGGCGCCGCGCATCACGGCAGGAAATTCCAGCGCACCCGCACGTTGCCGGCCCCGGAGGCGGTCATGGGCACCTTGCCGGTCGCGTCGCACACCTTCTGATTTTCGGGTGAGTAGTATGAGAGCACCTCGAGCTTCACGTGGCGCTTCTTGGGCAACGCCAAGACGTACACGTTCTTGGTCATCTGCACACAGTTCTGGTACGTCCAGAAGCTCGCGAGCGCGGTCGCGGGCGCATTGAGGCCGGAACCGTCCGCCACGAGCTCGCAGCCGTCCTCGGTGAAGTATTGCTCCGTGCGTAGGTCGAGATTCGCTGGAACTGCCTTCAAGTCGGCGAACTGCGTCTTCGGCGCGGTGCGCGCGACAGTCACTTCGCCAGGTCCGGATACACCGCTGTTCACGCGGACCACGTAGCGCCGAAACGCGATGTCCCAGTCCAACGACTCGAACGCATCGTCGTCACTCAGCGCGACCTTGACCAGGCCCTTGTCGGTGAAGCGCGCATACACGAAGCTCTGGGTGGCATTCAGGCCGCCGCCGGTCGCATCGACGTAGGACACGAACCCATCGGGGTCCTCGCCTTCCTCGCGAATTTTACCGCTCGCCGGCTCGTCATACAGCATCAGCATCGAGATCGATTGATCCGTGCACGGCACGTCGCGCAGGTTCGCGGACTTCGTCGGTTTGATGACGTCGTTTTCGCCGTCATCCGGGTTGGCTTCCGCGCAGCCGAGCAGAGTCAAGATGCACACGGCGGGTAGGATCGAACGCATTGGGGACTCCGTGAGGGATCGACTACGATCAGTCTTGAAGTTTTGCAAATGAATTTGAAAATCGAATTCAACAGGCTCGGCGTGGTGTTGGGGCTGATCGCATGCGTGTGCGGGCGGGTGCAAGCCGACGGGGGGACTGGCGGGGTTTGGTATCGGGATGGGGGGGACTGGGTCTCGGCAACGCGGGGGGTGGATCCGCGGGAATTGGCGTTGCGGGTGGGGCCCAGGACGTTTCGGGGGCGGGTTGGCCAGGGGGCGATCGTGACCCTGGCCCCGGGTGTTGGGGTGGACGCGTTTCTGCGTGCTCAACGACTGACAGCGAGCACGAGCACGAGCACCAGCACGAGCACGAGCACGAGCGAGGGTCGAGAGGGGGGATCTGCTGTCGCCCTGAATCCTCGTCTGCGGATGTACTTGGTGGAGAGTTCCGTCCCTGGGGAGGACGGGTTGGACGTGGCCGTGCGGCTCTCGGGGTCGCAGGCGGTGGTGGGGGCGATTCCGGATTTGATGTTGGGTCGCGTGGCTGCTGCTTCGCTTTCGGTGCCGCCGAATGATCCTCGGTATCGGGGGCAGTGGTACTTGTCGGCGATCGAGATCGAGCGGGTCTGGAGGGTGGTGAGTGGGGATGCGGACACCACCGTGGTGGTGATCGATGATGGGTGCGACTTGAAGCACCCGGATCTCGAGGCCGCGATGCTGCCCGGCTTGGATGTCATCGATGGGGATGACGATCCGAGCTTCTCACCGGGCGTGCGGGGCAATGAGCACGGGACAGCTTGTTCGGGGATCATTGCCGCCGTCGGCGACAACAAGATCGGGATCGCCGGGGTGTGTCCGCGCTGCACGCTGCGTTGCGTGCGGCTGTTCGACAAGACTCACTCGCTGATCCCGCTGAGCGCCGATATCGCCGCCTTCAACTTCGCGTTCGAGACCGGCGCGGCCGTGGTCTCGAACAGTTGGGGGTTCTCCGAGCCGCAGCCGGTCGCGCGGACCATCCGCGCTGCGATCGAGGAGCTGCTGGATAGCGGACGCGATGGCAAAGGCAGTCTGGTGGTGTTCGCCGCGGGCAACGAGAACCGCGAGGTCGAGGATGACGAGATCGCGGCCATCCCCGGGGTACTCAACGTCGGGGCGATCAACAACTTCGACGAAGCCGCACCCTTCAGTAACTACGGCAAGTCGCTCAGCCTGACCGCGCCGACCGGTACGCTGACCACCGATATCTCGGGCAGCGACGGCGCAGACCGTACCGACTACACGAGCCTGTTCGGCGGCACGTCCTCGGCCTGCCCGGTCGTGGCCGGCGTGGCCGCCCTGATGGTGAGCGCGCTGCCGGACAAGAGCGCGCGCGAGATCGGCGATCTATTGATGAGCAGCGCCCGGGCTGCACCCTACGCTACCCCCGATGCCCAGGGTCACGACAAGCTCTACGGCCGCGGCATCGTCGCACCCGTCGCTGCGCTCGCGGCCTCCGGGATCAAAGTGCCGCCCGCGCCGCCGAAGACTATCAAGGATGCCGGGGCTGCAGCCGACGGCGGCGAGCGATCCGACGCCGACGACTCGGGCTGCGGCTGCTCGCTGCCGGGCGCTCGGGCCCGCGGGGGCTCCGGCTGGGCGGCCGCGCTGGTACTGCTGGCGCTGGCCACCCGCCGGAAGCGGAAGAATTCGAAAACTCAGTAGCGGTAGGCTTCGGGCTTGTACGGACCCTCGACCGGAACGCCGAGGTAGTCGGACTGATCCTTGGAGAGCGTCTCGAGCTTCACGCCGAGCTTGCCGAGGTGTAGGCGCGCGACCTTCTCGTCCAGCTGCTTGGGCAGCACGTACACGGCGCCCTTCTTGTACTTGGCCGCCTCGTTCCAGAGCGTGAGCTGAGCCAGCACCTGGTTCGTGAACGACGTCGACATCACGAAGCTCGGGTGGCCGGTGGCGCAGCCGAGGTTCACCAGGCGGCCGCGAGCCAGGACGATCAGCTTCTTGCCGTCGGGGAAGATGAAGTGGTCGACCTGGTCCTTGATCTTCTCTTCCTTGATCTCGGGGTTCTTCTCCAGCCAGGCGATGTCGATCTCGCAGTCGAAGTGCCCGATGTTGCAGACGATGGCTTCGTTGCGCATCGCCTTGAGGTGCTCGGCCCGGATGATGTCCTTGCAGCCGGTAGCCGTGACGAAGATGTCGCCGCGCGAGGCCGCGTCGTTCATCGTCGTGACCTCGTAGCCCTCCATCGCCGCCTGCAGCGCGCAGATCGGGTCGATCTCGGTGATCAGCACGCGGGCGCCGGCGCCGCGCAGGGCGTGGGCGCAACCCTTGCCCACGTCGCCGAAGCCGGCCACGACCGCGACCTTGCCCGCGAACATCACGTCCGTCGCGCGCTTGATCCCGTCGGCCAACGATTCCCGGCAACCGTACAGGTTGTCGAACTTGCTCTTGGTCACCGAGTCGTTGACGTTGATCGCCGGGCACTTCAGCTTGCCCTCGGCCGCCATGCGAACCAGCGCGTGGACGCCGGTGGTGGTTTCCTCGGACAGGCCGCGGATCGGGTCCGCGCCCTGGAAGAATTGCGGGTAGTCGCGATGCACGATCGCGGTCAGGTCGCCGCCGTCGTCCAGCAGCATGTTCGGGGCCTTGCCGTCCTTGAACGCCTTCAGCTGCTGATGGATGCACCAGTCGTACTCTTCGAGCGACTCGCCCTTCCACGCGAACACGGGGATCCCCGCGGCCGCGATCGCGGCGGCGGCCTGGTCCTGGGTCGAGTAGATGTTGCAGCTCGTCCAAGTCACCTCGGCGCCGAGGTCGACCAGGGTCTCGATCAGCACCGCGGTCTGGATGGTCATGTGCAGGCAACCCGCGACGCGGGCACCGGCCAGCGGCTTCTTGCCGCGGTACTCCTCGCGGAGCGCCATCAGACCGGGCATCTCGGTCTCGGCGATCAGAATCTCTTTACGTCCCCAGTCCGCGAGGTTGAGGTCCGCTACCTTGTAATTGTCGGCCATGAGTCAGTCTCCTTCTGTCGTCAGTCTTAGATCTGCTGCTTGAACCGGACTCCGCGCGGAAAGCACGTGCCAGCTGAGATGTGCGTCGGGACCCGCGGGATGGAACGTGGCTGGAAGCCGGGTCACCCGCACGTCCGAAAGCCCCGCCGCCGAGGCATGAGCTTGCAACTCGGTTGCGCCGAAGCCCAGCCATAGATCGGCCTGTTGCTCGCGCATCGCTTCGTCGTCGTGTGCTTCGTAGTCCAACACGAGCAGGCGCCCACCCGGGCGCACCCGGCTCGCGAGTAAGCGCAGCGCATCGGCCGGGCGCGGTGCGTGGTGCACCACGCGCGAGGCGATCACCACGTCGGCTTGCGGCAGACCTTCCAGACTCGCCGCATCGTTCAGATCTGCGCGCAGCAGCTCGACGTTGTCGTGGCCGCGCCGCGCCATCCGCCGCTGCGCGAGCTCGAGCTGCGCGTCCTCCCGGTCGAGCGCGATCACGCGCCGGAACAGCGGCGCCAACACCTCGAGCAGGCGCCCATCTCCGGTGCCGACCTCGATCGCCAGCTCGCGCGCCGGGATGAGTCCGGAGAGCATGGACAAATACGCAGGTAGCTCGGCCGGGAAGCCGACCGAGTCCGCCTCGCTTCGCTCCTTGGCCTTGCCGAAGAACTCGCGCGCGGCCGCGTCGCGACGCCGGATCAGCTCGGGCACCCGTTCGAAGACGCGTTCGGTCGCGCACAGCGTGCGGCCGGCTTCGAGCGCGTCGCGGATCACGGCGTCGTGCTCGGCCGCAGCCAGCAGACGCACGAACACACGCGTGCCTTGCCGCCGTTCGGTGAGCATTCCGAGCTTCCGCAACGCAGCCGCATGTCGAGACACGTTCGACTGGCTCTCGTCCAGGAGCTCGCTGAGCTCGCCGATCGACAACTCCTCGGTCGCTGCAAGCGCAAGTAGGCGTAGGCGCACGGGTTCTCCGAGAACCCTGTACAATTCCCAACGCTTATCGCTTTCGATCGGGGCGTGCACCTCGATCGTTATATGCGTTGTTGCGTATACACGCAAGTATCATTTGGGACTCAATTGTTCGCAAAAGTCCTGCATCTCACGTTTCATACCCGCACACGGAGACAGGGGTCTGGTCTTCAACGGGGAGGTGCGTCAGGCTAGCGGCCATCCTCGGGAGCAGGGGAACCGCATGCAAATGAGCCTGAGTCGTTGCAGCTTCGTGGCAGCAGTCCTGGTTGTCTCCACAATCGCGGGCGCGTCAGCTGTCACGAACGCTCGCGCCGACGTCGACACCTCACCGCTGTTGCAGCAGGCGATGCGGTTTCGAGTGGGAGTGCACAAGCGAAAGAAGGGGGCGAGCATCCCCATCTAC
This sequence comes from Polyangiales bacterium, assembly GCA_035274465.1. Taxonomy (GTDB): domain Bacteria; phylum Myxococcota_A; class Polyangia; order Polyangiales; family JAFGIB01; genus JADGRF01. The sequence goes on from DATEOF010000470.1 coordinate 61,274, forward strand.
CACTGCCGGCAAGCTCGCGAGGGCTGCGACCGGCGATTGACCGAGTTCGCGCACTATTTGATCGACGCCGGTGAAAAGAATGGCGTCGATCCCTGGTTGCTGGCTGCCATGGCGTTCCGCGAGAGCGGAATGAACCCGTTTGTCGTGGGAGCGGTCGGGGAACTCGGCATTTTGCAGCTTCACCCGAAGAACAAGCGCGTGCAGAACGTGCGGTTCGTCCGGGACAGCTCGTACCGGGCGCGCTGCCGCAACCAGCCGGGCGCCTGCCAACGCGAGGTCGTCGACCGAGCGGCCGAGATCCTCGCGCGCTCGATGGAGATGTGCGGCGGTGACCTGAACTCGGCGCTCGGCCTCTATAACAGTGGCAAGTGCGGCGGGAATCAGAAGTACGCCGATCGGATCCTGGTCGAGCGCGACAGGCTGAAGGAAGCCGTCGGTCTGCTGTAATAACCGGGGGAACGTCGCACGTTCCCCCGCCCCGCCGAGCAAAGCTCGTCGGGGCCCCACCCCTTCACGAGGTTCGCTCCGCTCACCGGAGCTGCGCTCCGCTGGCGCTGGCCGACAAAAGACCGTAGAAGCCCTCGGTGCGACTCGAACCGAGCCTCGAAGCCTTGGGGACGCAAGCCATCCGTGACGCGCTGGGCGTAGAGGCCCCGGCGTTGGTCCGGCCTGCCAACCCCAGTCACGGCGACTATCAGATCAACGGTGTCCTGCCGCTGGCCAAGGAGCTGAAGAAGCAGCCCCGCGAGCTTGCGCTGGCCGTGGCCGACAAGGTGCGCCAGGCCGAGGCGATCGAGTCGGCCGAGGTCGCCGGCCCGGGCTTCATCAACATCAAGCTCGCCCCCGCCTGGGTCGCCGCCCAGGTGCTGGAGCAGGCGGTGGACGTCGCGCGCGACGGAGTGCCCCCGGCCGCCAAGCCGCTGCGCGTCGTGGTCGACTTCTCGAGTCCGAACATCGCCAAGCAGATGCACGTCGGCCACCTGCGCTCGACGATCATCGGCGATGCGCTCTGTCGGCTGCTGCGCTTCCTCGGCCACGAGGTAATCGGCGACAACCACCTCGGCGACTGGGGTACACAGTTCGGCCTGTTGATCGTCGGCATGCGGCGCTTCGGCGACCAGGCCGCGCTCGACCGCGAGCCGATCGAAGAGCTCGAGCGCGTCTACAAGCTCGCCAGCGCCGAGGCCAAGCAGGATCCCGCCTTCGCGGACGAAGCCCGGGCTGAGCTCGCCAAGTTGCAGAAGGGCGACCCCGACAACCGCGCGCTCTGGGAGCGTTTCTCCAGTGCCACCCGGGTCGAGCTGGACAAGAGCTACGCTCGGCTCGACGTGCACTTCGATCAGTGGCTGGGCGAGAGCGCGTACGAGGAGATGCTGCCCGGAGTGGTCGCGCAGTTGCGCGAGAGCGGGCTCGCGCGCGAGGACCAGGGCGCGCTGTGCGTGTTCTTCGACGATCAGCCAGAGCTCGGCAAGTCGCCGATGATCGTGCAGAAGAAAGACGGCGCCTACCTCTACTCCACCACGGACATCGCCACCGCGCTCTACCGCCGCGATCACTTCCACGCCGAGCGGGCGATCTATGTGGTTGGAAACCCCCAGGCGCTGCACTTCAAGCAACTGTTCGCGTTGCTCGGGCGGATGGGCGTCGACATGCAGCTCGAGCACGTGAGCTTCGGCTCCGTGCTGGGCAAAGATGGCAAGGCGCTCAAGACGCGCGAGGGCGGCACGATCAAGCTCGCCGAGTTGCTCGATGAAGCGGTCGCGCGCGCGGCTGAACACATGCGCAGAGCGCGCGAGGAGAACGTGCTCGAGCTGAGCGACGCGCAGATCGAGCAGCTCGCGCCCGTGGTCGGCATCGGCGCGGTTCGCTACGCCGACCTGATGCAGAACCGCGCCAGCGACTATCAGTTCGACTGGGACAAGATGATCTCGTTCAAGGGCAACGCGGGCCCGTACCTGCAGTATGCCCACGCGCGCATCCGCGCGATCTTCCGCAAGGGAGAGGTCGATCCGGCAACGCTGCCGCTCAAAACGAAGCCGCGCCTCAGCCATCCCGCCGAGCTGGCACTCGCCAAACACTTGCTGCGTTTCGCCGATGCAGTCACCCAGGCCGCAGAGCAAAGTCTGCCGCACCTGGTGTGCGAGCACGTATACGACCTGGCACGTCTGTTCAGCGCGTTCTACGAGGCCTGCCCCGTGCTGAAGGCCGAGCCCGAAGATCGAGACGCGCGGCTGATGCTCGCGTGGTCGGTCGGCCGACAAGTGCGGCGCGGCCTGGGACTCCTGGGGATCGAGGCACCCGAGCGCATGTAGCGCGCCGCGAATTTCCCGGAACGCACGTACGCGCAAAGGGTTTGTGTCGCGGGCCTGTGCTACCCTGGGTGTAGCAACCGGCCATGACGCACAAGCCCGCAGCGAGCGCCGAGAAAGACGTGAGCGCGAGTCAGCGACCACCCGCGCAGGCCGTCACGCTCGCAACGGAGCTGATCGCCGGTACCGCTCAGCCGCCGCTCGATCACTACGTACGCGGGCTGGTCGATCCCAAGGAGAGCACGGCCATCTTGGCCGCCAAGGTGCTCGAAGAGGTCGCGAACCAGAAGCCCGAGCTGCTCGCGCCTCACATCGAGCGCCTGGTCGCCAGCCTGGGCGCGGAGCGGCCGCGAGTCGCGCAAAGCTCGGCGCATGTGTTGCCACTGCTGGCGCGCGTCGCGCCGGCCAAGGTCGCGAAGCACTTGAAGACGCTCCAGACCTCCTTCGGCGCGGCCTCCGAGATCGCGCGCGACGGTCTGGTTCGGACTTTCGTGTCGCTGTGTCTCGCTTCGGTCACCTACCAGAAGCGTTTGATCGACGTCTTCGAGCAAGCGCTGCGCGAGGCCGACCCCAAGACCCTCGTCCGGTGGGTCGAGCTGATCCTGCCTGCGCTCAAGGGCGAGCCCTACGCACAAGCGCGCTCCGTAGCTGAACACCGACTCAACGAGCCAGAGCTGCCGCGCCCTGTCGCACAACGCGTAGCCGAGTTGCTCGGGGTCAAGCTGCGTGCGCTGCCGAGCGATCGAAAATAGCTAATCGGTGGAGTGACCCGGTCTGGTCGGGTCAAGTGTAAGTGTAGTCTGCATAGCAAGCTTGCGCGAAACTCCAAGTTCGCCGATGATGCGCGGCGGCGGTGGTTGGAGTGCTCTCCCCCCCGAGCTGGCTCCTTCCACCGCCCTTTATCCACCGGTGCAGCTGTTGGCGGCTGGCCGATCGAGCCGTACAGCCACTTATCAGTAAGTAGCCGAGTGCGACGCGAGCGTGCTTGCTGCTGTTAGCGGCGGCGTAAGTTTGCTGTCCTCGGAGCGAGCTTGCTCGGCTCCGAGTTACTGGCAACTAGACTTTGAGCAAACCTGGCTCGAAGCCGTCGGGTGCGCTGTAACCCATGAGCTGCAGCGTCGTCGCCGCGACGTTTGCGAGCGTGGGTCGCTGCACCGAGTCGTCGATGCGCAGCTCCACGGATGGCGCATACACATAAAAGGGTACGCGATTCAGCGTATGGCTGGTCTTGTTCTTCCGTTTGCCGGCCTTGTCTAGCGAGAAGGTATGGCTCTTCTTGTCGCGCTCGAACATCTCGTCGGCGTTGCCATGATCGGCCGTGACGATCAGCGCGCCGCGCAGGCTCGCTATCACGGGTAGCAGTCGGGCCAGGCACAGGTCCACGGCCTCCACCGCCATGACCACGGCGTCCAGCTTGCCGGTGTGTCCGACCATATCCCCGTTTGCGTAGTTCAATCGCCCGGTCCGCAGCTCACCGCTGCGCAGCTCGGCGAGGACGGCGTCTGTGATCTCGGCCGCCTTCATCCACGGCCGCTGCTCGAACGGCACGCGGTCGCTCGGCACCTCGACGTACTTCTCGTACTTCGGATCGAACATGCCGCTTCGGTTGCCGTTCCAGAAGTACGTCACGTGGCCGAACTTCTGGGTCTCGCTGCAGGCCAGCTGCGACATGCGGTTGTGGACCAGGTACTCGCTCAGCGTCAGGTCGATCTCGGGCGGCGAGACCAGGAAGTGCTTCGGGACGTGCAGGTCGCCGTCGTACTCCATCATGCCGGCGAACAGTACGTCCGGCCTGCGCACGCGATCGAACTGGCTGAACTCGTCCTGTTCGAACGCCTGACACAACTCGATCGCGCGATCGCCTCGGAAGTTGAACAGGATCACCGAGTCGCCGTCCTGAATCGGCCCGACCGCCTTCCCCTTGGCGTCGACGCAGGTGAACGACGGCAGGTCCTGATCGATCACGCCGGGCGTCTCTTTGCGGAAGGTCTCGACCGCTTCGTGGGCGCTCGGAAAGCCGCGCGCCTCGCCGAGCACGTGTGCCTTCCAGCCGCGCTCGACGATCCGCCAGTCGGCGCCGTAGCGATCCATCGTGGTGTTTTGGCGACCACCACCCGAGGCGATGCGGTAGTCGCGATCGGACTTTTGGTTCAACTCCGCGAGCACCTTCTCGGTCGCCTCGACGTAGAGCAGCGCGCTGGTCTCCGACACGTCGCGCCCATCGAGCAGCAGGTGCAAGCGCGCGCGCTTCACGCCGTCGCGATCCGCACGCCGCAGCATCTGGAACAGGTGCTCGATGTGCGAGTGCACGTTGCCGTCGGAGAGCAGGCCGATGAAGTGCAGGGTCGTGCCGTTCGCCACCACGCGCTTCACCAGCGCGCGCCAGGTCTCGCCCTCGAACAGCGCACCGGTCTTGATCGCGTTATCGACCAGCTTCGCGCCCTGGTCGAACGTACGGCCGGCGCCCAGCGCGTTGTGCCCGACCTCGCTGTTGCCCATGTCGGCGTCGGAGGGCATGCCGACCGCGGTGCCGTGCGCGGTGAGCAAGGTCGTCGCCGGCTGTTTCGACAGAAGGTCGAGCGAAGGCGTGCGCGCCAACCAGACGGCATCGCCTTCGTCGTGATCGCCGCAGCCGACGCCATCCATCACGCACACCAGCACTGGGCCCGGAACACCGGCAAAACGTGGATGTTTCTTCAAGGTCCAATCGGTCATGGATCACTCGTACCACATCCCCAAGATCAAGGTAGTTCGAAGGCGACGATCGGCGCCGGTGTTCCATCCGGAAACGCCGCACCGATCAACGCCAACAGGCGCACGAACAGTGTGGCCTTTTCACCTTGCACCACGACACCGCAGGCACTCGCACCGCACACCGGCCGCATGCTCTCCGAGATCGCCGACGCCGCGTTCACGGCTTCTTGCGTGCGGAACTGGAAACCTGCTTCGGTCGCGGGTGGCGCTTGCTCGACCTCGGCCACTGGATCGACCGTCTTGGAATTCTTCTTGGTCTTGCCCTTGGCCTTCTTGCCCTTCTTGTCCGGCTCGGGCGCGGCCGGCACGGGTTCGGGCGGAGGCGCACCCACGCGGTAGAACGCGATGTTCGCGCCCTGCCCTGCCGCGTACAGCACGATCTTCAAATTGCCACCGTCGGCGATCTGCTCGGGCTTGTATGCGCAGTTGCCGGTGGGCGAGGCGCGACATGCGCTCTGCACCGCATCCCACTTGCTCGTAAAGTCGCTCCACGGCCGCGCCGTCGCGCCGGCGATCGCGATCTCCTCGTCGTTCTTCGACTTCGGCCGCATGCTGAAGTTGTCGAGCGTCATGAAGCCGGTGTTGCTCGTGCTGCCTGGAGCACGCACCTTGAACGAGACGCTCTTCACGCCGGCCGTCTTCGCCGTCTGCAGTACCAGCGCGGTGCTGCCGTAAGACACCGCCGAACCGACCGAAAACACCATGTTCGCGTGCGGCGCCTTGCCCAGGGCCTCTTTGAGCTTGGGCAGCTCGTCGCCCGAGCGATCCGCCGGCGCGAACTGGCCATCAGTAAGCGTCAACACTTGTTGCCCGCCCACGGCGAGCGCGCTGGAACCGAGCTCGACCTCGTGCGCGTCGCTCGGTGCAGCGGCGCGCGATCGCAGCGAGAGCGACAGATCCAGGACGCTGACGATCGGCCCGGTGGGCGCTGCCGGAGCTTCCTCCTTGTTGCCGCAAGCAGATGCGCCCGCACACAGAATTGCGAGCAAGGCTGATGGGAGGCTGGGGTGAGACGGTTGTAGTCGACGCATGGGCCGGGACTATAACGATCGCCCCGCGTTGTAGTACACAGACCCGATGCCTCGCTTTCCTCGTACCGCGCCGAGTGCGCAGAGCCTGTCGGACCGCGTTTTCGGGCGCCTGGTCGCGAAGTCGGGTAGCCATCAAGGGCGCCTGTATCCACTGCACGTGGGCGATACGTACCTGGACCCGCTGCCGCAGGCGCGCGCGCAAGAGCAGCTCGCCGAGCACCGCGAACGCCTGCACAACTACGCGCCAGTGCAGGGAGAGCCCGCACTGTTGGACGCGATCTGCCGCAAGATCGCGCGGCGCAGCCGGGTGGCGGTCGACGCGGACTGCGTACAGGTGATGTCGGGCGCGACCGCGGGCCTGGGCGTGGTCTGCACGGCGCTGCTCGAGCCGGGCGACGAAGTGATCGTGCCCGCACCGTTCTGGCCGCTGATCCGCGGCATCGTCCGCTCGCGCGGCGCGGTCGCCGTGGAAGTGCCGTTGTTCTCGCGCTTGTCCGAACCTGGCTTCGATGCGGTGGGCGCGATCGCCGCAGCCATCACGCCGCGGACGGCTGCGATCTACGTCAACAGCCCGCAGAACCCGACCGGCCAGAGCTTGCCCGAGGCGGTGCTGCGCGGCATCGGCAAGCTCGCGCAGCAGCACGATCTGTGGCTGCTCTCGGATGAGGTCTACGAGGACGTCTACTTCGGTGACGCGCCGCCGGTCTCTGCCTTCACGCTGCCCGAATGGCAGGGCCGCACGATCTCGACGCACAGCGTGTCCAAGGCGTACGGCCTGGCGGGCTCGCGCGTGGGCTACACGCACGGTCCGCGCGAGGCGATGGAAGTCATCCGCGGCGTGCAGACCTTCTATACGTACTGCGCGCCTCGCCCGCTCCAGTTCGGCGCCGCCTACGCGCTCGAGCACGGGGACAGCTGGCTCGCGGACATGCGGAGGATCTACGCCAGCGCCGGGCGCGCGGCGGCCGAGGCGCTGGGCCTGCCCAGCCCCGAGGGTGGGACGTTCCTATTCTTCGACATGACGCGTTGGCTCTCGCGCGGCGAAACGCCCCAGACGCTGCTCGAGCGCTGCGTCGACGCGGGCGTGATCCTGACGCCGGGCACAGCCTGCGGCAAAGACTATGAAACTTGGGCGAGGCTGTGCTTCACGGTGATTCCCGAACCCGAGCTACGCCAAGCTCTGGCACAGTTGCGGCTCGGACTTGGCATCGTCGGATAGCCATGTCACGGCCATTGACATCCCCGCCCCGCGATGTGAGACGGTCTCCCACCTACCTGGTGCAACCGACTCGCGCCAAACGGTGTTCCCGCTACGCTCACTGATCTCGAATGTCCGCCCCGCGCCCCGACCAGAGCCTGCCCGAGCCGCAAACCGCCGGAGACGCGCGCGGTGGGGACCGCAGTTCGCCCGATCGGCAAGCGCGTGCGCTGATCGCTCGAATTCGGAAAAATTGGAACGACGTCGAGGCCATTCGCGCGCTCGCCGACCACTACCGCAAGGCCAACGACTATCCCTCACTGGCCAACTTGATGGAGGGTTGGGGCGACTCGCTCGAAGATGCGCGCGGCGCCGCCGATGCCTACGTCGAGGCGGCCGATGCACTGTTGATGAGCGCGCGGCCGGGCGACGAAGCGCGCCTGCTCTACGAACGTGCGCTGAGCCGCGACGCGAGTCACGTGCAGGCGCTCGATCGGCTGACCCGCGTGCTCGAGGAGCACAAGAACTACGAGCGCCTCAAGCAGGTGCTCAAGTACGTCGCGCACCAGCTCTCGCAGCTGCCAGCGGCGACGAGCAACCGGCAGCTGCAGGCTTCCGTGCACTACCGGTTGGGCCAGGTCTACGAGACTCACTTCGGTGAGCCGCGCAAAGCCGCCACGCTGTACCGGCAGGCGATCGAGGAGAATCCGCGGCTGATCACGGCCATCGCCGCGGCGCGCCGGCTGTATCTGGAGCAGGGCAACCACAAGACGGTGAGCGTGCTCTACGAGTTCGAGATCGAAGCCACGCCCAACGGCGAAGACAAGCAGGCATTGCTCCTGGCACTGGGCCGGCACAAGCGCGAGCTATGCGACGACCTGGACGGCGCAGTCCTGGCGTTCCGGCGGGCGGTCAAGCTCGCGCCCGGCAGCGTGCGCGCGCTGTTCGGGCTGGCGGAGACGCTCCTGCTGCGCAGTGAGCGAGTGGAAGAGCTCGCGGCGCACGCGGATCGGCAGCGCGCCGCCGAGGTGTTTTTTCACCTGGCCCAGCGCGTGCCGGGCAAAGATGCCCTGCCCTACCTGCAGCGCGCGTTGCTCGTGGTGCCGAATCACGCGCAAGCGCGAGCGATGCTCGAGAGCTTGCAGCGCGCCAGCCAAACACCACCCGTGCCGCGCGCAGCCAACGGCGACGGCGCCACGCCGCAGCGCAACGGGAACGGCGATGCGAGCGCGCAGCAACGCGCCGAAGCCGAGGCCTGGCTGCGTGACGGGGATCTCAAGCCGGAAGACGTGACCAGCGCCGAGCTCCTGCCGATCGACGAGGAAGCGGCCGCGGCCCGCGCGTCGTTGCAGCCGCCAGTCCCGCTGGTGGCACCGCCGCCGCCGAAGGCCAAGCCGCCCGCGCCGCCGCCTCAAGCTGCAAGGCCAGCAGCGCCGCCAGTAGCTGCAGCGCCGCAGCACCCCAAGGTCGTCAACCTCCTGCACGACGACCCTGCGCGCGTCTGTCTCGAGGTCAACGTCGGCAGCACGACGGACTCCAACTTCTACGTGGACATGTCGGATCTGCTGCTGGACGGCGGCGTATTCGTGGCCACCTACTCACCGCTGCCGATCGGCGCGCTGACCATGCTCACCATCACCCTGCCCGGCAAGCTCGTCGCGCGAGCGCACGGCAAGGTAGTGTTGACGCGCGATCTAATGGACGCCTTCGACGACCACACGCCGGGCATGTGCGTGGCATTCGAGGCGCTGGATCCCAAGTCGTTCGCGCTGGTCGAACGCTTCGTGCGCAAGCGCGCGCCGATGTTCGTGGAGATCTAGTCCCCACGCGCGGCGCGTGCTCTGCCTTGAAGCTCGCCGCGTAAGCGCGTTCACCACTTTCGGTGCGGCTCGCGAACAGCCTGTTGCAGCCACTGACAAGCGCAGCGGAGGGCAAGTTTAGGGTCAAGGGATTCCACCTTTTCTTGCCCTCGGACGAGGGCGGGGGTCACGGAAAAGAGGCAAGGGCAAGGGCAGGTTTAAGGGTACGGGCTGCGGCCCGGGAATGGGTTTGCCTTCTCGTGCGCTGATGAGCGGCTCCGGCGCTTCGCGACGTCTGGCGATGATATCGACCGACGCTGCGATTTCGGTCGCCGGCCCGGCGGTTTGAAGGATGTCGTATCTCAGCGCGAGCGCGTGACGCAGAAGACATCGAGCCTCTCGCGATTTGGGGCCATGCCGATTCATCGGACGAGCCCCACCGTGGTTGCGCCGAAGCGCCTCCATTCCCAGGCCGCCCGCCCGTCCCCTTAAACCTGCCCTTGCCCTTGCCTCTTTTCCGTGACCCTCGCCCTCGTCCAAGGGCGAGAAATGGTGGAAGCCCTTGCCCTTAAACTGGCCCTTCCGCTGCGCTTGTCAGTGGCTGCAACAGGCTGTTCGCGAGCCGCAACGAAAGCGGTGAAAGCGCCTATGCGGCGAGCCTCCAGCCTAGAGAGCCTGCCGCAGGGGACACTAGTGCTCGGGCGCGTTCGCTTCGGGGACCAGGCTCGCAGTGGCGCGGGTGCCTTCGAGGCGGAGTACATCGGGCTCGATGTAGATCAAGCGCGCGATCGGGACGTGGATGCGCACGCGCGCCTCGGCTGCGTCGATCTGTTCGGCGACTTCTCGGAACGCCAGGGTCGGTGGGAACGCCAGCTTGGCCGCGACCAGCAACTCGTCCGGGCCGAGGTGGGTGGTACGCATGTGGATTAGCTCGAGCTTGCCGTGGTCGGTGAGCTCGCGGCGGATCAGCGCGATCATTTCGTCGCTGGCCGCCTCGCCGATCAAGAGCGAACGCATTTCCTTGGCGAGCACGTAGGCGATCGAGATCAGGAGCAAGCCGATCGCGACGCTGCCGACGGCATCGAAGCGCGGCTCGCCGGTCAGCACCGCCAAACCGACGCCGCACAGCGCGAAGGCCAGGCCGAGTAGCGCGCCGAGATCCTCGAGCAGGATCACCGGCAGCTCCGCCGCCTTGGTGTGGCGGATGAACGCGGGCCAGCTGGTGTCGCCGCGCAGGGCGTTGGCCTCTTTGATCGCGGTCATGAAGGACCAGGCTTCGAGCACCACGCCCACGCTCAGGATGCCGACGGCGATCCACGGCGACTCGAGGTCGTGTGGGTGGAACAGCTTCTCGATGCCTTCGTACATCGCGAAGGCACCGCCCAGCACGAAGATCACGATCGCCACCACGAACGACCAGAAGTAGCGCTCGCGGCCGTAGCCGAAGGGATGCGCGTCGGAAGGCCTGCGCGCCGCGCGCGCACTGCCGAACAGCAGCAGCGCCTGGTTGCCGCAGTCCGCGACGGAGTGCACTGCTTCGGCGAGCATCGAGGCCGCGCCGGTCAGGGCGAACCCGACGAACTTGGACACCGCGATGCCCAGGTTCGCACTGAGCGCCGCAACTACTGCCTTTTTACTGCCTTCGTGCATCCCGGCGGCCGACTATAGGCGCGCCGCCGTGAAAACGTGCGTCTTTTTTAGTTCGACGTGGGCTTGAACACGTACTGGCCGATGATCTCGCAGTCGCTGTAGCGCCCATCGCGGCAGTAGCGCGTGCCTTCGCTGCAGACCAAGATACCGCCTTCCACCTTGATATCCGGTGGATCGCACTTCATCGGCATCGTGCCCGGCGTGCAGGGGCAGTCCTCTTTCGGCTGCGCGCAGCGGCGGCATTCGTCGGTGGACTCGGGATCGTCGTCGTCGCAGTCGGGCCCGAGCTCGCAGTACTTGCCCCAGCCGTCGCCGTCCTGGTCGATACACGCGAACTCATCGCCCGCGTCGCGATCCTTCGATGGCTTCTTGGTCGGCGGCGCGTCATCTGCCCCACACCCCCACGCGCTCAGCATGCATGCGCACACGACCAGCCGAGCCCAGCTCACCCACTGCATCTGTCACCTCACTTGAGCAGAAACAGTTTCACACAAAAATTACAGGTTGACACTCGCACACGCGTTCTGCGGGGCGCACATGGGCGAGAGGGTCTGCAGCTGTGCGCGGCGGACGCGGCTGGACACCGATCGACACTGACGCGCGTTGAGGTGAGCGGCGAGCGCGGCGCATGTGGTTGCGTCGCGAGCGACGTGATTTCGCGGGCAGCTGGCTCGAATGCGGCAAAGACCCGGGTGTAAAATCGTCTACGCGCTTCAGCCGGTACGGTTGCTCGATGTCGCCAGTGCGTTCCTCCACCCCGTGCGGTCGCTAGCCCATGTCGCCGCCCGAGATCCTGCGTCTGTCGTTCTCGGACTTGGGTGAGCTCGAGCGCGAGATCGCCAACAACCTGCGGTACGGACGGCTATTCGTCGGCCAGGTGGTCGACGCTCCGGTGCTGACCGAGGGCGTGCTGGTGATCGTGCACCCGCTGGACGGGCGGGAGCTGCGGTTGCCGGCGCAGGTCGTGATGGTGAATGCCGAAGGGCCGATGCGGGGGACCGGGTTGGCGCTGCGGGGGTTTGGGCCGGGGGATGTCGAGAAGCTCGCCTTGTTCGTCAAAGGAGGGGGAGAGACGAAGGAAGAGAGCGAGAGCGAGCACGGCGAGAACTCGAGGGAGAGTTCGGTCGGGGAGATGACTGAGCCTACGGAGCGGGTGGTTTTGGCGGCTCCTTTGAGTCGGTCTAGTTTTGCTCCGCCTCGAAGTAGCTCGCCGCCTCGCACCAGTACCGTGCCGCCGCGGAACGATGAGGACGTGTTGGACGCGGTGCGGCGCGGACCCGAGCGGGAGGCTCGGTTGAGTGACCCTGGCGTGTTGCTCGGGTACGAGATGCCGGACCCGCGGCGGGCTGCAGGTGTCGAGGCTGTCACCGTGCGGCCGGGGGGAGACGAAGGTGCGGTGACGCCGCTGATGGCTGCGGAGGAGGACTTCTCGGGGATGTTGGACTCCGCCGCTCCGGACGGCGGCGAGCCGGCGTTGGGGGACGACGACGCACCCCTGAGCGCGGAAGAGGAGTTGCCTCCGCCGCCGTCGGCTGCAGAGGACGACTTCTCCGGGGTGATGGGGGCGGAGTCGGGCTCGGATAGCGACAACGACAACGACAACGACGAAGGCGTGGACTCGGACTCGGACTCGGACGCGTCAGGGGGCGACGCGCCTGCTTCCACCGAATTGCAGCGCGAGAATCGGCAGGAGCGGCTGCGGTCGTTGAACGCTACCGAGCAGCTGAAGGTGGCGCGCCGCGGGGAGCTGCAGGATCGTGTGGTGGTCGAACGGCTGTACGGCAAGCAGGTCTGGGAGGCACTCTTGTCGAATCCGCGCATCACGTTGCCCGAGGTGGCGCGCATCGCGCGCAAGGGCACGGTGCCGCGGCCGTTGATCGAGAGCATCGTCGAGAACAATGCCTGGATCCGCGCGGACAACGTGCGGCGCGCGCTGCTGAGCAATCCGAAGCTGACGGGCGAGGGGATTCAGAAGCTGCTGCGCATCACCCCGCGGCACGAGCTCAAGATGATCGAGAAGGGCACGTCGTATCCGATGTCGGTGCGCGACGGCGCGCGCAAGTTGTTGAAGGACGAGTGAATTTCAGGGGAAATTCATTGAGCGTAGTTGGCTGCACGTCGTGGTTGTCGGCACGCGGATCAGCGTGAATCTCGCGCCTAGCAGCCGCTGGCCGTTCGTGACGCCTTCGTCGAGCGACGCGGTCTCGGCCGCACTGCAGGGAATGCCACCGGACTTCAAGCAACCGGCGACGTGCCCCTGGATCTGTGGCAAACCTCCGCCAGGTTGCACGAAATCACCGCTGATCGTGTCGCAGTCGATGATCGTGCCGTCCAGGCTGGCGATCGAGCGGCTGCCCGAGTAGACGCGTTCGGCCAGATCACCGCTCGAGGGAATCGGCAGCGCGCTGTACGGCAGGTTGCAACGCGTGGAGCGCCCGGTGGTCGGGATCACCGAGGTGATGCCCGGCTGGTTGTCGCCGTCGACGTCGACCCAGGTGATCGCCGGATCGGTGTAGCTCGCCGGCCAGGTCGCCTGTGGATTGCTCAGCGAGATACCGAGCAAGTTGACCTCGAGCCCACCCACGAATGGATCGCCCGCGACCGGTGCCTTGGGCAGCGTGAAGGTCGAGACGTTGCGCGGAATGCTCGCGAGGTCCCAGGTCGCGTTCGGGATCTGCTGCGTGAAGGCGAAGCTCAAGAACGGACTGCACAGGTCGGGCGCGGTGTCGCCGCAGGCCTGCGCCTCGGTGCGGATGCTGTTGCCGGTCTGCGTCTGGCGGCGCAGCGACCACGAGTAGAGCGTGTCGCTGCCGCCCTGCACCACCGTGATGCCGGCGAGGCGCACGGCATCCCACTCGATGTCGATCTCGGTCAGCAAGCCGAACGTGCCGTTCAAGTCACAGGTCTGCAGCACCGGCGTGCACGTGACGCCGTCCCCGCTGTAGCCCGCGTTGCACGCGCACTGGAAGCCGCCCGGCGTGTTGGTGCAGCTGGCGTTGGCGTTGCAGTTGTCCGTGTTGGCTGTGCACTCGTCGACGTCGTTGCACGTCACGCCGTTGCCGCTGTAGCCCGTGTTGCACGCGCAGGTGAAGCTGGCCGTCGTGTTGGTGCATGTCGCGTTCGGGCTGCAGTTGTCCGTACCTTGCGCGCACTCGTCGACCAGGTCGGGCGTGCAGGTGACGCCGTTGCCTGCGTAGCCGGTCTTGCATGCGCAGCTGAAGCCGCCGGACGTGTTGCTGCAATTGGCGTTGACGTCGCAGTTGTCCGTGTTGGCGGTGCACTCGTCGACGTCGTTGCACGTCACGCCGTTGCCGGTGTAGCCGGCCTTGCACGCGCAGCCGAAGCTGCCCGGCGTGTTGCTGCAGTTCGCGTTGGGGCTGCAATTGGCCGCGCCGGTCGCGCACTCGTTTACGTCCGTGCAGGTCGTGCCGTTGCCGGTGTAGCCCGCCTTGCACGCGCAGCTGAAGCTGCCCGGGGTGTTCGTGCAGGTCGCGTTGGCGTTGCAGTTCGCCGCGCCGCTGGTGCACTCGTTGACGTCGCTGCAGTTGGTGCCGTCGCCGGTGTAACCCGCCTTGCACGCGCAGCTGAAGCTGCCGGGCGTGTTGGTGCAGGTCGCGTTGCTGTTGCAGCTGGCGATGCCGCTCGCACACTCGTCGACGTCCGTGCAGGTCACGCCGTTGCCGTCGTAGCCGTCGCGGCACGAGCAGCTGAAGCTGCCGGGCGTGTTGAAGCAGTCTGCGGTGGCAGCGCAGTTGTCGGTGCCCGCCGTGCACTCGTCGACGTCCGCGCAGGTCACGCCGTTGCCGGTGAAGCCTGCGTTGCACGCGCAGCTGAAGCTGCCCACGGTATTGGTGCAGGCGGCGTTGACGTTGCAGTTGTCGGTGTTGGCCTTGCACTCGTCGACGTCCGCGCAAGCTTTGCCGTCACCGCTGAAGCCGGGCTTGCACGCGCAGACGAAGCCGCCGGGCATGTTGGTGCAGGTGGCACTGGCGTGGCAGCCGGCCGCTCCGGTCGCGCACTCGTTGACGTCCACGCACGTCACACCGTCGCCGCTGTAGCCGGGCTTGCACGCGCAGCTGAAGCTGCCTGCGGAGTCGGTGCAGATCGCGTCGGCGCTGCAGTTGTCCGAGTTCTCCGTGCACTCGTCGACGTTCGTGCAGCTCTTGCCGTCGCCGCGGTAACCCGCGTTGCACGCGCAGCTGAAGCTGCCTGCAGAGTTGGTGCACGTCGCGTGTTCGCTGCAGTCGTCGGTGTTCTCCATGCACTCGTCCACGTCGGGGCAGTTCTTGCCGTCGCCGCGGTAGCCCGCGTTGCACGCGCAGCTGAAGTCGCCATCCGCATCCGTGCACGTCGCGTGCTCGCCACAGTCGTCCTTGTCCTCTGCGCACTCGTCGACGTTCGTGCAGCTCTTGCCGTCGCCGCTGTAGCCCGAGTTGCACGCGCAGCTGAAGCTGCCGTCCGTGTCCGTGCAGGTCGCGTGCTCGCTACAGTCATCCTTGTCCTGCGCGCACTCGTCGACGTTCGTGCAGCTCTTGCCGTCGCCGCTGTAGCCGGCCTTGCACTCGCACTTGTACGTGCCGGGTTCGTTCTTGCAGCTCGCGTGCTCGCTGCAGCCCGCGCTGTTGCTCTCGCACTCGTCGATGTCCACGCAGCGGTCGCCGTCGCGCCGGTAACCCTTCTCGCACTCGGCGGGCTTTCCCATGCCGCTATCAGCGGCAGGCGGCGGCTCCGTGCCGCTGTCAGCGGCATGCGGTGGCTCGCCACTGTCAGGGGTGACAGGCTCCTCGCCGCTGTCAGCGGCAGCGTCGCGCCCTTCGACCCCCGACGGCGTCGCGCTCGAGCGCGAACACGCCATCACCAGAAAGACCCAACCACACAACGACCACGCACCGACCCGACGCCGCGCTTGCCCTTGCACTGAGCCTCCGTGAGCTTGTTGCACAAGGAAAGTACTACGCGGATCTGGCGGCTAAGCTCCCTGACTGGGGACAACGCAGCCCGACCGGTCACGATCTGGCGCTAGATGTGATCGACTTAGCGCAGGTCGCTCGGACTGGCTTCGGCGCAATGCACGGGCGCCGAGCGCGCCGCGGCGAGCGCGAGCGCGAGCCGGTGCTCGGAACCCACGCGGAACCTGCGCAAGCACCAGCGATTCGAGTCGTCGGCGACGTCCGGACCAAACGTGACCGGCACGGGATCCGGCTGCGCGGGATCGAAGGTGATCGAGCGCAGCGGCGCGCTCAGACCTTTGCCGATGGCTTTGATGTACGCCTCCTTGAGCGTCCACAGCTCGAAGAACCGCTCGCGCTGCGGCGCGCCGCTCAACGCTGCCAGCCCGGCCACCTCGAGCGGCGAGAACACCTGCCGCGCGACACCCAGGATGTCCACGCGACGTTCGGCGTACTCCACGTCCACCCCGATGTCCGCCCCGTGCGCCACCGAGCACGCGACCAGGCCGTGCGTGTGCGAGAGGTTGAACCGAAACCCGCGCGCGGACTCGGGCGCGACGAGCTCGGGCCGGCCATGCTCGCCGGCGGCGAACTCGAGCGCTTCGCTCGGCACGCCGATCACGCGACTCAGCATGCGGCGCGTCAGCGCGTGGGCCACCAGATAGATGTCGCGATCCGATTCGAAACGAAAGCGTGCGTGGCGCACGCGCTCCTCGGCGCCGAGGAAGCCCAACAGTTCTTCGCGGGTGAAGGCGGTGAGGATGATCTCGGGACGGGCGTACGCGACGCTGGCGGCGACCGAGGCGGACAGGGGCGCGAAGGACATCGGCGCTACGATGTCATGCCTTCTGTCAGCGCGAAAGGAGCGACGGCAAGCCCGAGCTGCGTTCGATGTTGCGAGTGATCGCGGCCTCGAGGACCTCGCTGCTGGCGAATATCACCACACTGCTGCGCGCGCGCGTCACCGCCGTGTACAGCAACTCCCGCGTGAGCACGGGCGAGATCTCCTTGGGCAATATCACCGCCACCGCGTCGACCTCCGACCCCTGGCTCTTGTGCACGCTGAGCGCGAACGCACTCTCGTGCGGCGGAAGGCGCCCTCGGCCGAGCCGCCGAGGTTCTCCTTCGGGCGTCAAGAACCAGGCGCACGTGCCGCCATCGGCGGCAGGGTCTTCGGCAATCAAGCCGATGTCGCCGTTCCACAGGCGGTTGCGATAGTCGTTCTGCGTCACGAGCAGGGGCCAGCCGGGGCAGGCGCCGTCGGGCCGTGACAGGTAGTCGCGTTCGTGGAGCAGCTGGGCGATCTGCCGGTTGATGGGCTCGACCCCGAGCGGGCCGCGCCGGTGGGCGCACAGTACGCGGAACTGATCGAACTTGCGCAATGCGGCGACCGGCTCGCTCGGCGCGAGCGCGAGGTACGGCGCGTAACCGCGCAACACCGCATCGCCGAGCTCGCGGCCGAGCTCTTTCTCCGACGGCTCGGGGTACCACTGCACGTCCGCGTAGCGCGGGTCGCGCAGCAGCTCGAGCGCGCGGCCGATGTCGGCGGCCTGGATGGCGCGCGCGAGCGCCGCGATGCCGCTGGTCTCGCCGTAACGGTAGCTGCGAGTCAGCTGTACGACCCCACCCGCCCCTGCACCGCATAGATCGCCGAACACCGCGCCGGCTTCGACCGACGCGAGTTGATCCTTGTCGCCGAGCAAGATCACGCGCGCGTGTGCGGGTACGGCGTCGAACAGGCGCGCCATCAGCGTGAGATCCACCATCGAGGATTCATCGACCAGCACGACGTCGGCGGCGAGCTCGCGCGGGCGTTCGAGCGCGTCCGCGCCGCTGCTGCGAGCGACCTCCAGCAGCGCGCGGTGGATGGTCGATACCTCCGTCGGGATGGCGCTACGCACGGCGGCCAGGGCCTGCAAGCGATCGCGCGCGCCGCGGATGGCCTCGACCAGGCGCACCGCGGCCTTGCCGGTCGGCGCCATCAGGCGAATGCGCGGAGCATCTTCGCCGCGCGAGTGCGCCTGCTCGATCAACAGCGCCAGGATCTTGACCACAGTCGACGTCTTGCCCGTGCCGGGCCCACCCGAGATCAAGCTCAGGCGGCGCCGTACCGCGGTCTCCGCCGCCGTGCGCTGCAGGTCGCCGGGGTCCGCGCCGAAGTGACGTACCAACCCGGCCGAAAGGACCGCCTCGTCGATCTCCCCGGACGCTGCACTCGATCGTTCGCGCACGTGGGCTGCGAGCGCCTGTTCGTGCTCGTAGTAGCGCCGCAGGTACAGCCGCCCGGCGTCGTCGAGCACGAGCGGGCCGTGGCCCTGCCCGTCGCCGATCAGCGGGCTTGCGCGCAGCAGCGCCTGCCACTCGGACGACGCCAGCTGTGGCCACTCGGCAGCCGACTGACCCAGGCGTTCCGCCAGCGCGCCGCTCGCGAGCTCTGCGATCGGCAGGCACACGTGACCCTCCGCCACGTGGCGGCTCAGCAGCGCGATCGCCAACTCGAGCCGTGCATCGGCCGCGTACAGCGGCAAGAGCCGCGGCAGAGCGCCGGACAACTGCTGGTCGAGCGCGCTCAGCACGCCCGCCGCCCTCAGCTGCTGGATCAGCGCGCTCATGCCATGGCTCCCAGCAACGCGTCGAACGCCGCGATCACCCCGGCGCTCGGTCGCTCGGCGAACACTCCGCTACCCAGCAGGTGCTCCGGGCTCATGCCGCGCACGAACAGGTAGTAGACGCCGCCGAAGTGGCGCGCGTAGTCGTAGCCGGGTTGGCGCCGCGCCAGGTAGCGGTGCAGCGCCAGGCTGTAGATCAGCGCCTGCAGCACGTAGTGGTGATCGAACATGGCAGCCATCAGCTTCGGCTGTGCGTAGTCCTCGGCGTGATCGCCGAGGTGGTTGGACTTGTAGTCGATCAAGTAGAAGCGGCCGTCGTGCTGGACCACCAGATCCATGAAGCCACGCAAGTAGCCGCTGACCGGGCCGAAGCCCAGGCTGCGCAGGCGCTCTGCGTACGCGCGCTCGGTATCGGTCTTGCCCTCGGCAGCGAGCAGCCCGGCCAACCGCTTGGCGCTGAAGCTCGACAGGCCCGCGCCGCGCGCGGCGAACAACTCCTGCTGGACGGCGGCGCGCGAGGGCGCAGCCGGCTCCGGGATCGGGAACACGAACTCCAGCTCGGCGATGCGCGCCTCGGGCGGCACGACCGACAGGCTCGGTAACTCGAGCCCGCCGACGGTCAGCGGTGCGCGCAAGCTCTCGAACACCGCACGCGCCAGCCCCTGCGCGGAAAGCTCCGGCATGCCGTACTCGGCCAGCGCGCCACTGACCGCGTCGAGCAACTCGTCAGCGCTCTGCGCGCGGAAGTCGATCTCTTCATAGATCGAGTGCACCAGGTGCCCGAAGCTCGCGCCGGCGGCGAAGTCCGCGAGCGTGACGCGCGGGCGCTCGCCCGGAAGCGGATCAGTCGCCGGGCTGCGCGCGGACTCGTCGCGATCGATGCCTTCGATCGCGGGACCCTCGACCGCGTGGGCGGCCACGCGCGTCTCCGAGGCCAGCCGCGAGAAGCTGTGGCTGCGCAGGCTGTCTGCCGGTGAACGCAGCAGCACGCGGGCCGCCAGGCCCTGCGCCGGCGGCTCGGGCCTGTGCCATGGCTCGCGCTCGCGAAACGCCACCTCGCGCAGCTCGATCGCGCCGCCAGCAGCTGCAGCCAATTCCGCCAGATCGTGCTTCAGCTCCGCGTCCGACAGCCGCTCGAGCCGGTCGACCGTGGCCGCGCGCTGATCCGGCGCCAGCGGATCGCGCGCAGGATGCAGGACGTAGCCGAGCGCCGAAGCCTTGGCGTCACCCAGCGCGCCCCAGACCACGCTCACGCGCTGCTTGGCGCGGGTGAGCGCGACGTAGAGCAAGCGCAGCTCCTCCGCCAACGTCTCCTGCTCGGCGCGCGCCTTGTGCGCGGCGTCCGGCTTGGCGTCCTCGCCGGCGCCCAGATCGAGCGTCAGCCGCTCGCCGTGCTCGCCGGCGTGAAAGCGCGGATGTTCCTTGTCGAGCCCGCGCAGGTTCGCGCCGTCCCACGAGAACGGGCAGTACACCAGCGCGTACTCGAGGCCCTTGCTCTTGTGGATCGTGGTCAGCGTCACCGCCTGTGCGTCGCTCTCCAGCCGGATCTGCATGTCCGCAGCTGCCAGCGTCATGCGCTCGGTCTCGCCCTGGATCATGCGCCGCAGCCACTCGAGCAGCGCCAGCGGACCGGCCTTGCTGCGGCTGGCCTCGGCGTGCAGCAGCTCGACCAGGTGCATCAGGTCGGTGTAGCGACGCTCGCCGTCGTCGCGCGTAAGCAGACGCTCGGCCACGCCACAGCGATCGAGCAGCGCGTGCAGCGCGCGGATGAACCCGCGCGTCTGCCACAGCTCGCACAGCTCGTGAAAGCGCCGCACCCACTCGTCCCAGGCGCGCTCGTCGTGCTCGAGCCGCTCGAGGTCCGCGGCGTTTTGGCCGAGCAGCGAGGTCGCGAGCGCTGCCCGCACCTCCCCCGCGGAACCCGGCTCGGCCAGCGCGGACATCACGCGCAGCAGCTCCGCCGCGACCTCCGAGTCGAACACGCTGGCGTCGCCATCCAACACCGCCGGCACGCCCAACCTGCGCAGCTCCAGCTGCACGCGCTGCGCCTGGCGATTGGTGCGGCAGAGCACGGCGATGTCTCGCGGCGCGATCGGCCGGCCCTCCGCCGTGGGATCGGGCGCGAGCCTCGAGCCACTCTCGAGCACGTCGACGATCTCGCACGCCACCAGCTCGGGCAACCGCGCCTCGAGCTGGGTCTTCGAGATGGGCCGGTCCTGCGCCGGGTCGAGCGCGGTGCGCGGCACGAACAGGATCTCGAACGGCGCGCGCTCGCCGAGCGGCCCGCGCAACCGGTCGAACGCGTGTGCAGGCGCGGACACCGGCTGGTAGTCGATCTGCTCCCACAAGAACGGCCGCGCGGCGCGCTGCCAGATCGCGTTCAGCGCCTCGAGCAGGCGCGGATCGGAGCGGTAGTTCACGGGCAGGCTGGCGCGCGGCGCGCCGGCTGCGGCTTGCAGGTAGGCGAAGATGTCCGCGCCGCGAAACGCGTAGATGGCTTGCTTGGGATCGCCGACCAGGAACAGGCTGCCTGGCTCGGGCCGATCGGGCGCGTAGATGCGCGAGAAGATCTCGCACTGCACCGGATCCGTATCCTGAAACTCGTCGATCAGCGCCGCCGGGTGCAGCTGGCGCAGGCGCGCGGTCAAGGCTTCCCCACGCGCGGAACGCAGCGCCGCTCGCAGCGACAGGAGCAGATCGTCGAAGCCCAGCTGGCCGGCCTGCGCCTTGCGCCGCGGCAGCTCCACGCGCGCGTACGCGAGCAGCGCGTGGCGAAACTCGATCAGCTCGGCGTCGAGCGAGGCGAGCAGCGCACAGCGCGCCTCGTGTAGCTCCTGACAGGCGTCGAAGAACTCGTGCACCGGCGCGGGCTTGCCCTTCTTGGCGTTCTTGCTCAACGCCTGGGGCGTGAGCAGCGACAAATATTTGGGCAGGTCGGCGACCGGCAGCTCCGCCATCGCGCCGAGCTCCGGGGCCCACTGCGCACGGATCACCTCGGGCTTGTAGCGCGCGCCGTGCAGGCGGCCGTCACTGAGCAAGCGGATCAACTCGGCCGAGCTCGCGCACCACAGCTGCTGCGCGCGTTCGGCCGCACGCGCGACGTCCTGCTCGAGCTGCGCGCGCGACGCGGTCAGCGGCGCCGGTGCGGGCACGAGCGCGATGTCCGGGTTGCCCAGGGCGCGCTCGACCAGCTGCGCGAGCTTGTTCAACGTCACGAGGCGCGAGCGCAGGTGGGCCGCGAACGTCTCCGAGGCCTCGCACAGGCGATTGGCCCAGAAGTCCTGCACCACCTCGTCCACCAGCAGGCGATCGTCTTCCAGCAGGCGCAAGTCGAAGGCCGCGCCGCTCTCGAAGCTGTAGCCCGCGAGCACGCGCTGGCAGTAGCCATGGATGGTCGCGATGGCCGCCTCGTCGAACTGGCGCAGCGCGTCGGCCAGGCGCTTGCGGGCGTCCTCGAGCTTGCCGGCTTCGCGCGCTCGGTCGCGCAGCCCGGCGAGCACCGGATCCTCCGCCGCCGTCGGCTGCTGGTCGAAACACGCCAGCGCCTCCATCAACCGGCGCCGGATGCGCAGGCGCAGCTCGGCCGTGGCGGCGCGCGTGTAGGTGACGACCAGGATCTCGGAGACGCCGAGGCCCTTCTCGAGCAACAAGCGCACGAACAACGTGGAGATGGTGTGCGTCTTGCCGGTGCCGGCGCTGGCCTCGACCAGGGTCGTGCCCTCGAGCGGCAGCTGCAGCAGATCGAGCGCAGGCGCGCCGCTCATAGCACCCTCCGGCACTGCAACAGCGGCAGATACACGCGACGCGCGAGCGACTCGAAGCCGTCGGTCCCGACGACCTCGAGCGCGCTGTCGAAGTCCGGGAAGAATTGGCTCACGTACGCGTCGCCGTCGTCCGACCAGCCGCCCGGAGCGTTGGTGCTGAACTTTCCACGCGCGCTGCCCAGGGCCTGGCGCTCGGACTTGCCCTGCGCAAGTTGAACGGCGTACTCGCGCGAGGCGTGCTCGAACAGCGGCAGCGGCGCGACCTGCGCCGCCGCGTAGACCTCGAGCAGATCCCAGAGCAGTAGTCGCGGATCGGCGATCGCACCGAACTCGATGCGCTCCGGCTCGCGGCCGTTGCGGCCGATGAGCAGGCTGCGCTGCGGCAGCTCGCTCTCGGGCTCGTGGCTGCGCAGGCACAGCAGCACCACGTGGCGCAAAAAATGCCGCAGCTCGTGCCGATTGCCCGTGCTCGAGTACTGCACGCGCAGCTGCGCGCTCGGCCAGAGCTGCTCGAGCCGGCCGCTCAGGCGCGTGCCGCGGATCTGCAGCAACAACTCGCGAACCGGCAAGCGCGCGCCACCGGCCTCGGCCCGGAAGCTCTGGACGATCGCGCGGATCTGCTCGTGCAGCGCGCGAAACTCGAGCTTCCCCGGCGTGCCGAGCGGCAGGCGCCCGCGCGCGCGCTCGAGCTCGAATGCGGCATCGATCTCGACCGGCGCCTCGAGCTGATCGAGCAACAGGTCCGTCGCCAACTGCCAGCGCTCGAGCGCGTCCAGATCGAACGGCTCGCGGTCGCGCAGCGCCGGCAGATCGCGACCCAACATCAGCCCGAGCTTCTGCTGCGCGAACATGCGCTGCGGGCGCACGAGACCGATTTCGAGCTGCGCCAGATCGACGGCCGCTGGCGGCTGCAAGAGCGGCTGCGGCTCGCCGCGGAAGAACGGAGCCGGCCGGCGGCGCGGCGCAGACAGCGCGCGTGCCCCCTCGAGCGCCCAGCTCGCGTAGCTGAACAGCCGTGGATCGCGCTCGCGCGCAAAGTAGCGCGGGCTCACGGCCGACAGTGCGTGCCGCGTGACCAGCCGCTGCTCCACCTGTGCCACCGCGTCGGCGCCGGCCTCGGGCAACGTGAAGGCGTGCGCGATGTGATCGATCAGCTCGGTCACCAGCACCGAAGGCAAGAGCGGCTTCCCGTCGTGGATGCTCTGACCGACGTAGGAGAGCAGCAATTTGCGGCGCGCGGACAGGAGCGCCTCGAGGAACAGCTGGCGATCGTCGTCGCGCCGCGAGCGATCGCCGGGCAACCGCTTCTGGGCGGTCAGATCGAAGTCGAGCGGCGTGTCGATGCCGGGGAACGCGCCGTCGTTCAGCCCGAGCACGCACACCACCTCGAACGGGATGCTGCGCATCGGCACCAGCTGGCAAAACGTCACCCCGCCGGCCAAGAAACCTTGCATCGCGGGCCGCGACTCGAGCACCTGCGCCAGCAGCTCGCGCACGCTCGAAAGCTCGACCTGCTCGGCGAAGCCTGCGGCCGCTGCCTCGCGCTCGAGCGTGATGAGCGCCTTGCGCAGCGCGGCGTGGTCCGCGGCACTCTCGCGCGACTCGACCACGAAGGCGGCGAGCACGCGCCCCAGACGTTCGCGCCAGGTCGCGAGATCGGCGGGCCTACAGAGCTCGCCGCGAAACTCGAACAGCCGTTCGCAGAACTCGAGGAAGCGCCCGAGCAGATCGGCGTCGCCGCTCTCGAAGCCGAGCGGGGCATGCCCCTCGAACGTGGCGTCGGGCTCGTTGCCGGTCGCGTAGCCGAGCACCAGGCGCGAGAGCCCGAAGCGCCAGGTGTTCTCGGCGCGCTCCGGCTGGCCCACCTCGGCGCGATGCGCGGCGTCGACCCCCCAGCGGATGCCGCTGTCGGCGGCCCACTCGCGCAGCTGCTCGACCTCGTCGACGCCGATCTCGAAGCGCTCGCGCAAGAGGTCCTGGCCGAGCAAGTCCAACACCTGGCTCGCGCCGAACCGCGAGTCGAACACGGCCAACAGCGCATCGAACGCGCTCAGCACGGCCGAGCTCTCGCGCGCGCTCTTGCCGGCGACGCGGAACGGGATGCGCGGGCGGCCGGCGGCCTGCGAGAACACCGCGTCGATCAGCGGCGCGTACTCCGAGATGTTGGGTACGAGCACCACGATCTGGTGCGGCTCGACGGCGTGATCCGAGATCAACGCCAGCAGCTGATCGTGCAGCACCTCGAGCTCGCGCATCGGCCCGTGACAGGCGTGGATGGCCAGCGAGTCGTCGGCCGGGTCGAGCGGCCTCAGCTCGCCGCTCTGCGCGCGATCGTGCAGGCGCAGCAGGTCCGACTGCAGCGTCGCGAGCAACGTGCCCTGGCCGGGGTCCGCGTAGAGCTCGAGCTGCGGCTCGACGTAGGGGTGCGCCTCGATCAGCTCCTGAAACTCGCGGCTGTGCCGGCCGAGCGACGCCAGGAGCGCGTGGCCGTCTGCAGCTGGCAGCTGCGAGCGGCGCCGCAGATCGCCGAAGTACTCGCGGCAAGGGCTGAGCACGTAGACGTGCACCTCGCGCTGCTCCGAGACCGCGGACAACAGGTCCAGGTACGCAGGCGGCAAGCTCGAGACGCCGAACACGTGGATGCGCTCGGGCAGCTGCGCAGACAACACCGCCCCGCGCTGCAGCGCTTCGAGCGCCGCGACCGTGCGCACGGCCAGGTCTTCGGGCCCGAGCTTTCCGTACAGCGCGCGAAACAGCTGCGCTTGCCAGTGCTCGTCCTTGCCGCGCTGCCAATCCCAGACGAGTTGCGGCCGATAGATGATGTAGCGATCGAACAGCTCGGCCAGCCGACCCGACAGCGCCAGCCTGCGCGCATTTCCCGGCTCGTGCTCCAGATAGCCGCGCACGCTCAGGAACTCGGGGCGCGCCGCCAGCTCCCCGAGCAGGCCCGCCAGCGCGAACTGCACGCGCAGCGGCCCGTAGGCCTGCGCATTCACGGGCTGCTGCAGGACGTCGGCCAGGATCGATTCGATCAACTTGCCGGGAAATGGAAACGCTGGATTCGCCCAAACTCCGAGCCGCGTGGCGAGTTCCAGGGCCAACCAGCGCTCCATACCGGCGCTCGGCACCGCGATGCACTCGGGCGCCAGCACGTTCGAGAGCGGACGGCTGACGGCGCCCGCGAGCGCGTCCGCCAATCGTTCCATGCAGTTACTGCGATAAAGCTGCAAGGCCATGAGCCGAGCGGCGGAGTGTAGCCGTTCCGGCGCGGAAGACGATCGGGCTGGCTCGCTGTAGGTGTGCATGCTACTGCACCCACGCACCTGAGAGACCGAGACACCAGGGCGGGCGAGCGAGGCGGGACCATGTTGGGCCGCCCGTAGTTTCCCTCGCATCGCTTCACAGGATTCCCGTTCACCGGCGCGTCGTTCAAGCGCCGGAGGGCCGGTGCGCACCCGTGCGTTCCGGTTTGTGTCGGCGTGCGCCAGCGCGCGCCGGGGCGAGCGCGACTATTTCCCGAAAGAGGGCCCCGAATGACAATCCACTCGTTCGACGAAGACTTCATGGGCGGCGACGAGGCCGATTGGCTGGAAAGCCAGTTCTTCAGTCAGGCTTCCTTACGCTACCCTGATTTGGATTGGGGTCCTCTTTCTCCACTGCCACCACTCGAACGGCGCGCCATGCACGCGACCATCGGCATGCTGGCCGTCGCGGTCATCGGCTTGATCGTGTTCGTGGTGTATTCACAGCTGATCATGCCCAGGCCGGAACCGGTGGGTAGCGCGGAGCCATTCCTGCCGCCAACGGCTGCAGGTGACGCGCGCACGCCAAACGGCTGACGTCAGAAAGGGCTCTGGGCGGCCAATGCGTGGCGCTACACGTTTGGCATGTAGCACCGCACGGATGCGCCGCCTTGCTCACTTGCTACGTGCGCACAACCGCGGTAATCGTCAGCCCCTGAAATCTTTGCGAGGTAGGTGCGATGCGATCGCGTGTATTTACAATTTGCGTACTCGCTGCAGTATCGAGCGGTGCATGGGGTTGTGGCGGTGACGATGCAGACAGCTCCGGGAACACTGGAGGCAGCGGCGGCGGCAACTGTCCGTCGCTGCAGGCATGCGGCGGCGATCCAGTCGGCGACTGGACAGTCAATAGCGCCTGCGTCTCTGACCCCGAGAAGTTGTTCCAGTCGGCGGTCAATCAAGCAGAGTGCAAGGATGCGCTGAAGGATTCGACCACTCCCGAGGCCTCCGGCACGTACAAGCTGACGGCTGACAAGAAGGTCATGTCGGACATCAAGATGAGCGGCACGGGCACGTTTCTGTTCAACGATGCCTGCGTGAAAGCGTTGAACCTGGGGTCGTCTGCTTCGACTGAATGCAGCAAGCTCCAGTCGGAGCTGGGCAAGCAGTCTGGTGTCAAATCCGCGACCTGCACCGCCAAGGCGCCCAACTGCGAGTGCGTCGTGGGCCTCGAGACCAGCTTCACGGGCTCGAGCACGTACACGGTGGCCGACAACAAGATCACCGTGATGGGCGTTGCCCAACCGTTCTGCATCGAGGGCAACAAGATGACCCTTCAGTCGACGTCGAGCGGGGTCACTGCCACGTTCAAGATGTCAAAATAGTCATTCGGGCGTGACGAACGAGGGTGTGTGGTGACGCGAATTGCGTCCGGGGAATGCCACCCTCGTTATGTCAGATCGTCCGGGGCAGCGCGTGCGCGGAACACCAGCGTCTGGTTCTCCGCGGGCATGGCGACGCGCTCGCTGAAGTCGAGACCGACCGCGTCCGCGCGTTCGACGATTTCTTCCAGGTCTCGCACGCCCCAGTGCTCGTTCTGGCGGCGCAGGCCGTCGTCGAAGCGAGCGTTGCTGGTCGCGGTGTGAGCGCCGCCGATCCGAAACGGGCCATACAGCACGAACACCCCACCCGCGCGCAGGTGGCGCGCCGCCCCCTGGATCAGCCCCACGCAACACGACCAGGGCGCGATGTGGATCATGTTGGCGCTGAAGACCGCGTCGAGTACAGGCACGCCCCAGTCGGCCGAACGCACGTCGATCGCGCGCGGTGCTTCGAAGTTGTGGCCTGGATGCTCGGCCCGATAGGCGGCGATGCTGGCCAGGTGATCCTGCTCGATGTCGCTCGGGATGAACGTCCAGCGCGGCAAGTGCTCGGCAAAGTGCGCCACGTGCTGGCCCGAGCCGCTGGCGAGCTCGAGCAGCGTGCCTGAATCGGGTAGCACACGCCGCAAGACCTCGAGGATCGGTCCCTTGTTGCGCTCGGGCGCCGGCCAGCAAGCTTTCACGCGGGGAGCATAGCGCCCGATCGGCGACCTCTCTATGCTCGCGGCATGCGGGCTCTCGTCACGCTCGGCGTTCTCCTCGCGCTCTCGATCGCCTGCACGCAGCGCGCCTCGGAGCCGGCCATCGCGCAACCTGCACCCGCTCCCCCCACGCCATCGCCGCCGGCCCCACCGGTCGCTGAACCCGCTGCCGAGCCGCCGATCGATCACCCGCGCGTTCCTCCGGCGCCGGCCAAGGCCAGCAAGCCGCACGCAGCCCCTGCGAAGCCGGCGCAAGCCAAGCCGGACTCCGCGAGCAAACCGAGCCCCGCCCCGGCCGCCGCACCGGAACCCGAACCCTCGCCGGTAGCCGCCGAGCCGACGCCCGCGCCCGCGCCCAAACCCGCGACGCGCGTCAACATCCCGAACACCGAGCACGTGCGCGTCGAGGTGCCGGCCGGACTGCAGGCGTGGCTGGACAAAGACACGCGCATGCAGCCCTGGCTAGCCAAGGTCATGAAGGTGATCGACGACTGCTACGCGGGCGTGCGCGCGGACAACCCGAGCGCCGCTGGCACGATCTCGTTTCGCGTGACCATGCACGAGAACGCACGGCCGGATCCCGACATCCAGTCGCTACCCGGCCCGCTGAGCGGCGTCGTGGCCTGCGCCACCGGACAGCTGATGCGCGCGCGCATGCCGCTGTTCACCGGCCGAGAAGGCGACAGCTACGTGGTGCACGTGAAGTTTCAGTGATGGTCACGGATGTTCGCGCAGTGCGCGGTTCACGGCGGTACGCTGATCCTCGTAGTTCGTCCAGGCGATGCTGAGGTGCTCGATCATCGGCAGGGCCTGGACATAGTCGTAGGGCCGCACCGGATCTTGCAAGTAGCCTCGATAAGCCGCGAGTGCCTGGTTCAGCTCGCGCGCGGCGGAGCGGACGTCCCGCACCTGCCTGTACATGTCTGCCGGCACAGAGAGCTGGTTCAATTCCTGCTCCAGCTCCTGGCTCAGAATGGAGCAGCGTTGTAACTGTTTCCCGTAGTACTTCTGAGCGCGCTCACTCGCGTTCTCCAACGCGGTGTGTAGCGCCTGCCGCGAAGCCAGCTGTGAACGTTGCACGTCTGGCAGGATGCAGCGCATGAAGGCATTGCCTTGCTGCGCGTTGATCGCCTCCAGTCGTTCAGCCGCTGCAGCATAGGCCTGCGAGCCGTCGATCTCGTTCATCCAGCGCATGATACCGATCGCTGCCAAACCTCCGCAGAGCAGCGTGAGCAAGAGACGCGCGCCCTTCCCCCTCTTCAGGAGCGCGATGTCTTGGTCGATGTCTGCTGCTCTCTCGATCTGTATCGGCGCGAGCGAGTGCGGGTCGTCGCGTACAGGCGTAGCGCTCTCATCCATGCTGTCCCCCTAACGGTGTTAAAACGCTGCACTATTGTTGTCCGCCCGGGGCCTGACAGGTGCAACCCGAATTGTGTCACTAGTCGCGCAGTTAGCTTCTCTCGATCTCACCACTTCGGATCGTACGAAGCTGTACGCCGTGGCAGACGATGTGGCCGTGAGCCGACCTGAGCCTCGTCGACTCCACCCGGCTCACCACCCGCAGCGGCCAGTCGCTGCCGAGTTTTTGGCAGCCGATAGCTGCGCACGATTGTGATGTGCTTCATGCTGAGTGTTCCGCCATGCCCGCTTCCGAAGCCTTCGTCCCGAGCATCTCCGGCATCTCTGCACTCGACTGTTTCGCCGTGCTGGAGCAACTCGTGGGCAGCGAGGCCTTCGCGCGCGGCCGCGCGCAGCTGACGGCCGAGATGCAACGCGAGCTGGACTCGAGCAGCGCCGTCTCCTGGGTGTCGAACGACACGGTCAATCGCGTGTTCGATGAAGTGGCACACGCCGCCGGACGCGACCCCGAGGAGTTGATCGATCAGACGGTGCGCATCTCGGCCGAACGCATGTTCAAGACGGTGTGGCGCGTGCTGTTGCGTTTGACCACGGACGAGGCGCTGATCAAGCGGACGCCGATGTTCTACGCGCGCTCGCGCAACACGGGTCAGCTGGCGTCGCGCTTGACCGGCCCGCGACGCGGGGAGGCCGAGCTCAGCGGCTGGCCTGAGGTCAGCGACCGCACGCTGCGCACGATCGCTATCGGGATGCAGTGCGTGCTCCAGCTGGCGGGTCGGCCGGACGCGCGTATCACTCACTCGCGCACGGCCGACGGCGGACGCTACGACATCCGCTGGTAGGCTTCCGCGCAGCGGAGGACTGACCCATGCCAGCAGCCGAGAGAGTGGTTGTCGTGACCGGTGGTGGTCGCGGCATTGGACGTGCCATCGCCGATCGCCTGTCGGGGAATGGCGAGCGCGTGGTCGTCTTCGAGCGCGATGCCGCGGGATGCCGCGAGGTCGAGCAGGCCGGCGGGGCGCGCTTGCACGCATTGCAAGTCGACGTCGGTTCCGAGGCCGAGGTGGCTGCGGGCATGCAGCAAGTGGCGGAACGCTGGCAACGGCTGGATGCGCTGGTCAACAACGCCGGCATCGCCGATCCGAGCGGGCCGGGCCTGCGCGAGCTGAGCCTGGAACGCTGGCGCGCCGTGGTCGACACCAACCTGACGGGCGTGTTCCTGTGCACCAAGCACGCGCTGGCGCTGCTCGAGCGCGCCCCGGGCGCCGCGGTGGTCAACATCGCCTCGACGCGCGCGCTGCAGTCCGAGCCGCACACGGAGGCCTACGCCGCGTCGAAGGGCGGCATGTTGGCGCTCACCCACGCGTTGGCGCTCAGCCTCGGCCCGGCGGTGCGCGTCAACGCCGTGAGTCCGGGTTGGATCGAGACGCGCAAGCCAGCGAACGAGCTGCGCCCGGAAGATCACCGGCAGCATCCGGTGGGGCGCGTCGGGGTGCCCGCGGACGTCGCCGCGATGGTGGCGTTCTTGCTCTCCGATCAGGCGGCATTCATCACGGGACAAAACTTCGTGGTGGATGGCGGCATGACGCGCAAGATGATCTACGCGGACTAGGCCGCGCCCGAGCCCGATCTCCGGAGTCGAAGATCGGGCTCGGGCCTCGATCAACGATTGGCGTTTTGTCGCGCTTCGCCCTCGAGCTCCGTGGCGCGGCCTTCCGCTTCCATTTCCTCGTCGTCGATCAGCGCGCCCACGCGGTTCTTCACGGCGCCGGCCATCTCCTTGGCCTTGCCCTTGACGCGTTCTGCCGCCTTGGCGGCTTCTTGCTTCGCCTTGCCGCCCATCTCCTTGGCCTTGCCTTCGGCCTCCATCCGCTCGTTGCCGATGACCTTGCCGACCGCGCCCTTGATCTTGCCGCCGAGCTCCTCGGCTGCACCTTCCGCTCGCTTGGATGTATTGCTCATGATGTGCTCTTTCTGGTTGTCGCCGCACTCGTGCGTCACAGCTGGTTGAGCAACATGCATGCCGCCGAGAATTCGCGCGCATTCGCGCGGCACCGGCGGACGCGAGCGCTCCGATTCGCCTCAAGCGACGATTCCGTCACTCCCCGCTGACGAATTGAGCAGTGATGGCCGGTACTTCGAAAGCGTGGCGAATTAACCTGGACAAATGTTCAGTCATGCGCCAGATCGCAGCATGGACGAGCGCCAAACCCAACAATTGCTCGCGCAGCATTGGCCCGGTCTCATCCCGCAAGCGCGCCGCGAGGCCGGTTTGTTCGTGGTGCGCCTGCTGTCGTGGCCTCCGCGGCCGAACCCGGAGATGGAGGCCAAGTCGCCCGAGTCGTACGAAGCCGCGCTGCTCGATCTCGCGACCTGGAGCCCCCCGCTCTACTGCAGGTTGTCGGGCTGCGTGCTCTGCCGCCGATAGCGGCAGCGCGTCATGGGCCGATCGGCGCGGTCATGATCGTGCCTTCCGCGCCGGCGGTGTACCAGTAGACTTGCTGGCCGCTCACCACCACGACGTCGGGATGCTCGAGACCCTTGGCGATCAGCGTGGGCTCGCGGTGGCCCTTGACCAGCTTGTGGACCGAGCCGGCGTCCCAGTCGCTGAAGTACAGGGCGGTCGCGTCGCCGACCACGACGTTGGGCGCCTGCAAGCCGCTGGCGATCTGCGTCGGGCGCTTGTTGCAGCCGAGGATCGGGCAGCTCATCACGGCCTTCGGTAGTGTCCAGTAGACCGTGGTGGCATCGACGGTCACGAAGAACGGATTCATCAGTCCGCTGGCGAGCGCGATCGATTGGCCGCCGACGATCGGCGCCTTCATGACGTTGCCGCCCGCGGTGACCCAATAGACGCTGACGGCGTCGACCGTGATGCCGTTGGGATGGTCCTGGTTGGTCGCGATGGTGACCGGGTCGGCGTCGCCGCTCAGAGCGACCGAGCGCACGCTGCCCTTGGCGCACGAGCCGCCGCACGAGCTCCAGTTGGTCCAGTACACGCGGGACTCGTCCAGCGCGAGCCGCAGCGGCACGTCTTGGTCCTCGGCCAGTTCCGTGGGATCGCCACCCTCGCGTGGGATGGCCAGGATCTGGCCCGTGCTGGGCACCGACCACACCACCTGCGCGCTGTTGACCGCGAGCCAGCCACCGTTCTCCGCCGAGGTATCCTTCGGCAAGCGGTGGACGGCGTCGAACGTCGCCAGCGTCTGCACCGGACCGCCGGCCAGCGCCAAGCGTTTCACCGTATTCGCGTACGGCGCATCGAGCGTGTCGCCCGCGACGAAGTACAGGTACTCCGCGTCGGCCGCCATGCCGCCGATCCACGCTTGCCGGCACGCCAGCACGCGCACGCTGCGTCCGACGTTCACGTTGATCTCCGGACACACGGTCGGATCCGCATGCAACAGCGCGTTGCGATCCTGCACCTCGGAGGCGCAGCTCAGCACTGCGGCCAACGCCGCGGCCCAGCAGCAAACCCCTGCTCGCTGACCCACCATAAGTGCACACCGTTCACGCGGCGGGCGGTGTCGACCGACCGAGCCGTCGCAACTCCTAAGTCAGAACATTCACGGGTCTCCTAGCATGTGAGACCACCCGGCGGCAGCGCATCCGACACAACCCCCGTCGACACGCAGTACGGCCTCGAACGTCGTTAGCCTGGAAGACATGACATTCCCGAATGCCGCCGGCAACTGTTAAGTCGGCTGCGCAGTGTTCGAGTACGCGCTCAACCGGCCACGCCAACTGAAAAAGGGCCTTGCGCATGGGATACTGGGGCGCCCACTTTGACGTACCCTGCTTCCAGTCGCCGGCACCGGCCGGCCCCGACCCGAGGAAAGCCATGTCCGTCGCGCTGCTCAACTCAAGCCCCGACCCGGAACGCGCCATCCGCGTCGACCTCGCCGCCACCTATCGTCTGGTGGCCCTGCACGGATGGGACGACCTGATCTTCACGCACATCTCGGCCCGCGTGCCGGGACCCGAGCACCACTTCCTGATCAACCCGTACGGCATGACGTTCGACGAGATCACCGCGTCGAGCCTGGTCAAGATCGGGCTGGACGGGCAGCCGATCGGCAACTCTCCGTACCCGGTCAACCCGGCCGGCTTCACCATCCACTCGGCCATCCACGAGGTGCGTGAGGATGCCGGCTGCGTGATCCACCTGCACACGGTCGACGGCACGGCGGTCGCAACCTCGCGCGAAGGCCTGAAGCCGCTCAACCAGACCGCACAGCTCGTCATCGGCGATCTCGCCTATCACGACTACGAGGGCGTCGCGCTCGACCACGCCGAGCGGCCGCGCCTGCAACAGGATCTCGGCACCAAGAACCTGATGCTGCTGCGCAACCACGGCACGCTCGCGGTCGGCCGCACCTGCGCGGACGCCTTCATGCGCATGTACTACCTCGAGCGCGCCTGCTCGATGCAAGTCCGCACGCGCATCCTGGGCCACGACGACTATCCGACGGCTCCTCAGGTCATCGACAAGAACGTCAAGCTCGGCCAGGCCAGCGGCATGACGCGCCTCGCGGACAACCTGCTGTGGCCCGCGATGTTGCGGAAGTTGGATCGGATCGATCCGAGCTTCCGAGACTGAGTCGAAGCTAGTTCGTCGCAGCGGCCGGCGGCTTACGTTTCAAGTACACCGTCACCGGTCGAGTTTGATCGGGGTTCGGTGGGCCGCCCGGGCCGGATGCGAACTCGGGGTCGAAGTCGACGGAGATGCGGGTCATACCGGCGACGTAGGCACCGAGACGATCGGAGTTCCAGCGGATCTCCACCTTGCAGACGGTCTGCCGACAGAGCACCGATTTGAAGAGGTCGGGGGCGCCATCCGGGTGGTTGAACGCGGCGCGGACCATCGATTCGGCCCCGGTGGCCGCGGAGTCGCGCGGCTCGGTTTCGAAGGTGCGCTTGCGTTCCGCAAACGGACCTTGGTCTTCCAGGAA
>DATEOF010000471.1:0-38940 GCA_035274465.1 Polyangiales bacterium
TACACCAACGACCAGCGCGTGCTCGACCTGCCGCACAAGGACCCGCGCCGCGCTCGCGCCGCAGCCCTGTCGATGATCCCGACCAGCACCGGCGCCGCGAAGGCCATCGGCCTGGTGTTGCCCGAGCTCAAGGGCAAGCTCGACGGCACGTCGATCCGCGTGCCGACCCCGAACGTCTCGCTGGTCTGCTTGACCGCACAGGTCAGCAAGAAGACGAACCGCGACGAGGTGAACAAGGCGCTCAAAGACGCCGCGGCCGGCTCGCTCAAGAACGTGCTCGCCTTCGAAGAGCGGCCGCTGGTCTCGAGCGACTTCATCGGCGACCCGCACTCGTCGATCGTCGATGCCGCGCAGACCCAGGTGGTCGGCGACGACCTGGTCGAGGTTCAGTCCTGGTACGACAACGAGTGGGGTTTCTCGAGCCGCATGCTCGACCTCGTTCGCCTGATGGCCACCCGCTCCTGAGAGGTGGCGACATGGCCAGCGCGATCCGCAGCATCCGCGAACTCCCCATCGAAGGTCGGCGCACGTTCCTCCGCGTCGACTTCAACGTGCCGGTCGAGAACGGCAAGGTCACCGACGCCAGCCGCGTCGATGCGACCTTGCCGACGCTGCGCCACGCGCTCGAGCGCGGCGCCAAGCTGGTGCTCGCCTCACACGCCGGCCGGCCCAAGGGCAAGCGCAAGCCGGAGTACTCGCTCGAGCCGGTCGGGGCGGTGTTGGCCGAGAAGCTCAAGTGCGAGGTGCTGCTGACCGACGACTGCATCAGCGATGCGGCCTCGAAGGTGGTGGCCGATCTGCGCGAGGGTCAGGTGGCGTTGCTCGAGAACCTGCGCTTCCACGCGGGTGAAGAGGCCAACGACGAGAACTTCGCGCGCGAGCTCGCCAAGCTGGCGGACGTCTACGTGAACGACGCCTTCGGCGCAGCGCACCGCGCGCACGCCTCGGTGTCCGCGCTGCCCAAGCTGTTTCGCGAGCGCGGCGTGGGCTTCGTGATGGAGTCGGAGATCAGCGCGCTCGAGCGATTGAGGACTTCAGACGTGCACCCGTTCGTCGCCGTGCTCGGCGGCGCCAAGGTCAGCGACAAGATCGGCGTGCTCGAGGCGTTGCTCGATCGCGTGGATGCGCTGCTGATCGGCGGCGCGATGGCAAACACGTTCCTCGCCGCGCAAGGGCTGTCGATGGGCAAGAGCCTGGTCGAGCCCGACAAGCTCGCGCTCGCGCGCAGCTTGCTGCAGCGCGCGCAGGATCGTCGGGTGAAGCTGCTGTTGCCGACCGATCTGGTGATCGCGCCCGCGCTCGACGCCGAGTCCGGCAAGGTGGTGCCGATCGACGGAGTGCCGGCCGACGCCATGGCGCTCGACATCGGCCCGCGCACGGCCGAAGCCTTCCGCAACGCGATCCTTCCCGCCAAGGCGTTGTTCTGGAACGGGCCGCTCGGCCTGTTCGAGAAGAAGCCGTTCAGCGAGGGCACGTTCGCGATCGCCAAGGCCGGCGCGGATTGCGCAGGCTTCACCGTGGTCGGCGGCGGCGACAGCGTCGCGGCGGTCAACCAGGCTGGCTACAGCTCGAGCTACGACCACGTGTCGACCGGTGGCGGTGCCTCGCTCGAATACCTCGAGGGCCGGCCGATGCCCGGCATCGAGGCGGTGCGCACATGAGCTCCCAGGGTCGCAAGCCGTTCGTCGCCGGCAACTGGAAGCTGCACAAGACGCTGGCCGAGTCGGTGCAACTCGCCCAGCAAGTCGTCGCCAGCAGCAAGGCGCTGCAGGCCGAGCTCGCGGTCGCTCCCGGCTTCGTGGCGCTCGCCAAGGTCGCCGAGGTGCTCCAGGGCAGCAGCGTCGGGCTCTCGGCGCAGAACGCTTACTGGGAGACGCAGGGCGCGTTCACGGGCGAGGTCAGCCCGCCGCAGCTGCGCGACGCGGGCTGCCGCTACGTGATCCTCGGTCACTCCGAGCGGCGTCAGTTGTTTGGCGAGACCGATGGGGGCGTGAATCGCAAGACGCGCGCGGTACTCGCGGCGGGGCTCGCGCCGATCGTGTGCGTGGGCGAGACGCTCGCCGAGCGCGAAGGCGGCCGAGCCGTGGCCGTGGTCATCGAGCAGGTGCGAGCGGCGCTGGCCGAGATCAAGGCCGAGAGCGCGGCGCCGATCGTGATCGCGTACGAGCCCGTGTGGGCGATCGGCACCGGCCGCAATGCCCAGCCGAGCGACGCTCAGGAGATGCACGCGCAGATCCGCAGCGCTGCCTCTGACGTGCTGAGCAGCGCGGTGGCCGAACGCATGCGCATCCTGTACGGCGGCAGCGTGAAGCCGGACAACGCGCGCGCGCTGCTCGGGCAGCCGGACGTCGACGGCGCCCTCGTCGGGGGCGCCAGTCTGGTCGCGGAGTCGTTCGCGGCGATTGCCGCGGCCGCTTAGCGGCCGCTGCTCACGGTGTGGGCTTGGGCTCGTCCTTGTCGGCGGGCTCGGCCGGAGCTGCCGGGGCGGCCGGCGCTTCGCTGCTGGTGCTCGCGGGCGCCTCAGCCGGCGCGACGGGAGCCGTCTCGGAGGTGCTCTGCGCGGCGGGAGCGGTCTTGGCCGCGTCGGCCTTCTTCTTCTCGGCCTCTTTGGTCTTGCCGGAGCGCGCTTCCTCGCGCTCGCGCACGCGCTCGCTGGCGCGCTCGAGGCTCTTCTCGCCGCTCGACGACACGTACGTGAGCGTGGCCGAGAGCATCATGAATAGCGCGGCGCTCACGACCGTGAGGCGGGTCAGGAAGTTGCCCGCGCCCGAGCTGCCGAACACCGTCTGGCTGCTGCCACCGAATGCCGCGCCCATGCCGCCCTTGCCGGCCTGCAACAGCACGACCAGGATCAAGAACACGCAGACCATCACGTACAGGATGTAGAGAAACGTGATCATGCCGTAGCCCTCGCGAACCCGCCCAGGGAACCCAGGCGGGACCGGCCTTGTAGCACACTTCTAGAGCGGCTGCGCTCTGGAGAGACGAACCGCTAACCGCGGTCCGCCTCTCCAGCTTAGTTGACATACCAGGCGGTTAGACAGCGCTCATCTTTTGCTCGCGCGAGCGCGACCAAACGGCGCTTTCAACCGCCTGACCGAGCCAACCCGGCTCTGGCGGCTCGGCCCCCTACAGTGTTTTCAGGTAGGCGACCAGGTCGTCGATCTGGCCCGGTTGGAGCGCGGCCACGTTGCCGTGCTTGGTGCCGCCGCACTCCGGCGAGAAGCGGTCGCGCAGGGTCTTCGCGCAGCCGGTGTGGAGGAACGGCGCGCGGTACGAGACGGCGCGCAGCGAGGGGACCTGCAGGTGCTCGCCCTGGCTGGTGCCCACGTCGTAGCTCTTGTTGTCGCTGAACTTCGCGCCGGCATGGCAGGCAGCGCAGCCCGCCGAGGACTCGAACAGCGCCTTGCCGCGGATGGCTGCGTCGGCGTCCACGTTCATCTGCGGCTTCGGCGCCCGCAGCGAGAACAGGAAGCGCGAGAGCGAGGTCACCCGCTGGTCGCTCTGGTGGACGCCGCCCATGCGGCCGACGAACACGTCTTCCATGAGCGCGCCGAGATCGCTCTCGTCGCCCGCCCAGTGGAACGGCGCGGTGTCCTTCAGGCCCACGTGCAGCGCCTGCGTCCGGCGGACGCCCTGGCCGGTGAAATTCCAGACATGCCCGTCTTCGGCGCCTTCGCCGTGGCACGAGGCACAAGCGATACCGCCGCCGGAGTTGCGATGGAAGAGGTCATGGCCGGTATCACGAACGCTCTCGCCGCCGAGCGGGATGACGGCGCCGCTGCCGAACGTCGCGATGCGAGTCAACAGCGCAGGCTCGCGGCTCTGGACCAGCATCGAACCGTCGTTCACGTACGCCACGGCCGTCGCCTGACCGGGGACCGGCAGGCTGATGGGTGCCGCGCCACAGCCCGCGAACGAGCCGTTGTTCAGCCCGCCGCGGAACGTGTTGCTCGGGTCGAGCTGGCGACCGCTCATCGGCATGCGCAGCACGCGGCTCTCGGACGGGAACTGATCGGTCCCTGGAAAACCACCACGGAACATCGAGGTCGGCGCGCTGGGCGGTGCGAGGCCCTCGCCTTGGTCGACCGAGGTCACGATATGCGGTCGCGGCGCGTTGTCGTCGGACGTGCCGGCCTCGACGATCGCCAGCTCGCCGCCGTCGGGCGAGATCGCCATGTCGACGCTGAGCACGGTGCCGTCGAGCGAGATCGTGCTCTCCACCCCTTGGCTGCCGAACTGCGACACGCTCGACAACACGACACCCTGGCAGCCGAGACCCAGTGCGCCTCCGCCGCCGTACGGCGACGACGACTGGTCCGTGGGCTGGTCCGAGCGCTCCTTGATGTCGATCTCTTCGCTCGCCGAAGCCTGGTGCAGCATGATCACCGAGCCGTCGGGTGCCTGTACCGAGCGCCACGCCAGGTGCGGCTGGAACGGACGCTCGCGCGTCCTGAACTCCTCGGGGTCGTCGCTCTCGGGCACCTGCATCGTGAAGTCGGGCGCCGCGGTGCGCGAGAGCACGTTGCCTTCGGTGTCGAGGTTGAACAACTCGGTGGTCTTGAACGTGCTCACGCGCAGGCCTTGAGCCGTCGCCAAGACGTCGCGCAGATCGGCGTCGAACGTCAGTTCGCGCACGACGCTCTGATCGCGCGTGTTGAGCGTGATGAGCCGGCCCTCGGCGCAGGCCACGTGCAGCTGATCGCCCGTCACCGTTCCGACAGCTGGCGGCGGCGTCGCACCCGCGGGCGCTGACGCTGTCGTCGGCGCGGACAGGACCGAAAGCGCCAGGCCGCGCGGCGCGGCACACACCCGGGTGCGCGCGAGCGCCGAGCCGTCGACGAGGTTCAGCGTCAACACCGCACCGGCACCGCGCAGCGCCACGTAGGCGCGCGCTGCACTCTCGACCACCACGCGACCGGGTTCGTCACCGCGTTCGAGCGCGATGTGCCGCACCTGTTGCGTGGACAGATCCACGATCGACACGCGATCGCGATCCGGGTCGGCGACCACCGCTCGTTGCCCGTCCGGGCTCACGGCCAGCGTGCCGCCGCTGATCGCCGGCGGCGAAGTCAGCGCTTGCGTCACCGGCCGCTCGTCGACCGGTATCACCAGTTTGGAGTCGCCCTTGACCCCGGGCTCATCCAGCGAGTTGCACGCGCTCCACAGGCTCACCAGAACGCTACTGACGACAGCTGCGCGCGCACGACCAGCACGAATAGGCATAGGG
Organism: Polyangiales bacterium; assembly: GCA_035274465.1. Classification (GTDB taxonomy): domain Bacteria; phylum Myxococcota_A; class Polyangia; order Polyangiales; family JAFGIB01; genus JADGRF01. Next base: position 5,231 of record DATEOF010000471.1, read on the forward strand.
AACCCCCTCTGATGCTTACGGACTAGCATACGTCATCACCATGTAAAGGGAATGATTGGGGACTGGTACGTCATCAGGTGTGGTGCGCGCAGAACACGAGCTTGGCGTCGGTCCGCGCGACACGCGCTCACACCAGCCGCCATTGGCGTCGGCCGCCGGTGGCCGTCGCACGCCGACCTGCCCACGGTCCGTGGCATGTGATAAGCGAGCCGTTCGGCATGAAGACACCTGCTTGGCTTAGAGCGCTCGGGCTGCTTCTGGTGGGGTCCGCGAGTACCAGCCTGGTGGCGGGCGCCCAGGAGGCGGCTCCCGCTGGACCTGCACCCACGCCTGCGCCCGTATCCGCGCCTGCGCCTGCGCTACCCCCGGCCAAGCCGGCCGCGGAGAGCTGGTTGCCGGACTTGATCAAGCAGCGGCGTGATACCCAGGGCCGCAGCTGCGAGCTTCAGGCGATCGCCAGCAGCGCGGAGCTGCGCTACCTGGCCTGCGGCGAGGCCGGAGTCTGGGTGGTGAAGCTACTCCCGGGGCGTGCGCCGGAGGTGATCGAGCAGCGGCCTACCCCGGGCCGGGCGAGTGGTTTCTTCGTGCGCGACGGGACGCTCTGGGTGGAGACCACCAGCGTCCAGGCCGCGCGCCTCGTGCCGATCGAGGCCGATGCAGCGATCGTCGTCGATCCGCTCGGGACGCGCGCCGGCGGCCCTCTGCCGAGTCCGCCGCCAGTGGCTGCTGCGGTCGCGCCGCACGCAGCTGCGGCGCGCACCGGTCAGCTGAAAGCCGACGAAGACTACGAGCCGGTCGAGGCGCACGTGATCCAGGTCGAGCCGGGATTCGCGATCATCGACATGGGCCGCGAGCACGGTGTGGCAAATGGCGATCACGTGGCATTCGAGCGCGAGGTGCCGGACCGCGTGGACATGGACCACACGGTGAAGCGACGCGAGCGTTTGGCCGTCGGCACTGCGGTCGCGGTCGGTGAGACGCGCACGCGTGTCGAGCTCGGCATCGCCGAGCGTGTCGAGGTCGGCGCGTTCGCGCACCCCACGCGCGAGCCGACGTCGGCGCGCTCGTTCGCTCCGCCGCGCCTCGGCGGCTTGTGGCACCTCGGCTTCTTCGCGCGGCCGTTCCTGGTCGTCGACAACTTCGGCTTCGGAGCGTCGTTCGAGCTGCGCGCTGGTTACCGGTTCGAAGTGCCGTTCCACCTCGAGGCCATGGTCGTGCCGATCTCGTTCGCGACCGGCCGCGAGGGAGGTGTCTTCGCGGCGACGGGCCTGGTGATGGCGTCGTTCGACTCCAAGTTGTTCGAGGTCGGCCTGGGCCTGGGCGGCCAGACCGTGAACGATCCGGCGTTCGACCTCGAAGCGGGCACCGGCACCACGCTGGCGCAACGGCTGCGGATCGGCTCGCTCGATGGCGGCAACATCGAGGTGATGACGTACGTCACGTTGTTCCACAGCGAGTTCGAGTTCGCCGACGTCAACGTGCACGCGCAGCTGCCGGTTGGCGATCGCTCGTGGCTGATTGCGAACGGGGGTGGCGGCACGCTCGGCATGGGTTTTGGCGAGCTCGGCCTGCGCGTCCTGCTGTCGGGCAACGGCGACAAGGGCTCGTTCTTCCTGAGCGCGACCATCGGCGGCACGCACGTCTTCAAGTCCGGCTTCTGCGAGGACGAATCCCGCAACTGCACCGAGGTGAGTTACACCGGACCGCACGCCGGCGTCGGCGCAGAGTGGCGTCTGTGAGCGCTCACTTGGGCAATGCGATCGGGACGTTGGCTTCGAGCTGACCGAGCGCTTGTTCCGAGTCTTCGGTGTACTTCCGGTGTCCGTGTTCCACGGCCATGTTGAACACGTCCCGCAACGCGACGCGCGCGCCTTCGATGTCGCCGGCGGCTTGATCGACCACCGCCAGCAAGTAGCGACCCTGGATCACGTCCCACACGTAGTCGTGCTCGACCGCGTAGTCGATGGCCTGGATCAAGCGCGCGCGGCCCTCGATCGAGTTGAAGCGCGTGGCGTCGATGAAGCCGAGGAAGCGCATGTTGGACATCTGCAAGCGCGTGTAGCCGTGCTCCGAAGAGGTCTCGTAGCTGCTGCGCAGCGCGGCAAAGGCGCGCCGGTAGTCGCCGAGGCGCAAGAACGCTTCGCCCATGTTGTGGGCGTTGAGCGCGGTCTCGTAGTGCAGGTTGGCCTCGCGCGCGATCTCCATGGCTTGCGCCGCGGCGCGCGCAGAGGCCTCGGGATCCCGCGCGTGGTAGTGGATCTGCGACTCGAGCCGCAGTACCTGTGCGTCGGTCAGCGCGTCGGCGTGCTTCTCCGCCATGCGCTTCACTTGCCCCAGCGTCTGCATCGCCGACTCGTGATCGGCCATGCGCGCATAGGTGAGCGCGAGCGGCATCAGGCAGCGCAGCTCGGCCTCCTCGGGTGCGTTGGAAGCGCGCGCGAGCTCGAGCGCTTCCTTCAGCGAACCGACCGCCTGGTCGAACTCGCCGCTGCGCGCGTCCGCGTCAGCCTTGGCGATGAATACGTCGCGCGACAGATCGGGCTCGGTCAGCGCGCGCGCCACGTGCTGTGCTTGATCGAGCCAGCGCCGGCCTTCCTCGATGCGCGAGCTGCTGACCAGCATGCGCGCCTGCCAGACGCAGAAGCGCGCCACGTAGCTGTCGGCCTTGTGGCTCTCGGCGGCCTTGATCGCCTTCTGCATCATGGCTTCGCCGAGCTCGAGATCGCGGTTGCGGAAGCACAGTTCGGCGATCTCTTCGTAGATCTTGAACATGCGCTCGCGATCGGGCGAGGCCACGGTCGCGATCACGTCGGCGGCGCGCTGGAGCGCGGCGATCGCGTCGTCGACCGCGGATTCGCGCTCGAAGCGGCGCGCGGCACGCACCAGGAAGTCCACGGCCTCGTCGTGCTGTCCGGCTTCCAGGTGATGGCGCGCGAGGCGCTCGGCCAGCTCGTCCAGGCGATCCGGATACAGGCCCGCCATCGCATCGGCGGTGGCGGCGTGGATCTCGCGCCGCGCTTCGAGCGTGGTGCCTTCGATCACCACCTGCCGCACGAGGCTGTACGCGAACATGTACTCCTCGGGGCCGCTGCGCACGACGATGCCTTGCATGTCGCGCGCGGCGAGCGCGTCGGCGACTGCGCGCGGATCTTCGTGGGCTGCGGCGGCCACGATCTCGCCGTTCCAGCGCTCTCCGGCGAGCGCCGCGATCTGCAGCAGGTAGCGCTGCATGGCGTCGAGCCGGCCGATGCGCGAGGCCACGATGCCGCGCAGCGTCTTGGGCACCTGGACGCCCACGACCTCGACGGCGAAGCGCACCTGACCGTCCTCGAAGCGGATCGCGCCGGCATCCGACAGCGCCTTCAGGAACTCCTCGGCGTAGAGCGGGTTACCCGCGCTCTTCTGCGTGACCTCGCGCAGGAGCTCGAGCGGGATCTCGTCCGCGCCCAGCCGCGTCGCGGTCAGCCGCGCGATCTCGTCGTCGCTCAGCGGCCCGAGCTTGACCTCCTCGAAGTTCCCGAGGTCGATCCAGCGCGGCCGATGCGGCGGTCGATAGCCGAGCATCACGGCTACGCGCGCCTCGGACACCGCACGCAGCATGTCCTCGACGATGCTCTGCGAGTCGGGATCCATGTGCTCGGCGCCGTCCCACACGAACACGGTCAGCCGGTCCTCGGCGAGCTTGCGGATGATGCGCAGCAATGCCGCTCGCAGCGGCCGCAGGCTCGCCGGCTGGCGGCCGGTGGTCTTGATGCCGAGCGCCGCGGCCACGGCCGCTTGCTCCGCGGAGACCAGGCCGAGCTCGCGCAGGCGCGTGGTGCGATCGCGCAGCAGGGCCTCGGGGTCGAACTCGTCCAACCCGAGTACCGCGCGCAGCATCGCCTGGATGGCCGACAGCGGCACCTCGCGCATCTGCGGGGTGAGCGTGGCCACGTGGAGGCCGACGTTGTGGCCCGCCAGGCCGAGGCGGCGCATGGTCTCGACGATCAAACGCGTCTTGCCCGAACCGGCTTCGCCCGTGAGCCCAATGACCCGCAGCTCACGGCGGCTGGCACGCGCCAGCGATTCGCCGATCAGCTTGAGCTCGGCCCTGCGGCCGATGAAGCGCCCGTAGACCTCGGCCATGCTGCGTTCATTGGCCAAGAGAAATGCGTCTTGTGCTTGCTCCCCTGCAGGCACCAGGCGGAAGCGGTTGCGCATCGACTTCTCGGCGTCCGCGTCGACCAGGATCTGGCTCGCGCCGCTGAGGGCGACGAGCTGTTCGGTGTGTTGCAGTAGTTGGTTCAGGTGGTCGTCGCGCACCAGTCCACCCGACAGATCCACCAGCAAGCGGCCGGCGCGCAGGGCCAGCGCGACGCTGGTGGAGTGGCCCGCATCGGCCGAGGCCGCCGTCGCGGTACGCGCGATGCGGAGCGCGCACTGTGCGCTGCGCTCGGCGTCTCGCCCGTCCGGGTTGATGTCGCCGAACAAGAACAGGAGCACGCGCTCGTTGGCGACGTTGGCCAGGTTGATCTCACCTGCAGGGTTTCCCCCGAAGCGGTGCACGATCTGCGTGATCAACTTGGAACTGAGCGCGTCGTTGGCGGCGATGCGCAGGCCGAGCGCGGTCACATCGCGCCACTCGCTGCGTTCGCGGTGCGGCGTGGTCTCGTTCTTCTTGCGTCCGCTCGCGGGTTCGCGCGTGATCTTGCGCCCGCGCTCGACCCGCGTGCGATCCGGCAGCTGATCCTCGAAGGCGGTGATGCTCTCGACCTCGAACGTCGCCTTGAGTCCGTCGCCGGCGCGACCCGAGTCCTCTTGCGCCGAGGAGCGGAGCGAAGCTAGGAAGTCCGCGAGATCCTTGGCGCCGAAGCGACGCCCGGTCCCGTACAGGTACTGGATCAAGTCTTCGTACAGGTGCCCTGCGCTCGGGTAGCGCTGCGCTGGATCCCAGATCATCGCGGTGTGCACCACGCGCGCGACCTCGGCCGGCACACCGACCAGCGACTCGATCGGCGCGACGTCGCCCGAGCGAATGCGCTGCAACGTGTCGTAGTTCGAGCCGGTTTGGAATGGATTCACGCCGGCGAGGGCCTCATAGAGCAGTACGCCCGCAGCGAACACATCGGCACGCGCGTCGACGCTCTTGCCGAGAATTTGTTCAGGGGCCATGTAGGCGTACTTGCCCTTGACGATGCCCACGTCGGTCACGGCTTGGGCGACGGTTCGCGCCTTGGCTATGCCGAAGTCGGTGAGCTTGACCTCGCCCTCGTTGCTGAGCAGCACGTTCTGCGGTGAGACGTCGCGATGCACCAAGTTCAGTGGGTGCGAGTCGGCATCGCGCCGGCGATGCGCGTAGTCGAGGCCTTTGACCAGTTCACTGACGATGAAGACCGCGAGCTCCGGGCTCAAGCGACGTCCGGCCTTGTGTGCCAGCTTGAGCACGGTGGCCAGATCCATGCCCGACACGTACTCCATGGCGATGAAGTAGGTGTTCTGGGCTTGGCCCAGATCGAATACCTGAACGATGTTCGCGTGTGAGAGCGTGACGGCGATCTTGGCTTCGTTGATGAACATCTCCACGAAGCGGGGGTTCTGACTGAGCTCGGGCAAGATACGTTTGATGACCAGGATCTTCTCGAAGCCCTCGACGCCGTGCGCCTTGGCCTTGAAGACCTCTGCCATGCCTCCGCGAGCGAGCTGCTCGAGGAGCTGGTACTTGCCGTAGAGAACTGGCCCCCTGGGTTCTGCCATCCGCCTTCAAACCTAACGGTTTCGCGGAAGCTTAGCCGAAATCGAGACAGCCTGGGCTAGTGGGATCGCGCCAACAGTGCGTGTTCGGAAACGAACACTTGGACACGCGGACATTCGGAAAAGTATCCGACATGTATCCTGCTGCTGACAGCGGCGGCGTGCGCGCGTATCAAGCTTCCGATCCGATGTGGCCGAACTGGAGCTGATGTAGGTGGGCGTAGACTTCGCCGCGCGCGAGTAGCTCTTGATGTGTGCCCTGTTCAGCCACGCGGCCGCGATGAAACACGACGATCCGATCCGCTTCACGGATCGTGGACAGGCGATGCGCGATCACGATCGCCGTGCGCCCGCGCATCAACTCCACAACCGCGGCCTGCAAGCGTGCTTCCGTCTCGGTGTCGATGTTCGCCGTCGCCTCGTCGAGGATCAAAAACGGCGCGTCGCGGTACAGAGCCCGAGCAAATGCCAGCAGTTGGCGCTCGCCTGCGCTGAAGTTGCTGCCGCGCTCGTCGACCTTGGCGTGGATCCCCTCCGCGCGGCGCTCGACCAGATCGAGCGCCCCGACGCGTCCGAGGACCTCGCGGACCCGCGCCTCGTCGACGTGCACGGGTGAGAACGCGACGTTCTGGGCGACTGTGCCCGCGAACAGGAACACGTCCTGCGGCACCACCGCGAACTGTTTGCGGAGCTCGTTGCGCGTCAGGCTCGTGATGTCGCGGCCTTCGACTTCGATCGTGCCTGCCTGCAGCTCGTAGAGGCGGAGGATCAGCGAGATGGTCGTCGACTTGCCGGCGCCGGTCGCGCCGACCAGGGCCAGGTGCTCGCCCCGGCGCACGCGGAAGCTGACGTCGTGCAGCACGGACTCGTCGGCCCGGTAGCCGAAGCTGACGTCGCGGAACTCCATCGCCACCGCGGGATCGCGGGAACTGCGGGGCCCGCCGTTTGTATGCGGGGTGTCCGGCGGTTCGACCTCGGAGCTGCCCAGGAATCCGAACACGCGCTCCGCCGCGGCCAGCGCCGACTGGATGATGGTGTACTTGGTCGAGAGATCGCGGATCGGCACGAAGAACAGCTGGATGTACTGGTAGAACGCCACCACCGTGCCGATATAGGCCGCCTCGCCGGCGCTGCCGTGCAAGAACCCGGCGCGCACGCTGGCGTACCAGAGCACGAGCGCGACGCAGACGAGCGCTATCGAGTCGACGACCGAGAACAGCAGCGCGTCGAGGTGGATCGCGCGGTAGTTCGCCAGGCGGTAGTCCTGGTTGATGCGATCGTACTCCTCCTGGGAGGCCTGCTCGCGGCTGTAGGCCTGGACGATCTGGATACCCTGCACTTGCTCCGAGAGGTAGGTGTTGAGCTCGGAGACGCGCGCGCGGATGTCGCGGAAGGCCTGCCGCGCACGGCGGCGGATCCACTCGACCGCGACCGCCAGCACCGGTAGCACCGCGAACGCGATCAGCGACAGCCGGAAGTCGAGCGCCAGCATGAAGCACACGATGCCGGTGATGGTCACCAGATCGGCGACGGCCATCACCGCGCCCGACGCGAACAGCTCGCTGAGCGAGTCGACGTCGTTGGTCACGCGCGTCAGCACGCGCCCGACGGGCGTCTTGTCGTAGTACGAGACGGCCATGCGCTGCGCCTTGCGGAAGACCTCGCGCCGCAGGTCGGCCATGCTGCGCTGGCCGGCCAGCTGCATCGTGTACGACTGGACGAACATCGCGACGAAGTGCACGACCGCGGCCAGCGTGAAGTAGCCGACCATGCGCGTCCACTCGCTCGGGTCCGGGTGCGCGAGCACCGCGTCGACCGTGCGCTTCACCAGGTAGGGCTGCACGAGCGTGGCGGCAGAGGTGATGGGCACGAGCAGCAGGGCTGCAGCCAGCAGCGGCCAGTGCGGCTTGAGGTATGGCAAGAGGCCGTGCAGCAGGTGCAGGTCGGCCAGCGAGCGCTCGTCGTCGGGCGATGCTGCTGAGGGCTGCGGCGGTGGCCGCGAGGGGCGCGGTGCAGGCGCTTCGGACGTGGCGCGCTTGCGGGCGCGGGCCGTGGCGACGTCGACGTCGTTCATAGCGTCGAGAGCTCCTGTTCCAGCCGCTGGCGGGCGGCGAGATCGGCGTAGGCGCCATCGCGCGCGAGCAGCTCGGCGTGGGAGCCGTGCTCGATCACCCTTCCCCCTTCCAACACAAGAATGTCGGCGCAGCGCTGAGCGGCGGCCACGCGGTGCGTGACCAGGATCACCGTGCGGCCTTTGCCCGCCTCTTCGATCGAGTCGAGGATGCGCGCCTCGGTCTTGGCATCGACCGCGCTCAGCGGATCGTCCATGACCAACACCCGCGGCTCGGACAACAGCGCGCGTGCCAGCGCGATGCGTTGCTTCTGACCGCCGGAGAGTTGCACGCCGCGCTCGCCGACCAGCGTGTCCCAGCCGTCCGGCAGCTCTTCGATCTCGTCCAGCACCGCGGCCGCCTCGGCGGCGTCGCGCATGCGCCGCCGCGCCTCGGGCGACGTGATCTCGGGCAGTGAGTAGCCGATGTTGCGCGCGATCGTGTCCGAGAACAAAAACGGCGTCTGCTGCGCGTAGCCCACGGTCTTGCGCAGCTCGCGCAGTCGCAGGCCGGCGATGTCGTCGCCGTCCAGGTACACCCGCTCGCTCGGCGTCGGCAGGATGCGTGCGAGCAACGCGGCCAGCGTGCTCTTGCCGCTGCCGGTGCGACCGACGATGGCGAGCGAGCCGTGCTGCCCCACTGCGAAGCTGACGGCGTCGAGCACCTGCCGCTCGCCGTAGGCGTACGACAACTCGGCGACGCGCAGCTCGCCGCCCTGCTTCGGGCTCTTGGCGTCGGGCGCATCCAGCACGTCGGGCGGCGCCTCGAGGATGTCGCGCACGCGCACGAACGAGGCGCGCCCGCGCTGCAGCACGGCCAGGATGTAGCCGAGGCCCATGGTCGGCCACTTCAGCGACTCGACGTAGGCCAGAAACGCCACCAGCTGCCCGACCGTCAGCGTGTGCTCGCGCACCATCGCGGTCCCGCGGTAGAGCACGAGCAGCGTGCCCGCCGACGCGACGCCGATCAGCAGGGGCCAGGTGAAGCCGCGCAGCACGGTCAGCGACATGGTCTTGCGCAGCGCGTTCTGGTTGGCCTCCTCGAACAGCTGCTCCTGCTCGCGCTCCGCGCCGAACACGCGGGTCAAGCGCATGCCCGCCAGCGCCTCCTGTACGCGCGACGACAGCTCACCCAGTGCTTCCTGTGCGTACTGGCTGCGCGAGAACATCCGCTTGCCGAGCACGCGCGCGAACACGACCAGCAGCGGGAATGGCAGGATCGCCCAGAGCGTGAGCTCGGGCGACATGCTGGACATGTACGCGAGCGCGAGCACGTAGGCGAAGCAGGAGTTGACCGTGTTGAGCAGCCCGAAGCCGATCATCACGCGGATCTGCGTCAGGTCGTTGATCGCCCGGCTCATGGTCTCGCCGGTCGACATGCGCTGGAAGAACGAGGGCCCCAGGCGGTGCAGGTGTTGCAACAGATCGCGGCGCAGCGAGTACTCGACGTCGCGGCCGACGTTGAACACACGTGTGCGCGACAGCGTGCGGACCACGCCCAGCCCGAGCGCCAGCGCAGCCACAATCAGCGCGGTGCGCGCGACGCTCGACAGCTGCCCGCCGACGAGCGCGTCCACGGCGTCCTTCAGGAAGATCGGGATGGTCTTGTCGACCGCGTTGGTCAGCAGCAGGAGCACGAAGCCCTGCGCGAGCCGAGCGCGATGCGGCAGCAGGTACTGCTTGAGCGTGAGCTGCGCCGACGGAGGAGGAGCTGGCATCGACTTCAATCCGGACGTTCGCCCTTCGCGCTCTTCAGCGCCGTGCGCTCGAGCCCTCTCCACAGTTGATGCGCCTTGCCCGCAGCGGCCGTCTCACCCAGTGCTTCCAGCAGGCCCGGCATGACCAGTTGCACCTTGGGGTGCGCTGACAAGTGTGCTTTGAGCGCCAGCTGAAACTCGCGAAGCTGCACGCTGCGCGGGACGATCATCTTGCCATACACCAGCCGGTGCGGCTCTGCCTTCAGGTGGTCGTGCTTGCGCATGTGATCGCCCGTCGCACAGCGCGCGCACAGCATCTCGATGCTGGCACGGTGCGCGAATAGAAGGCCTTCCTGGGGCAGCTCGCGGCCGAACGCAAGTACGTCTCCCGGCTCTTGCTCGAGGGCGACGAAGCGAAAACGGTGCTCGTCGCCCTGGCGCAGCACGCTCAGCAAGGGGAAGCGCGGCACGGGCTTGCCCTCGTGCTCGAACACACCCACCGGCGTGCCGTCCCAGAGCACCAGGTCGCCGTAGTCGGCGGAGCCCTCGCGCGAGCTCGCGGTCTGCACCACGCCGTGACAGGGGCTCGCCGGGCTGACCCAAAGCAGCTCGAAGGCCACGCCGCGGTCCAGCTCGGGGCCCTGTAGGCCGTGGCCCGAACCGCGCGTCGCCACGCGCACTTGCATGGCCGGCAAGCCCGCGACGTAGGGCATGCCGCTCGGCAGCACGTTGGCGTCGAAGCCGAGCTTGCGCATGGTCTCTGCTGCGAGCTCACCCTGCCCGAGCGCGGTCGCGCAGATGGCCAGGTTCCAGAGCACGGCCTTCTTGTCGCCGAGCAGCGCGCGTGCGCGCAGGTTGTCGGCGAGGCCGGCGCGGAAGTCTTGCGTGGCTTTGTGCAGGAGCCCCTGGTTGAACCACCAGTCGCCGTTGCGCTCGTCGCACGCGAGGGCCGCGCTGTAGGCTTCGGCGGCCTCGTCGTAGCGGCGCAGCAAGCGCAGCGCGTTCGCGCGATTCATTTGCAAGTAGCCGCCTGGGTGCGCGGCGTCGCGCTCCGCTTCGGACAAACTCTGCCAGCAGCGCTCGGCGGCGGCCGCCGCCGTCTCGCACAGCCGGCGTGGATCTGCCGGCACGTCCGGCCCGCGCAGCTCCTCGGCTCGCAGCAGCGCATCGCAGCAGCTGAGCACCAGCTCTGGGTCCTCGGGCCAGCGAGCCAGAACGCGCGCCACGTCGTCGGCCAGGCTCGGTCGCTGCGGCGCCATGCGCAGCAGCATCAGCCAGTGGCTGGCCAGCTCGCGATCCGAGTCGAGCGTTGGACCCAACGCTTCGAGTAGCTGAAAGGCGCGCGCGACGTCACGTTGTTCGATGGCGGCGGCGACGTGTGGGAGAACCTGGGAAAGGGGCGTGTCCGACATGCTGGCGAGGGCGACATAGCAGGGATTTGGGGGAGCGCACACCGGACCACTGGCTGTGATTTCGCAGGGGGCGACGGCGCTCGACCGATGAGTTGCTGGAGCTGCCCCGGCGCTGTGTACAATGATGGTTCGGGTCGTTCTGACCGGAGATGGTAATCCTTGCAGTTTCAGCGCAGCGGCTTTGGTCGTACCGACGTCGGGCGACAGCGCGCCGTCAACGAAGATGCCTTCCTGGTCGATAACGAGCTCGGCCTGTACGTCGTCGCGGACGGCATGGGCGGGCATAGCTCGGGCGAGATCGCCAGCACCGAAGCCATAGAAACCCTGCACAACATGGTGCTGCAGAACCGCGATGCGCTGGCGCGTATCGACGAGATGCAGGTCGAAACCGGCCCGAAGGCCAGCCGGCGGCCGCCGACCATGTACCGTGCGCTGCGTATCCTGGAAAGCGCGATTCAAGCCGCGACGTACATGGTCTTCGGGCTGAGCGAGAACAACCCCGAGCGGCGCGGTATGGGCACGACCATTTCGGCGCTCTACGTGCGCGGCTCGTTCGCGTTGACCGCGCAGGTCGGCGATAGCCGTGTCTACCGCGTGAGCGACGGCCGGGTCGAGCAGATGACCGAGGACCACACGCTGATCGCCTGGCAGCTCAAGCGCGGCCTGATCACGCCCGAGGAAGCGCGCATGTCGCGGCAGAAGAACGTGATCACGCGCGCGGTGGGCTCACGCGACTACGTGCAGGTCGACACCAACTACGTGCCGGTGCGCTCCGGCGATGCCTTCTTGCTGTGCTCGGACGGACTGCACGGCTACCTGAGCGACGCGGAGATCATGGAGATCATGAAGCGTACGCCCGAGGAGGCCACGCAGCGCCTGATCGACGTCGCGAACGAACGCGGCGGACGCGACAACATCACGTCGATCGCCGTGCAGCTGACAGCGGCTGGGGATTAGCCCTCGCCGCGCGTCGCGGGCGCGAGCGACGGATCCGGAGCAGCCGGCTGCGGCTGAGGCGGCGGTGCACCGCCGCGCAGGGCGACGGGCGGGAACGACGAGGGTCCGCGCGGCACGCCGAGGAAGCGCTCGCGCAGCTGCAAGAACAGCGTCTGGACGATGCTGAGCATCGGCACCGCGAGCAGCGCGCCCACGATGCCCGCCAGGTGCTCGCCTGTGAGCAGCGCGAACACCACCAGCACCGGGTGCACGCGCGCCGAGTCGCCCATGATCTTCGGGTTCAGGAAGTTGGCTTCGATCTGGTGGATGACGATCACCCAGCCCACGACCAGCAGCGTCAGGCCCAGGCCCTGCGGCAGCGCCACGAGCACCGCGGGGAACGTGCTGAGCACCGCACCGAAGATCGGGATGATCGACATCACCGTCGCGATGCAGGTCAGGAACACCCAGTACTTGAGGCCGAGCGCGTAGAACCCGACGCCCGACAGCATGCCGTTGACCAGGCAGATGATCAGCTGGCCGCGCACCACGCCCGCCAGGCCGCGATCGAGTCGGCGCAACAGGTCGTCGAACTCGTGGCGGCGTGTGGGCCGGTACAGGCTGCGGAAGAACTCGAAGATGCGCTCGCTCGTGACCAGGATGTAGGCCGAGATCATCAGCGTCATCGCGAAGCCGAAGATGCCGCGCGACAGCCCGACCACCACGTGGCGTGCGGCGACGAACAGCGTGACCGCCGAACGTTCGGTGCTCTCGAGCGCGCCACCCAGCACTTCTTGCAGCGCGCTGGCGACGTCGGTCTTGTTGCCCTCGTGCGGCTGCACCGGCACCACGCGGTAGGTGTTGTCGCCATCCTGCGCGACGCGGATGCCGTGCTGCGGCAGCGCGATCTCGTAGCCGCCATCTTCACGCGGACGCACCTGGATCGCGCTCGGATCGCCGCTCGGCGCAGCGTCCAGCGGCGGTTGTACCTGCGCGGGCGCCGGCGGCCGATCGAGCGGCCCGAGGTAGCGGCCGCTGATGTCGCGGATGCGCCGCTCGATCTCGGGCAGCCACTCGTTGTTGGCCTGCGCGACGATGCGCGGCGCCTCGCGCGCCAGGCGGCCGAGCTCGGCAGCCAGACGCGGCGCCGAGAACATGATGAACGAGACCAGCCCGCCGATCAGCAAGGCGTAGATGGTGATGACCACCACCCAGCGCTTGGGCTGGAGGCCGAAGGGCTTCAGGCGCTCGCCGGCCTGGACCAGCGGAGACAGCACGTAGGCGAGCACGATCGCCAGCAGGAACGGCAAGAGCACGTCGCGCGCAGCGACCAGCAGCACGATCAAGAAGACCGTCGACGCGATCAGGAACCAGCGCCGGCGCGTCTTCGAACCGGGCCCTGAAGGCGGCAAGTCATCGAGGTTCACCAGCGGGGGCGGGGCGGTGGGCCCGGAGCTCATGGAATTCACGATAGCGCACGAATTGCCGATTGCCGAGCAGCGGAGGCGCAGCGCGCGCACGCGACGCGTCGCGCACGAACGCCCCATGAAGCAAAAACGGGCGGGTGGGCGCCGCTGTCAGCAGCACACACCGCCCGTTATTACCGGTCGGCCGGCCAAGGAGCCGCGAAGGGCTACTCCTTGGTCAGGTTCTCGAGCTTGCCCTTGAGCACGTCGCCCAGGGTCGCGCCGGACGAGCCGCTCGGACCCACGGCCTTGCTGCGGCCGCTATCCTCGCGCGCCTTCTCCATGAACTTCATGGCCTCGACGTCTTCCTCACGTTCGCTCACACGGCGCAGAGACAGCGCGATGCGGCGTTCGTTCGGATCCATCGAGATGATCTCGGCCTTGATGATCGTGCCTTCCTTGAGCAGGCCGGCCGGATCGGCAGACAGGTCCATCGGCAGCTCCGAGACGTGCACGAGGCCTTCGACCCCGCGCTCGATCTCGACGAACACGCCGAACTCCGCCACCGACTTCACGCGCACTTCCAGGATCGTGCCGACGGGGTAGTTCTCGGGCAGACGCAGCCACGGATCCTCGTACAGCTGCTTGATGCCGAGCGAGACCTTCTTCTCGGCGTGGTTGATCGACAGGATGATCGCCTCGACCTCGTCGCCCTTCTTGTACAGGTCGGCGGGGTTGTTGATGCGCTGCGTCCAGCTGAGGTCGCTCTTGTGGACCATGCCGTCGACGCCGTCTTCGATACCGACGAACACACCGTAGTCGGTCAGCGAGCGAACCTTGCCGCGGATGATGTCGCCCGGGTTGTACTTCGAGGCGAACTGGTGCCAGGGGTCCGGCGCCAGCTGCTTCAAGCCGAGGCTGATGCGCTTGGCTTCGGGGTCGACTTCCAGCACCTGGCAGTCCACGACCTGGCCGACTTCCACGACCTTGCTCGGATGCTTGGGCTTGCCCCAGCTCATCTCGCTGACGTGGATCAGGCCTTCGATGCCCTGCTCCATCTCGACGAACGCGCCGTAGTCGGTGATCGAGACGATCTTGCCGCGGATGCGCTTGCCGATCGGGTAGCTCTCGGACGCGTGCTCCCATGGATCGTCCATGGTCTGCTTGAGGCCGAGCGAAACGCGCTCGGTTTCGGCGTTGTAACGCAGCACCTTCACGGTGACTTCGTCGCCGATCTTGAAGACTTCGGACGGGTGATTGACCCGGCCCCAGCTCATGTCGGTGATGTGGAGCAGGCCGTCGATGCCGCCCAGATCCACGAACGCGCCGTACTCGGTGATGTTCTTGATCGTGCCGCGCACGACCATGCCCTCTTCGAGCTGCTGCAAGGTCTTGGCCTTGAGCTCGTTGCGCTCCTTCTCGAGCAGCACGCGGCGCGAGAGCACGATGTTGCCGCGCTTCTTGTTGAACTTGATGACCTTGAACTCGAAGGTCTGGCCGATCAGCTTGTCGAGGTTGCGCACGGGGCGCAGGTCGACCTGCGAGCCCGGCAAGAACGCCTTCACGCCGCCGCGGATCGAGACCTGAAGTCCGCCCTTCACGCGCGCGGTAATCGTGCCTTCGATCAGCTCGTCACGCTCGCAAGCGGCGCTGATCTCGTCCCACACCTTCAGCTTGTCGGCCTTCTCCTTGGAGAGCGCGACCAAGCCTTGATCGTTTTCCTTGGCCTCGACCAGGACGTCGACACGGTCGCCCGGATGGACGCTCACCTTGCCGCTGGTGTCGATGAATTCGCTGGCGGGGATGACGCCTTCGGACTTGTAGCCGATGTCGACTACGACCGTGTCGCGATTCACCTTGATTACGCTGCCCTGAACGATATCGCCCTCTTTCAGCGAGTCGGTCTGCTGAAGCGAGGCTTCAAACAACGCTGCAAATGACTCCTCTGCGGACTTGCCGCTGCCGGTGGCCTGTGTGCTCGTCATGTGTATGGGAAACCCTTTCCTACTGAGCGGAAGCTCTAGCGTCGCGGCTGCGTGCCGCCTGTAGAACCTGTCAAACCATCCGCGAACCGAAGCTTGCGCGGACGTTCCGCGAGCCGAGGACTACGCGGACCCCGTCCGCGTCTGCGGAATCACTCGGTTCGTGCGCAAGTAGTGTCCCCGCACGCGGCCGAGAAACGCAAGGCGAGCCAACGCCTTGTCGGGCGCGCGAACTTAACGCCGGGGGTCAACGCTGTCAACCCAACGATCACGCACCCTTTGCTTCAGCTATGCGCGCCATTTCCTCGACGACGGCTGTGATGTCCAGATCTGTCGTATCAAGAATGATAGCGTCCTCGGCAGCCCGCAGCGGTGCGACCGAGCGGCCGGCGTCCTGGGCGTCCCTGGCCTTGATCTCGGAGAGCGTCTGACCAAAGTCGGCCTGGATGCCGCGGCTCTCGAGGTCCCGCACCCGGCGTCGAGCGCGGACCTCGGGCCCGGCCGTCAAAAAGATCTTTGCCTCCGCGTCGGGGAACACGACCGTGCCGATGTCCCGCCCTTCCAGCACCACCCCGCCGTCGCGGCCGAGCTGGCGCTGAATGTCGAGCAGCGCCGCGCGCACTTCAGGGTGCTTGGAGACGTCGCTCGCGCCCATCGAGATCGCGGGGGTGCGAATGTCGTTCGATAGATCGCGCGTGCCTGAGAACAGCTTCGGCGCGGCTTTGGACCCGTCGACCTCGGTCACGAAGCGGAATTCGATCCCGGCAGCGAACGCGCCCAGGGCTGCGCCGTCAGTCCAGGCGATGCCGCGCTCGCGCGCCAGCAGGGCGAGCCCGCGGTAGAGCGCGCCAGTGTCCACCAGCACGTAGCCCAGGCGTTCGGCGAGCGCCTGCGCGACCGTGCTCTTGCCTGCGCCGGCAGGGCCATCGATCGCGATCACGGGACGGGGTCGTGTCATACGGCGTGGATCTCGCCGCCGAGCGCTCGCGCTATTTCGATGAAACCTGGATAGCTGCGAGCCAGGGCGTGCGACGCATGCTCTAGCACGCTCTCACCGGGGCTCGCCAATCCGAGTGCGACGGCAGCCAGCGCCAGCTGGGCGTCATCGCGCGCGTCGAAGCGCGCTGCGCGCAGGGAGTGGCCTTTCGGCAGGAGCAGCCGATCGCCGGACAGCTCGCACGGGAGGCCGAAGGCGCGCAACAGCTCGGGCACCTGCGCCCAGGCCGCGCGATCGAGCGCCGCGAGATCGAACAGCTCGATCGCGCGCTGGCTTCCGGCCGCGAGCATGGCCAGCGCGGCGACCTCGTCGCGCGAGCGCACGAGCTCTTCGCCGCCCAGCACCCCGCCGCGCAGCCCGCGGGTGCGCAGCGTGAGCTCACCGATCGGCTCACGCATCGAGGCATCGCCGCTCGGAGCGACGGCCAGGTCGGCGCCCCAGCTGCGCAGCACGTCCAGCACGCCGCTGCGCGTCGGGTTGATGCCGGCAGCCTCGAGCGCGATCGCGCTGCCGGGCACGAGCTGCGCCGCGACGGCCAGGTACGCGGCGATGCTCGCGCTGCCGGGCAGCTGGGTGTTGCGCTGCGGCGGTACCGTTCGATCCCAGGCTCCGGGATCGAACGCCACCACGCTGCCGATCCGGCGCAGTGGCAGACCGAGGCCGACGAACAGGCGCTCGAGGTGATCGGCCGAGACCGTGGGCTCGGACAGCGTCGTGGGACCCTTGGCGAACAGTGCGCTCACCAGCACGCCGCTCTTGGCTGCAGGATCTGCGACGCTCAGGCTGCAGTCGAGCGCCTGCAGTGCCTCGCCCTCGACGAGCGGCGCCACGGCGAGTGGAGGCAGCGCGCGCCCTTCCGCATCGTTTTGCGCTGCGATGTGGGCACCGCGCGCGCGCAGCGGGCCCACCAGCTGCTCCACCGAACGCGAGGTCTTGGCGAGGATGCGCGTGCCGAAGCGCTGGGCGCTGATCAAGCCAGCGCACAGCGCGAGCGCGTAGCACGACGAGCCGCAGTCGAGCGCGCCGCCCGGCATGCGCAGGCCGTCCAGCCCTACTCCATCGATCGTCAGCCGCTCACCGCTCTGATAGCGCACGCCCATGCCGGCGAGCAGCTCGAGGAAGCGTTCGGCGTCGCTGTCCTTCGGCAGGCTCGGCAGCTCGGAGCGACCGTCGGCCAGCGCCGCCATCAGCAGCGAGGCTTGCGCCACCTCGAGATCGATCGGCACGCTCACCCGGCCGCGCAGCGCCTTGCCGCCGGCGACGCGCAGCGCGCCGCTCACAGCCGCCCGCGCGTCGGTATGCCGAAGGCGGTACCTTCTCTGCAGTGCGCGGACGCCTCGTCGCCCAGCATCTGGTCGAAGCGCTTTTCGAGGCGGGCCAGATCCTGTTCGCCGACGCGAATCTTCAGGTCGGTGAAGCTGCCCGAGTTGTCAACCTGCGCGTCGCCCAGCACGTCCGGAAAGCCCGCCAGCCGCGCGACCAGACCGGCTTGCCACAACCAATCCTTGGTGTCCTTCGCCAGCGACTCGGCCGCCGCGTCGTTCTGCATGTGCGCGACCACGCTCAAGGTGATGCCCTCGCCGAGCGCCAGCGACACGCCGCTCTGAGCGGCAGCCAGCTCGCGCCCGACCTTCTTCATGCCCACGCTCGACAGCTCGCCCTTCATGCGCCGCGCGACGCTGCCGTCCGGGGTGATCAACCCGCACGCCGAGCGCTCGAGGCACTCCATCCTGCCGCCGAGCTCGGCGAAGATCGGCGATTGCGCGAAGCGCGCTGCGTCGGGGTGCTCGATCATGTCGAGCGTGCTGCCCACGAAGCCATCGTGACCGGCGACCATCAGGCGCTCCTCGAGCACGATCGCCGACCACGGCCCCTTCTGCGCGATGTTGAAGCGGCCTTGCGTGCGGTTGCCGAGTGGATCGCCGCTGCCCGTGCGGCGTGCCAGCGCCTCGAGCGCGCGACCGGCATCGGCTTCGCCGAACTGCCCCGCGAGGATCACCACGAACTCCGGATGCTCGGCGTCTCCGCGGCTGGCCAGGATCGCGCGCTGGGTCTGGCCGACCAGCCAATCGAAGTCGGCCTCGCCGATGCAGCCGTAGCGCAACACCGCGCGGCGCACCGTGGCGAAGGCGTCTCGCGACTTCATCACGTCGACGCGCGCGTTGGCGAACAGCGCGATATCCGCTGACACCAGCTCCATCGGGTCTTGCGGGATGGGCGGGGGCGGAGGCGCGGGCGCCGCTGGAGCAGCGGCCTCGGCGTGCTCGGGGGGTGGCGTCGTCGCGGAGGATGACGCGCAGGCTACGGCGGCGACCAGGCAGCACGAGAGGAGGAGCTGAGACCGAGACATGGACGCGGATGCTACACCGCCGAACCCGCCCGATCAGCCCCGAAGCACCTCGGGCAGAACCTCCAGCAGCCGATCGTTTTCGTCGGGTAGACCCACGCTGATGCGCAGGTGACGGTCGAGCGGTGCGCCAAACGCGCGGACGATCACGCCCTTGCGCAGGAGCGCGTCGAATACCGGAGCGGAGGGCCGGCCGATGTCCACGCACAGGAAATTGGTCTGGCTGGGCGCCACCGCGAACCCGAGCCGCGTGAGCGCTGCGCCCAGGCGCGCGCGCTCGCTGGTGTTCAGGGCGACCACGCGCTCGAGGTGCGCCCGGTCAGAGAGCGCGGCCAGCGCGGCGGATTGCGCCAGGCCGTTGGCGTTGAATGGCACGCGAATACGGTCGAGGTTCGAGACCAGCTCGGGTCGACCGATCGCGTAGCCGACGCGCAGCGAGGCCAGGGCATAGGCCTTGGAGAACGTACGCACGACGATCAGCCGCTCGCGGCTGCGGCGTAATTCGAGCGCGCTGATGTAGTCGGCGCTGTCCGCGAAGTCGAAGTACGCCTCGTCGATCACCACGATCACGCTGGGATCGATCTCGCTCAGGAAGCGCTCGAGCTCGGCGCGCGGCACGTGCGTGCTGGTCGGGTTGTTCGGGTTGTCGATGAACACCAGCTTGGTGTTCGGGCGCACGGCTGCGGCCAGCGCCGGCATGTCCCAGTAGAGTTGATCGCGCAGCGGCACGACCGTGGTCGGGATGCCGGCCGCACGCAGCGAGATGCCGTAGCAGGAGAAGCTGGGGGCGCCGATCACCGCGTGCTCGGCCGGCGTGGCGAACGCGCGCACGCAAAGATCGATCAGCTCGTTCGAACCGTGGCCGAAGGCCAGCTCGTCGGGTTCGACCGAGAGCCGCGCGGCCAGCGCCACGCGCAGCGCGTAAGTCCTGTCGTCCGGATAGCGGTGGGTGGTTTCGGCCGCCGCCCGGATGGCCTGCACGACCGCGGCCGAGGGCCCGAGCGGGTTCTCGTTGCTGGCCAGCTTGACTGCGTTGTGAATGCCCAGCTCGCGCTCGAGCTCCTCGGGCGGCTTGCCGGGCACATATGCTTGAACTGCGGCCACGTGGGGCGCGACCAGTGGCCGTAGCTGCTTCACCGTCAGTTGTCCTTCACGCGCGGGTACGAACCGAGCACTTTCACGTAACGCCCGGCCGTACGCAGCTCTTCGACCGAGGCCAACACCGTGCGATCGGTGATGTGGCCATCGACCTCGAGCAACACCAGGTAGCGGAACTCCCAACCGCGCGCCGGCCGCGTCTCCAGCCGGTACAGGTTGATGCGCCGATCCGCGAATGGACGCAAGCAATCGATGAGGACTCCAGGCGCGTCGTGCAATGCCACGGCCACGGCCGTGCGATCGCGTCCGGTGCGCGGCGGGTAGTCGTTGCCGACTGCCACGTACCGCGTGTCGAGATCCGCCACGTCTTCGACCGACTTCTCGATCACCGACAGCCCGGCGATCTCCGCGCCGACGTCGGTGCCCAGTGCCGCGGCGTCGGCCTCGAGCGTGGCTCGCTCGGCCGCGACCATGTGGCTGCGCGTGTCGATCAGCACGGCTTCGGGGAAGCTGCGGCTCAGGTACTTCTCGCAGGCGGAGAGCGCGCTCGGTGCTGCGTAGATCTTGCGGACATCCGAGCGTTGGCCGGACTTGGAGACGAGGTGGAAGGCGCGCGTGATCGGCACCTCGGCGCAGATCTTCACGTCGCTGCGCGCCAGCAGGTTGAGCGTCTGGGTGACCGCGCCGTCGTACGAGGTTTCGAACGGCAACAGGCCGAAGGCGGCTTGCTTGCGCTCTAGCTCGGCGACCAGCGTCTCTGCGGTGTCGACCGCGCGCAACACGGCCGAGGCGCCGAAGTGTGTGCGTGCGGCTTGATGGCCGAAGCCGCCTTCCTGGCCGGCATAGACGACTTCGATGGGTGCGATCAGCTTGGTGCACGCCGAGAGCACCTCGCGCATCACTGCGCGCGCGGCGTCTTTCGGCAGGTTGGGAGTGCGCTCGGTCACGCGGGTGATCACGTCGTTGTCGCGCGGCAGCGTGTAGTACGCATCGGGCGCACGCGCGCGCAGTTCGGAGAGCTCCTGGACAGCCTGGGCGCGGGCGTTGAGCGCGCTCGCCAGCGCCTGATCGGCCGACTCCACGGCCTCACGAATCCTCTCGAAATCTTGCTTCGAGTTGCTCATGCCTCCCATCGTACACCGCTCGCGGCGACTGTCACGCGCCCGCCGCAGGTTGCCGCGCGGAGCGGCGCAGATGCGCTGTGGGCGCCGTGCTCACTTCGGCGACAGGAGCGACTTGAGGCGCGCCAGCGTGACCAGGGCTTCCACGGGTGTGATCCGATCTACATCCAGCTCGCGCAGCGTGGCTTCCGCGGCCGACATGGCCGGCGGAGGCGCGAACATGTCGAGCTGCCGGCTTCCGGAGGAGACTTTGGTGTGCACGTGCGGCCCGACACTGCCCACGGTGCCGCTAACCTCGAGCTCGCGCAGGATCGCACGCGCGCGTGCGAGCACGATCTCGGGCACGCCGGACAGTCGCGCCACGGCCACGCCGTAGCTGCGGTTGGCACCACCTGGCAGCAGGCGATGCAAGAATATCACCTGCTCGCCGTGTTCGCGCGCAGCCACGTTGAAGTTGACGACGCCGCTGCGCACCTCGGCGAGATCGCACAGCTCGTGGTAGTGGGTCGCGAACATGGCGCGACACTGGATCACGTCGTGCATGTATTCGGCGACCGCCCAGGCGATCGACAGGCCGTCGTAGGTGCTCGTGCCGCGCCCGATCTCGTCGAGGATCACCAGCGAGCGCCGCGTCGCGCCGCGCAGGATATTGGCGGTTTCGCGCATCTCGACCATGAACGTGCTCTGGCCGCCGGCCAGGTTGTCGCTGGCGCCGACGCGCGTGTAGATGCGGTCGCAGACGCCGATGCGAGCGCGCTTCGCCGGCACGAAGCTGCCAGCCTGGGCCATGATCACGGCCAG
Organism: Polyangiales bacterium; assembly: GCA_035274465.1. Classification (GTDB taxonomy): domain Bacteria; phylum Myxococcota_A; class Polyangia; order Polyangiales; family JAFGIB01; genus JADGRF01. The sequence goes on from DATEOF010000471.1 coordinate 26,868, forward strand.
CGCAGTCTGGCGCATGGTGGTGGACTTGCCGGCCATGTTGGGCCCGGTGATGACCATCAGGCGCGTGCGCTCGACGTCCAGCTCGACGTCGTTCGGCACGAAGGTGCCGCGCGGCACCACGCCCTCGACGATCGGATGGCGCGCGTCCTCGAGCGAGAGCGACAGCGAGTCGTCGACCAGCGGCCGCACGTAGTCGAAGCGCTGGGCGATCTCGGCCAGCGCCGCGTGTACGTCGAGCTCGGCCAGGCGCTCGGCCAGGCGCCGCAGCCTGGGAGCTTGCGCGCCGATGCGCTTGCGCAGCTCGCCGAACAGCTCGCTCTCCAGCGCGCGCAAGCGCTCGTCGGCGTTCAGGATCTTGGCCGCGATCTCGTCCAGCTCGTCGAACGTGTAGCGCTCGCCGCCGGCGACGGTCTGCTTGCGGCGATACTCGTCGGGCACGCGGTCGGCCTTGGAGCGCGTGATCTCGATGTAGTACCCGAAGACCTTGGTGTAGCGGATCTTGAGCGTGGAGATGCGCGTGCGCTCGCGCTCGCGCTGCTCGATGCCCAGGATCACGTCCTTGGCGCCCGTGCTGAGCTCGCGGAGCTCGGCGATGCGCGGGTCGTGCGCGTCGCGAAAGATCCCGCCAGCCGAAGCCGTCAGCGGCAGCTCGTCGAGCAGCGCCGCGTGGAGCTCGGCGCGTACGTCGTCTGCCACGTCCAGCTCGCCGCCGTCGATCAGCCGACTCAGCGACTCATCGAGCGCGCTGCCCGGGCGCTGCCCGAACAGCTGCAGGATCTTCGTCGACTGCTCGAGGCTCTTGCGGATCGCGCCCAGATCGCGCGGCGTGGCCTGCCCCAGCGAGGCGCGCGTGGCGAGGCGCTCCAGATCGGCGACATCCTTCAGCTCCGCGCGCAACTTGCGCCGCAGGTCGGCGTCGTCGACGAAGGCTTCGACCGCGTCGTGGCGGCGGCGGATGGCGTCGATCTGCGTGAGCGGGGCCAGCAGCCGGCGGCGCAGCGACCGCGCCCCCATCGCGGTCTCGGTCGCGTCCAGCAGCTGCAGCAGCGAGCCCTTGCGCTCGCCGCTCAGCGTCTGGGTCAGCTCCAGGTTGCGCACCGCGGCCTCGTCCAGCGCCAGCTGCGTGCGCGTGTCGTAGGGCACGATGCGCTGCACGTCGAGCGGCGTACCCGGCTGCGCGTCGAGCGCGTATTTCAGCGCCAGCTTCACGCAGCTCGCGGCTGCCGCTCCGAGCGGCGACTGCGCATCGCGGCCTGCAGCTTCCAGCACGCTCGCCACGCGCGGCTCGCCCTCGGCGCGCTCGAGCGCGTCTGCGTCCTGGACGCGGACGGTTGCGCGCGGCAACAGCAAGCCGAGCGTGCGGGACCAGGTCTCGCTCGGCTTGTGGACCAGGATCTCGCGGGGCTCGGTGCGCACCAGCTCCGCGAACAGATCGGCTTCGGAGGCGAACTCGGCCGCGCGCACCTCGGCGGCCCCCAGCTCGAACACCGCCAGGCCGCAGCTGGAAGCGGCGAACACCACGGCCGCCAGGTAGTTCTGGCTGCGCGCGTCGAGCGTGTCCGGGTCGAGCGCCAGCGCCGGCGTGACCACGCGCACCACCTCGCGCGGCACGATGCCCTTGACCTTGGATGGATCCTCGAGCTGCTCGCAGATCGCCACGCGCTGGCCCTGCTCGAGCAGCCGCGCGATGTAGCCCGCGGCGGCGTGGTACGGCACCCCCGCCATCGGGATCGCCACACCGTCGCCATCGGTACCGCGCGAGGTCAGCGTCAGCTCGAGCATCGAAGACACGAGCACCGCGTCCTCGAAGAACATCTCGTAGAAGTCACCCAGCCGAAAGAACAAGACCGCGTCGGGGTACTCCTGCTTGGCGCGGAAGAACTGCTCCATCGCTGGAGACCGACGCGGACGCTTGGCACGATCGGTGGACACGCAAGTCGACCTTCAGTCGAAGGAGCCGCCCACCACGTTGGGATTGAACGGCGAGACCTGGACCGGCAACAAGCCACGGTACGAGACGTCCACCACGAACAACTGGTAGCCGCCCGCGCTCCAGCGAATGTCGACCGGCACCGATGCGGTGACCTGGCTATTCACTGAAACCGACAAGTTCACCTCTGCCTTGTCGGTGGTGACGGTGCTGAGGAAGGGAGCAAATGTGGTGCCGAGCTTCGTCGCACCATTGCTGTCTGCGATCTGGAACGTCAGGCGTCCGTTGTTGAACGGCTGGTCTTCGTACGCGCGGCCGTCTCGCCTCGGATCGACGCTCGTGTCCGTCTCGCAGTGGCCGGTACCGTCCGCGGCCTTGACGCGGTGCTCGAAGCCCGCCTTCTTGAAGCCAACGACGACGTAGCTGCTGCCGGAGCGCACTTCGTAGCTCAGCAGCTTGTTGCCGAAGCACTTGTTGATGAGCTGGACGTCGGTGTGGAAATCAGTATCGATGCCGACCGGCCGCGACGTCAGCGTCGGTGCGAGCTCCAGTCGATCTGTGTACGCCGCGCGGATCTCGAACGCGATCGGCACCTGGTCCTCGCTGCTGTCGCGGCGATCGATCAGCTCCTTGCACAGCTCGATGGTCTTGTCCTGGAACGATTCGTCGCCACCCGGTTCGGTCTTTCGGATGATGTCGTCGGGTGCCAGCGCACCGAGGATCGACAGCTGGTCTCCTGCGCGGCCAGCGAGTTGGTCCGCACCCAGCACGCCCGAGCCGCAGAAGCGGATCTCGCCGCTGAACTCCGGCGTGTCCTGGTCGAGCTTGTCGAATTTGCCCTGACCGCCCTGGCTGCCCGGCAACGCCCCCTTGTAGGTGGCACGCCAGTCATCGACCTCCGTCCACGGATCGGCGAGCGCGCACACGCGCGAGTAACCGCCTTCGCAGGCCTGGGCGATATCACCGTCGAGGTCGACCAGCGGGGCTTCCGGTTTCGCGCCCGGCACCGCTGTGCCGTCCGCCGGGTACGCAGCCTGTTGACCGTCCTTGCAGGGCGTACACCACAGGCCCTTGATGTTTGGATCGCTGGTAGTTCCGGTCGTACGAACCGCCGTCTGCACCCCGCCGGAGGCGAACACAGGTTGCGCGACCGGCGCGAGCGTGGGGGTCGGGATTTGAGGGTTCGCTGCTTCGATGATCCGTTCACGGTGGCGCACGAGCGGGTACGGAGACCACGCGGTGGCCTGACAGGCGTCGCACTTGTTTGTGTGCTTTTCCTCGTCGTCCTGGGGGTTACAGACGCATCCTTCTTTGTACGGGCCGCAGGGGCGGCACTCTGCCGCATCCATGTCGTGCACGTCGATCATCCGCAGGCTGCCATCGGTCGCGCCGACCGCGAGGAACACGCCGCGCAGGCGAGCCGTGCTGTAAACCGGGCCAAACGTGTCCACGCACCAGTTGGTGGTCTTGCTCGGCTCCTCCAGCTTGGTCCCGGGAGGCTCCTGCGTGTACTGCGCGGCAGGCCCATGCACATCGAAGGCCGGCGTCATCACGCTCATCGAGAGGAGGTGAGGCAGAGTGACCCCCAGCCCGAGCGTGATCCGGTCCTTGCGCGCACCGGTCGCACCGACCTCGAGCAGCTTGCCATTCTCGGTCACGAGCAGTGAGCCGTCGGTCGCGTCGATCGCGTAGACGTACTGGGTCTCACCCGCGTCTGGACCGATCACCGTCGGTACGCGCGGCGTCACGGCCACGCTGAGCGTCGGCGTACCGGTCAAGATCGGCGCCTGCACGGCGGCCTCTTCGCCGGACGCCGCAAGCTCTTCCAGATCGATCACGTGGATCAACGGCAGCGCCGAATCGGAGACCAACAGGCGCCGCTTGCAGGGCTTGTCGGTCTCACAGAAGTCGTCGAGCGCCATGTTGCCCGGGTGCGGCGCGGGACTGTCGGCGGGAGGCACCGCGACCGGCAACGTGGTGTTCGGGATCGGTTGGGAATACGAGCACGTGTGTGCGTAGAGGTCGTGGTCGACGTCACCACCCGGACTCGCCACCGCCAGATCGAGCGAGCGCGCGAGCGGGAACTCGGTGATGCCGTCGGGATCGATCGTGCCGTCTTCCAGGCATTTCGCGCCACAGCGAATGATCGGCAGCCGCAGCAAGCGCCCGGTGTTCGGCATGCTGACGAACAGCGCATCTTCGTCCGGCGACAGCACCATGTCCTGGGGCACGTCGCGGCTGCCGCCCGGCAGCGGGACGGTCTGGAGCGTCGGTATCTCCAGCGCTGCGCGCACGCGAAACGTCGCGGTCTTGAGTACGCTGATGTCGCGCGAGCCCGCGTTCAAGACGTAGGTCTCCTTGGCGTTTTCTTCGCGCGTGGGCACGGCGATCGCGACCGGCAGCTCGCCTACCGGCAGGAACGTGTAGCTTGGAATGTCCGCCCGGCTGTCGAGGACCTTGCCCGGTGGGCGCAGGTCGACGGCCGCGACTTCACCGCGGCTGCTCTGCACGACCAGGGCGTGCAGCGAGAGCAGTGGCTCCTCCACGACGACGCCCGGGTTGATGGCGCACCTCGTGAGCGTGACCGGCTTTGCCAGGTTCGTGGTGCTGTCCGGGTCGGTTTCGAAGCAGACGAACGCGACGCGCGTCGGCCGATCGAAGCTGCCCGGTTGGGGCGGGGGTTCTTCTTGGTTGCAGGCGCTGAGGATCAGCGCCGCGAGCACGACCAGCGCACGCACCTTCATTGCAGCTCCTGAACCTGCTGAGGATGGCCGAGCGTGGCGACGATCCCGGCCGTGGGAACCGACTCGCTGGCGCCTTCCAGGATCGGCGTGAGATCGAGCACGCGGATCACCGAGGAGCGGAAGTCCGCGACGTACAGGCGCTTGCGCGCCGAATCCAACGCCAGCTCGAACGGTCCGCTGAAGTTGTGCACGATCGACAGCACTTCGCTCGTGACTGCGTCGAGGATGTAGATCTCGCGCGCGTCGAAGCAGCTGACGATGGCCAGCGTGCGATCCTCGAGCTTGCCGGTGATCACGCGCGTGGGTCCGCGGCCGACGGTGGTCGTGCGCCGCACGACGGCCTGGGTGGGGACGCCCGAGCCGTCCTGCGCGGAGGCGATATCGACCCAGAGTAGGCTGTTCGGGCGTTGGCTGATGACCAGCGCTTCGCCGGGCACGGTCGGGCTCGGTATGATCGCGCGCGTGTCGCGGCCGATGCTCACGCCTTCGAGGACGAGCGGATCGGCGTCGTAGAGGTACGCCGGATAGCCCTCGGGACCGCCGCTGGCCAGGCCGACGCGACCGAGGACCTTTACGTCGCCGATATCGGCGGTAGTCCTCGCGAAGACGCTGACGTACCCGAGGTGCGTGGTCGGGTCGTACGTGATGCCGGTGGGCTCTTCGAGCGGCTGGCTACCCTGCTTCAGCGTCAGCACGTCTTGCAGCTGCAGGTCGGCTTTGCCCAGGTCGTCGCGCAACAGGCTGACCTGACCCTCGCGGTGGGCGACCAGGATGAACTCTCCGCTCACCGGCGGATCTGCGTTCTGGAACCACTCTTCGCCCCTGCCGGCGACGATGCTGACCGCCTCGCGCGGCAGCTCCAGGCTTCGCTCGTCCGCGAGCGGATCTCGGTAGCGCATGAACGAGTCGTCACAGCGCCGGTCCTTATCCTTGCAGCTGAGGACGTTGTCCTGGTCCTCGCGCACGTCGACGAACGTGATGTTGGTGTCCGTGCGCGTCGCGATGTAGAGCCGCGTGAAGCCCGAGGACGGCGCGACGTAGCTGGCGAGCGACGGGACCAGCACTTCGTCGGCGAGGACGTCTTCCGGATCGATCTCGCAGTCGGGACCGGGCTTGTCGCAGTCCGTGACCTTGCGATCGAGCTCGTCGAGGTCGAACGCCTGCAAGCTGCCGGAGTTGTAGCGCAGGTCGAAATTCGAGTTCACGACGTACAGGTACCGCGGCGCGACGTCCGGGTCGGGCGCCGACAGCAACAGGCCGGTGGGCAGGTACAGCAACCCCTTGGGTGGTTCGTCGCCCGGATTGTCCAGGTTGCAACCCCAAGCGGCCGACATCAGCAAGGAACACAGGAAGGTAGTCGCGCTACGGCGCATGGCGGAGCGCACCGTAGTCGGTCACCTTCCGGGTCGCAACGATCCTCTCGGCGATGCGTCCCGACTTGCGTGTAGCCCCGGGGGCGGGCCCAGTGGGCTCAGTCCCAGGGATCCAAGACTTCGGTTTGCGACTTCTTGCCGCCGCCGGGCGCCGGCTTGGGGCGCTCTTCGGTGTTCGGCTTCTTCGGCTGCTTCTTGGGGCCGGTCGCGGGGTGGCTCGGAGGCGGCGGCTCCTCGACCTTGGGCTTATCTTCGGCCTTCTTGACGAGATTGACGCCGACGCTGGTCCCGGTGGCGGACGAGATCGTGACGATCTTGCTGTCGTAGCCGGGCATGCGCAGCTCGAGCTTCACGGCCTTGCCGGACTCGGGCTTGGTCAGCTCGTAGGGCGAGTTACCGACCAACGCGCCTTCCTGGTAGACCTCGGCGTTGGCCGGGTAGCTCGTGACCGTGACCATCGCGGGCGCCGGAGGCGTGGGCGTCGGCGCCGCCGTGGGCTGCGCGGCTGCGGTCGGCTCTTCGGCAGGCTTCACCGCCGCTGTCGGCTGCTGCGCCTCGTCGTGCTTGCCGGACATCATGAAGGCGCCGACGCCGATCACGGCCGCGGCTGCCAGCCCCAGGCCGACGAACATCGGCGTGCGGCTCTTGCGGATCTGGATCTGCCCGGTGGCGACGCTGACGCGCGCCTCGACGCCGGTCAGCGTCTGCGGGCCGCTGGTGGCGCGCTCGACCTTGTCGATCACCGCGCGCGGCGTCATGCCGCGCTCCATGGCGTTGAGATCCGCCGCGAGCTCGGCCATCGACTGGTAGCGGTGCTCGGGCTTCTTCTGCAAGCACTTGAGGATCACCGCTTCCATGGCGGGCGCGACGTCGACCGGCGGCGCCATCTCGTGCGGCGCGATCGGCGTCTCGTACAGGTGCTTGGTCAGGATCCCCATCAGGTTGTCGGCGTCGAACGGCACCTTGCCGGTCGCCATCTCGTAGAGGATCACGCCCACCGCGTAGATGTCCGTGCGGTGGTCGACGTTGGTGCCGGCGCATTGCTCCGGGCTCATGTAGTGCGGCGTGCCGAACACCTGGCCGGCCTGCGTGAGCTTGCTGGTGCTGCCGCCGACCTTCGCGATACCGAAGTCGAGCACCTTCACGAAGTCCTTCGACGTGCCCCGATCGAGGAGCTGCACGTTGTCCGGCTTCATGTCGCGGTGGACGATGCCGATGTCGTGTGCCGCGCCGAGCGCGTTGGCGATCTGCCGCACCACGTGGATGGTGCGCTCGGTGTCGAAGCGGGTCTCGGCCAGCGCCGCGGTCAGCGAGCGGCCGGACAGGAACTCCATCGCGAAGTACGTCGAGCCGTCGGCCAGCGTGCCGAAGTCGCTGATGTCGATGATGTGCGGGTTACCGATCTGCGACGCGCTCTGCGCTTCTTGCCTGAAGCGCATGACGATCTCTTCGTTCTTCGAGACCTCGGGTCGCAGGACCTTGATCGCCAGCGGTTTGCCGAGCGCTGTGTGCACCGCCTTGTAGACGATGCCCATGCCACCTTCGCCCAAGACCTTTTCGATCTTGTAGCGGCCGTCGAGGACTTGACCGAGGAGGGGGTCGTTCACGGCTTATCCCGACGAGAAGCGTTCATAGCGATTACACCGGAGCACATCATCAAGCACACACGCGAACGAAAGCTCAGCTGATGATTCTTCGCCATCCCGAAAGCAGGGTCAAGGTTGGTGGTGAGGCCTGCAGCTCGTGATGGCGCCACACGCGCCGGCTGGATCGTAGGCGAAGACTGCATCGCCGGTCGGTTTATTCGCACGTACGGTGGCGAGACCCGACCGACACGCGGCCACGGGCGCCCAGTGTGGCGCACAGCCACGCCCGGGCGCCGCGTGTTTCAAGCGCGACGCGAGGAGTCCGGGTCGTCGTCCTCGTCGTCCTCGTCGGAGTCTTCCATGTCGGATTCGTCGTCGACTTCGTCCGAATCGGCGTCGTCGTCCGCGTCTTCGTCCTCGTCGGAGTCCTCGTCGGAGTCGTCGTCGACTTCGTCCGAATCGCTATCGTGTACGTCTTCGACCTCGGAGTCGTCTAGATCGTCGTCGGAGTCCTCGTCCGAGTCCTCGTCCGAATCCTCGTCTTCGTCGGAATCCTCGTCGTCGTCGGAGTCCTCGTCCGAGTCCTCGTCGTCGTCGGAGTCGTCGTCCGCGTGGGAATCCTCGACATCGGAAGCTTCGTCGTCGGAGTCGTCCTCGTCCGAATCCTCGTCGGACTCTTCGTCTTCGTCCGAGTCCTCGTCGGAGTCGTCATCCGAGTCCTCGTCGGACTCTTCGTCCTCGTCGGAGTCCCCGTCGTCCGTCTCGCGCAGCTCGGCGTCGTCATCGGCCTCGGCATCGGTCTCATCCGTGTCGGCAGGCTCGGCGTCGTCTTCACCCGCGTCGGCAGGCTCGGCCTCCTCATCCGCCGCGGCGGGCTCGACGTCCTGCGCATCGGGCGCCTCACCGTCTGCCACCGCCGGCTCGGGCGCGGGTTGCTCGCCGCGCGCTTCCGCCGCCTCCGCCCCATCCTCCGCGTCCGCGTATTCCGAGGGCGCAGCGTGCGGGATATTCGACGGGTCCGACAGATCGGGCACCTCACCCATCTTGCGCTGGAACAGCTCGCGGTTCTCCTCGCTCAGCTCGGTGAACTCGCGCAGCGTCGGCAGGTCCTGCAGCGTCTTCATCCCGAAGAAGTCGAGGAACTGGGGGGCGGTTCCGTAGAGCAGCGGCCGGCCCGCCTCGTCCTTGCGGCCGAGGATCTTCACCAGGTCGCGATCCAGCAGCACCTTGATGGCCGAACCGCTGTCCACGCCGCGCACGTCGTCGATCTCCGGACGCGTGATCGGCTGGCGATAGGCGATCAGCGCCAGGGTCTCGAGCTGCGCGCGCGTCAGGCGCACCGGGCGGTGCGCGACCAGATCGCGCACGAAGGGCGCGCTGGCGGCAGCCGAGCGGAACTGAAAGCCGCCGCTGACCTCGACCAGCTCGATGCCGCGACCCTCGTACTCGCGCGCGATCTCCAGCAGTACCTCGCGCACCTCGGCCTGCTTGGCCTTGACGATGCGGCCGAGCTGCAGAGGGGTGATCGCCGACTCGGCCACGAAGACCAGGCTCTCGAGCACGCGCTTCAGGTGCGCGCGCGTGGCGGGTGCCTCGGTCGGCTCCGGGTCTGGAAGCTCGCCTTCGGCCAGAGCGGCGCTCTCGTCGCCTTCCTCGCGCGGTTGAATCTCGCTGATGTCGGAGAACAGCGGTGCCTCCGAGCGCTCCGCCGGTTCCTCGGCGAACGCAGCCTCTTCGGCCTCACTGAGGACGGGTTCCTCCAGCTCGAGCACGTCGGAGACGACCTCGAGATCCTCGGCGACCTGGACCTTGGCAGCGGCTGCAGCCGCGGCTGCAGATTTGATCGCGCTCACGGCGCGTTCGCGCTTGGGCGGTGCGGTCTTCACCGGCTTCAGCGGCTTCACCGGACGCTTGGCGACCTTCGCGCTGGCGGCGGGAGCCTCACTCGCGCCCTTCTTCTTGGGCGCGGGTTTCACGATGCGTACGGGCTTCTTGGCAGCGGCCGCCTTCGCAGGAGGCGCCTTCGACTTCGACTTCGACTTCGAGTTAACGACTGGCTTGGCTTTGGAACTTTTACGAGCCTTCATGCAGACGTCTCACGGTTATCGTCGTTGGGATCAGCGTCAGGTGTAGTTTGTTCCGGTTCGGCCGGAGCAAGATTCGTGAGTGTGGGCGCGTCGTCGTCGAACCCGCCTTCGGGTGCCGCGGGCGCCGCGTCGACCGGTTCGGCGGGCTCGAGCGCAGCGTTCAGGTCATCCCAGGCCTGCGCGTCGAGCGTCGCGTCGTCGGATGCTTCGGCCGCCTCGACTGGTTCGGGCGCGAGATCGGGTGCGGGCGCGGGTTGTTCGAGCTCGGGTGTTGCCAGCGCGGCCTCGGGTGCAGCCAGTTCCGGCTCGGGCTCGGCTGCAGTCAGTTGCTCGGGCTCGGCAGCCGCAGTCAGTTGCTCGGGCTCGGCAGCCGCCAGCTCGGGCTCGGGTGCTGTCAGATCAGGCTCACTCGCTGCCAGTTCGGGCTCGGCTGCTGCCAGTTCGGGCTCCGCCGGTGCTGCCAGCACGGGCTCGGGCTCGGGTGCTGTTAGCTCTTGCTCGTACTCGTGCTCGTGCTCGTGCTCGGCTGCTGCCAGCTCGGCCTCTTCTGGCGCTGCGAACTCGTGCTCGTGCTCGATCAGCTCAGGCTCTTCAAGGTCAGCCTCTTCCCGCTCGGGCTCCGCAAACTCGCGCTCTGTGAGCTCGGTTTCTTCGAGTTCGGACTCGGCCAGGTCGGGCTCTTCCAGCTCGGTTTCTTCCACCTCGGACTCGACGAAGTCGTCGTCCTGCTGCTCGAGCTCGGTCTCATCGGCGAGCTCCTCGACCGGCTCACCGCCATCGGCTGCAAGCGTCTCGAGCTCGACCACGGGCTGTGCGTCGGCGCTGAGCTCGGCTTCGCTCGGGATCGCGGCGTTCTCGTCGAGCAGCGCGTATTGCACGTGGAGCGGAGACTTGGGGTCCGCCTGGTAGATGCGCGTCATGCGCAGCTTGGTCATCTCGAGCAGCGCCAGGAACGTGACCACGACTTCGTAGCGCGTGCGGTCCGTGGCAAACAGGTCTTCGAACAGGCAGCTGCGCCGCGCGCGCAGCAAGTCCGTAATCTCGGTGATGCGCTCGTGGATGGTGATGCGCTCGGCGGTGACCTCGAGCGCGACTCGCCCCTTGACGCGCTTCAAGATCGAGCCGAAGGCGTCGAGCAACTTGTACAGATCGATGGGCGCGAGCGGCGCGGGCCCCTGCGCTTCTTCGGTCTTGAGGCCGCGCCCAAAGACGTCGCGGCCGGCGATCGGGCGCGCGCCGAGTTGCTCCGCTGCAGCGCGGTACTTTTGGTACTCGAGCAGGCGCCGGATCAGCTCCGCGCGCGGATCCTCGACGTACGCCTCCTCGTGCTCCTCCGCTTCCTCAAGCGGGTTCTGCGGCAAGAGCATCTTGGACTTGATGTGCGCCAGCGTGGCAGCCATCAGCAAGTACTCGCTGGCGATGTCCAGATCCAGCTCTTGCATCATCTGCAAGTAGTCCAGATATCGCTCGGTCACGAACGCGATCGGCAGATCGAGGATGTCGAGATCGTGCTTCTTGACCAGGTGCAGGAGGAGGTCGAGCGGCCCCTCGAATGTCGGAAGCTGGATGCGGAACGCCGCATCCGCAGGAATCTGGGTCTCGTCCACTCGACTTACCTTGCCGTAGGCCCCCTCGCACCGCAGCTTAACAGGCTCGCAGGGAGGTCGCGCAGCTTCCAACTCCGTACCCGAGGTGTCAACGACTCCGCCCTCGGTCGCGGACGGTGAGTGTGCCTGAGCACACGCGCACTCCCCTGAAACTACTGTGGTTCCGCGCTCGGCGACGCCAGCCGACATTGATGGTGTCCGGGAAACTGGGCACTCTCTTTGAGTGAGCCTGCCTTTTTGCAGGATATGCGGAGCAGCGTGAGATGAGTGCGTGCGGGCACTGTGGCCTGGCCCTGGAAGAAGGCGCCGCCGCGTGTGGACACTGCGGGTTCATCGTGGCCCCGGCGCGCGCAGCGACCGCTGGCGCCAAGTGGGGAACGCTCGACATCAAGCGCGCGCCGCGGCCGGCGTCAGCCGCCTTGCCGACTCCGGCGGCTCGACCCGAATCCGCGCCGCTGACGGCGGCAGAGCCGCTGGTCCCGAACGACGACGAGGCCAGCGTCGCCGACTCCGGGCCCTCGCTCGAGCTGGATGCGCCGGCGTCGAAGTTTCGTGCGGGATCGCGTCCGCAGAGCGCGCCGCTGGAGCCGCGCACGGGCACGCGCCCGATCGGCGCTCGCGAGCAAAAGCCACGTGGAGCTTCTCGACCGCTGAGTCGACCGCTCGGCGCCGAGGCGGGACCTCCCGCGCGCGGCGCCTCGCGTCCGCTCAGCGGGCCGCTGGCAGCGGAGTCGGGGCAACAGCCA
>DATEOF010000472.1:0-11979 GCA_035274465.1 Polyangiales bacterium
TACGACCTCCGTCGGCTCGAGCACGTGCTCGAGCACGTGGTTCATCGAGACCACGTCGTACTTGCCGCGATGCCGCGCGATGTCCATCGTCTCGAGCGTGCCGGTCTCGATGTCGTAGCCGGCGTTGCGGCCACGCTCGGCCAGCGCCGGCTGGATCTCGACGCCCGCGAAGCTCCAGTCCGCCACGCGCTGCAGCTCTGCGAAGTGGCGGCAGTCGCCGGCTCCCACGTCGAACAGCGCGCCCTTGTCGCTGGACAAGAGGGCACGGTAGCGGCGTCCGCGGAGCTGGGATCGCACCCACACGAGGCCCGCCGCGACGGCGCCGTGGTCATCGTTGTAGGCGTGATAGTCATTCGGGTAGAAGCCCACGAGCTCGTCGGATGACGGGCGCGGATCCAGCCACTCGGTCTGGCAGTCGGCGCAACGCCGATAGCAAAACGCGCGATCGGGCACGACGCCGTACTCGTAGTCGACCGGGGAATTCAGGCTGACGCTCTCGGCGGAGCCTCCACAGGCGTGGCAACGCATTCGTCTCTCCTCGCCGCTTACTCGGCTTGCGCGCGCGGGAACACCAGCCGCACCAGCGTTCGCGTGTAGTTCGGGCCGAGCGCTTCGCGGTAGCGGTCGTAGTAGCCGCGCTGACGCAGCAGCGCGTGCAGCGCGGGCAGCTTCGTGTAGGGCACGCCGGGTAGCAGGTGGTGTTCGTGGTGATAGAAGAAGTTGATCGATCCGAGCGACCAGCGTCCCAGCCAGCCAGGCTGGACGGTGCGGATCAGCGGCTCGGGGAGGCTGCGGTTGAACGCGTCGTCGGACGCCGCGGCGTACTCTTCGGTCTGATGCTCGGCGATCACGCGCAAGGTGAGCAGGAACATCGTGACCGTGAAGAGCGGCGCCACCCACAACAGCACGTACGCCAGCGGGATGCCGAGCGCGTAGCAATAGCCGAAGATCAGCGCTTGCGTGCCCGCCACGAGCACGGGCCGGCGCCAGCGCTGTCCGGTCTCCTCGAGCGACAGCGCACCGACCTTGGCGTAGGCGAGGATGGTCGTGGCCGCCTCGAGGCCCGAGAGCGCGAACAACGTCCGCGCGATGAAACGTCGACCGCGGATGTTGTACCAGGCACGGCGGTCGGTGTCGGTCTCCCAGTTGCCCAGGTTCGCGTGGTGCGGAAGGTGCTGGTTTCGATAGCTGGCCGTCGAGATCAGCGTGGGCGCCGCGAAGAACACGTCGCTGATCCAGTCGTTCGCAACCTTCGCGCGGCTCACGTTGTAGTGGCACGCGTCATGGACGAGGTGGCTCAGCGCGAGTTGCTGGACGCCGATGACGAGGAAGGCGAGCGCGTAGACCCACGCGTACGGATAGAGCGCGCAGGCCGCGAGCGCGAGACCGATGGTGAGCCAGATGGCCAGGCCAGAGGCCGCCACTCGCCAGGGCGACGTGACATGCAAGGAACGAATCTCGTCGACTGACAAGAATTCCCTGATTTTCCCCGGACCGCGGCGATTCTGCTCGATTCCAGCCGTCTCCACGGGGGAATACGGTAGCCGCCTCGACCATCCGAGGCAAGCGCGGGCGCTCGATGGCATCAGCGCTTGGTGTCGTCGTCGTCTTCGTCGTCCCCCGCGGCTTGTCCGAACAGCTTCTCCGCCAGCGCTGCGGTCGCCGCAGGGTCGCGCGTCAGCGCGCTCTGCATTTCGCCCATCAGCTGTTGCATGGCTGCCATATCGATCCCCGAGCTCTCGAGCATCGCCCCCAGTCGGGTGACGTCCAGCTGGCCCGAGCCAGCCGCCGCCTGTAGCTGCGCGCTGGCGGCTTCGAACGCGCCAGGTTCGCCGCGCGCAGCGGCCGCCGCCGTGTCCAACACGCCGCTCGGCAGCTGTTGCATCAAGCTGCCCAACAGCGCGCCGAGCCCGCCGCCCGCGAATGCCGCTCCCAGCGGCGAGGCCTCCGACGGCACCGGGCCCCACACGCCGCCTTCGCCCACCTCGGCGATCACCGCCTCGTAGCTGCGCGCACTCGGCGCGGCCACGTCGGGGAGAAAGAAGATCCCTCGCTCATCATCGTGCTCACTCGCCAGCTCCCCCAGCTGCTCGCGCACGATGCCCGCTAGCTCCTCCGGGTCGGTCGCGAAGCTCTCCCCTGTATCGAGCAGGAAGCCATCCTCGAGTGCCTTTACGCGCCCGCCGACCGCGGGGAGGCGAGGGATGCGGAGGAGGGCGATTGCTGTGATTCCCATGTCCGCTCTGTAGACCCGTTCGCCGGGCCGTCAAGCTTAACACTACTGCTCCCAATCGTTCGACGGCCCTCGCTTGTCCCGCGCGATCATCCGACGAACGATTGGGAGCAGTAGTGTCAGCCGAACAGGATGCCGCGCAGCAGCGCCAGCGCCTCGTGGAGCTCGGCCTCGGGGACGCTCGTGAAACACAACCTCGCCCAGCTGCCAAAGTGGCTGCCGCACGCCGTGCCCGGGGTGAGCATCACGCCGCCGTCCAGACAGCGCTCGAGCAGCCGGCCGAGGTCCTCGCCGGCACGCATGAAGCGCTGCACGTCGAAGAACAAAAAAGTCCCGCCTTCGGGATCCGGGATCTCGAGCGCGCGCGCCGCAGCACGGCCGGCGCGGCCGTACAGCTCGCGCATGTCGGCGAGCCAGGCGTCGCCTTGCTCGAGCGCGACCGCCGCTCCGAACTGCATCGGGCGCGGCGCGCAGTAGCTGTAGAAGGTCTGCACGCCGCGGATCACGTCCATGACCTCTCGCGGTCCGTGGGTGTAGCCGACCCGTGCGCCCGCCAGGCCGTAGGCCTTCGAGACGCTGTGCGTGGCGATCGTGCGCGCCCCCATATCGGGTCGCGCAAACAGCGAGCCCGGAGCCTGCGCGCCGAACCAGACGTCTTCATAGACGTCGTCCGAGATGATCCACAGCTTTTGGTGCTCGGCGAGCTGCGCGATGCCTGCGAGCGCGCGTTCGGAGAGCAGCCGCCCGGTCGGGTTGTGAGGCACGTTGAGGTAGATCGCGCAGCTGCGTGGCGTGATCGCCGCTTCGATCGCTGCCACCGGATCGAAGCCCGGCTCGTCGAGGCGCGTGTACAGCGGCACTTCCACCGGCGTTGCCCCGCGCTGGCGCGCCGCGCCGCGGATCAGCGGCCAGAACGGCGATGGAATGATCAGCTCGTCGCCCGCCGCGAGCAGCGTGTTGCAGACCACGCCGATCGCGCCCGTCGCTCCGGCCATCACCTGGATCGCCGCGGGGTCGAGCGTCACGCCGCTGCGCCGCTGCACCTTGCCCACGATCGCGCGCAGCAGCTCCGGCTCACCTTGCACCGGCGCGTAGTTGTGCAGGCGCGGCCGCGCATCGGTCTTCTGCGACTCGGCGCGCGCCAGCGGCAAAGGCTCGAGGTAGGTGTCGCCGACGTGCAGCGAGTAGATGCGCGACGTGCGCTCCGCCGAGCGCTGCACGAGCTTGCCGAATACGCCATCCGACAGGCCGATCGCACTGGGAGCACATTCGGGGAAGCGAGGCATGGCTAGCGCGGTACGAAGGTGTCGTAGATCGCGCGCACCGCGTTCTCGAAGTCGGGCTCGCGCACTCCGACGATGATGTTGAGCTCACCCGAGCCCTGGTCGATCATGCGGATGTTCACGCTGGCCTTGGACAGCGCGGTCATCACCTTGGCGGCCATGCCGGGCGTGTGCATCATGCCGCGGCCGACCGTGGCGATCAGCGCGATGCCGTGCTCGACGTCGATCTGATCCGGCCGGCACTCCAGCTTGATCTCGCGCACGACTTTGTCGACCTTGCCTTCGAGCGCCGCCGAGTTCACCACCACGCACAGCGTGTCGATGCCCGAGGGCAAGTGCTCGAAGCTCACGCCGTTGCTCTCCAGCACGGTCAGCAGGCGCCGGCCGAAGCCGAGCTCGACGTTCATCAGCGTCTTCTCGATGGCGATGATCGAGAAGCCCTTGCGCCCCGCGACGCCGGTGATCTGCGCGGCGGGATGCTGCGCGTTGTCGATCTCCCGCGCGATGTACGTGCCGGGCGCCGCGGGATCGTTGGTGTTGCGGATGTTGACCGGGATGCCGGTCTCGCGCACCGGGAAGATCGCCTCGTCGTGCAGCACGGTCGCGCCCATGTACGCCAGCTCGCGCAGCTCGCGGTACGTGATGCTGCGGATCGGCTTGGGATCCTTCACCACGCGCGGATCGGCCATCAACATGCCCGAGACGTCCGACCAGTTTTCGTACACGTGCGCACCCACGGCGCGCGCCACGATCGCGCCGGTGATGTCCGAGCCACCGCGCGAGAAGGTCTTGATCGAGCCGTCCGGCTTGCTGCCGTAGAAGCCGCTCACCACCGAGCGCTCGTACTGCGCCAACCGCGCGGCGACGCGCTTGTTGGTCTCCTCCGGCAGGAACACGCCGCGCTCGTCGAACACGATCATCTCGGCAGGATCGACGAACTGATAGCCGAGCCAGGCGGCCATGATGTGTCCGTGCAGGAACTCGCCGCGGCTGGCGCAGAAGTCAGCGGTCTCGCCGCCCTTGATGCGCGTGCGGATCTCGCCCAGCAGAGCCTTGATCGGCACCGACACGCCGAGGTCCGAGACGATTTGCTCGTAGCGGCCGCTGATCAGCGCGAACACTTCTTCGAAGCCGACTCCGCGCTTCGCGTTCTCGTGGCACAGGTAGAGCAGGTCGGTGATCTTGTGATCGGCGGACGTGCGCTTGCCGGGGGCCGAAGTCACCACCCAGCGCCGGCCGGGATCGGCCTCGACGATCGCCTTCACGCGGCGCAGCTGGGCTGCATCCGCCACACTCGTACCACCGAACTTACACGCTTTGAGCTCCATATCGCAGACCTTATACCTGACGCGTCGTCGCTGCTGGTGGCGGCAGCGGGCCGCGCAGCGCGTTTTCGCACACGCTGTGGTCTAGGGCATTACATGCCGTTTCTCAAGATGTGCGCGCACTCACTGCGGCTCATAAGCCGGGGTCCGCTCGGTCGGCGCAGTCGGGGCGACGAGCTGGTGCAACAGCGGGAAGTCCGCGAAGAAGAGCAGGGTCATCGCGATGGCGCAGGCCGTGACGCTCGCGACCAGCCAGCCTTCCCGATACAGCTTTTCCGGCGCCTGGGCGGCGCTGTCCATCTTGAACGAGATAGACAGGTACATGGCCATGACCAGCGCGATCAGCGGAAACGAGAGGATCAACTCGAGTTTGTAGCGAACCACGAAGGCGCCCAGAAACAGCATGGCCGCCGAGCCGTAGAACATGATCGACACCAACAGTCGCTGCTCGTTGTAGAACGCGAAGCTCTTGCGGTAGGCCGCCGCCCGCTCGGGGCTGTCGATCATGCGGTATTCGGCGAAGCGCTTGACGGCCATGAAATAACAGCCGGCCATCCAGTAGCTGAGCAGCAGCGAGCCCGGCGCGGTGGCGTGTGGACCCACGATGAACCAGCCCGCGAGCATGCGCAGCGGATTGTTCACGGCCTCGGAGAGCACGTCGACGTAGGGCAGGTCCTTCGAGCGCACCGGCGGCAGGTTGTAGACGCACCCCATGCCCCACAGCACGGCCATGGTCACCATGTACGCTCGGCCGCAGTAGCTGCCCAAGCCGATGCCCACGACGCCGAGCAGCAGCCACTCGAAGTACGCGAGAGCAGGTTTGACCTTGCCCGACGGCACCGGACGCAGGCTCTTGGTCGGGTGCTTGGCATCGAACTCGGCGTCGCGCACCTCGTTGACCACGTAGTTGCTCGAAGCCACGAGCCCGACCGCGATCAACCCGACGATCAGTCGCACGAGCAGGTCCGAGTCCAGCGGCACCGGAGCCAGCGCCATCGCCACGACCGCGCCCGGGAGCACGAACACGTTCTTCACCCAGTGGTCGAAGCGCGCGATCTGGATGTAGGCGGCGACGCGAGCAGCGAGCGTAGTGGTGTTCTCGGCCGATGCCGGGTTACTGCTCGCCATGCGTTTTCCTACAAATGAAAACCCACGAGTCGTACAGGTTGAGCGGTACGACGAGGTTCGCCACGCGCCGGCCCGGCTGCGAACGGTCGAGCAGACGCAGGATCGGGTGGACGGGCAAGTAGCGCGTCAAGCGCTCCGCCAGGTAGCTCACGCGGAAGAACCACTTCGCGCGCACCTGCGCACTTACCTGCAAGCCCACCCGCGAACAGAGCTTCGCGAACGAGCTGCGGTCGAAGTAGCCGACGTGCGCAAGGCGGAAGTGCCACCAGCGTTTGCCCAGGAGCTTGCGCGCCACGCTGCTCACATCCGGTGTGACGACGACCAGGATTCCATCCGGCGCGAGCAGCTGTGCCGAGTCTTTGAGCAGCTTCAGCGGATCGGCCACGTGCTCGATCACGTCGACCAGGAATACGCAGTCGAAGCGCCGGCCTTCGAGCGCAGCGTGCGGCACGCTGCCCTGGATCAGCTTGAGGCCATGGGTCTGCGCGGCGACCTGCACCAGCTTCAGGCTCGGCTCGATGCCTTGCGCGTCCCAGCCGCGCTTGCGCGCCAGGCTGACCAGTAGTCCGCTCGCGGCTCCCACGTCGAGTGCGGTTCGAATACCCGCGTGCTCGCGCTGTGCGACGTCGAGCAGCCAGTCCATCTGCAGCGCGCGCGATTCCTGGCTGGCCTCGTAGCCCGGATCATCGAGCGCTTCGTAGAGCGCGAACAATCCACCGAGGTCCGCCGGTTCGGCAAAGATAAAGCCGCAACGGACGCACTTGCGCAGGCCCAGCGTGCAGCCGTAGTTGGCATCGCTGATGCGCAGGTCGTCGGGCACCAGCGCGCGCTCGATGCTGCGCGGTTTGTAGGGCTCGAAGTCCGCAGCGCCGCATGCCCAACATGCATGGGCGGGCTGTTCGACCGCGGGACTTGCCATGGCCGCGGACTGTGTCATCGAAGCCCCGCTAGGACAAGTAGGCCCTCCAGGCTCGTGAGCCTGTCGGGGTACTACGCGTTCCTCAACGCTTCCAGACTTGCACGCGCGAGAGATGGAACATCATGCGGTTCGCGAGGCGCAGCCGCAGCAGGCGCGACTGCACAGGCGGGAACGTCGCGGTCCACTCCTGAAACAGCTCGTCGCGTCGCGCGACCTCGCGCCACTGTCCCGACGGATCCTGCACCTCGACGATCAACGGCACCGCGCGCTCCTGGCAGCAGTCGTCGCGGTTCTCGACGCGCACGCGGCCGATCTGTTGCACCTTGCCGAAGTCGAGCTGGAACCAGGGGTTGTCCTGGAAGTCCGTGTGGAAAAAGATCCGCGTGCGAAGCCCGCCGCACTCGCGGTTCTCCGGGTGGCAGTCGATCCACTTGCTGCTCAGGGTCCACGGCGTGCCGAGCGCCAGGTCCGGGCCGCGCCACACGCTGCGTATGCCGCTGGCAGCTGCAAGCCCGATCAGCAGCAGGACGGCGAGTGCTGCGGCGCCGCGCAGCCAGCGCTGAGCCAACACACCCCCCACACCACCTGCGTCCTGGACGGCACCCTCCGTGCCCGCGAGTAGCGCGCGCACGAAGGTCCGGCACAGCTCACTGTCGCGGGCCAGCTGGGCGAGCGAGTCGTCGGCGGTTTGCAGGAAGGTCTTCTCGGCCAGCGCTTCGCGCACGCTCGAGAGCTCCGCCTCGGACAGCCCGGTCCGGGCGAGCAGCTCGGACTGCGACGCGAACAGCTCGCGCAAGCTAATGGGCCCGGCATCGTTCGCGCGCGCCAGGAGCGCCCAGGTCGCCGCCTCGCGGTAGAGCGAGATCGCGACCGCGCGACCCGACCCGGCCGCAAGGGGTTCCACGGGTTCGAGCGCACGTTGGGCCAGCTCGGCCGCGAGGTGGGCGCGCCGCAAGCGCAGCCGCTCGAGCTCGCCGGCCTTTGCCGTGGCGCGAGCGACTCGCAACGCGCGGCTCCGCCACACCCACTCCCAGAGCCCGCCACGGGGCTCGATTGTCGAGGCCGACTCCATGCTCGGGGCCTGCTATACCACGTCGCTGCTCCGCATCAGCTCCAGGATTTCGCCAGCTTGCCAGGGTCGATAAAGGACGTTACATCGCCCGCCGTGACCGAGCGGTCTGACACTGCGGCGCCTCCAGACGTCGCCAGCTCTGGACCCTCGGACGACGGCGAACGCGAGGTCCCCCGCGAAAAACCGCAACGGACTCGGCTCCTTGCGGGGCTGGGTGCGGCGTTGCCCTGGAGCGAGCTGGTCCTGGCAGTCGCCCAGCTCGCCATGGTCAGCGGTTCACTGCTGCTGGCTGTGCACCTGTTCCGACTTCCGGAGGCAGATCTCGACGCATTCCTGAGCGGCAACCGCATCGAGCCGGCGCTGCGCAGCAAGCTCTTGATGCAGCTGCTCGCGGCATTGCTGCTGCCGGCCGTGGCCGCCGCGGGGTTGCTCACGCGCTACGGCTTCGTGGGCGCACGCTGGCTGATCGCCGCCGCCTCGCGCCTGTGCCCGCTGGTGGTCGCGTGCTTCCTGCCGACGCTGCTCAACTATCGGCAGTGGTACAACCAGCCGCTTCCGTACCTCGTGATGTTGCTCGGCGTGGTGCTGCTACTCGAGCAGCTGATCGAGCGGGCGGTGCGCGGCCCGGACGCGGTGACGGGTGTCGTGCGCCTCGAGCGCGCCAGCATCCCGAGGTCGGGCTCGCACCTCGTGCCGCTCGTGTTCGTGTCGCTGTTCGCGCTCGGCTACTCGCTGCAGGCGAGCTACTTCACGATCATCCGCCACCACGGGATGCAGAGCGCGGGCTTCGACCTGGGCATCTTCGACAACTTGTTCTTCAATGCTACGCGCTTGCAGCCGTTCCGCTCCACGGTCGCGGTACCCAACGGCTCGTACCTGTCCAACCATGCCGAGTACGGCATCATGCTCTTCGCGCCGCTGTACGCGCTGTTTCCGCGCGCCGAGACGCTGCTGGTCTTGCAGTCGTTCTTCATCGGCTTCGCGGCCGTGCCGCTCTACTTCTTCGCCAGCACGCGGCTGCCGCGCGGGATCTCGGCCGCGCTCGCCTGCGTGTACCCATTCTACGCGCCGCTGCACGGGCCGAACTTCTACGACTTCCACTGGATGCCGATCTCGATGTTGTTCTTCTTCTGGCTGTTCTACGCCATCGCGCGTCGCCAGAAGCTGACGATCGTGCTGCTGTTCCTGGTGATCTGCTCGATCCGCGAGGACGCGCCCTTCGGACTGATCGCGACCGGTCTGTTCTTGATCGTGACCGGCGAGTGGCCGCTGCTCGGCGCGGTCATGACCGCGGTGGCCGGTGCCTGGTTCGTGGTGGTGAAGTTCGTGATCATGCCCTGGGCGGGGCCGTGGTGGTTCGCCAACATCTACAAGGACCTGGTCGCTGCGGGGGAGAGTGGCTACGGCAGCGTGGTCAAGACCATCCTGGTCAACCCGAACTACTTCATCCAGACGCTGCTGAACGAGACCAAGCTCATCTACACGCTGCACCTGTTCGCGCCACTCGCGCTCTTGCCGGTGCGTCGCGCAGCGCTGTGGTTGCTGATGTTGCCGGGCTTCTTCGTCACGCTGATGACCACGGGCTATGCGCCCACGACGTCGATCACGTTCCAGTACACGACGCACTGGGTGCCGTTCCTGTTCGGCGCGGTCGTGATCGCCGTGTCGCTGCGCGGCGAACGCAGCGGGCGAGCGGCGCAGGTCGCGAGCATCAGCGCGCTGTGCTTCGGCGTGTTGTGTCACAGCTACGTGTTCGGCTCGGTCTTCCAGCACGAGAAGTTCGTGGGCGGCTTCAGCAAGGTCCGGTTCACGCTGAGCCCGGCCGAGAAGCTCCGCTACCAGAACCTGCGCGCGCTCGCGGACATGATCCCGATCAGCGCCAGCGTGGCCGCGACCGAGCTCGAGATCCCGCACGTGTCGAACCGGCGCGACGCATACTCGCTCAAGGTCGAGGTCGGTCACCCCGACTACTTGCTCTTCAGCCGCTACCACATCGACGACGGCAGCCGCCATCAGCTGCGCAAGGCCATGGAGGAAGCCGACTTCGGCCTGCTCGCCACCAAGGACGAGTACTTCCTGTTCAAGAAGGGCCACCAGGCAGAAGGCACCGAGGCGGCGCTCAAGCAGCTCGGTCTATCGTTGAAGCGCGAGAAGCCGCGCCGGCGTGACTCCGGCAGCCTGGTCGGGCCGGGTCGGAACTGCCTGGCGCTCGACCTCGCGAAGAACACCGAGGCCCTGGTGCGCGACTGCAGCAGCGACAGCGCGCAACGCTGGGAGCTCGCGCTCGACACGGGTCAGTTGAAGTACCGCCCGCAACCCGACAAGTGCCTGGCCATGCCTGGCGCGAACAACGGGGACCCGTTGCAGGCGCGCGCATGCACCGAACAGTCGACGCACTGGAGCTTCGACCGCATCACCATCCACGCCTACGGTGAGCTGTGCCTGGATCTGCTGGGCGGTAACACCAGCGACGGCGCAGAGATCGGGGTCTGGACGTGCCTCGCGAACGAGAACCAGAAGTGGTCGGTCAGCCGCAGCGGCGAGATTCGCTGGGCAGGTGGCATGGCAGAGACTCGCTGCCTCGGCGTGCAGGAAGTCCGCGACGGTGCGCAGCTCACGCTGCAACGCTGCGACGGCAGCGCGTCGCAGAAATTCAGCTTCAGCGCCAACAAGATCCACCACGGCGGCAAGTGCGTCGACCTGCGTTCGCCGGAGGACCGCATGCGCCGCGGAATGCCCGAGCTGCCAGGCGACGGTTGGCGAGCGCTGTTGTTTCCGTGTGAAGCGCCGCAGACCAACCAGGAGTGGCACTTCTCCGGCCCGATCCGCCAGGGCACCAAGTGCATCGACAGCCGGCCGTATCGCAACGGCGACGGCTCCCCGGTCGACGTCTGGGATTGCACCGACGAGAACCAGGTCTGGGACCTGCATTTTTAGAGCGCCTTTTGCCGGCGCATGCTCTCGGCGTCCCACAGCCGTAGCAAATAGTCGTTCGGGTCGCGCAGCTCCGCGCCGTACCCCCAGAATAGCCGACTGGGAGGCTGAGAGAACGACACGCCACGTCCGCACAGCTCGCGGTAGGTGGCGTCGACGTCCGCGACTTGCAGCGTCAACACGCACGAACGCGGCTTACCTGCGCTGACGTGCTCGGCGAGGAACAGCGTGAAGTCGAACTCGTCTTGTACGGCTGCGATCCGGCGCTCGGGCAGCTCGAACTCCACCTTGAAGCCGAGGTTCCGCACGTAGAAGTCCCGCGA
Source organism: Polyangiales bacterium (assembly GCA_035274465.1). Taxonomy (GTDB): domain Bacteria; phylum Myxococcota_A; class Polyangia; order Polyangiales; family JAFGIB01; genus JADGRF01. Next base: position 11,218 of record DATEOF010000472.1, read on the forward strand.
CGCGCGATAGTTGTCCACGCTGATTTCGAGATGATCGAGCTTGAGCATGGCGCACCCCCTGCGACGAGGCGTACGCGCTCGTCCGGAGCTTGGCAAGGGCGCGGCTTACGACTTGCGCAGGCGCGCGCGAGCCGCCGGACTTCCGTAACGGGCCGCCTGGGTCCACGCGCGCCGCGCGGCCTTGTCGTCGCCGCGCAAGGCCTGGGCGTCGCCGAGCAAGAGCTGACTGAACCCGCGATTTGGTTTCCGGGCTACCAAACGCTTGGCCCAGCGCACCGCTTCGGCGCCGTCCTTGCGGAGGATGTGCACCCGGGCCAGCCCCGCCAACGCGCGCGGGTAGTTGGGCAGCAGGTGCAACGCCTTCAGGTACGACTGCTCGGCCAGACCGAGCCGCCCGTCCTTCGAGAGTGCCATGCCAGCATCGACCAGACGCTGCGCACGCTGCAGCTGTGGGCTGGGCTTCGCTGCTCGGCCGCGCGGCTGCTCCTCCGCGTCGTCCTCCGCCTCTTCGCGCTCTTCCGCCGCCATTGGCTGCGGCTCGGGAGCCGGCGCTCGCTCGGCCTTCGCGACCAGCTTGGGTTCGGGTGCCGCCGCGACTTCGGGTTCGGGCGCAGCAGCAGGCTGCGGTTCGGGCTTGGCGGCAGCGACGGGTTCGGGCGCAGCAGCAGGCTGCGGTTCGGGCTTGGCGGCAGCGACGGGTTCGGGCGCCGCTGCGGGCTGCGGTTCGGGCTTGGCGGCTGCCGCGGGTTCGGGTGCCGCTGC
>DATEOF010000473.1:0-39450 GCA_035274465.1 Polyangiales bacterium
GGCGGCGCTGCAGCTGGTAGCGGCGGTGCGGCCGGCGGAGCTGCGGGTTCGGCGGCGGGCGCGGGCGGCATGGGCGCCGGTGGCGCGACCTTCACGCAGGTCTACGGCTTGATCATGATGGGTTGCAGCTGCCACGTGACCGGCAGCCAGGGCGGCCTGGCGATGCCCGACAAGATGACCGCTCACATGAACCTGGTCGGCGTGAACGCGATGGCGTGCAGCGGACAGAAGCGCGTGGTGGCCGGCGATGCTGCGAACAGCGTGTTGTACCACTCGCTCGAGCAAACCAACCTCGGTAGCTGCATGGCGCCCAAGATGCCGCGCGGCATGGCGAAGTGGAGCGCCGCGAACATCGACACCGTGAAGGCCTGGATCAACGCCGGCGCAAAGAACGACTGACGCTCTCACGAGGCGGCTAAAGCTTGCTTTTGGCCGCCCCGACCGCTACCTCGTGGCGCATGTTGGCGTTGCCCATCGATGCGCACTTGCCGGCGTTGGTGGCCTCGCTGCGCGAACGCGGAAACCTCGTGCTCTCGGCCGAGCCCGGGGCGGGCAAGACCACGCGGGTGCCTCGCGCGTTGCTCGATGCCGGCTTCGCCGAGCGTGGCGAGGTGCTGGTGCTCGAGCCTCGGCGCATCGCCACCCGCATGGCCGCGCGGCGCGTGGCCGAGGAGCTCGGCGAGCAGCCTGGAGGACGCGTCGGCTATCAGGTGCGCTTCGAGCACGTCGCCTCGGGGCGCACGCGCGTGCGCTTCGTGACCGAGGGCATCCTCTCGCGGCGCCTGGTGGCTGACCCGAAGCTGCGCGACGTGGCCGTGGTGGTGCTGGACGAGTTTCACGAGCGCTCGATCCACGGCGACGTCGGGCTCGCGCTCTTGCGGCGCCTGCAGCGCGGGCCGCGACCCGACTTGAAGCTGGTGGTGATGAGCGCAACGTTGGACGCCGAGCCGCTGGCGCGCTTCCTCGACGCTCCAGTCGTGCAGGTGCCCGGCCGGCCGTATCCGGTCAGCGTGGACTACGCCGAGCGTCCCTCCGATGCACCGCTCGAACAGCGGGTCGCCGGAGCACTACGCCGCGCGCTGGGCGCCGGGTTGTCCGGAGACGTGTTGGTGTTCCTGCCGGGTGCGGCCGAGATCCGGCGCGCGTCCGAGGCATGTCAGGTGCTGGCCCGCGACGCGAAGCTGGAGATCGCGCTGCTGCACGGCGATCTGCCGGCGCGCGACCAGGATCGCGCGGTGGCGCGCGGCTCGCAACGCAAGCTGATCTTGTCGACCAACGTGGCCGAGACCTCGTTGACCATCGAAGGCGTGAACTGGGTGATCGACAGCGGCCTGGTGCGCGCCGCCGGCCACTCGCCGTTCTCCGGCTTGCCCACGCTGTCCACGCTGCCGATCTCGCGCGCTTCGGCGCAACAACGCGCGGGCCGCGCAGGTCGTACGGGCCCGGGCAACTGCACCCGCCTGTACACCAAGGCCGATCACGATCAGCGTCCCGAGCACGACGTGCCCGAGCTGCTGCGCGAAGATCTGGCCGAGACGCTGCTGGCCGTCGCCGCCAGCGGCGAGCTGCTCGAGCCGGGCGATTGGCTGGATCCGCCTCCACCCGCTGCCTGGAGCGCGGCTCGCGAGCTGCTGGCCGGGCTCGGCGCGTTCGATGCGCAGGGCAAGCTGAGCGAGCTCGGCCGCCAGCTGGCCGCTCTGCCGTTGCACCCGAGGCTGTCGCGGCTCGCGCTGAACGCGCAGGAGCGCGGGGTCGGTGCGTCGGGTTGCCTGTTGGCCGCGCTGCTGTCGGAGCGCGACGTGTCGCTCGCGGCGCGCGCCCGCTTCGACGGGCAGCGGGCCGGCGGTGACAGCGGCAGCTCGGACCTGATTCACCGGCTGGAGCTGATCGAAGCCGTCGGCGGCAGCCGCGATGCCGGACGCCTGCGCGCCTACGACCTGGATCCGGGCGCGGTGTCTGCCGCGCTGCGCACGCAGGAACGCCTGATCAAGCTGCTGGACGACGCCTACGACGACCACGGCCTGAACGACGATCAGCGCGAGCAAGCCTTGCAGAATGCGCTGCTGGTGGCGTTCTTCGACCGCGTGGCTCGCCGCCGTACGCGGCAAGGCAAGGAGCTGGTGTTCGCGCGCGGTGGCTCGGCGACGCAGTCCGAGACCTCGATCGTGCGCGAGGCCGAGTACCTGGTGGTGATCGACGCGCAGGAGCGCAAGCAGGGTACTCAACGTGGCGTGATCGCGCAGCTGTGCAGCGCCATCGAGCCGGAGTGGTTGCTCGAGCTCTTCCCGGAGCGCATCCAGGACCGCACGGAGCTGGCGTTCGACGCCAAGACCGAGCGCGTGCAGTCGTTGCAGACGTTGTCGTACGACGGGCTGACGCTCGACCAGGTGGTGCGCAGCGACGTCTCGGGCCCCGAGGTGGCGCAGGTGCTCGCGCGCGCGGCGAGCGAGAAGGGACTGGCGTCGTTCGTGGATCTCGACAAATTGGCCGCATTGCGCGAGCGCCTGGCCTTCGCGGCCAGTGTGGACAAAGAGCTGCACCCGCTCGACGACGACGCGCTGCAGCGCGCGCTGCTCGCGGCCTGTGAGGGCAAGCGTAGCTTCGCGGAATTGCGCGCGGATTCGCTGCTCGAATACGTCTTCGCCGATCTGCCGGCCGGCGCGCGCGCCCGACTCGCGCGGCTCGCGCCCGAGACGATCGACTTGGCACACGGCAGGCGCTTGCACGTGCACTACGAGCGCGACAAGCCGCCGTGGGTCGAGTCCCGGTTGCAGGACTTCTTTGGTCAGAGCCAAGGACCCAAGCTCGGGGACCGCCCGCTCGTCCTACATTTGCTTGCACCGAATCAGCGCGCCGTGCAGGTGACGAGCGATCTGTCTGGGTTCTGGGCCAAACACTATCCCGATTTGAGGCGCGAGCTGATGCGCCGCTATCCGCGGCACGCCTGGCCGGAAGACCCGCTCCACGCGCAGCCGAGCGCGCCACGCCCGCGCCGGCAGTGACGCCGACAGCTGCAGGATTTCGAGGTGCCCGGAAGTTGCAACAGGCCGCTTCGTAGTAGACTCGGGCTCGCCGTGCTCCACGGGGAAGCACCATGAGCCAAGCTCGGATCGACGCGCTGGAGCGTGAGTTGGCCGCTTTGCGCGAGCAGCTCGCGCCGCGTGCGGCCGGCGGTGCGTTGTTGTCGCGCGTGCTGGGCCACCCGATCGTGCTCGAGAGCTTGCCCGAGCTGGTATGCGTGCTCGACCGGAGCTTGAACATCCTGTACCTCAACCGCCCGGTGTCCGGCTACAACTTGCCCGATCTGATCGGCAGCTGCGTGCTCGACTACCTCCCGGCGGATCAGCACGCGCGCTATCGGGAAACCTTCGAGGCGGCGTGGGCTCGCGGCGAGCCCCAGTACCTGGAGTTCGAGAGCCTCCGTTACTGCTGGCAGAGCCGCTTCGTTCCGCTGCGCGAAGCCGATCAGGTGGTGTTGATGCTGGTCGCGAGCCTGGACACGACCGAGCGCGTGGCCGCGCAGCGCGCGCTGAGCGAGAGCGACAGCCGCTTGCGTCACGCCAGCGACGTGGCCGGCATGGGCACGTGGACGCACGACTGGGAGAGCGACGTGATCGTCTGGGACGACGCGTTGCGCGAGATCTACGACATCCAACCGGATGAGGTGCCTCCCGGCTACGAACAGTTTCTGGCGCGCGTGCATCCCGAGGATCGCCAGCGTGTCCACGCCTCGTTCATGCGCGCGCGTGCCAGCGGTGTGTACGAGGAGCTCGAGCACCGCATCCTGCGGCCGTCCGGCGAGGTGCGGCACGTGCTCGCGAAAGGCCGCACCACCTACGACAAGCAAGGCAACGCGATCGGCTCGCTGGGTGCGGCATTTGACATCACCGCGCGCAAGCGCCTGGAAGAGCAGCTGAACCAGGTGCAGAAGATGGAAGCGATCGGTGAGCTGACGGCCGGAATCGCGCACAACTTCAACAACGTGCTCAGCATCATCTTGCCCAACGTGGCGCTGTGTAAGCGCGAGGCTGCGCCGCAGCAGTACGCGCGGCTGGCCGACATCGAGCATGCAGCGGAGCGCGCCGCCGACCTGGTGCGGCAACTGATGCTGTTCGCGCGCCGTGAGGTGGAGGTCAAGAAGAGCCCGCTCGATCCGATCCTGACCGTGCAGCGCACGCTCGAGATCTGCCGCACCACGTTCGATCGCGGTATCGACTTCCAACTGGAGGTTGGCGCCGAGGTGCCGCGCGTGAACGCCAACGCAGGCCAGCTCGAGCAAGTGCTGCTCAACATCTGCCTCAACGCGCGCGACGCGCTGGAGGATGGCGACGTGCGCGCGCCTTCCATCGCGATCCGCGTCGAGCGCAGCGCCGGCGGCGACCTACGGATCCGGGTGAGCGACAACGGTCCGGGCATGGACGAGCAGACGCGCTCGCGCGTGTTCGAGCCGTTCTTCACGACCAAGGCGGTGGGTCGCGGCACGGGGCTGGGGCTGGCGAGTGCCTACGCCATCGTCAACGACCATGGCGGCCGCATCCGCTGCGAGAGCCGCTCGGGCGAGGGCAGCACGTTCGAGATCCTGCTGCCTGGCCTGCCGCCGCTCGAAGCTGCGGCGCAGGTGGGGCAGCCGACCGCGGAGTTGCCGCGCGGCACCGAGACGGTGTTCGTGGTCGATGACGAGCCGCTGGTGCGCCGCGCCACGCGCGCCATGCTCGAGCAGGGCGGCTATCGCGTGCTCGATTGCGGCGATGGCGAAGAAGCGCTGTGGATCTTCGAACGCCAGCTGGATCGCATCCAGCTGGTGATCTTGGACCGCTCGATGCCTGGCCTGTCGGGCGAGGACGTGTTCACCCGGCTGCAGGAGCTGGCCAGCCATGTGCCGATCGTGCTGCTGAGCGGCCAGCCCGCGGTCAGCAGCACGGCCGAGCGGGCGGCTGCCTCGCTCAGCAAGCCGGTCGATCTGAGCACGCTGCTCCGGACCGTGCGCCGCGCGCTCGACACCGCACAAGGGGCCCGGAGGCCGTCCGAGTAGGCCCCACACCGACTCTTGTAATCCGCGGGATTCTGCGGCACGTCCGCCTGCAGGATGAGTGAAGAAGACGGGTTCGGGGAGCCGCCGCGTAGCGCCGGCGACCGATTGTCAGCGGAAGAGTCGAGCCCATCAGGCGCGAGTCTTTCGGATGCCGAGCGGCGGGCGGTCTACCGGGTGATCGCCGCGCGGCGCGATGTACGCAGCTACCGGCCCGACGCGGTGCCGGACGAAGTGCTGCTGCGCGTGCTCGAGGCCGCGCACCAGGCGCCTTCGGTGGGCTTCATGCAGCCCTGGAACTTCGTGCTGCTGCGCGACGCAGACGTCCGCCGGCGCATCTACGCGCACTTCAGCGAGGTCAACGCCCGCGCGGCCGAGGTCTACCCCGAAGAGAAGAAGCGCGCATACCAGGCGCTCAAGCTGCAGGGCATCCTGGATGCGCCGCTGAACTTGCTCGTGACGTGCGACCCGAAGCGAGGCGGCGAGCACGTGCTCGGGCGCTTCACCATGCCCGAGACCGACGTCTACAGCACCTGCCTGGCCGTGCAAAACCTGTGGCTCGCGGCTCGAGCCGAGGGCCTGGGCGTGGGCTGGATGAGCATCATGGAGCCGCCCGTGGTGCGAGAGATCCTGGGCTTGCCCGAGCAGATCGTGCCGGTGGCGTATCTGACTATCGGTTACCCCGTGCACTTCTCCGACCGGCCGTTGCTGTCGGACGTGGGCTGGCGCCAGCGCTTGCCGCTGGCCGAGCTGATCTTCGAAGACGCCTGGGGCCGGCCCGCACAGCTCGCCTCCACCACGCAGCTGACGGCGGCGGTTCCCGAAGAAGTGCCCGAGCCCGCGCAGCCTGCAGTCGCAGCCGAAGCGCCCGCACAGGCCATCGCGCGCAACCGCGAGCTGATCAAGCCGCGTGGTAGCCTGGGCCGGCTCGAGGCACTGGCCATGCAGCTGTGCGGCTTGCAGGGCACCGCCTATCCGCGCTGCGCCGCGACGCACCTGGTTCTGTTCGCCGGCGATCACGGCGTGGCTGACGAGCACGTCAGCGCGTACAAACCCGACACCACGCTCAAGATGGTCTACAGCTACCTGAGCGACGGCGCGGTGGTGAACGCGTTCGCGCGTCTGTACGGCGTGCCGGTGCACGTGGTCGACGTGGGCGTGAACCACGAGTTCGGCGAGGCCGAACGGTTGATCCGCAAGAAGGTTCGACGCGGCACGCGCAACCTGGTGCGCGAGGCGGCGATGGTGCGCTCCGAGTGCGAGGCGGCGATCGGCGCGGGCAGGGAGGTCGTGAACAGCCTGGGCGCGCTCGAGGTGCTGGCGGTGGGCGAGATGGGCATCGGCAACAGCACCAGCGCCGCGGCATTGATCGCCTCGCTCATGGAGCTGTCCGCAGAGCGCGTCACGGGCCGCGGCACCGGCATCGACTCCGATCGCCTCGCGCACAAGCAGCGCGTGATCTCGCGCGCCCTCTCGCTGCACGCGACGACCGACCCGAGCGAAGCGCTGGCGCGCCTGGGTGGCTTCGAGCTGGCCGCCCTGGTCGGTGCGATCGAAGCCGCCTGCGAACGCCGTGCGCTGGTATTGCTCGACGGCGTGATCACTGCGGCCGCCGCGCTCGTGGCCGCGCGCCGCAATCCTGCGGTGCTTCCGCACCTGGTCGCCGCACACCAGAGCGCCGAACCCGCCCACCCGATCGTGCTCGAGGAGCTCGGTCTGACACCGCTGCTCAAGCTCGACATGTACCTGGGCGAGGGTTCGGGCGCCGTACTGGCCGTCGGACTGCTGCGCGCCGCGTGCGCGATGATGCGTGAAGTGCGGACGTACCGCGAAGCCAATCTAGAGCATCCGGAAGACAAGTAGTCGGCGGGGGAACCTCACCGTTCCCCTCGCTCGTGAAATCACCACGCGTGTCGCCGTCCGCGACCGGCGATGGCCAGCAGCAACAACGAGCCGATGATGCTGCCGATCCAGCCGGCAGTGACCGGTCGGTCCCAGTGGCCGCTGAACAACACGTTACCGAGCACACCGCCTATCAGCGAACCGGCGATGCCCAACAAGGTCGTGGCGAGCATCCCCAAGCGCTGCGTGCCAGGGAAGATCGCACGCGCAATCAAGCCGACGACGAAACCGAAGATCAGAAACGCAATGAGATACATGTCCTGCTCCTCTGTGGATTGCGCCCTGTAGTTGCATCGACTGTGCCGGCCGCTGATGCCGCCCTGAATGGGCGTGCTGCAGCATGCAGCGGGCTCATGAATGCCACGTTCGGCAGGTCCGCCACAGCACTCCGTGGCGCCTGTGCGCGTTCTGCGGCTGGTTTTGCCTGGCGTGCCACTTGCACCGCGCGCGTCCGAACCCACAGGGACCAAGGTCATGAAACTATTCACGTGCGCGTGTGGCCAAGTCGTGTTCTTCGAAAGCAAAGTCTGCACGGCCTGCAACCGCAGGCTGGCATTCCTCCCCGAGAGCCGCGTGATCAGCGCGCTCGAGCCGGCGCAAGAGCAGGGCGCGTTCGTGGCGCAGCATCCGCGCGCGAACGGCGCGATCTACCGGCTGTGCCTGAACGAGGTCGAGCACGGCGTCTGCTCCTGGGCGGTCGCTCAGGGCGACGATGATCCGTTGTGTTTCTCCTGCCGTCTGAACCAAACCATCCCCGACCTCGGCAAACCCACGGCGAAGACTGCCTGGTCGCGGCTCGAAGTCGCCAAGCGTCGCATGCTGTACACGCTGCTCGAGCTCGGCTTGCCGATCGAGACCCACCTCGAGAAGCCCGAAGGTGGGTTGGCCTTTGCGTTCATGGAGTCGCGCAAGGACAAGCAGGTGTTCACCGGGCAGGACAACGGCCTGATCACCATCAACCTCGACGAAGCCGACGATCCGCGTCGCGAGAAGACTCGCCAGGAGATGGGCGAGGCCTACCGCACGCTGGTGGGCCACTTCCGCCACGAGATTGGGCACTTCTACTGGGACCAGCTGATCAAAGACACGCCGCGGCTCGAGGCGTTTCGCCAGCTGTTCGGCGACGAGACGTTCGACTATCAGGACGCGCTCGACAAACACTACAAGGACGGCGCACCGCAGGATTGGCCCGCGAACTACGTCAGTGAGTACGCGACCATGCATCCGTGGGAAGACTGGGCCGAGACCTGGGCGCACTACCTGCACATGATCGACACGATCGACACCGCGTGCAGCTACGGCCTGGTCGTGGGCCAACGCCCGCTCGACGCGGCTGCGGAGCCCGCCATCAACATCGCGGCGACCGACTTTTCGAGCTTCGACAGCCTGATCGTCAGCTGGCTACCCCTGACGCTGGCGCTCAACAGCCTCGATCGCAGCATGGGGCATCCGGACTCGTATCCGTTCGTGCTCACCGATCCCGCGCTCACCAAGCTGCGTTTCGTGCACGATGTCGTCTGCCAGGTGCGCAGGCCCGCTCAGGCGAGCCCGGACGCGGCGAGGCAGAATGACGCATGCGCGCCGGCGCAGCTGCACTGATGTCTGCGCCGCGCGCGCTCAATGTTGCCGAGAGACCTGCCGCGCGGCTTCTCGACACAGCGTTTCGCATTGGCTGCAGGCTTGCGCGCAGATCTGGCAATGGCCGTGAGAGCGCGCGAGCTTGCGGCACTCCGCTTCGCAGGCAGCGCAAAGGTTCGCGCAAATCTCGAGCTGAGCTTGGACGAGCTTCGGTTCGGCCGAGAACGCCCGCGAGACCAGGTGCCCGGTCAAGGCGCACACGTCGGCACAATCCAAATTCAGGCGAACACAGTCGCGTAGTTGATCGGGCGCGGTCTCGCCCATACAGGCGTCGGCGCACGTGACGCACGCGAACTCACACAACGCGCAGGCCTCGATGCACTCCCCGAGCACGTCGCGCCGCATGTTCACCAGCAACTGTTTGATCGACGGCAGCTGTTGCATGTCCAAAAAAATCCTCCGGCTCGAGGTTCGAGCAAACCCCGTGCCAGTAGCGTCGATCGGCTACGACTAGTACTCGGAGCGCGGCGGCGCTGACGCCATCAGCTTCAAGCCGATCAGGCCGAACACGACGATGATCACTAGCTGGCAGGTGTAACTCACGAAAGTAAACACCGCGCCGGCTTGCACCACCTGTGACTCCGGAAAAAACATCGCCAGGCCACAGTACGCACCGAGCTGGTAGGTTCCAAAAAAACCGGGGCCGCTCGGCAGGAGCGTGCCGAGGCCCATCACGCCCATGATCACCACGGCCTGGGACAGGTCGGCGGACAGGCCGGCGCCTCGCAGCAGCACCCAGTAAGCCAGGCCGTTCCATGCCCAGTACAGCAGCGAGTCGCGGAGAAACGCGCCCGCATGCCGGCGCGAAGGCAGGAATCGCAGACCATCCGAGACGCGCTCGAGCTGGGCGATGGTCCAATCGGCGAGCTTCGGCGACACGCGCGCGAGCGTGCTGCGTACGATGCGCTGCACGAGCTCTCGGAAGAAGTAGAACGCGGCCATCAGCGCGAACGCGAGCGCGAAGGTCAAGAGCGCGCTGTTGGCGATCGCCGGCACGAGCGCGACCGGTGCTCGCAGGTCGCCGATGTGATCAGGCAAGGGCGAGAGCCGTGGCGCGAGCAAGAGGCTGATCGCCAGCATCGACATCAACAACAAGCCGTCCACCACGCGCTCGGCCCCGACTGCGCCGGTGGCTTGCATGAAGCGCACGTCGCCGCGCCGCGAGATCAACCACGGCCGCGCCATCTCGCCCATGCGCAGCGGCGCCAGCACCACGGCCGCGAAACCCGCGAGACCCACGCCCCACGCGTACTGCGCCGAGAGCCGCGGCTGGATCGGCCGCAGCAGGTGCACCCAGCGGTACGTGCGCAGTCCGGTGCCGAGACAGGTCAACACCACGTAGAGCGGGATCGACCACCAGGCCAGGCGCTCGAGCGCAGCTGAGGGCGGCAGCATGGGCAAACCCCCGCGCGACAGCAGCCAGACGAAGCCGGCCGCGATCAGCAGCGACACCAGCAAACGCCCTGCAAATACGCGGAAACGCGGGGGTGAGGCGAGCGGACTGTCGCTCGGCGCAGGTACGGACGGCGTCGAATCGGGGGCCAACAAGCCGCGCACTATAGCTTGGGGGCGCCGGAGGGCAAAGCCGGCCTACCGCGGCCCGTGGCGGCGCGGTCTCGACTGCGCCGGGCGGGACGCAGTGCGCCGGCGGATGCGCCAGAGACCCAGCAGCGCCAGGGCCGCTAGCGAGAACCCGCCGTGCCGCGTGGACGTGCCGAGTGTGCGGCAACCGCAGCTCTCCACGTTCTTTTGCGACGAGTACACCGGTGGCGCCGGGCACATACAGCTCGCGCCTTCGCACTCGAACTCGGGAAGGTCGAGCGCGCAGTAGCCCATGCGATCGTCGGCTTCGAGCGTGCGCTTCTCTGTCTCTGCGCCGATCGCTGTCGTGGTCATCGTCGCGCCGCGCACCGAGGTGTGCCCGAGGCCGAGCAAGTGCCCGGCTTCGTGCGTGATCGTGTTCGCGAGATCGACCATGTTGCCGCCGCAACCGCGATCGCAATTCGCGAAGCGGCCCGCGCCGGTGTTGAGCTCCATGTCGACGTCCAGGATCTCGCCGGTGTTCTTGTCGTGCCAAAGAAGTGTAAAAGCGAGTGCCGTCGGATCGTGGTTCGGCAGCGCCGACCACTCGCTGCGCGTGCGCGCGACGACCACCGCTTCGTTGCGCTCGTCGTACACGAACTCGGCCTTGCTGGTCGCGGTCACGCCGGACGACTGCTCGACGAAGAACGGGCTGCGCTTGTCACCGCAGTCGACGTCTGCCCAGGTTTGATACGCCTTGTTGAAGGTGCTGCGGACCTCCGCCTCCGTCAGCGATGACAAGCGCGCGAAGCACTGATCATTGAACACGTACGTCATGCACGAACGTGTCCAGTGCAGTAGTGGAACCCCGTCAGTTTCGACGCACGGCCCCGAGGGCTGGGACATCACCGATTCCCGACAGAACGCGTGAGCCTGAGTTGCAGCGGATGCGGCTACGAGCACCGTCACCCATGTAGCCGTGCGGAGCCCGGACGAAAAAGCCATGGTTCTCGACTTATACCGTGGTTCCGCGGCGCGTGCACAAGTGCCTCACCGCAGGTGCGAGCTGTCGTCCAATGAACCCTGCCGCCGGTAGCTGCCCACCGCCTTTTTTGCGCCCACGGGTAGTCAAGTCGGCCTCCATTCGTCCGAACCAGTGTCTGCCATGAAATCCACCTTCGCCGATCAGCAGCTGAGCATGAAGGCCCTGGAACGCTTGCTGAGCACGCTCTCACTGGCGCAGAAGGGCGATTTTAGCGTGCGCATGGCAGCCGACGGCGACGGGGTGGAGCGGGAAGTGGCCGACGCGCTGAACGGGCTGCTCGGCATGCTGGCCGAGTTCACGAAGGAGTTCGAGCGAGTTGCCGAGAGTGTCACGCAGGGAGAGTTGCGTGCGCGCGTGCCGCTCGACAAAGCGAGCGGCGGCTGGGGTCAGCAGCTGCGCGCGATCAACAACATCCTGGCAGTGTTCGGCAAGCATGCGGCCGAGATTCGGCGCGTCATCAAGTCCGTGCACACCGGCGATCTCACGCGCCTGGTCGCCGTCGGTCCCGAGGCGGTGCACCGCGGCGGAGAGCTGCAACGGCTGGCCGAAGACATGAACCAGATGATCGCGCACGTGGACCGCTTGACCGCGGAGATCACGCGCGTGTTCGCCGAGGTCGGGCTCGATGGCAGGCTGAACGCTCAGTGTCATCTGAGCGACGCGAGCGGGTCGTGGGCGTTGCTGGTGGGCAGCGTGAACGCGGCGAGCGCGTCGCTGTCGGAGCAGGTGCAGGACTTGTGCGCGACGGCGACGGCCATCGCAGCAGGCAACCTGGCAGCGCGCGCGTCGGTCACGAGCCGCGGCGACCTGCAGACGCTCAAGCTCGGCTTGAACGGCGCGGCCGAGGGCATGTTCGGCCTGTGTTCGGAGCTGCGGCGCATCGCGCAGGAAGTCACGAACGAAGGCAAGCTTTCGGTGCAGATGCAGCACCCGAACCCGCGCGGCGAGTGGCAGGTCACACAGGACGCAGCCAATCGCATGTGGCAGGCGTTGGCCCAGGCGTTCCGCTCTGCCACCGCGGGCACCGAGCGGCTGTTGCGCGGCGAACCCGTGGTGAGCGAGGCCGAGCAGCCCGGCGAGCTCGGCCTGATCGCCAAACATTTGACGCTCGTCTCCGTGCGCGACCAGCGCTTGCAGCTGCGGATGGACGCGCTGGCCGGCGGGAAGCTCGACGTCGCTGCTGTCGGCGGCGACAGCATCCCCGAGCGCGCCTTGGCCCGCATCGCGGCGCTGCTCAAACACGAGTGGTTGCGCGCCTCGCGCGCCAGCGTGCTCGAAGCGCGCGAGGCGAGCGGCGACCCCGATGCGTTCGCGCGCAACGCACTCGCCCTGATCGCGCGCATCGTGGACGCTGCGGTGGGCGCCTACCACGTGCGGCGCGACAGCGGCTACGTGTGTGCAGCGAGCTTCGGTTGGGATGCGGGCAGCGAAGCCGTGCGCGTCACCCGCGTCGGCGAGGGCCTGGTCGGACGCGTGGCAGCCGAGGGGGAACCGCTGGTGCTGGAGGACCTCGAAGACCATGGCGTGCGCGTGCGCACGAGCTTGATCGAAGTCGTGCCGCGCAGCGTGCTGATCTTCCCGATCAAGGACGAGTCCGGCGTGGCGGCGATCATCGAGCTAGGTTTCGTGCGCGGTCAAGTGCTGAATGCACGCGAATTGCTCGCGTTCGTTGCCCCTGATCTCGCACGCGGACCGCGGCCGGCGCAGGTACTGGACGAGGCACGAGCTGCCACTGATCGCACGCGCGCGCTCGAAGAAGAGCTGGTGATCAACAGCGCCCGGCTCGAGAGCATGACGCACGAGCTCCAACAGCGGGACAAGAGCCTGCGCGAGCTTCAGCTGGAGTTGCAACGTGTGCGCGGTGTCGTTTCTCAGCCACCGGGTGAGGTCGCCGTGCCTCGTGTTCAGTCGACGTAAGCACGACAGCTCGCGTTTCGTCCCCATTTGCGAAATCGAACGAAAATCGGTTGAACGACCGTTGCCCACGAAGCATTCGTCCGTACACTGGAGGCTCGCCGCAGGTTCTTGGCATTTTTTCGGGTTTTCTGGGACGAAACCCCCCTGCGCGAACGTTTGGTCGAATGCGCGCCTTGGTTGAACGGAGGGCAAAGCATGGAAGCCATGAATCTACTGGTGGTCGAGCGGGGGGCCGACTGGTCGCACTGGGCTGCCGCTTCTCAACTTCTCGGGCAAGCCGCCGTAGTGCTGGTTCAACAGGCCGACGAATCCGGCGCCGCATTTCGTGCGCGCATCGCCGCTCGCCTGCAACGCATCAAGACCACGGCCATCAATGCGGTCGTATTGCTGCGTGGCCGCCGCAATCCCGCCGCTGGAATCGGCAATACGCGCTTCATGCGCGAGCTCGTCGCGGGTGCGAAGCAAGGCCTGCGTATTTTTCCGAGCGCATCGAGACGGGGGCGTCGAGTGCGCGCAGTGCAACCGGTCACAGGTTAGGGCTGTGACCGAGCGGATTTAACCCGTTCTCGCTCGTTCCGGCCGCGCATGGCTGCGTTGCTCCTCCTCAAAATAGCGGCCACTCTTCCTCGTCGTCGCGCCTTGCCCTGCGCGCCCGGCCCTTCGCGATAACGGGCCAAATCCGCTCGGTCACAGCCCCTAGAAACGTGAGCCGAAGGCGACCGTGAGGCGAAAGTCGAACGGGTCGCCAGCCAGGGGGAATTGAGCTTCGAGCGCCGCGTCGAGCGTGCCCGCTGCAAGTTGCAACCCAGGCGCGAGTATTTGTCGCGCGACGCCGGCAGCTTTGAGCGGCACACCGCCGAACCAGCGCGCGGTCACGCTCAGCGCGGGATCCAGCGCGTAGCGTAGCCCGATTGCGTGCTCGAGCTCGGACGTGTTCATCGGATTGACGCGTGGTGTGGCGCCGCTCACAGCCTCGTGGTGTTCGTGATTTTGGTGCTCGCCGTGGTCGTGCTCGCCGAGTGCGGCGCCGTATGCCAACTGGGCGAGCACGCCGAATCGCTCGAGATCCAGGCGTGCCCACGCACCTGGCATGAGCATGACGTGCCCCATGCCGAGGTCACGGTCGGCGTCCCCGGTGGGAAACGAGGCTGCCAGCTCGGGGCCGAAGCTGAAATTTTCCGTGCGCACCACGGCGACCCGGGCGTCTGCAGCCACGTCACCCAGTCCGATGTCTTCGCGGCCATCTTCCGCCAGTCGATAGGCGGGCAGGATCAGCTCCGCCTCGACCCAGTCGTGCCGGAACCCGAGCGTCGCGATCAGTCCCTGGTAGTCGCCGCTTTCGGTGTCCGAGAATACTGCGAACATCTGCAGCACCCCGACGTGGAATCCGTTGTCGGTGGGCTCGCGCAACGAGGGCGCGTGACAAGTCTGGGCATCCGCGGGCGCAGCGAACCAGCAGCCGATCACGGCGAGGATGGCCGCCACGAAAGTGTTTGACTGCCGGATCGACACGCGCTCCCCACTCAAGCTATCGCGCGAGCGGCGAGCAGCCATGCGACCTTTTGCCGCACCCACGGGCCGGAGATTCGCGTGAGATTGCGCGCAAGTTTGTCCCGCCGGCCCGACATGTTCGCGTTTCTGCTCTACGCGGTCGCAGCGCTGGCTTGCACTTGGCCGCTGGCGCGCGAGCTGTACACGCACCTGCCGTTGGGCTCGTTGAACAGCGCCACCGTGCCGCTGTTCAACGTCTGGACGCTCGAGTGGAACGCGCACAGTTTGCAGCACGGCTACCGCGGTTACTGGGATGCACCGATCTTTTATCCCACGCGCGGCGCGTTTGCGCTCTCCGAGAGCCAGGCGCTCACCGGCCTGGGTTTTGCGGCGCTACGCCCGTGGTTTGGATCGGTGGCTGGCTACAACCTGGTGCTGCTCGCGAACCTGGTGCTGAACGCGTTCGGCGCACGGCGCGCGCTGCGGGTGCTGGGGGTCTCGCCGTTCTGCGCGACGCTGAGCGGCTTGCTCGCGCTCGCGTTGCCGTTCGTGTGGAAAGAGCTGGGGGTGCTGCAGCTCACCGCCTTTTGGCCGCTGTGGTTTGCGCTGGCCGAGCTGGCGCTCCTGTCGCGCGCACAGCCCGAAGACGCTGCGCCGCCGACGGCTGCAGGGCCACGGCTCGCGCTGTGCTGCGCGGCGACGCTCTGGACGTGCAGCTACTACGCGCTGTTCCTGGCCGTGTTCTTGTTGCTCTGGGCGGCCATGTTCGTGCGCCGCGAGCTGTTCGCGCCGCCGGTGCAGCGCCTGGCCTTGCTCGGCGCCGCATTGTTGCTGCTGATAGCTGCGGCTCCCCTCGCACTGAACCAGCCGCGGTTGATGCGCGGCTATGCGCGCTCGGCCGAGACCATCCACGACGGGAGCGCCACGGCGCGTTCGTACCTGCGGGTGCCGCTCGGCGCGCTGGTCGGTGAGCTGCTGCCGCCGCTGCAGGGCGTGATCGGCCGCCGGAGCTTGTCGCCGGGTAGCGTGGTCGCCGCACTCGCGCTGCTCGGAGCCTGGTCCGTGCGCCGCGATCGGCGGCGGCGCAAGTTTTGGATCTGGTGCGGAGCGTCGCTGGCACTCGCGCTCGTGCTCTCGTTCGGCTCGCGCTGGTGGGTGGGCTCGATCAAGCCGTACGAGCTGATCGTGGAGCGCTACTGGCCGGGCTTCGCGCACGTTCGCACCCCGTATCGGTTCGCGGCCTTCGTGCAGTTGTTCGTGCTGCTGTTCGCTGGCCTGGGCCTGCAAGCGCTCTGGCACATGCTGGCGCGCTTCGGCGCGCGGCGGCACATGCTGCTGACGGCTGCGGCGCTGCTGGGCGTGCTGGAAGTCGTGCCGCTCGGTGCGCGGCTCACGCGCTTTCCGAGCGAGGCCATGCGCGCACCCTGGGTGGCGTGGCTGGCCCAGCACCCGGGCGGTGCCGTCGCGATGCTGCCGCCCTCCGCCTCGGGCAAGTCCTCGGACTACGAGCAGACAGTCGTCGCGATGCTGCAGGCGTTGCGCCACGGCCACCCGCTGCTCAATGGCTACTCGGGCTTCTTCCCGGCATCGAACGACCAGCTCATGTTCGCGCTGCGGCGCTTCCCGGACCCCCGCCGCCAACGGCTGCTCTCCCACCTGCCGCTGCACTACGCGGTCATCGACAACGCCTGGCTCGGCACGCGAGATCCTGCGCCGCTGCAACGCGTGTTCGACGGCGGAACGCAGTCCGTCTATCGCCGGCCCTAGATGCGACTTTCAATCGTGATACCAAGCGCGTGGTCGGCGTTGCCCGGTGCGTTGCCACGCGCCTGGCGATAGGCGTCGATCATCAGCGCCATCAACGCCACGAGGCCACCGCCGTAGTGCACCACGGGATAGTTCTGCAGCCAGTTCATGGCGGTGAAGCCGGCGATGACGAACCAGAACGCCGGGCCATCGCCGCGCCAGCTGCGCGCAGTGCCGCGCGCGAAGTAGATCAGGAACAGCGGTACGGCCAGCAGCTGCCAGTACGGCCAGACCAGCGGATTCACCACGGCGACCAGCGCCCAGGTGAATGACGCCGGCCAGAACCACGGCAGCGGTTCGCGCGCGGGGGCGGCCGCGTGTTCGGCCCAGAACAGCGCGAGCAGACCGAGCCCGAGCAGCGCGAGCCAGAGCAGATACGCCCAGGCGCCGAAGGGCACGCCGAGCGCCTGCGCCGCCTTCCCCACGATGCCGAGGACCGACACGTTGTACTGCGAGACGAGCAACTCCTGCGACGAGGCGGTCAGGCTGTCGACCCAGCGCAGGTTCTCGGACAGCGCGAACGACCAGCCGTGCGCGAGCGTCAGCGCCGCTCCCAGCGTCAGCAGCGTCACGGTGATCGCGCCGACGAACACCATCGGCCGGCGCCGCAGCAGCCAGAGCGGAGCGAGCAACAGCGCGTACAGCTTCCACTGCACCGCGAGGCCCCAGGCGGCGCCGATCCAAAAGCCGCGCGCGTCCCAGCGCGAGCCCGCCGGTGGCCGGCCCTCGAACCACGCCGGCAACACCAACAGGAACGGCCACAGGTTCACCTGGCCGAGCTTCAGCTCGTCGCGGATCGCCACCGAGAACACGATCGTCGCCGCTGCCCAGAGCTGCCAGGCGCGCTCGCGGGACAGGCGCCTTGCGAGCCAGAACAGCAGCACGTACCAGCCGATGCCACACGCGACGTAGTGCAGGCGCGACCAGAGGTAGTCGCTGCGGAAGAAGGTCGGCAGCGCCCAGAGCAGCGCCACGAACGGTGAATACTTGAACTGATAGTGGCCCTGGACATCGTAGACCGTCAGGTGCTGGGCGGCCTTGGCTCCGGCGACCCAGTACACGCGGAAGTCACTGAAGTTCGGGCGCTCCCCGTGGTTCAGGAACAACCACAACCACAGCGCTGCTCCCGCGGCTGCGGCGACAGCGATCCACACGCGTCTGTTCATCGTGCAAGCATCCCCGGGGCTGCTTAGCACGATGTGGCCCGCGTATCAGCTCTTCCATTCCAGGGTGAAGGCGCAGTGGTCGTCTCTGCGGCAGGCGCAGCGCAGCTCCACCACGGTCGCCTTCTCGCCGCCGGTCAGCTCGATCGCACCCTGCAGCCAGCCGCGCAGCCGCGCACAGAAGGCCGGATCGCGGACCGCGAAGTCGCGAAGCTCGCCCAGCATGCGGTCGGAGGAGAGCGACTGCACGTTCCATTGACCCGTGTCGTGATAGCGATTCCACACGCTGGTCGCGCGATCGATCAACCAGGTTGGCGAGCGGAAGCGCAGGAACACCTTGAGCACGGTGTTCATCGACCAGCCCGCGCTGTAGTGCCCGGCGCGTGCGCACAACTGCAAGTCGGAGTTGCCGTAGACGCGATCGAGCGCGTGGAGGTAGTGCAGCACCGGCTCGACTGGATACCAACCGATGGCTTGCACGTCGCGCAATATGTTGGCTTCGTCGGGATCGAGCTCGGCCAACACGCGTTCCACCGCCTCCGGCCCGAAGGTCTCTTGGGTGAACATGCGCGTGGACTCGAACACCGTGCCCTTGAACTTCGCCAAGGTAGTCCCCTCTCGAATCGACAGCGTAGCCAAGAGTGAGGGTCTCAGGCTAGAGCGTTCGGTAGGCTCACGTGGGTCGAGTGGGGAGCGTGTCCGCCTGCAGCTGACGGCGGCGAAAGAGCTTGACCCGCGGCGACTAGTGATGCGAGGCAATGCGGCTAGTCGAGTGGAGCTTGTGTTCCATGTGCGCGAGATTTCGCGTGTAACTTATTCAAAACTGTGAGTTTCGTGCATTGACCGCGGCCGTGCAGGGCTTCTACCGTTAGTGAACGCCATGCCGGACCAGCGCGAGGATGAAGATGTGCTCGAGGGGTCTCCCGACGAGCCCGCGCAAGTGCTGGTCATCGACGACCACCAGGTGAGTCGCAACAGCGTGATCCGTCTCTTGCAGTCTGCCGGCATGTCGGTGGTGGGCGCGTCGTCGGCGATAGGCGCCACTCGTCTGGCGATCCGCCGCGGCATCCAGGTCGCGGTCATCGACCTGAACATGCCGGCGATGAAGGGCAGCTCGTTGATCCAGGTGCTCCGCAAGAGCCCGCGCCTGGCACACGTCGGCATCGTGCTGCTGTCGGGTGCATCCGATGAGGAGCTCGTCACGGCGGCGGGAGAAGCCAGTGCAGACGCCGCCGTCTCGAAGCTGAACATGAAGGACACGCTGGTGCCCTCGGTGCAGAAGTTGCTGTCTCGGGCGGCGCGTGTGCCGCAGCAGTCGGGTCGCTTCTCGCTGGTCGACAACAAGCCGATCACGCTCGGCCGCAGCAAGCGCGGCTGACGTAGGGGCCTGCAGCCAGCAGAGGCGGCCGAACGGGCTGAGCTTTCCGGCTCGTGCGGCCTGTGCAGACGCGGGCTCAGCCGACCCCGGGCCTGCAACCGCCGCGCTTTCGACTCAAATTGCCTTGCGCTGCGGGGCCGGTCCGATATGAAGTCAGGCACACCCACCGGGTGCGTGGGGGTCCTGCATGCGTAACGACGTCAGCCGATTGAAATACTTAGCTTTTGTGCTGGTTCTCGGGGCGTGTTTCTTCGACCCCAAAGCCGTAGGACCAGGCAGTCAAACAGGCTCCCAAAATTCGGATAGTGGTGCCGCTGGAAACGATGGCACCGCCGGGCCGACCAACAACGCGGGCGACAAGGCCGGAGCGGGCGAGGGCGGCAGCGGAAGCGGGGCCGTCAGCGGCGGCACGAGCTCCGGCACAGCCGGCATGGTTGCGGCCGGTGTAGGTGGAATGAGTGCGAACGGGGGAATGGACACACCTCCGCCGCCTCTGCTCGCCAACGGCGAAAGCTGCAGCGACGACGCGCTCTGCAAGAGCGGCCACTGCGACACCATCTGTTGCGACAAGGGTGCCGACTGCTGCAAGACGGTCGCCGACTGCGCGACGCAACCGGGCGGCCTCGGCATGTCGTGCGACGACCGAGCCAGCTGCCGCGGCAGCGCGGGCAAGATCACCTGCACGCCCGAGTTCAAGTGCGTGACGATGAACGGCGTCCGCAACGACACCGCGTGCAGCAACCGCGTCGAAGCCAACGACTGCGGGCTGTACCCCTCGATCTTCTGCCTCGGCGGCGAAATGCAGTCGGGCGCCCCGCCGTGCGCCACCAGCTGCAAGAACGACTCCGAGTGCGACCCAGAAGCGCACTGCACCACCGAAGGCAAGTGCGTCGCCGACCTCGCCAACGGCGAACCCTGCAAGCGCGGCGAAGACTGCGCGCAGGGCTTGTGCAAAGACATCAAGAACGGCATGGGCATCTGCTGCGGAGCGCTAGGCTACTGCTGCAAGGTCGCCAACGACTGCCCCGACATGTACCGTCAGGCGCCCAGGTGCAACACGCAGACGTGCACGGGCACCGAGCTGGTTGCGCAGTGCAACGGCAACATCTGCAACTCCACGACGGTCGGCAACGACGCAGCGTGCACCGGCATGAAGGGCCCGGATTGCGGTGCGTATGCCGACATCACGTGCATGCCGGGTCGGGACAATCGCTGCAAGAACAGCTGCGCGAATGCGGGCGATTGCGACTCCAACGCGTTTTGTGACGCGGGCCGCTGTCTACCGAAGCGCGCCAGCGGGGCGGACTGCAGCGCCGGCCCCCAGTGCATGAGCGGCAACTGCGGCAACGGCGTGTGCTGCTCGCCGAACGGGACGTGCTGCAAGACTGCTGACCAGTGCACCGAGGTGGACCTGAAGTGCGATCAGGTCAACCAGTGTCAGGGCTCGCGCCGTACGGCGACGTGCACGAACTTCATGTGCTCGTACTCCCCGAATCGCATCGACGATGACAGCGCATGCAAGACGGGCGGGAACAACTGTGGCGAGTATCGGGATGTGAGTTGCAACGGTATGCCCGCGCAGGATCCATGCAAAACGAGCTGCACGAGCGCGGCTGATTGTGATTCCGGGGCCCAGTGCGTGACGGAAGGCACGGCCAAGAAGTGCCTCATGATTGTCACGACGGCCGGCACTTCCGGCGGCAGCAGTGGTGGCGCTAGCGGGAACCCCGGTAACGACTAGCGACCACAAATCAAAGCCACACGACGCGCAACTGAAGCTCGTGCGCGGCCGAGTGAGTGCCGCGCCTGCGGTGGCGAACTTGCAGGCAAGGGGGTTCAGGATGGGCGGCAGAACGTGGTTCAAGCTCGCGGCGGTTGCCGCAGTGGGTGTAGCGGCGTGCGATCCTGCCGCAAGGACAATGAGCGAAACGACCGGGGCGCCGCCTACGAGATTGGGATCGAGTGGCAGTGGCAGTGCGGCTAGTGGCGCAGGCAGTGGCAGTGCGGCTGGTGGCGCATCACCGGTCCGCGCGCAGCGAGCAGACGGCGAGAGTTGTGCCGCGGACGTTGACTGTACATCCGGTCATTGCGACGGTGTCTGCTGCGCGGCAGGCAGAGAATGTTGCAAAACCGCGGACGATTGCGCCACGGTCGGCATGCCCCGTCAGGCGCCCGTTTGCAACACGCAAACTTGCACGGGCACCGAGGTCGTGGCGCAGTGCAAAG
This sequence comes from Polyangiales bacterium, assembly GCA_035274465.1. Taxonomy (GTDB): domain Bacteria; phylum Myxococcota_A; class Polyangia; order Polyangiales; family JAFGIB01; genus JADGRF01. The sequence goes on from DATEOF010000473.1 coordinate 21,117, forward strand.
ACAGCGTCTGCAGCTCCATCACGGTTGAGAACGACGCCGCCTGCACGGGCATGAAGGGCCCCGACTGCGGGGCATTCAGCGACATCATCTGCATGCCCGGCCGCGGCAACCAGTGCAAGACCAGCTGCTCGAACATGGCTGACTGCGATGCCGACGCCTTCTGCGATGCGGGGCGCTGCATACTCAAGCGCGGCAGCGGCGAGATGTGCAGTAACGGCAACGCATGCATGAGCGGCAACTGCTTGAACGACACGTGCTGTCCGGCAAGCGGGGAGTGCTGCAGGACTGCCGAGCAGTGCACGAAGAACTCGGACCCAAGGTGCGATCAGAACGGCGACACGAAGGTATGTCAGGGGTCGCGCAAGATGGCGACATGCGTGAACTCGCTGTGCATGTACTCTGCGGACCGGATCGACGACGACAGTGCATGCAAGACGGGTGGAAGTACGTGTGGCTACTATCGAGATGTGGATTGCAACGGCAGCGCCGTGCAGCCTGTGTGCAGCGTGACCTGCTTGGGCGCTTCTGATTGTGATCCTGGGTCCGTCTGCGTCATCAGTGGAACGGCGCAGGTGTGCTTGCCGAAGGTAACTACGGCCGGGACTTCCGGAGGCGGTGGTGGTGGTGCGAGCGGGAGTCCTAACCCGCGCTGAAATTCGTAGCGGCGTTCTAGCAACTCGAGGTCACGCGAGCCGATGAGGGTGCATGGCTGCTGTAGCTGCACCGGGGGCTCGCGATGCGCAGGGTGGGGTATGGACTGGTCTCGGTAGTGTCGTTGCTGATCGCTTGCGAACCCGGCGTGTGTCCTTCGAACACGATGCAGATTGGAGAGCGCTGCATCCTGAAGCCGCATGCTGGGTCGATCCGTCGGAAGAACTTTTCGATGACGCTCGAGGGTGCCGCGGGTGGCGTCGGTTGGAAGACTGACCCCGTGGCTTTGCCCATCGGCACCATGCGTGCGGACGGTGAGAGTTGTGCCGGCGATGCGGACTGTGCTTCTGGGCACTGCAATACGGTGTGTTGCGCGAAGGGCAGTGAGTGTTGTCGGTCGACTGAGGACTGCACTCGGTTTGCGAAGGGTGTGGGGATGAGTTGCGAGGATCGGGCGCGTTGTCGTGGGAGTGCGGGGAAGATGATCTGCGATGAGGCGTTTCGTTGCGTGGTGTTGGAGGGCGTGCGGAACGATTCGGGATGTAGTTTGCGCGTCGAGGCCGATGATTGTGGGCGGTACCCTTCGGTGTTTTGTTCGGGGCGGCAGGAACAGACGGGGCCTCCGGCTTGCGCGACTTGGTGTGTTGACGATGCGGGCTGCGATGTCGAGGCGCATTGCTTGGAGGGGGAGTGCGTCGCCGATTTGGCCGATGGCGCGGCTTGCGATCGCGCCGGCGAGTGCCGGAGCGGGTACTGCCGGAGCTCGCGGTGTTGCGGTGGGGGGTGCTGAGTGTTGCAACAGCGCGGCGCGGGCGGGACGTGTACCGATCCGCTAGCCTTTCAGGGCTTCGAGCGCCCGGTATGTCGGGATGGCCAATGTTTGGTGTGCCGGGCGATGTGTTGTGCGACGGCCTACATTGATTGGCTGTTGTCCATCGAGTTCAAGTCAGCGCGTTTTGCAGTACGCTCGTGGTGCATATGCTGCGCATCCCATCGGGGCTGATCCCGTTCTCGCGAGCCCAGGAGCTCGAGCGCGAGCTTGCTGCCGCACGCCGCGAGTTGGAGCAGCTGCGATCGCAGGTGCAGCGATCCGAGGGCACCGAGTTGCTGCAGCGCGTGTTCAGCGATCGGATGGTGCTCGAGCATCTACCGGATATCGTGTGCCTCGTCGATCGCAACGGGACGATCGTGTACCTGAGTCGCACCGTGGCCGGCTGGAACGTGTCCGATATGCTCGGGAGGTCCGCGTTCGAGATGATCAGCGCGCAAGACCGGCCACGCTTTCTCGAGTTGTTCGAGCGCGCGTGGACCGAGCGCGTACCTCAGACCGTGCAGTACCGCAGCACAGCCGAGTTCTCCTGGGAGACGCGCCTCGTGCCGATCCAGAACAACGGCGTGGTCGAGCACATGCTGGCTGCCAGCATCGAGATCACCGAACGCGTGCGCGAGCAGGAGGCGCTGCGCCAGAGCGATTCTCGCCTTCGTCACGCCATCGAAGTGGTGGGCATGGGGACGTGGACACGCGACTTTCAGACGGACAAGATCGTCTGGGATGACGCGATGTGCGCCATCTTCGGCATCACGCACGCCGAGGTGCCGCGCAGCTTCGAGGAGCTGCTCGCGCGCGTGCATCCAGACGATGCCGAACGCCTGCGCGCGTACACGAAGAATGGACTCGGCGAGATCGAGTATCGCGTGATCCGGCCGTCGGGCGAGGTACGCCATGTGCTCGCTCGCGGCGGCGAGCAGTTCGACGCGCAAGGCCGCGCGTTCGGCACGCTCGGCGCTTTGTTCGACATCACGGTGCGCAAACGTCTCGAAGAGCAGCTGTACCAGCGCCAGAAGATGGAAGCAGTCGGCGAGCTCACCGCCGGCATCGCGCACAACTTCAACAATGTGCTCAGCATCATCCTGCCGAACCTCGAGCTGTGCATCGAAGACTCGCCGCCGGTGTTGCTGGAACGTCTGACGGACACCGAGCAGGCCGCCTTGCGCGCCGCGGACCTGGTCCGCCAGTTGATGCTGTTTGCGCGCCACGACACCGGGGCGGCCAAGGTCTCGATCGATCCAACCGTGGCGTTGCGGCGGATGGCGGCGATCTGTCAGACCACGTTCGACCGCGGCATCCGCATCGAGCTCGAGCTCGCACCGGACATTCCCAACGTTCACGCCAATCCCGGTCAGCTCGAGCAGGTGCTGCTGAACATCTGCCTGAATGCGCGCGATGCACTGGAAGGCGCCCGGACACCTTCGCCTCGCATCATGCTCCGCACCGCGCGCACCGCGAACGGAGCGGTCCGCATCCGCGTGAGCGACAACGGACCGGGTATGGACGAGCAGACGCGCGCTCGCGTCTTCGAGCCCTTCTTCACCACCAAGCAGGTCGGACGCGGCACGGGGCTCGGTCTCGCAACCGTCTACGCGATCGTCACGGACCACGGTGGACGCGTGACTGTCGAGAGTCGTCCTGGCGAGGGCGCGATGTTCGAGATCGAGCTCCCCGGAGTCTCGACGCCCGCAGCGGCGCCGCCCCCGGTGTCCGCACGGCCGCAGGCGCCGACGGGCGGCCGCGAGACCATCCTCGTGGTCGACGACGAGGAGCTGGTGCGGCGGGCGACGCGCTCAATGCTGACACGTTCGGGGTACAGCGTGCTCGAGTGCTGCGACGGCGACGAGGCCCTGCGCGTGGTCGCGGAACGCCGCGCTGCGATCGATCTGGTGGTGCTCGATCGCTCGATGCCCGGCCGCCGCGGCGAAGACGTGCTCGTCGAGCTTCGCAAGCTCGCGCCCCATGTGCCTGTGGTGTTGTTGAGCGGCCAGCCCTTCGCCAACGAGAGCGCCTCGCGGGCGAGCGCCTCGCTGATCAAGCCGGTCACCGCCGACGAGATGCTCCGCACCATCCGCGGCCTTCTGGACCGCAAGAAGGCCTGACTCAGGCCGCGCGGGCGAGCCGGATCACCGGGATCTTGCGCGTGGTCTTCTTCTGGTAGTCACCGAAGCCCGGCATCGCCGCGACCACGCGCTGCCAGACCTGCTCGCGCTCGGGTTCCGGTAGATCGATGGCCCTGGCCTTCCAGTGTTCGCCTCCCAGCTGGACCTCGACCTCCGGCGTGGCTTTCAGGTTGTGGTACCAGCCGGGATTCTTGGGTGCGCCGCCGAGCGAGGCGATGACGTACATGTCATTGCCCTCGACGTATGGGGCGACCGGCACGTGCCGCAGCGCGCCGGTCTTGCGCCCGCGCGTGCTGAGGATGATCACCGGATGGCCGCGCATGGTGCTACCCAGCTTGCCACCCGAGAGTTGGTAGAGCAGCACGTGTGCCTTGATGAACAGTCGTGCGAGCAGGGGCATGGCGCGCAGTGTACCGCACCAGGCTCAGGCCGTCTTCGTTCGCAGGTGCTCGGGGATCTGGTCCGGCAGCAGATCCTGCAGCGCCTTCACCAGGTCGAACTGTCCGATCGGTTTGCGCAGCAATCGGTGGTTGTTGCGGCCGCTGAGCGCGGTCGAGACGTCATCGCCCGTGAAGCCGGTGATCAGCAGCAAGGGGCAGCCCGGGCGTGTGGCTTCGAGCGTCTGCACCAGCTTTCGTCCGCTGAGCCCCGGCATCATCAGATCGCTGATGATGACGTCCGGCGTGGCTCCGCCTGCCAGCGCTTCGATCAACGCTTCGCCGCTGTCGACCACCTGCACTTCGCAGCCGGCGACCACGAGGATGGCGACCAGCGCCTCGCGCACCAGCGGTTCGTCGTCTGCCACCAGCACGCGCGCGCTCAGCATCGGTGGGCTGGGACGATCATCCGCCTGCGGCGCCTGGTCCTGCGTGGTGTTCGCCGCTGGAAAATACAGATCGAACGTGCTGCCGAAACCCTCTTGCGTGTGCACCACGATCGCGCCGTGGTGGTTGCGCACCGTGCCGTGCACGGCAGCCAGTCCGAGCCCGGAGCCTTTGCCCGCGGGCTTGGTGGTGAAGAACGGCTCGAACATGCGTTCGCGCACCGCCTCGCTCATTCCGCTGCCGGTGTCACTCACGCGGATCATCGCCACGAGCCCAGGCTCGAGCTCCCAGTTCAGGTCCGTGGCGAACGGTTGATCGAGCTCGAAGCCGCGCGTAATGACGCTCAGCGTGCCGCCATCCGGCATCGCATCCTGTGCGTTCAGCGCCAGGTTGAGCAGCGCGTTCTCGAGCGCCGCCAGATCACCGCGCATGTGTACGGGCTCGTCGCTGGTCAGCACGCGGATCGTGATGTTCTTGTGCAGCGTGCGCTCGAACAGCTGCCCCATGTCGGACGTCAACCGGTTGACGTCGATGTCCACAGACTCGAAACGATCCTGGCGCCCGAATGCAAGCAGCTGCTTGGTCAGCGCGCTGGCCCGCGAGACCGACGCCTGGATGATCTCGCGGCTGGTCTCGATGCGGCCCGGCACGTCTCGCCCACTGCGCAGCAGGTCGGATGCCCCCTGGATCGCGGCCAACATGTTGTTGATGTCGTGGGCCACTCCACCCGAGAGCTTGCCGAGCGACTCGAGTCGCCGTGCCTGAGCCAGCATGGTGCGGGTGCGGACCAGGTCACTGACTTCGACGACTTCGACGATCACCCGACCCAAGTCGCCGTCGGTCGTATGGAAGGGTGACAGATTGATCTGATACACGCGCTGTACGCCCAACGATCCCGTGACTGTCAGCTCGTGACGCGAGGCGTGCCCCGCTCCTGCCGTCGCCACGACCTCGGTGAGCAGTACGCGCTGCGCCTCGTTCCACAGCTGCGCAGTGTCCAGCGCTCGACCAATCAGCAGCTCTTCGCTCGCGCCGAGCCAGTGCATCGCGCGCTGGTTGAGCCGAGCGATGTTGCCGGTCTTGTCGAGCAGGATCATGCCGATGCTGGCCTGGTCGAACATGGCGTGAAACGCGCGCTCGGAGGCACCCTCGGCTGCGCGCGCCTCCTCGGCCTCGCGGTGTTTGCGCCGCGCGTCCGAAAGCGCCTCGCCCAGCAGACGTTGGATGCCGGCCAGGATCAGCAGCGCTATCAACAGTTGTGCTGCGTACAAGACGAGTCGGGGCACGCTCGGTAGTACCGGCAGCGGCGTGAAGACTTTCTCGTAGGCGAGGAAGGCCGAGAGCAAGCCGGCCGCGAACAGACTGGCGCCCGTGCTCAGCGCCCAGCGCGTCCCGAACAACGTGAACACGAGCGCGAGCAGGACGAGCCCGCCGCCCTGGTAGATCGGCGCGTTGATGCTGTTGATCACGACCGTGGCGGCGATCGTGACGAACACGCTCACGCACAACGCACCCGCGGCCTGCAACCACAACTGCGCGCGGCGCATGTACGTCACCACGCCCAGGCCCAACAGGAGCAGCATCGCAGGTAACGCGCGATAGCGATCTCCAGGCTCGAGCGTGAACAGGCCGCTGATCGCCGCGATCGTGACGACGATCCACAGCGGCCCGAGCATCCAGCCGATCACGCGTTGTGCGAATGCCACGCGCACGGCGTGCTCGAAAGGTGGACCTTCGAACAACTCGCGCCACAATTGTTGCATTCTGCGCGTTGGCATCCGCCCCCACTGCGTAATGGGCAGCCTAGCGAAACTCGTGCTTCGTCGCCAACGACACAATGACGCACGCACTTGACGTGCACGGACTACTCGGCGAGGGTGAGTGGACAGCCGGCGCAGCTAGCCCAGCGTCCATAGCAGCACCGGCACGGTCATCGCCGCGAGTGCCGTGGAGAGTACGAGGCTACTCGCGATCGCGGCCTCGAGCGTCTCGAACTGCGTCGCCATCAAGTACACGTTGGCGCCGGTCGACAGCGACGCCAGCAGCACGACCACCTTCGACTCGAGCGGCGGCAGGCCGATGATGCGCGACAGCAGCCAGACCATCAGCGGCTGCACCACGAGCTTCAGCATGCAGATGGTCAAGCTCAGCGGCAAGTCGCGGCGCATGCCGTGTTGCGCGAGCCCACCGCCGAGCACGACCAGTGCCGCGGGCGCGGCGACGATCGACAGGCCGTGGACGGCGCGTTCGATCGGCTGCGGCAGCGTCCAGCCCGACATGCCGAACGCGGTGCCGATCAGGATCGAGGCCACGATCGGGTTCGTGAGTACCCCCAAGGCCGTGCGGCCGAAGCCGCGCACGCTGAGCGCCCCGTGTCGCGCCCACTCGATCGAGACCGAGACCAGGGTCCAGAGCGTGAGCGAATTGAACACGACCACCAACGCCACCGAAGGCAGCGCGGCCGTGCCGAGCGTCGCCCGCGCGAGAGGCAAGCCGAGCAGCACGTTGTTCGAGAAGATCCCGCCGAGCGCGAACACCGATTGACTGACGCCGTCGAGCGCGAAGCCCCGGGCGCCCACCAGACGTCCGAGGCCGAACACCAGGAAGCAGCTGCCGAAGTACGCCAGCAAGAGGCGCGCGTCGACCGGCGGGAGGCTGGATAGGTCGCTCAGCTTGTGGAACAGCAGCGCGGGCAGCAGCACGCCGAACACCACGCGCGACGCCCACTGCGTGTAGCGCGCCTGCCAGAAGGGCAGGAGCGCGATCACGTAACCGAGCAAGATGGTGGCGAACAGCGGGAGCGAGAGCTGGAAGTACTGCCACAGGAGCGACATGAGCGGGGTGGCGGAGCATACTCCATGCGCTCGTGTCGTAGGCATGTGCCGAGCGTGCCGCCATCAGCTGCGCAAAACGCGTCCAGTCGATCGCTGCGGCCGTCCAGGACGGCGCGCGGCCGCGAGTACGCGCTGCGCCCCTGCGCGTACGGCGCACCTTCGGCGCACAAAAATAGTCGCGCACCACCGCTCGAGGACGCAGTTGTGTCACGTTAATAGCTCCAAAGGATGTAGCTGCTGATGAAGTTTTCTTGGTTGTTTGCTTCCTGTTTGTTGTGTGTGGCTGCTGGCGGTTGTTCGGGTGATTCGGCGCCAGTGCGCGATGCCGGCTCGGACCCCGATTCGGGTGAGCAGGTTGATCCGAGCGTCAAGGTCGACGACCCGAGCACGCCGTTCGATCAACTGCCGAGCCGCTGCAAGGGCTTCGAGGTCAAGGGCATGAAGTACAGCCCGGGCGGCGACGTGCTGCCCAACACCTGCGCGCCCTTCGACAACCTTCGCAACAACCCGTACGCGATCCGCTGCATCGACGCCGATGCGAATTATACCAGCGGGTATCCGGGCGACGAGTTTTGCATCTTGCCGCCCTCACCGGAGCGCGGCACGCAGGTGCACGTCGGCCCGCCGAGCTTCACGGACGTGCCTGCTGATTTCTTGATGCAGCCCGGTCAAGAGAAGGTCGACTACTACTACACCAACGCGACCACCACCGAAGATCACAGCTACTATCGCACCAACCTGCGCATGCGCGCCGGCTCGCACCACATGATCATCCGAGTCCAGTCCGCCGACCGCAAGGACGGCTTCAGCTCGGAGCAGGATCTCGGCGCGATCTTGCGCGCGGACACGGAGACCAACCGCAGCTTCGGCGGCTCACAGCGCCCCGACACCGACCGACCCGAAGGCATCCTCGCGGTGCCGCCCGAGAATGCCGACATGGGCGAGTTGCTGCAGGCAGGCCAACAGTTCTCGTTCAACCTGCACCACTTCAACGTGAGCGACAAAGTGTTGCTGCGCGAGGCGTGGGTCAACGTCTGGTACAAGGACGCGAGCGAGATCGGGCGCCGCATCCAGGGCATCTCGATCATCGGCAACCCGTCGGACCTGAATATCCCCGCCGGTGAGCACCGCGTCCTGCACTACCAGTGCCCGGTCACCGCACCGGTGCGCGTCATCACCCTGAACGGTCACCGTCACGCCTCGACCTCGCGCTTCGGTGCGTGGGTGGTGCGCAAGGACGGCTCGACGCAGTCGGTATACGAGTCGTTCGACTACAACGACATGCCGACCTATCAATACGACAGTCTGTCGAAGAACCCGACGCCGAACCTCGACCGCAAGCAAGACGGCGCGACGAGCGGCCAGCTGGAGCTCGAGGCCGGCGACCAGCTCCACTTCGTGTGCGACGTGACGAACAAGCTGCAGCAGCCGCTCCACTTCGCCAACGAGGTCAACACGGGCGAGATGTGCATCCTGTTCGGGACGCGCACCGGCGGCTCGCTCTGCAGCATCGTGACTCGCAGCGTCGAGTAAGCGAAGGACGGAAACCTCAGTAGCGCCAGCCGGACAAGTCTGCTCCAGCTGGCGCTGTGTTTTTAAGCCGCTCGAGGATCCGCGACAGGTACATGGTGTGGTAGCGCAGGCCCGCCGCACCGTCTCGTACACGTGCAGCACGACCTGCACGTTGTAGGTCCCCGGCGCCACGTCGGCGAGCGAGCGGATCGGGTAGCCGGTGAACGCACGCGCGGGCAGGTCAGCGTGCGCTCGCGCAGATCCTCGATGTCCGCGCCGAACACCAGCTGGCTGGCGAGCGTGGGATCGATCTGCGTGCGCGGCTCGGCCTTGTCGTCGGTCGAGAGCAGCAGCAGGAGCCGCCCATCCAGCAGCTTGTCCGCAGGCGTCGTGCGGAACTCGACTTGCAGCGCGGGCTCGGCGTGCGCGCTGCCGCACAAGCAGGCACAGACCAACCAGCTGCCCAGCCACCTTCGCATCCTGCCAGCGCCTGTAACGGTTCGCAGTCGGTTGTCCGGAGCGCTCCCACCTGGACGCACGATTTTGCCGCACGGCCTGACACTCGCGCGCACCAGAGCGCCTGCCGCTGATGGCGGCAGAGAGACCGCGAATTGTGGTAACTTCTAGCTTCCCAGAGGAGGGCTTGGATGTCGCGTGCTGCGCTGGCTGGTGCGATTGCTGGCTGTTTGCTCGTGCTGCTGACGGCTGCAGGAGGAGTGCAGGCTCAGGCCGCACCCGCCAAGTCGGGTACGCACGCCACCGATGACCAGGAAGCTCGTGACCTGTTCAAGCTCGGCAAGCAGGCGTTCGACGAGGGCCGCTTCGAGCGCGCATTGAAGTACTTCAAGGACGCCTACGATCTCAGCCACCGCGCCGCCTTGCTCTCGAACATCGGTACGGTGCTCGATCGCCTGCGTCGCGACGCCGAGGCCCTGGAAGCGTACAAGAGCTATCTGGCGCAGGTACCCGATGCGGCCAACCGCGCGCAGATCGAGGATCGCGTGCGTGTGATCGAAGGCGCGATGCAGAAGGAACAGGAGCAGGCCGCGGCGGCGCCCGCGCCAGAAGCTCAACCCACCGTACCGACACCGGCCGAGACCGCGCAGGCCGAGATGGCACGCACCGCGGCGGCCACGCCCGCGAACGATCCGCTGCGCGACCGCGAACCCGAGAGTACGAGCATCGTCTCGCGCTGGTGGTTCTGGGCGGGCATCGGCACGATCGCTGCCGCCGCGGTGGTGGTCGGGGTCGCCGCCAACTCGGGCAGTGAGGGCTCGCTCGTGCAAGGGCCGGCAGTGCCCGACACCGGGACGCGGGTGCGCGAGCTATGAGCACACGGTCGCGCACGGGCCTCGTTTGTCTGGCCATCATCTTCTCGACTGGTTGCAGCTCCACCAAGACCACGCCGCGTACCGAGGTGTTGCTGCAGGTCGACGCCGACCGGCAGATCCGCCTGGAGTCGGAGCGCATGACGCTCGAGATCTCCAGCGGGGCACCGGGCACGGCGATGCTGGGCCGCGAGGAGCCGGAGGTCTTCGATCTCACGTCCGAAGAGTTCCGTTGGCCCGCGTCGTTGGCGCTGATCGCCAAGCCCGGCCACGAAGCGCACGCGTTCGAGGTCACGATCACGGTCGAGAAGGGCGGTGAGGCGCTGGCCCGCGGACGCGTCCGCAGCGCGTTCCTCAAGCAGCAGACGTTGCTGCTCAAGACCTCTCTGTTCAGCGAGTGCATCGGCAAGCTGGACTGCGGCGACAATCAGACGTGCGTCGGCATGAATGGTAGTCCCGAATGCGTCGACGCCACCGTCCTGGCGTCGGAGTTGCCGAGCTTCGATCCGGACCAAGGTCTCCCGCAGGGGGGCGATGCAGCGGATGGCGGCGGCGGCAGGGGTGGTAGCGGTGGCGCGGAGTCCGACTCTGGGCCCGCGACCGATTCCGGAGCGGATGGCAGTACGTCCGACAGCGACGCTGCGACTGCAGGGGACGGCGGCGCGGGGAATGGCGGCGCGGGCAGCGGCGGTGCCGGTCAAGGCGGAGCTGGGAGCGACGCAGGCCCGAGCTGCGTGAGCAAGGGCGCGGAGCAGTGCAGCAACGGCCTGGACGACGACTGCAACGGCGACACCGACTGCGCGGACGCCGCCTGCAGCGCGATGACCTGCGCACCCGCGGGTAGCGTCACGGGGCTGCTCGTGCCGAGTGCCGAGTCGTGCCCGGCCGGCTTTCAGGCGAGCCAGACCACCATCTATCAGGGCCTCACGGACCAGGGCTGCAGTGGGTGCTCGTGCTCGACCACCGCGACGCAGTGTGTACCGCACGTGTATTACTACTCCACCACCACGGCTTGCACGAACGATCTGGTCAAGCCCTACACGGGCGGCACGTTGATCAACAAGTCGATCACCGAGACCTGCAGCAGCGAGCCGATCGGCGACGACCAGGGCATGGGCACGCCGGTCGCGTGGCGTGTCACCATGAGCACGTATCCCGGCACCTGCAGCGCCAGCGGCTCCGCCACGCCGTTGCCGCCGGTCTGGGCGACGACGATGAAGCTGTGCACGACCAACACGCGCGGCGGCGGCTGCGACTCGGGCTTCGTGTGCGTGCCGAAGGTCAGCGGCAAGAAATACTGCTCGCAGCCATCAGCCGCGAGCTGTCCGTCGAACACCACGCAGCAGACGTGGCAACGCGGCTTCAGTGACAACCGCAGTTGCGGTCTGTGCGGCTGCATGGCGAACGGTGGAAATTGCAACAACGTCGTCGTACGGCTCGGCCACGACTGGGGTTGTGGAACGGTCGACGGCGAGCTGCACGGTGGAGAGAAGAGCTGCAGCATCAGCACGTATTCTCCGCCGGCGTGGATGGCGGGTTCGCCGACCAACCCGACCTGTTCTTCCAGTGCCGCGGTGAACGGTAGTCTGACGGCCACGTCGCCGTTGGACTTGTGCTGCGCCAACTAGCTGCGCATCGGCTTGGGAGCATTTCAGGCTGATTCGGTATCCCTGAGCGTAGGGAATGAGGCACCTCTGCGCGAGTGGTTGAAATTCCGGTGCTCAGTTGCGTTATTCTGCCGGCCACTCGCTCCAGATTCGGACAGCTGTCAAGCAGGACTGGACGGTCAGTGCCCTCCCACAGATGATCGACAAGCTCCAAATCGGGGAACGACTTCGACTCTCGCGCCAGAAGCTCGGCCTCTCGCTACGCGCGCTGGCGGAGCAGACCGGCCTGTCGGCGAGCTTTCTCTCGCAAGTCGAGCTCGGGCAGACCATGCCCTCCGTGGGCTCGCTGCAACGCATCGCGGAGTCGCTCGGCCTGACCGTCTCGATGCTGTTGCGTCAGGACGACACCACGAACCCCGTCATGCGCGCCTCGGCCCGCGGGGCGCTGCGCAGCGAGTGGTCGAAGGCGACCATGGAATCGTTGGTGTCCGCCTCGAGCGACGAGCGGCTGCAGGCGATTTTGATCCGACTGGACAAAGAGGGCCGCACCGGTGTCACGCACTACACGCTCGGCCGCCGACTCTTCGCCTATTGCACGGTGGGCGAGGCCGTGGCGATGGCCAGCGAACCCGCCGAGGAGTTTCTGCTCGGTAGCGGCGACAGCCTGGTGGTGGACGGGCCGCGCACCGTGGCCTGGGAGAACCGCGCGCCGTCGGTCACCGAGCTGATCGTCGTCTCGGCGCGCCTCGCCTGACTGCGAGCCTCACAACTCGCTCAGGGCGCCGGTGGTGTGCTTGGCCTCGACCTGCGTGCCGAAGCTGTCGAGCTGCACGCCGAACGCCTGCGCGATCGACACCAGCAAGTGGTTGTTGGAGACGCCGGCGAAGGTCGCCTCGCCGGGCGCGCACCAGGGCGTGTTGTTGTTGCAGTCGGGCCCGAGCCGCACGCGCCGGCCCATGCGGAACTTGCCCGCCGCACCGCCGCACAGCAGCGTGGGCACGTTCTGCGTGCTGTGAAGCGACGGATTGCCCATGTCGCTGGTCACGTAGATCAGGGTGTTGTCGAGCGCGCCGAGCGCATCCAGGCGCTGCATCAGGCGCGCGACCTTCGTGTAGCTGTAGCGATTGAACTTGGCCAGCGGCAACCACGTGGCAGGCGCGCCGTCGCCGGGCCTGCCGTTGTTGCCGATGGGCGAAGGGTTGTACGTGTGCGCGACGCTGCCGTGGTTGTCCGCAGGCAAGCCGAGCGGATTGCCTTCGTAGCTGAGATCGTTCATGAACAACGTCGCGAAGCGCGTCACGCCGCACGCCAGCGCGCTGGCCAGCAGATCGACCTGCGCGTCGGTGATCGCGTCGAAGTAAGGCTCGCCGCCGTTGTACTGCTTGAGCTTCGGGAACTTCGAGGCGTCGGGCTTGCCCGGCAGCATGCACGAGGCGGGCGCGGCGTGGCCTTGCAGCTGCTTCTCGATCTCACGCAGCGAGGTCAGGTGTTGATCCAGCTTTTGCTGCTCGCTGGCACCCAGCTTCGGCTTGAGATCGCCGACCTCGCCACGGATGAAGTCGAGGATGCTCTGCCCGACCTTGCGCCGGTGCATGGCTTCAGCCTGAGCACCCGTGTCGTTCGGCACGCTCAGGTTCGCGAACAGCAGCTCGAACGCCTGCTGCGGGTCGATGATCTTCGGCAGCGGCGCGCCGCCCGCACCGTACGAGAGCGTGACGCCCGAGTCGTTGGCGTCGTTGCCCACGCCGAGCGAGACGCTCGTGACCGGGTTGTTCATGCCCAGGCCCTTGTCGACCGCCAGCACCTGATCGAGTGAGGCGTTGAGCGGCTTCTTGCCGTCGATGCGACTGCCCGTGAGGATCGTGCCGGCGGAGTCGTGCCCGTTGGCGTTGGACAGGTGATCGAGACCCTCGATGATCAGGATCTTGTCCTTGAAGCTCTTGCCGTATGTCTTCGCGTCGTCGAACGGCTGCAGCGAACAGTTCTCGTAGGCGATGTCGAAGCTGGTCGCCGTGTCGCTGCCGCGCTGCGCCCAAAACTCGGCGCTCACGCCGTGCGGCGCGTAGATGCACACGAAGTTCAGCGCGGGGTCGGCCGCGCGCGCCACGCTGCTGCCCAGCGCGCGTACCAGAGGCAAGCTCGCCGCGGTGACGAGGCCGGTCTGAACCAGGCGCCTGCGCGTGATCTTCATGGGCTCACTCCTCGCTGGACGAAGGCGTCGCTGGCGACGAAGGCCACGATCAGCTCCGCGAACTTGCCGCGCGCGTCGGCGGGCAGCGCCATCACCGTGTTCATGAAGCTCGCCTCTGCGGGCTGCGCCGAGGCGTCGCTACGAGCGGCGGCGTAGCGGAAGAGCTGGCGGGCGAAGCAGGTGCGAACCTCGGGGCTGTCCGCGAGGCGTAGCGCGAGCTCGCTGCTGTCGGCGTAGCTGCCGTCGAACGAGAAGCCGCTGGCGAGCGTGGTGCGGCTGTCGATCGGGCGGCCATTCTCCTGCTTGCGCTCGCGCCCCATGCCGTCGAGACCCTCGAAGCTGAAGCCCAGCGGGTCGATCTTCGTGTGACAGCCCGCGCAGCCGGGATCCTGGCTGTGAACGGTGAAGCGTTCGCGCGTGGTCTTGTTGGGATCCGGCACTGGCGGCACTACGTTGATGTTGAGCGAGGTGGGCGAGGGGATGTCGGTGCAGGTGACGCGACGCAACAGCGCCACGCCGCGCAGCACGGGCGCGGTCTCGGTCGCGTGCGCGTACACCGACAGGAACGCGCCCTGGTTCAAGATGCCGCGCCGCTTCACGCCGGCGAGCGAGACGCGGTCGTTCGTGCGCATCGGCTGCTGGCCGTTGAGGTACATGCGTGCGAGGTTGTCCTCCGCGGGTGTCCAGTCGGCCGCGAACAACTCGCGCACGTCGCTCGCCGACTTCCACACCACCTGCCGCACGAAGTCGTCGGCCTCGCGCTTCATCGGCTCGCGCAGGTTGGTGAACTCCGGGTACACGTTCGAGTCCTTGGCGGTCTCGGTGATGCGATCGATGCCGAGCCACTCGTGAACCATGCGCACGACCTGATCGGACGCGGGCTGCGTTGCGAGCAAGCGCCGGGCCTGGGTGCGCCGGGTGTCGGGCGCGCTCAACTGGCCGGCGGCTGCCGCTTGCATCAGCGCGTCGTCGGGTGGGACGCCCGTGAGCAGGTAGGAAAGCGCGCTGGCGATCTCGTACTCGTCGAGGCGCGTGCTCGCAGCCAACGGCTGCTGGCCGATCTCGCGCACGTAGATGAAGCCGGGTGACTGCAGCACGGCGCTGACCACGGCCTCGACGCCATCCGCGTACATCGCGCCCTCGCTGCCCGCGCGGTAGACGAGCAGCAGTGCTTCCACCTCGCGCTGGGTTGCGGGCCTGCGGTAGGCGCGTTTGGCGAAGTCGACGATGAACGCGCGCGCGCAGGCCTCGCTGCCGTTCGCGTCTGCGCAGGGTGCGAGCTGCGACAACTTGCCGCGTGCCATCGTCGCGAGGCGTTGCGCGGCGTCGTTGAGCTGGGTGACGAACACCGGGTCGACGCGTTGCGCGTCGTTGCGCGTGAAGCCGCCCTGGCGCGTGTCGGGCGTGAAGCTCGCGCCGAATTTGGAGTCGACGCCCAGCAGAGCACGCACCGACGTGTCGAACTCGGCGTTGGTCAGACGGCGCAGGCGTGCAGGCAAATTGCCCGGGCCGGGTGCAGTAGCAGCGCCGCCTGCGGCTGCGGGGGACCCTGCCGACCCACCACCGCTGCCGCTCATGGCTGCAGGACCGCTGCCCGCGACCGCTGGCGGCGGACTGTTGCTTCCAGCAACGGCCTCGACGCCCATCGGGCTGTCGATGGAACCCGAGCAACCGAGCACGAGCGCACATGTGGCCGGCACGAGCGCGAGTACAGTGAGAGTGCGTCTGGACTTTGGCTGGAACATCGGGCGCCGAGAGTTGCTGTGGAGAGGGTGGTTTCGACCGCCCCAATCGGGTCACTTTCATGGCCACGGGACCGCAGGCCAGGATTGGCGTTTTTCAGGAATCTCGGCTATCGAGACACGCCTCGAGATGGAGACTGCGGCGGCGGAGTGATGGCGCTGGCGGAGACTTTGCGGCGCAGGTGGCATTGGGCGGGCGAGGGCAGCCGCCTGTGGCTCGGCCTGTCCTGGGCTGGCCTGCTGCTCGTGCTCGGGCTGATCGCCGCGTTCGGTCGCGACGCGGGCATGAGCTACGACGAGCAGCTGCAGATGCAGTACGGCGACATGGTGGTCGCGTGGTTCGCCAGCGGCTTCAAGGATGATCGCGCGACGACCTTCTTCGATCTGTACCTGTACGGCGGCTTGTTCGACGCGCCCGCGCAGTGGCTGGCAACGCACTCGCCGCTGGGCCTGCTCGAGACGCGACACCTGCTGACCCAGCTGATCGCGCTGCTCGGCATCGTCGCGAGCTGGAAGATGGCTGCGCACGTGGGCGGACCCCGCGCAGGCTTTTTCGCGGGGCTCACGCTGGCGCTGACGCCGTGCTGGATCGGGCACGGCATGTTCAATCCCAAAGACATTCCGTTTGGCAGCGCGGCCGCATTCGCGAGCTTGGCCGCCGTCCGCTTGGCGGTCGGGCCTGCGCCGTTGCGCTGGCGTGACATCTGCCTGGGCGGGCTCGCCGCGGGTATCGCGCTCGGCGTGCGACCCGGCGGTGTGTTCGTCCTGGGTTACCCGTGCCTGGCGGGCGGGCTGCGGCTGCTCCTGGAGCTGACGCGACGGCGGCGCGAGGGCGAGTCGCTCCACCTCGGCGCGTTGAGCCTGAACCTGCTGGCGTGCTGCGTGCTGGTCGTGCTGATCGCGTGGCCGGTGATGATCTCGGCTTGGCCGTGGGCACAGCTCCAACCGTTGACTCGTCCGCTTGAAGGCATCGAGGCTGCATCGCACTTCAACTGGCAGAACAAGGTGCTGTTCGAGGGTCGGATGATCGACTCCGACAAGCTGCCGCTGCGCTACCTGCCGGTGTGGTTTCGACTGACGCTACCGGAGACATACCTCCTCGCCGCGATGGCAGCTGTCGTCATGCTGGTGCGACTCGCGCGACATCGCAGCTGGCGAGCGGAGCCTGCACTGGGCCTGGCGATCATCGCCTGCTCGGTGGTGCTGCCGTTGGCCGCGGTGTTCATCAAGCGTCCCGTGCTCTACGACGCTCAGCGGCACGTGTTGTTTTTGCTGCCGCCGACAGCTGCACTGGCGGGTTGCGCGTTGTCCGAGTTGCTTCACGCCGAGTGGTTGCCGCGCGCGCTGCGTGGCGCGGCAGCCGGCGTGCTGGTGGGCAGCGCGATCATGGTTTGCGTCGACATGGTCCAGCTGCACCCCTACGAGTACGTGTACTTCAACCGCCTCAGTGGCGGATTGCGCAAACGGTACCGCAAGTTCGAGACCGACTACTGGGGTCTCAGCTATCGCGAGGGCCTGGAGTGGGTGTTGCGCGAGCTGCCGCCGTTGCATGACGGGCGACGTACGCGCATCGCGGGCTGTGACGATCCGACCACCGATCGGCTCGTCTACTACCGGGACAACATGCCCGGCGCGCGTGTCCAGATTCGGGTCGTGCCCGGCTACGACGAGGCCGACCTGTTTCTGGCCGTACGCCGCTTCAACTGTCACAAGGTCGCGGGGGAAATTCTGCACGTCGTCAGGCGCCAGGGCGCCCCACTGTTGTACGTTCGGCGCACTGAGCACTAGCCGTCAGAAGGAATCTGTTCATGTCGAAATCGAGCCTTGGATTCAGCTTGGTCTTTGCCACGCTCGCCACCTCCTGTGGGCCATCCGCCGAAGAGCAGTGCACCGATCTCATCGAGACCGTCTGCGAGCGGGTGCGTGTCTGCACCGAGGAAGCGACCGACGAGAAGCTGCCGGCGAGCTTCGAGAGCGAGTGCGTGAAAGAGGTCGAGAAGTCCGCGGGCGTTTGCTCCAAGGCGACCGATGTATCCTCGTCGTATGACGACTGTGTCGACGACCTCGAGTCCATCGAGTGCGAGGACTTCCTGACCGGCAGCGGTGAAGACATCAGCATCGGCTTCCCGTCTACCTGCAAGGGCGTGATCAAGGTCGAGTAGCGGCTCGAACGCTTCGTGGCACGCCTCCTGCATTTTCTGGGCTGCGGGCCGCGTGTGTGCCCACTTGTGCCAGCACACACGTACCTGTAGTTAGGAAGAAGCGGCGCATGCCTTCGGTCGCGTTCGTGGGTCCGGAGCTCCAGAAAGACCTGTCATTGCGCTACGTCACGGCGTCGTTGGCGCGGGCGGGTTACGCCGCGCACGTCGTCGCGTTCAACGGGCCTCACGAGCTCGAGCCGGCGCTGGCCGCGATTCTGGGCGCGCCCTCACGTCCGGCTCTGGTGGCGCTGTCGCTGGACTGTGAACAGTACGCCCAGCTCGCGTTGCCACTCGTGGTGGCGCTGCGCCAACGCGGATACGCAGGTCACATCTCCGCGGCTGGGCGCATGGCAACCACCATGTGTGCGGAGTTGCTGCGCGACTTCGCCGAGATCGACAGCGTCGTTGCTCAGGCGGACGAGCAAACCCTCGTCGCGCTGGCGTCGGCGCTCGCGCGCGGCCTGCCGCTGCACGGCATCTCGGGGCTCACGC
>DATEOF010000474.1:0-56248 GCA_035274465.1 Polyangiales bacterium
GGGTAACAAACGTGTTTGAAAGAGCTGAAGAACGTGCCCGGACTCTTCGAGCTTGCGCAGCGCGACGTAGACCTCGGTTCGCGCCATCGCGGTCATGCGCGCGACTTCGCTTTCGTACTGAGCCCGCGCAGCTCGAGCTTCATCGATCGCGCCGGCACGCCGTTCCGTCGGCCACGGGACGTTGACGCTGGCGCCGATCATCCAGCGATGCTCGGGCATGTCCCACATCGAGCTGTACGATGTGGAGAGCGTGATGGTCGGGTAGTACTCACGGCCCGCTGCGTCTGCTTTCACCGCCTCTGCCTGTGCATGAAGGCGGGCGGAAGAGATCTCGGAGCGCTTGCTCAGCGCTTCGGCTTCTAGTTGCTTCGCGTCCGGTGTGTCGACTGGCGCGATCCCGGCAAGCTCCGCCACCGGGGGCGGAAGCGGTGCAGCGGGATCACGCTGCAGAAGCTCGTTCAATTGAGCGACAGCCACATCGCGTTCGGCTGCAAGCACGACCGCGTCACGCTCCATCTGCGTCAGCGCGGCTTCGGCTTGCAGTGCGTCCTGAGTCGAGCCGCGTCCAGCTTCGAGCTGGGCCGTAACGGCATCGCGCATGGAGCGCATCAGCTCCACATAATGGGTGTTGATCTCGAGCGAGCGAACGGCGACGTAGTACTGGTCGTAAAGCGTGAGCGCAGTCATCGCGAGCTCGCGTCGGGTCATCTCCATGTCGCTTTCGGAGGCTGCCGCTTCTGCTTTCATCGCGTTGCGTTCCAGCGCGCGCTTGCCGAACCACGGCAGTGCTTGGTTGATGCCAACCTCGTAACCGAGACGCGCGCTCGAGGAACCAATCGAGAGTGGCGCCACCGACACGTCGATCATCGGATCCGCGAACGTGCCTGCCTGCCGCGCGCGCGCAAGCGCAACTCGCCAGCTCTGGCGCGCGGCTTCGACGCTCGGGTTGGCGGTCAGCACCGCGCGCACGTAGGCGGCGCGCTCGAGGATCTTGGCACCGACGACGGTCTCTATTTCGGGCGTCTCCTGCGCGCTTGCATAGGCAGGGGCCAAGGCAAGTACGACCGCGAGCACTGCGGCCTGCAGAGTTGAATGCATGCGAGACTCCTCATGGAAGTTCACGAGAGCGATAAAGTGATGCTCGAGCGCGTGGCTGCGCGCGGGGCCGCGGACGCAACTGCGTCACGCTGGCGATCGCGTGTGTGATCGGTAGCGACGAGCTCAGCTCTTCAGATCAAGAACGAGCAATGCACCAAGAATCGCGGCGGCCCAGGCGGATGCGTCTCCGCCGTGGAGACCTCGGCCGGATATTCTTCGCCCACTTGGACGACGAGTCCGAAGGTGATCGCTCCGATGAGCGGGGCTGCAGGAACGGGCTGCAAGCTCGCCCGAGTTGCCGGAACAGGAGCGTGTCCCTCGGACCTTATCAGCTCGCAGCAGTCCTGTTGCTTGACCTGCGCTTCGCACGACTCCGAGGCTGACTTGCCGGTGCAGCAGCACGTATCCGAAACCTCCCCACTCATGTGGCAGAAGTAGCTCGTGCTTGCGAATGCCTGGGCTGGCAGCGCGACGAAAGCCGCGACGAGAAGTGCCAGAAACCGGGTCCGAATCAGGGGCATCGAAAAGCGGCTCAATTGAGGGGCCAGCCGATCTAGGCGCCAGTAGGTCGAAGTGTGACAGAGAAAGTTGTCGACAATCAACTACCCCGGTTTCGCCGGACATGGTCGTGCTGACCGACGAACGTGAGGAACGTCTCGCGTAAGCCCTCGCGGTGACACGACTTTGCGCGGCCATCGGCCGCGAGCGCATTCAAAGGCGGATACCCTTCGGCTTCGCACGACTCGGCGATCTCGATTAGAAACTGACCGACGATCCGGGTCAGAGCGGAAACGCCGGCGTTCTGGCATAGCACGCCGTAGGCGATCGTGTAGCGCGCGTAGTGCGCGGGAAGAAGCTTGCCGCGAAGCACCGCAAACGGAGCTCCGCTCCGGTGCCGCCCACGCATCGGGCAGCCCATTGATGCCCGGGACGCGAGCCGCAGCGCACACACTTGCCGGCCTTCAGCGGCCGAGAGCCGCCTGCACCGGACTCGGCAAGCCGCCTACCCCGCAGCTCAGGTTGGCAGGCAGGGCGACGTCCATGAGCTTGGGGTTCGCCAGTTTGAGCCCGTTCATCAGCGCGACGTACTCCTCTTCCGACTTCACTTGCAGTCGCGGGTTGTGCGCGCGCTCTTCCGCGATCGTGCTGACCATCCAGCCTTTGTAGTCGTGAGCGGGATAGACGAGCGTGTCTTCGGGCAGGCGCAGTAGCTTGTTGAACAGGCTGTCGTACTGATCGCGCGGGTCGCCGTTCTGAAAGTCGGTCCGGCCGGTGCCGCGGATCAGCAGCGTGTCGCCAGTGAAGACTCGGTCCGGCAGCACGAAGCTGTACGAATCGTCGGTGTGGCCAGGCGTGTAGATCGCCTGGAGCTCGACTCCATCGACGCGAATGTGCTCGCCGTCTTTCAGTTTGCGCGATACGCACTCCGCTCGCGTCTGCTCACCCATGATGGTCGCACACTGGGTCGCTTCGCGTAGTGCGCCCAGCGCGGTGACATGGTCGGCATGGACGTGTGTGTCCAGCGCGAACACCAAGCGCAGATCGAGCTCGCGCATCAGCTGCAGGTACTTCGGCAGCTCCTCTTTCACCGGGTCAATGAGGATCGCCTCGCGACCGCTGCGCGCGGCGATCAGGTAGCTGTAGGTGCTGGACTCTCGTTCGAACAATTGTCTGAACAACATGGGGAATGCTCCGGATAGAGACTAACGCGCGCGCCAGTTGGACATCGCGTCGATGTCGGTGACGTGGTTGAAGCCCAGGTTTTCGAGCAACGCCTTCGCGGTCGCGCTGCGCGCCCCGCTGCGACAGTAGATCACGATCGGAGTGGTCTTCGCTCCCAGCTCGGCATAGCGAGCTTGCAGCTCCTGGACCGGGATATTCTTCGCGCCGGGCACGTGCTCGCCGGCGTACTCCTCTGGCGTTCTGACGTCGAGCACGACCTGTTGCATCGTACTTGAGCTTGGATGGTTCATGCGGAAACTCCCTTTGCAGCTGCGCTGGTTGCAGTGGAAGGCTCGGTCGAACCAGCCCGCTGTGCGGCGGCGGCGGCTTCGACTTTGCCGGTGGCGAACATGCCCGCCAGCATGGCGACGACGAACGTGGCCGCGCCGGGTCCGCCGCCAGGCAGCGACGCGAGCCCTGCGCCTGGGCAGTACCCGCCTAGACCCCAGCCTGCACCGAACACGGCCGCGCCGATCAGCAGCTTCGCATCCAGATCGCGCCGCGACGGTACGAGGAACTTGGCTGCGAACCAGGGCGCGTCGCGTCCGCGAATTGCGCGGTACGCGGCCATGTGCACGGCGATCGCGCCGAGCATCACGAACATCAGGCTCGCGTCCCACGTCCCGAACAGGTCGAGAAACCCGAGGACCTTCGCCGGTTGTGTCATGCCACTGATCAGCAGCCCGGCGCCGAACACGGCGCCGGAAATGAGCGCCGCCAGCTCGCGCAACACTAGGCGGTTCATACCCCACCTCCGATCAAGTGCGTGAGCAACACGGTGAGCACCCCGCTGGCCATGAACACGACCGTGGCCGCGATCGACCGCGGCGCGAAGCGACTGATGCCGCATACGCCATGACCACTCGTGCAGCCGTTGCCGAGACGCGTCCCGATGCCGACCAGTAGTCCTGCAGCCGTGAGCATCGGCAGTGAGCGGGGCGAGGTCCCGATCGATTCAGGCACGAGCAGAGCAGCGATCAGACCCGCGCTCACGAGCCCGACGAGAAAGAGCGCGCGCCAGCGAACATCTCCGCGCGCCGGCAGTAGCACGCCTCCGAGAATGCCACTGATGCCGGCGATGCGGCCAGCGGCGATGAGCAGCAGCGATGCTGCCGCCCCGATGAGAGCGCCACCCGTCAGGGCGGACCATGGAGTGAAATCGTGCATGGAAACCTTGGCTCCGTCTAGAGCACGAGTCGTGCCGAACCGCGCGAGCGCTAGATTCGTCCGCCGGCGCCGAGTGAAACGTTCGTGTTGCATTCGGTGAAACAGTAACGTTCACGCACACCGGCTCGGCTCACCGGCGAGCACCTGGAACGCCAAGCGGGCGTTGGCACGCAAGTCGCTTAGTTGTGTTCCAGAGGTGACTCCATGTTTCTGCTGGCTCTCGCGCTCGCCGTGCTCGTCGGAACGTCGTTGGGTCTGCTCGGCGGCGGAGGATCCATCCTCGCCGTGCCCATCCTTCGGTATGTGCTCGGGATGCAGGCACATCAAGCCATCGCGCTCTCGCTCTTGATCGTAGGCACGACCAGCGTCGCAGCGCTGATCCCACATGCACGTCTGGGCCGGGTTCGCTGGCGAACCGGAATAATTTTCGGGCTGGCCGCGATGCTGGGCGCATTCACTGCGGGGCGCTTCGCACACCTCATCCCTGAGCTGGTCCTGCTATTGGGCTTCGCGCTGATGATGTTCGCGACCGCGATCGCGATGCTGCGCAAGCCATCCCAAGCCGCGGCGACGGCGCCGCCGCCCGCTGCGCGAGGCGATCTGCCGATCGTCAAAGTGCTGATCGAGGGCGCGGTCGTGGGCGCGATCACTGGGCTGGTCGGTGCCGGAGGTGGCTTCCTGGTCGTCCCCGCGCTGGTACTCCTCGGCGGACTGCCGATGGAGCTCGCCGTGGGCACTTCGCTCGTGGTCATCTGCATGAAGTCCTTGGCAGGCTTTGCCGGGTACGTAAGCACGGTCGCCGTCGACTGGTACGCGGGGCTGGCGTTCAGTGCTGCCGCCATCGGCGGCAGCGTCGCCGGCGGGATGCTGGCGTCACGCGTACGGCCGGCGGCCTTGCGCGGCGCGTTCGGTTGGTTCGTCGTCGCGATGGCGTTCTTCATCCTCGGCCAGGAACTGCCGGCGGCGCTGAACCGGCCGGCATCGCCCGCGCTGGCCGCAGCAGGCGCGCTGATCGCGACCTCGTTGCTGGCAGCCGGCTGGGCTGCCTCGAGGCGCAGACAGGCACGTCGCCCGAAACCGGCACGCAAGCGTGCCAATGACACCACTCTCGCGCGCGCCCAGAGCCTGGGTAAACCCATCACGCAACACGCGACTGGAGGCGAAGCGTAATGAATCCGAAAGTGCAAGCGTTCTTCGACCCTCGAACTTTCACCCTGACGTTCGTGGTCGCACACCCGCAGACCAGGGATGCCGTGATCATCGACCCGGTGCTCGACTACGATCCGATCGGATCGCGCACCTGGACCGAGTCGGTCGATGCGGTGTGCGCTACCTCCGCGCCCAAAAGCTGTGCGTCCACTACGTCCTCGAGACGCACGCACATGTGGACCACCTGTCAGGCTCGCAGCTGTTGCGAAACGCATTCGGCGCGAAGCTCGCGATCAGCCCTTGAGGCCTCTCGTCGGCTCGGGGGACGACCCGGCCGACGCGGTGCTGGACCTAGTCGCGAAAGTGAAACCCGAACCGCTGGTGATCGGCACCCGTGCTCGCGGCGGCTTGTCGCGCTTGTTCGCAGGCAGTGTCGCGGAGGGAGTGGCTCGCAACGCCGAGATGCCGGTTCTGTGCTGGCTCCTGAAACACCATGAAACATGTTACGTTGGGGTATGCCGCGACGATCGCCCGATGACGCGACCCATCTGCTCGGCCGCGCGCTCTCCGCGGCGCTCGGGCCGGCTATGCTGCTCGACTCCGAGCTGCGCATCGCGCTCGCGACCGACGAAGTCAGCGAGTTGCTCGGCGTCGCGCCGCGGCTCGGGGCGTCGGCACCGCAGCTCTTGTGTGGTCAATCGGCGAAGCGCCCCGTCGCAGAGGCCCTCGTGGAAGGCCGCGCGATCCAGGCCGTGATCCCCCACCCGGATCCAGCCCAAGCACCGCGCAGCCTGCGTGTGCGCAGCCTGCCGCTAACGCCGGGCTGGCTGCTGCTGATCGACGAGGTGCCGAGCGGTGCCACCGAGCCGGTCGCGTTCGAGGGCATGTGGACGCAGAGCCCGCGCATGAAGCGCATGTTCGAGGTCGTGCAACGCGTCGCGTCCGAAGACTTGACCGTCCTGGTGCGCGGTGAGACCGGCACCGGCAAGGAACTGGTCGCGCGCGCTCTGCACAACCTGTCGCCCCGGCGCAAAGGGCCGTTTCGTGCGATCAACTGCGCCGCGTTGCCCGCGAACCTGCTCGAGAGCGAGTTGTTCGGCCACGTGCGCGGTGCGTTCACGGGAGCGGTGCGCGATACGCCTGGCCACGTTCAGCTCGCCCATCGCGGTACCTTGTTCCTGGACGAGGTCGCGGAGCTGCCACTCGAGTTGCAGGCCAAGCTACTGCGTGTGCTCGAAACCCGCAGCGTGCTTCCCGTCGGCGCGCGCGAGCCCGCGGCCGTGGATGTACGCTTCGTCTCGGCCACGCACCGCGCGTTGCGCAAGGAGGTCGAAGCCAACCGTTTTCGCGCCGACCTGATGTACCGGCTGCGCGTGGTGCCGATCTTCCTCCCCGCGCTGCGCGAGCGGCGTGAAGACATCGCGCTGCTGGCGAACAAGCTGATCGAGAGCAGGAATGCCACCGCGCGCCGCAAGATCGAGCGCATCGCGGCGCCGGCACTGCGTGTACTCGAGCGCTACGACTGGCCGGGGAACATCCGCGAGCTGCAAAACGTGATCGCGTACGCCGGTGCGATCGGGGAGGGCCCGCTCTTGCAACTGCGCGATCTACCACCAGAGTTGCTCGAAGCGGCAGAGCCCGAACCGGCCGCGGTCCCCGAAGCGCAGCTCACGGACGAAGGCCGCCGCATTCTGGAAGTGCTCGCGCGCGTCGGTGGCAACAAGAACAAAGCGGCCAAGGTGCTCGGCGTCAGCCGCGTGACGCTGTGGCGCAAGCTGCAGGCGATGCAGCCGAACGCGCACGAATAGTCTCTGCACGCGCTCACACGCGCGGCAGCAGGCAGCGGTCCACGACGCGCGGCCACGCGTAGTGCTGTGCGGCACACTGTGCCACCCGACGATCGCAGGAAAACGCCGGTTGAGGCCTGAGGCTCGCCGCGCATTCGTCACATCGTCTTCTCCGCCACTCAGCTCTCACCGAGGAGGGCTCTGTGTTGGCCGGTAGTGAGTTGGGCTTCGTCTCCACTGTCGGCTGACGTAGCGCGCGGTGCGGGATTGCCGGCGACGGCTCGAGGACGTCGCGCTGCGAGCTCGCACGAGCCACCGACCGCTCGGTGTAATGGGCGCGGCGCTCGCGCGTCGGCAGGCAAAAGGCCGCAGCGCCGCGCGGCCCGAGGTGAGGCAATGAACCAGCAAAACTCCAGGGCCACCCGCGACGTGGCCACTCACGTCCCAGAGCAACTCGAGCTTCCGGTGCAGGGAATGACTTGCGCCAGCTGCGTACGCCGTGTGGAGCGCGCGCTAAGCGCCGTGGAAGGCGTCACCGACGCGGCCGTGAACTTTGCCACCGGTCAGGCCCTCGTTCGCTTCAACGCGGCGGTGGCGACGCCGGAGCGCCTAGTCGCTGCTGTCGAGGGCGCTGGGTACCAGGTGCCTGCGGCGAGGTCAGAACATCGAGACCGCGTAGAGCTCGACGTGCTCGGCATGACGTGCTCCGCTTGCGCCCGGCGCATCGAGAAGGCGCTTCGCGCGCACCGCGGTGTGCACGAGGCCACCGTGAATTTGGCGACAAACAGAGCCTCGGTCTTCTATGACGCGCGTGCCACGAACGCGCTTGCGCTGGCCGACGCTGTGATCGGCGCCGGATACGAGGTAGCGAATCGCGAGGCCCTGAGCGCACGATGGCAGCACGGCGGCCGCGTGGACGCGCGGGAACGTGCAAGGGTGCTCGAGCGGGCTGAGCTCGAGGAGCAGCGAACGATCCGCCGGGATTTCATTGTCGCTGCGAGCCTGACGTTGCCCGCGTACGTGCTCGCGATGTCACACGGCTATGTGTCAGCGTTCGAGCAACCGTGGACGGGTTGGGTGCAGTTCTTCCTGTCGACCCCCGTCGTATTCGGTCCCGGGCTGCGCTTTCTGCAGCTTGCTGTGGCCGCGCTGAAGCATCGCACCGCTGACATGAGCACGCTGGTCAGTATCGGTGTGCTCTCGGCGTGGACTTATTCCGCCGTGGGGCTGTTCGCGCCCGGTTTGTTCCCACACACGGAGCACGGCGCCGTTCCTCACCTGTACTTCGAGGTGGCCAGCTCGATTGTCATGTTCATCCTGCTGGGCAAGCTGCTCGAGACGCGCGCGCGCAAGCGTCTGTCCGACGCCGTGCGCGGGCTCGTCGGGCTCGTTCCAAAGAGTGCACGGCGATTGCGGGACGGCGAGCACGAAGAGGTGGCGCTCGGAGAGCTCGCGGTGGGGGATCTGCTCGTGGTGCGACCTGGCGAACGCATCGCCATGGACGGCATGGTCACGAGCGGAAGCTCCGCCGTCGACGAGTCCATGCTCACTGGCGAGAGCTTGCCGGTCGACAAGCGCGAGGGTGCAGCCGTCTACGCGGGCACCTTGAACCAGAGCGGCGCGCTGACCTTTCGCGTCACTAAGAGCGAGGGCGAGACCGCGCTCGCAAGCATCGTCGAAGCCGTAGAGCAAGCCCAAGGCTCTCGCGCCCCCATCGCGCGCCTGGCGGACGTGGTGAGTAGCTATTTCGTGCCTACGGTCATGACCATCGCGCTGGTCACCTTCGGTGTCTGGCTTGCGATCGACTTCTCCGCGAACGGATTCGCAACGGCGCTCGAACGCTTTGTCGCGGTGCTGGTCATCGCATGCCCGTGTGCCCTGGGGCTCGCCACCCCGGCTGCCGTGGCAGTGGGGACGGGGCGCGGTGCCGAGCTCGGCGTGCTGGTGAAGGGTGGGGCGCCGCTCGAAGCAGCAAGTCGCATCGACAGCGTGCTCTTCGACAAGACAGGCACGCTGACGGCGGGCAAGCCCGTGCTCACAGACGTTCTCAGCTGGAGCGGCTTCGATCAGGCGCAGCTGTTGTCATGGATTGCGTCCGTCGAGAACGCGAGCGAGCACCCGGTCGCGCAGGCCATCGTGCGGGGCGCGGGTGAGCGGGGCGCTCGTATCATGCTCGTCAGCGACTTCACTTCTGTCGCTGGCTTCGGCGTAGAAGCCGTTGTGAGTGGTCACACCGTTCGCATCGGAACGAGCGCCTGGCTCGCACGCGCTGCGATCGACACGAACGCGCTCGAGCCGCAGGCAGATGCGCTCGCGACGCGCGGGCGCACCCCGTCGTTCGTCGGTGTCGATGGAAGGCTCGCGGGCCTCGTCGCAGTCGCTGACGTCGTGACCGACGAAGCCAAGCGCGTCGTGGAGATGTTGCGCACGATGAACATCGAGGTCGCCATGGTGACGGGTGACCGCCGCCGTACCGCAGAGGCCGTCGCCGCCGAGCTCGGCATCACGCGTGTGTTCGCTGAGGTGCGCCCCGAGGGTAAGGCGGCCGTCGTGGCTGACGAGCGGGCACGCGGTCGCCGTGTCGCCATGGTCGGCGACGGCATCAACGATGCCCCCGCACTCGCGGGGGCGGACGTCGGCATCGCGATTGGCAGTGGCACGGACATCGCCATCGCCGCTGCGGACATCGCGCTCTTGCGAGGTGGCATCGGCGCGCTGCCCACGGCGCTGGCCCTCTCGCGCCGCACGCTCCGCACCATTCGGGAAAACCTCTTCTGGGCGTTCATCTACAACCTGGTCGGGATTCCGGTCGCGGCCGGCGCGTTCTATGCGTTCGGGGGCTGGCAGCTCTCCCCAGTCCTGGCCAGCGCAGCCATGTCGCTGTCCAGTGTGTCCGTACTCGCCAACTCGCTTCGGCTACGCCGTTTCCGTGCTCGCTCGGTGTAATGCCTGGCGAGCGTGCGCGTCAGCATGGCAGGAGAATCCGAACATGACCCACGAGTTGCCGGACACTCGGTTGATCCAGGAAGCGGCGCGTCTCGCGCAAACGAACCTTCCGCCGCCGATCTACCTGCACTCGCAACGCACCTTCTTGCTCGGGCGCGAGTACGCGCGTGCCGCGAAGATCGCCTTCGAGGAAGAAGACCTGTTGCTCGCCGCACTCTTCCACGACCTCGGGTTGAGCGATGCATTCGCCGACAGCCGGCGCGCGTTTCCGGAGATCGGCGGCACGTTGGCGCGGGAGTTCATGACTGAGCGTGGACAGGCAGTCCGCGGCCGCGTCCTCGCCGAAGCGATCGACCTGCACATGCAGTTGTTCCCACGTTGGTCGAAGGGCCCGATCACGGGTCTACTCCAAGTCGGAGCTTGGATGGACGCTGCGAAGCGCCGCGCGAACACCTTGGACGGCAGGCGCATCGCCGAGATCGAAGCCGCGTATCCGCGAAACGGGTTCAAGCCCGAGTTCCAGTCCCGCTTCCGGCGCGCACTGGGTTCGTGGCGGGCTTGCGCGCGCTTGGTGTTCCCCACAGCCCGGCTGTGATGGCCAAGTTGGGTCCTGGAACAGAGAGCGCGACCTCAGACCGCCCACGGCGTTAGACCGCGCGGCTTGTAGACCGAGAGCACAGCGTCGCGGCGAACAGAGTGATCACTGCTACCGCGGCACAGCTCGGGTACTGGGAGCTCTTGCCGTGCGAGTTGCCGGTGTTGGTCGTGCCTGGAACACTGATGCACACCGGCAAGATCGTGTTCTTCGCTGGCTCCGGCAACGACGAGCTGCACAAGACAGGATTTCGCAGTGCCATCTATGACGATCGCGACGCGTCGATCGACCTATGCCTCAAGCGAGATCTGTTCGGTGTCAACGGCCCTCGCAGCGACGCGTCGCCGTAGGTTTCACGCGGCACTATTCATCCCGAAGACAGCAACGCTTCGGATGCCGGTCAGGAGTCCGCTTTGGGCAAGCACCGCTTGCTTCGCTGTCCCCGGATCGATGCGTAGCAAGCGATCGCCCAGCAAATCGACGACAAGCAGCTGGCCGCTAGGCTCGACCGCGATGTCCACAGGTGCGCTGAGCAGTCCTCCGGCCGCCACTAGCTGCTGATGGCCGCTCTCGGGATCCACCCGGATCACCTTGTCCGCGCCGTGATCGCAGACCAGCAGATGGCCATCTGCTGCCAGAGCGATGCCGCTCGGGCTCACGAAGTGCCCTCCACGTGAGACCTCGCGTTCAGCCCCGGTACGCGCGTCGACCTGAATGACTGCGCGCCTGCCAAGCTCCGTGACATAGAAGCTGCCGTCACGGCCAATTACGAGCCCGCTCGGACCGTCGCCGAAGTGCTGCCCCGTGTTCAACTGGGAAGCCTCTCCGGTGGCGTGGTCGATGATGAAGAGACCGCTCGGGCTCGCTGACGAGAGGTTCACCGCGGCGAAGTCGCCGTTGGCCAAGGCAACGACGTCTTGATACATCCGCTCGCTGCGATGCACCACGTGCTGTGCTCCACTCGCTGGAACGACGTGCAACACTTCGCCGGCGTCGTTGGCGATCAGGAGATGCCCATGGGCGTCGAACTCGAGTCCCTCCACGTTACCGAGTTCGCCGCCTTCGGACACCAGTTCGGTCGCGCCGCTTTTCGCGTCCACGCGTACGATGCGGTTCGCGGTTCCAATGAAGATGTCGCCCTTGACTACGGGCGGCCGGGGGGCACGAGCTGGTGCGCTCACGTGGATCCAGTGTGCCTGGGATGGCACGCCGCGATGGTTGACCGCGAACAACATATACCAGCCGGGCGGGACCAGATTTGGGTTGCCTGGTAGTTCAGCGTTGAGCTGGCACACCCCTGTGCGCCGGAACGGTAGGTCCACGAGTCGCTGCTCGCTGTCGTACGAATGTGTCGTGGCCATGGGCCGCACCAGACTCAGCCATTTGATATCGGGGCTGTTTGCGATGTGCACGGAGAACGATGCGCCCAACGCGAGTTCGCTGGGTGCGCGCTCGATGCACGGGCGCGCTCCGCGAAACAGATACGGCGGGTGATAGATCTCAAGACGCATCTCGTCATTGCGGCGGCTCGGATTACTGCCTGCTGTCAATACGCGAGCGTCGGGCAGAAGCACAGCAACCGAGTGATATAGCCGCGGGACGCGAGCCCGAGCACCAGTTGTCCAGGTGTTGGTGGCTGGATCGTAAATCTCCGCCTCGGTTGACGCGGTCAATGCATCCTCGGCGATGCCGCTTCCTCCCGTCGCCACCACCGTGCGGTCGGGCAAGATCACCGCATTCACGTGAACGCGGTTCCTCAGCATCGGAGGCGCCGCGACGAACTGAGGTGACGCTGCATCGGTGTCGATGATGTGAACGTCGTTGATGCTCGGACTTCCTCCGCCCATCAGCATGATGCGCTGCTCCTGCGCCGGAGGTAGCAGTACGGTTGCGCCCTGATCTCGCGCGCCGAGGTTGAAGCTTGCTGGAATGGCACCCGGAGGAAGTGAGTTGTATGCCCCGGTCAGCGGATCCAAGAAGCCCGGCAGCATCCCGGTGCCACCCAGGCGCATCCCCGAATGGAACAGGCGTCCGTCATGTAGAAGGTGCAGGTGTGGATAGAGTGGCCACGCCATGTTCGGCGACACCGGAGTCCATCCGGACGCGCCTGCGTACAGTTCGTTTTCGGGATCGTTGAACCCCGAGGTTGCCAGCACACGACCGTCGCCCAATCCAACCAACGTGGGATACCAGCGCCCCCACTTCATCGCTTGGACGAACGTCCACTGCTCGCTCTGCGGATCGAACAGCAGCGCGGATTGGAGACCCACGAAAGGGTCGTAGCGGTCCGTACCGCCCGCGACCAGTACACGCCCATCCGGCAGAAATGCTTGTCCTGCACAGAATACGTCGGTTGGCGTAACCGGCATGGTCATCGTTCCGTCGCGATAATCATAGATGGCACTGCGGAATCCCGTCTTGTAGAGCTCGTCGTTGCCGGAGCCAGCGAAGAACAGGATCTTGCCGGTGTGCATCAGTGCTGCATGCACGGCCAACACCGGCAACTCGCACGGTAAGAGCTCCCAGTACCCGAGCTGCGCCGCGGCAGCCGGATCAACCAGCTCTTGCGCCGGCACGGTGAGCGGTACGAGTTCGTGGCGGTGCGCGGGATCGAACAGGTGTGCGTGTTCTTCGATCGTGAGGATATGCGTCGGCACGCCGCGGTGCACTAGCTCATTGGCCTGCATGTGTACGACGTGTGCCGCGGGCACGAAAGGCGCCGCACCCAGCGCGCGCGTCGCGCGCTGTGCCCCATGCGCCGCGTGGCCGTGTTCTTGGCCAGTCGAGTCGGATGGATGGTGCCCGTGCTCGGCGCAGCGCTTGAGGTCCACCGACGCGCACTCCTCGCCGCAGCAGCCGAACGGCAACACCAGTTCACTCTGTTTCAGCGCTGCTGCGGTGATCCAAATCTTCTGGCGCACGCGGATCACGCCGGCCAGTCCGGCCATCATGTGTTCTTCGATATGGCAGTGGAAGAGGAAGTCGGCGCATAGCTCGGTGAGGCATGCGTCGCGCGGTGGGCAACACTGCAAGCGTTCCAGCTCGCACGGCAGGCGCAAGGCCGGGGGCACCACGGTGTCCACTACGAAGGCTTCAACGGGACTCAGCGCATGCACGTCGCTCGCGCCGCCGGGAGGTGCCGGGATCTGCCAACGGGACGCGTGGGGGTGGAAATTGTGCCACGCGCTGCCGACATCGAGATTGAACAGGTACCAGCGAATGGTGTGGCCCGGGCTAGCCTCGATTGTGGGCGTATTGCCGACGAATGCGCGACCGTTGAGACAGTACGTAGCCTTACCGCCGCCGCCAGCAAATACGATGTGCTGGTTCGAACCCGCGTTGGTCCAGATCACCTTCGTTCCTGCGGTGATCGTCACATCGGCAGGAGTGAACTGGTTGTCCGTGATCGCAATCCCGAGGTCGGGGCCGGCGGTGCCCGCAACGACGTGCACGCGCCCTGCCATGCTCGCGCCGTGAATGCGACAGAAGTAGTCGACCACTTCGTTCGCGTCCGCGAACACGTGGGCAAAGGTGCCCCCCGACGAAAGCGTATTGCTCTCGAACCGCGTGTGACCCGTGGGCTCCGCCATCATATGCACGAACAGCGGTACCTCGTGATCGACGCGTGGTGCCTTCAGATCGCGCACGATGATGCCGCCGATCAATCCGCGGTTCATGTTCATGTCCACGTGCCGCACGTGGTCGTGAAAGGGCCACGTCCCGATCATGTCGTCGCTGACGTCGAACACATAGGTCCAGGTCTCGCCCGGCCGAATCTCGTCGCTGCGCCTGCCGTCTTTGCTCGCGACGCCGCGCGGCCACGCACCGTCCGATTCGATGCCGTAACGTAGCCCATGCACGTGCAGGCTGTGACAGTTGTTTGGATCGCCATTGCGCACATGGATGTGCAGTCTCTCGCCCGGACGTGTCCAGATCAGCGCGCTGGGAACGCGCCGGTTCCAAGGTGGCTCCGCACTATCGGACGACACCAGCTTTGCCGTGTTCGGCTGCGTGTAGCTGGCATCGAGATATTCGCGGTACACGAGCGCGTCGATGCGGGCCGCCAGAATCTCCTCGGCTGGGATACGACCGAGTTCGTGGCCTTCGTTGAGCTGGCAGTCGCGGCCATAGCGCCGAGCACAGAGCAGCGGCGCGAGTGGACTGTACTCGGGTACCGACTCGATTTGCAGAAACACGTCGCGACGCGAATGGCATTGCATGCGGAGCTCCTTCGTCTGCCTTGCAACAGGAGCACGCAGCTTGGGTCGGCGCAGTGACAGCGCTCACTTCTAGAGTTCGATGCGCATCAAAACCATCTGCCGACTCAGGTGGCCCATGGCGTCTGGCCCCGCGGCTTGTAGACCGAGAGAATTGTGGCAACGAATAGGGTCATCAAAGCTGCCGCAGCATCGAACGCGAGATGAATTCGCGCTGCACGGAGTTCACCGCTGGAAAGCATGTCGAGCGCGGCTTGTCTTGCCACGTCCCGAATCGGCTGCGCGTGCACCATCAACAGCGCCGTCGCCATCGCCGTCAGCAGCAGCTTGATCAGCACCCAGTAGTGTCGCGTGAGACCCCACGGCGTCACCCATGACTGCACGAGTCCACTTGCCAACGAAGCCAAGCTCAGCGGGACCGTAGTCCAAGAGGTCGTTACGGACAGAGCTAGATAGGCCGCGCGAACCACTTGCTCATCGCGCGCCGTGAGACCCGCGAGCGCGAGCACGAGCGAACAAGCCACGGCGCCGAGCCAGCCAACCGAGAAGGTGATGTGCGCCGTTAAGGTGAGCTTGCGAGTGCTGGAGGGCATGCTCAATGCCCGCCTGGCGGGGCCGCGCCGTGCAGGGAGCCCCCCAGGGTGCTTCCGGTGAGGTGCAGGACGGCGAACAAAACCAGTATCGCGACGAAGCCCGCTGCAAACAGCTTGACCCAGCCAGGCACTTCGTTTCGCTTGCCCATGTCATTAGTTTATCGATACACTATGTCTCGGTCAAGGCAAACTGTATCGAATCGCGTATCCTGTAACCGTGCCGAAGCTGTGGGATGACACGATCGAGGCGCACCGCCGCGCGGTACGAGACGCCATTCTCGACAACGTGGCGAAGCTGGTTGCTGAGCACGGTCTGGCGTCCGTGACGATGTCGCAGATCGCACAGGAAACCGGGATCGGGCGCGCAACGCTGTACAAGTACTTCGCGGATGTCGACGAGATGCTCGTCGCTTGGCACGAGCGCCAGGTCGCGAGCCATATGCAGCAATTGCACGAGGCTTGTGACGGAGGCGGTCACAGTCCGAAGGCTCGACTCGAGGCCGTGTTGCACGCGTACGCGGCCATCAACCACGACCATCACGGCGGAGAGCTGGCTGTGGGACTCCATCGCCGAGAACACGTCGCGAGCGCTCACCAGCAGCTCGTGCAGCTCTTGCAGAAGCTCATCCGCGAGGGAGCAGCCGGGGGCGAGTTCCGCAGCGATGTTCCCGCGTCAGAGCTGGCGATGTACTGTTTGCGCGCGCTGTCCGCGTCTTCCGATGCGCCCTCTCAGGCTGCAGTACGCCGACTCGTGACAGTGACGATGGCAGGGCTGCGTGCCGGCGGAGACTGAGCGTCCCATCCGGCGCAATGCGCGCGCGGCCCGGCCATCATTTCAGCTCAAATACGCCATCCGACGTGTAACACTTTACTCACGGCTGTATCGGTTGTGAGCTCCCGCGAGTGAGTACGATTGGATACGTCGACGGCGCGTTCGGCGACCGGTGATGGAATTCCGCGGTGCGTTGGGCCGACTGTCACGTTCCCCCCAGCAAGTGCCTAGAAGAGGCAGGGCAGGAAAGGCTGGATGCCCGTAAGACGCGTAGAGGAGTTTCGACGTGCTGATGGCGCGCGAAGCGGGATACCCATCACGTCCGGGAGAAGGCCTCGTGTCCAGAGAAATGATGCGGTGGTTGGTGTTGGGTTGTTGCTCGCTCTTCGCGGCTTGCGCGTATGGTGCGAGCACGCCAGCGAATGATCTCGCGCGACCCAGGGACGACCGAATCGTGATCGTTGCAACCGACGAGGGCTTCCGGCCAAACCATATTGCTGTTCGGAGCGACCGGACCACCACGTTCGTGTTCATCAGACGAACAACGAAGCCCTGCCTGCGCGAAGTCGTGCTGTACACGGAGGACGAGCGGAAGTTGAGGCGGGAGCTTCCAGTGGGTAAGGAGGTCGCAATCGCGGTCCGCTTCAAGCATCCCGGCAAAGCTGGGTTCACATGCGGAACGGGAATGTACATGGGCCAGATCGAGGTTGACTGAACGCTCTGCTGCTGCACGAGGACAACCTGCCAACATCGATAGAGCTTAGTCGCGTGGCCACCCGCGTGCGTGTCGTTGGTCCCCCGCATCGCGCAGAGCATGCAGCGCCTCGGGGTCGACTCCTTCATCGGGTCAGCGCCGCCGAGCATTTCGGCGCTCGTCGATCACACGGCTGCATATCGGGTTGCCCATGGTCGATCGGTGTGTATGGACCGATCGACGGGCTCGAAGGCGGTGAGCGGCATGAATCCAGAGGGCGTGCACAAGTTGGCAGGCGCGTTGATCCTGGTGTTTGTCGCCTTGGAGTTCGCCAAGGACGCAGGGTGGCTGCGCGGGGGCTGGCAGAATTACCTCGTGCCGATTGGCTTGCTCGCGTTCGGTCTCTTTCTCGTCCTCGACCGCTCGTTTTCCACGGGGGTAAGCGCGCCGCCTGCGATCGCGTTCGACCCGTTTCGAGCGCCGTTGTGCGGAGTGCCATACGACGAAACGCGGAGCCATCGTGACTGGCAGTCCATCAAGCCTTCGCCCGTGTGACGCACGACGATGCTGGGCATCATCACGGCGATCTCGTCAGCGTTCATCGATCGGTGCGAGCGTGACGCCGAGCGTGAAGCGCGCATCGGTCCTGCCTTGAAACTCCGCTTCCTCCTCCAGCGCCGCGATGCTGCGACGGAGCTCGCCTTCGAAGCGCGTCATGAACGTTTGCAGCGAACTCGGTATGGCCGTGAACGAGATCGCCTTCACCATCGAGCCGTCTCGGTCGTCGAACACGAGGCGGTGCAGCACCGAGCGATACATGCCGTCGAGGAAGTGGTTGAGCGCGTCGACTCGGTGGTGGAACTGGTCCGACGACAGCACGTGGTAGCGCGCGGGCGCCTGGAGGCGCTCGTCCGCGCCAAGCTCGATGCGCCCTTCGTTCGTCAGCACAGTCACGGCGCGATCGAGCTCCGCGGCCTCCACGTCGGGAAACTTGGCGCTGAGCTCGTCGAGTTTCGGACGAGAGGCCGCGACCCAGTTCTCGATTTCGCGCACCAGCCCGACGTCCTGCTCGGCGGCGAAGAAGTCGCCCTTGAGCCGCTTGGCGAGGGACCGCATGTGCCGGTCCGTCTGTCCGAAGCGCTTGCCGATCTCGAGCTGCGTCAGGCCTTCGCGCTGCAGGTGCTCGAAGTAGGCGAGCCGCACGAGCTCGGAGACCGTGCGCATGGGGATGTGGAAGCGGGAGGCCGCCCGAACGACCGGCTTCAGTAGCGAGTAGAGGAGACGAAGCTGGGCTTCGCGAACGTGCGCCACGGGCCAAAACTAGCATTTTAGACGCGACAGTAGGAAATAAAATTCCGAATCCAGACACTCTCCCGTACGTATTTGGAAAATCACGAGTTATTACAATATCATATAGTAAGCTATTTTTGGGCTCAAAATCATCTGGAAAAAAAGTTCCGGTCAAGCTACGGTCCTGCCACTTGCTGGAGGAAACGCATGGGCAACTCGAACGGAGGTCTGCGGAGAACCAGTTGGGCGTTCGCGCTCAGCCTCATCTTTGCGTGCGGGCTCGGGCTCGCGGCGTGCAAAGGCGACGCAAAGAGCGAAGGGAAGACCGATCCGGTCCCCGGTAAACCGGGCCAGGAGGGGGGATCTCACACGATGGGAAGCGCAGGCGGGAAGGCGACGGAGACCAACGTGGCTCCAGCACCGTGCGATGCCGACGACGACTGCCCTGCGGGCATCGAGTGCTACTTCCCCAACGGCGACGCCCAGACAGGCTTCTGCGATGTGAACGAGATGCACGTTGCCGACGCCGGCAGCGATCGTGGCGGAGCGCCCGTGTCGTCGGCTGCGCCCGCGCCGTGCAACGACGACGACGACTGCCCCGCTGGCATCGAGTGCGTCTCCTTCGATGGCGGGCCAGGCTTCTGCCACGTCGAGGAGATGGGCATCAGCCCGTCGTCGGCAACGCCGGCGCCTTGCATGAGCCAGGACGACTGTCCTGCCGGCATCAAGTGCGTTTCCTTCGCTGGCGCGGACGGGCCCGGCTTCTGCGACGTCAACGAGATGATCGCGCCGTAGGACTAGGACGTGCTCGTCCTGGACCTTCGCAGGCTGCAGTGCGTCGATTGGTGACGGTGACCCTGGCGGGTTTGCGCGTCCCCGAAACCTGAGCACACGAAATCACGTAGTCAGTGGCACTACGTGGCTGCGGCAGCAGGCGGGCAGCTCGTCCCGCAAGACCGCGAGCGCGCCCATCGCTTTGCCCAGGAAATCGGGGGTTGGCTCGACGACGAAGCGCCGCGGATGTCCTTCCCACGCCTGTGCGATGCGCCGGTCGATCACGGCCGCGTCGCTCGCCGATTCGATCCGCAGCGGGTTCTGCTGGTTGTAGCCGCTATCCGCGGGCGGTGTTCGCAGGTGAATGACCGCGTCGTACCGCGCGAGCTGCTCGTCGCGGGTGGTACCCACCGAAGTCCAGAGTTCGTCCGGACCAGGCCAGTACGCCGCACCGTCCACCGTCCCACGGTCGCACAGGACGATTGCAGAGCGATCGCCGTCGGCAGTCGCCTCGAGCTCCCGTTGCAGGAAGAAGATGGCACGCTGCGCGGCCCGGCGCTGGTGGCCTTGTACCCCGCGTGGGAATCCACCGCCGAAGACGATGCCTGCCGCCTCCGGCAGCACGCGTACGTGGACGCAAAAGTACTGCTGAATCAGTTCCAGAACCGCTGTTTTTCCCGCACCGGGCCCACCCGTCAGCACGATGCGTCGGCGCTCGTGCGGCTCCTGACAGTCACACGCTTTCATGTCGATCCTCTCGATACGCTGGGCGATAACCGCCGCTCCCGATGAACTCGAAGAACGGTTCTGGTTCGATCACCTGCTCTGGAAAAAAGACCCCGCACTGCGAAACAGAACGCGTCGCGAGCGCGCGAATGATCGCGGCCGCTCCCGCCGCAGTCACGTCTGCTTGATGTCTGCCACTCAAGCTCATCTCCGCCGTACCTCGCGCGCCCTCAACTCGAACGATCAGCGCGAATGCGTCGTGGCCCGCGTAGCGCCGCTTCACCCGATCGAGGGTTGCACCCTTGCCCTCAGCGCGCGCGAAGCCCTTGAGCCAGGCACGCGCGCCGACGCGAACCAGGAGCTCGGCGGTCTTGCCGAGCCAAGAGGGATCGAGCGCGAACCTGCCGATCGAGGTGCGCGCGCCGAGCGTCTGCGGGTAGCTGACGACGTCGGACCATGGGAAGACATATGCTGTTCGCGTCCCCACAGGTTGCGGAAATGGGATCGGCACCCCGTCGCTGAAAGGAACGGCGCTCTGCAGCCGACCATCCACGAACAGCGTGAACGGTTGGGAGATCGCATCCAGGACATGGTGCAGCGAATCGGCGCCGTACTCGTCTCCCAGGCTGAGAAAGATATCGGTCTCGACCCGCGCCACGGGCCCCACTTCCGCAGCGAGTCTTCGAGCCATCACGTTCGAGATTCCGGGCGACAGTCCAGCGCCCAAAACGACCCGAGCACGGGTCTTTTGAGCTTCTCGCGTCATCGCGTCGCCGGCCTGCCAGTACGCGAGGCGAGGAGAGATATCGGTGTAAGCCAGGCCGCGCGCGATCGTTGCCTTCAATAGGTTCAGATCGTGCTGCGCGACGCAGCTCACCACCGTTGCTACACTTGTCAGCGCTCGCTCGATGGAAGTGGTGTCGCGGACGTCGAGCGCTCGCGCCTGAGCTCCGTGACCCACGCTTGCGCACAGCGCTTCCGCGCTCGCGAGGTTGCGGCCAGCGATCACGACCTGCTCGGGGAACTCCGGCGCCAGCAGAGCCGCGATGCGCCGGCCCACGACGCCGTAGCCACCAACCAGCAGAATCCCGTTCGTCTCGGTCATGTTCGTGCTCAGTAGATGGGGCCCCGCGAATCCACGTCTCACGAGTTGGCCTTCACACCGCCAGTCGGTGTCGCCGGTCCTTCGCTAACGACGCGCTTGTGCCACCTGCATGCGCCGCACTACTTCCTTTGCGACCTCCGGATCCTTCGACGTCACATCGACCGCAAATCCAGTTCCTGTCGACGTTACCTTGGCAGCGACGTCCTTGAGCATCAGCGGGCAATACTCCATGCCGGTCATGTTGAAGCCCATGGCCGCGGCTCGCGCGCGATGGCAATCCACTTCACGCTGCAACCATTCGGCAGTCAGGCCCGGAACCGCGCGAAACACCGTGCGGCCACCCGGGGGCACGTCGTATCCGCGTTGCTCGACGCGCGCCGTCTCGCTGACCGACTCGATGTCCTCGCTGCGGTAGAACGGACTGAGATCACGATCCTCCTCGTCGATACCGGCACAAGCTTGTGCCTCCGCCGTGCGAAGCGCTTCGGCGGCCCCACGGTGCTTCGCGGCGAGCTCGCGGTGAGCTTGCATTTCAGCCAGATGTTCCTTCGTTGGATTCGTATCCGACGTCCAACAGACCGATTTCCGGCATTGCATCACTTCGCGACTGGCGGCAGGGTCGTATTGGCCGCCGTGTTCACCCGCGCTGGTGTCCTCGCCTCCAGCTGCTTGTTCGTGCTGCGCAGCGCTCATGTCATGCGGCTCGGTGCCTTCCGATCCAGCACAACCTGACAATCCAAGCGCGATCGATACCATAAACCAATTTTTCATAGTGCCTCTCGTGTTGCTGCTGACGACTGCGTCAAGCAGCACCTCTTGGCTAGTGCAAATCCGAGGCCAACCACGAAGTGCGTGGGCGTCGCGCGCTGCGGGCGTGTTGGCGCAAAATCTTCGTCCAAGGGTCGTTTCAACGCAGAGTCTGCGTCGATCGCGATTCGAAGGGCCGACTCGAGCGACTCCGCATGCCAGGCCCAAACCCTGGGTCGAGCCTCAACCATTACCTGTACGCAAGAAGGTCGTACTGTTGAGTCATGCGGTGCGTGTTGAAGTACGAGGCGTTGAGCGCGATGACGTGCCGCATGACGCCGGTCCAGGCCCCACGATCGACGTAGAACTTCGGCGCGATCTCGTTTTCCAGCTTCTCGTAGAGTTGAGCGGCGTCACGTTGCCGATCTGCCCGAATGTCGCGCTGGCCGATCGCCCAGCCGGTCCAGCCCTCCACATGCCCCTCGATCCACCAGCCATCCAACGTGCTCAAGCTCGGAACACCGTTGTGCGCGGCCTTCATCCCTGATGTTCCAGATGCCTCCAGCGGTGGCTCCGGCGTATTCACCCAAACGTCCGAGCCGGCCACGAGCTGCCGCGCGAGCTCCAGGTCATACTCGTCGAGATACACGATGGGTACCGCATCCGAGAGCTCACGCGAGGCGGCGAAGATGCGTGCGATCATCGCTTTGCCGGCCTCATCCTGGGGATGCGCCTTGCCTGCAAATATAATTTGCAACGGCTGACGGCTCGCGATGTGACGCAGGCGGTCCAGATCGGTGAGGAGCAGATCGCCGCGTTTATAAGCCGTGGCACGGCGCGCGAAGCCAAGCGTGAGCGCGGTCGGGTGCAGCTGCCGCCCGGTTCTCTCGGCGACCGACCGGATCAAGCGAGCCTTTGCAGCACTGTGTGCGTCCCAGATGCGGTCCGTTGGTATCGAGAGTGCGTTCCGGAGCGTCGCCGGATCTGAACGCCAGCCCGGCAGGCATTCATCGTAGAGCGATTGAAACTCCGTGCACGTCCATGACTCTGAATGCACACCGTTGGTGATGCCGTGGATGTCGTAACCCGGGAACATGCGTTGCGCGACCTCGCGGTGCCGGCGCGCGACGCCATTGACGAAGCCGCTCAAATTGAGTGCGAGCGACGTCATATTGAGCGTGGCGTCTCCTCCCAGCATGCGAAAGAGCTCCAGCGGGATGTGGTTGCCGCAGACCTCGAGAACCAAATGCCAGTCGAAATGATCGTGTCCTGCCGCAACGGGTGTGTGCGTCGTGAACACGCAGCGCTCGCGAACCGCGTCGAAGTTCCACTCGTTCCGTTGTGGATTTCCGTGCCGCTGGAGCAACAGCTCCAGACTTGCGAAGGCGGCGTGCCCCTCGTTCAGATGGATCTTGGATACGCCTGAGTAGCCCGCTTGCTCGAGCATGCGTACTCCACCGAAGCCGAGCACGATCTCCTGCGACAGCCGATAGCGTGCGTCCCCACCATAGAGTTGGTCCGTGATGTGCCGATCCGACTCCTCATTTTGCGGCAGGTCGGTGTCCAGCAACAGGACTGGCAGTTCGCCGCCCACCTTGCTTCGCACGTGGAACTGCCAGGCCCCGACGGTCACACGGCGTCCGGAGATTTCGACACTCACCGTATGCGGAAGGCGCTCGAGCCGTGCCGATGGCTCCCATGCCGCCGGGTGCTCGTGTTGCGTGCCATTTGTCTCGAGGGTTTGGCGGAAGTAGCCTCTTCGATGAACGAGCGAAACCGCGACAGCTGGTACCCGCAGATCGGCGAAAGATCGGAGCGTATCCCCGGCCAGCACGCCGAGCCCGCCTGAATACGTGGGCATGTCCGAGGCGAGGGCAATCTCCATCGAGAAGTAGGCGATGCGGATGGCGCTCGGCGGAAGCACTCCCGTGTTACGAGCACGACTCTTGGTGTACAATTCGGGTCGTTCATTGAAGCGCGCGTGGCAGAGGCTGGAGCAGAAGTAGAATGCGTCGTTGTCGTAGGTCTGCGTCGCGACCGCTGACTCTCGCTCGACGGGCATCCCGCACACTGGATCCTTGTCTTGCGTCATGACGTACGCCTCGAGTTGTCGGTACGATCCGGCGCTGCGGACGCGCCCGTCGGCAACGCTACGGTGGCACCGTCGGCCGCGACGCTTACCGACCAGCCCAGATCACGTGCGATGACCGACGCCAGCCCGTGTGCGGCCGCCGGTTCGCCGTGAACCACGTAGGTTTGCATCGGCGGTCGCTGAAAACCGCGCAGCCAGCGCAGGATCTCGGTCTGATCCGCGTGCGCGGAAAGACCGTCGACGGTCGCGATCTCGGCGCGCACTTCGACGAACCCACCGTGAATCTTGATTTCCTTTGCTCCATCCAGCAACGCGCGGCCGCGTGTGCCGGCCGCTTGAAACCCAGCGAGAAGAACCGTGTTGCGCGGGTCGGGCAACCGATGCTTCAAGTGGTGCACGACGCGGCCGCCTGTGGCCATGCCGCTACCGGCGATGATGATCATGGGCTCAGATTGAAGATTCAGCGCCTTCGATTCATCGGCGCTGCGCACCATGTGGTATTGACGGCAGCACAGCGGGCAGCGCTTCTCGTCCATCAGATCTTTCATATCGACATCGTGATCCTCGGGATGCTGGCAGTAGATATCCGTCACGCTTACGGCCATCGGACTGTCGATGTAGACCGGGAGCGTGGGGATGCGACCCGCGTCCTCGAGCTTGCGGATGGTCCAGATCAGCTCCTGGGTCCGTCCGATGGAAAACGCGGGCACGACGATCACGCCGCGCCTATCGAAGGTCCGCGTGATCACGCGCTCCAGGGCGTCGTCCTCGCCCGGCGGATGGCTTCGGTCGCCATACGTCGACTCGACCAGGAGTACGTCCGCGAACGGCACGAGCTCGGGATCGCGTAAGATGGGGCGGTTCCAGCGGCCGAGGTCGCCTGAAAAGACCAGTCGACCCGAGGCCGGGGAGTCCAGCTCGACCGTCGCGGAACCGAGGATGTGCCCAGCGCGCCTGAACATCGCGCCGAGCTCGCGCTTCACCACGAAACGCTGTCCGTACGGCTTTGCTACCAGCAAGCGCAACGTCGCTTCGACGTCATCGCGCGTATACAGCGGAAGCGCAGGCGAGTGTTTGGAGTAGCGATGGCGGTTCGCACGCTTGGCGTCCTCCTCCTGCAGATGCGCTGAATCCCGTAGCACCACGGCCGCGAGATCGGCCGTGCCGGGGGTGCAGATGATGGGACCCGCGAACCCGGCTTGGACCAGACGCGGCAAATAGCCCGTGTGGTCGAGGTGGCCGTGACTGAGGACCACGGCGTCGATCGATGAGGGTGCGAACGCTGGCGATTTCCAGTTGCGCTCGCGGAGCGCCTTGATGCCTTGGAACAAGCCACAGTCGAGCAGAATACGTGCGTCGCCCGTGTCGACGAGGTGCTTGGACCCCGTCACCGTTCCTGCTCCACCCGCAAACGTCAACCGAGGTGCTTTCGTGTCGTTCATCGCGATGTACCTTTCATAGCCGTGACCGCCGTGCTCGTCGCGGCACCACGCTGCCGGAGCGCTGCCTTGAGCAACTCGGCCGCTGCAAGCGGCAGAAGTCCGAGCACGAGTGACAACAAACAATCCATGGCGGAGATGGTGCCGACGCCAAACAGCTCTTGAGTGAACGGGATATGGTGAATGGCGATCTGCAGAGCCGCAGACACGACGATCACGGCGAGCAGGCTGATGTTGCTGAATAAGGGTACTCTCCAGAACGGTCGAGTTCGGCTGCGCGCGGCGAAGGCCCGGAACAGCTCCCCAAACACCAGGACGGTGAACGCGAGGTTGCGCGCTTCCGTAAGATCACGCGCCCGGAGCGCCCATGCGAAGACCGAGAGCGTGACGGTCGCTTGGACCAGCCCGGTGACCACGATCGTGGTCCACTCTGGACGAGCCAACATCGGGTTGTTTGGAGGT
This sequence comes from Polyangiales bacterium, assembly GCA_035274465.1. Taxonomy (GTDB): domain Bacteria; phylum Myxococcota_A; class Polyangia; order Polyangiales; family JAFGIB01; genus JADGRF01. Next base: position 25,376 of record DATEOF010000474.1, read on the forward strand.
TGCGGCGGGCGATGAAGCACGTCTGCGTCCGGGGGGTCTGCGACGAGCGCCAACGCAGGCAAGCCATCGGTCACGAGATTGATCCAGAGGATTTGCAGCGGTACGAGCGGCACGGGTAGCGCGAGCACGGCTGCCCCGAGCATGACCAGGAGCTCACCGGTGTTACCGGCCAGCAAGTAGACCAGGGTCTTACGAATGTTGTCGTAGACGCCTCGGCCCTCGCGTACTGCTGCGACGATGCTTGCGAAGTTGTCGTCCGTCAGGATCATGTCGGACGCCTCGCGCGTGACTTCGGTGCCGGCCTGACCCATCGCGATGCCGATGTGCGCTTCGCGCAAGGCGGGTGCGTCGTTGACGCCGTCGCCCGTCATCGCCACGATTTCTCCGCGCGCTTTCCAGCTGCGCACGATCTCGAGCTTTTGCTGCGGCGTGGCCCGCGCGTGCACGCGTTCTCGCCAGTCCTCGTGAGGCTGCACGATCCCGAGCTCGAGCGCGATGGCGCGCGCCGTCATCGGATGATCTCCCGTGATCATGACGGTTCGGATGCCAGCAGCCCGAGCTTCTCTCACGGCCTCGATCGCTTCGGTTCGCGGCGGATCTGCGATCCCAATCAGCCCGTGCAACGCCAAGCCCGATTCTTGATTGTTCGGACCCGTCGCCACCGCGAGCACGCGCAATCCTCGCGATGCCATCTCGGCCGCCGCATCGAGGGCGCCTGCTGTTTCTTGGCCGCACAACGGAACGACGGACTCGACCGCGCCCTTGAGGTAGAGATGGCCATCGGCACGAAAGATGGACATACGCTTGCGGTCCGAATCGAACGGATGCACGTCGACTCTCGGGCGATCGCGCTCGATCTGTGCGCGATCGATCCCACGCTGCGCGGCCGCCAGCAGGATGGCGATCTCGGTGGGGTCTCCGGTGCCACCGCGGCCGTCAGCGCCGATCTCGGCATCACAACAGGCGGCGGCCGCCTCCACCACTCGCCCGTGCTCGGCGCCCCAGACCTCTCGCACGCGCATCTCACCGGTCGTGAGTGTTCCGGTCTTGTCCGTGCAGATGACGGTGGTGCTGCCCAGCGTTTCGACGGATGGCAGGCGCCGAATCAATACGTGGCGGGCTGCCATGCGCTGCACTCCGAGTGCGAGCGCGACCGTCACCGTCGCGGCAAGACCCTCGGGCACAGCGGCCACCGCGAGCGACACCGAGCTCATCAGGAGCTCCATCCAAGGCTGGCCGTGGAGCATGCTCACCAGCGCGACCAGCCCGACGGTGGCGACGCACAGCACGAGAAGTCCGCGACCGACCCGTTCGAGCTGCCGCTGCAAAGGCGTGGTCTGCTCGGTGGTCGTCGCGAGCAAATGCGCGATCTTCCCCAACTCGGTCGCCATGCCGATCGCAGTGACCTCCGCCATGCCGGTCCCCGTCGCTACGGCTGTTCCCATGAACACGCGATCCGTGCGCTCGGCGAGTGGAGCGTCCGGAGGCGCGGCAACCAAGCTCTTCTCGGACGGCAGACTCTCACCCGTGAGGGCAGCCTCGATCACGCTGAGGACATGCGCTTCGATCAGCTGCGCGTCCGCGGCGACGACGTCGCCAGCCTCCAGCAACAGCAGGTCTCCCTTCACGACCTCCGCGGCAGGGACGGTGACAGCTCGGCCATCGCGCAGCACGCGCGCTCGCGGTGCCGTCATCGCCTGCAACGCCTGTACTGCACGCTCGGAGCGGTACTCCTGGAAGAACCCGACCAAAGCGTTGAGGACGACGATGACAAGGATCGCGATCGCGTCGAGCGACTCGCCGACCAGGAACGAAATGCCTGCGGCCGCAACCAGCAGCCAGATCATCGCTCCCTGGAACTGACGCAGCAGGATGGACCACGGGGTTACCCCCTGCTCGCGGCGGATCTCGTTCGACCCGTCTGCGAGTGCTCTTCGTCTAGCCTCCGCAGCCGTCAGTCCCGTGCGACTTCCGCCGGACCCTGGCGCGGGAGTCTCGATGTGTTCGGGCAGCTCCATACTCGCGGGAGGATGTTCGTTCACGTCGTACCTCGTTCTGACGAACCCGAAGCAGAAACTGGGCCACGCGCCAGTATGGACTCGGGTCAGACACAGACGGCGGAGCTTTCAGTCCAGCGCGCGGCCACTGCGCTGATGCGCAGATTTTTCGCCTGGCATCTGGACGGGCTGTGTCTGGCGGGGTTACTCGAATCACTCCAACCGGTCTCAGGTGGGCGAGAGACTCCTGGCACGTACCGTGCAACTACCGCGAGGGGATATGCTGCGCTTATTTGTCGTGCTGCGTCTGGTCATGGGAATGCTCTGTGCCGAGGTCGCAGCGGCTCAGGATGCTGTTCCGCTCGTGCAGATGCTCCGGGAGGTACGGGCACAGAGCCCATCGCTCGTCGCCGCGCGCGCACGCATCACGGCAGCGAAGCGCGCGTGGGACGCGAGTGGCAGGCCGGCCGATCCCATGCTGAGCGTTGAGCTCGACCGCGTGGGCGGCATGGCCCAGGAGGATGGCGGACCGATGCTCATGTACATGATCGAGCAGCCGATCCCGACCCCCGGCACGCTCGGCATGGAGGAGCGCGTGGCCACGAAGGGTCGCGAACGCGCGGAAGCCGACCTGGTCACGCTGCAGCGAGATTTGGACGTCGCCACAGCCCGTGCCTACGTGATGTTGTGGCGCGCTCAGGGCGAAATCGTCATCGTGGAGACCCAGCGGCGCTTGCTGGAGGAGATCAATGCAGTCGCGCTCGCACGCATGCAGTCCGGGGCAGATACCCACCACGATATCATTCAGACTCAGGTCGCCGGACTTGCGCTGCAAAATGACTTGACGCGCATGGCCGCGGAACGGGACGGAGCGCTCGCCATGTTGAATGCGCTACGCAACCGGCCTGAGTCCAAGCCCTTCGCGGCTTCCGAGCCCGTACCGAGCGCGGACACTGAGCAGTCGATCGAAGGCCTCGAGCGGGAGGCACTACTCGGACGCGCCGAGCTGCGCAGCATGAGCGCCATGGCAGGCGAGGAGCGGGCCATGGCGGAGCTCATGCGGCGAGAGGGCTGGCCCATGTTCAGCGTCGGAGCCTTCTACAATCACGAGCTCGAGATGATGGACAGTGTCGGCTTCGTAATCCGCGGCACGCTGCCGATCTTCGGCGCATCGCGGCAATCGGCTCGCGCCGCTGTGTCGGAGGCGCGTGCGCTCGCGTTCGAAGCTGAACGCGAAGCCATGGGGCTGATGATCCGCGGGGAGGTGCGCTCGGTCTCGGCCACTTATCGTGCAGCTACGGAACGCGTATCACTCCTTCGCGACGTCACGGTCCCGCGCGCCGAAGAGGCACTCGCGCAGGCGCAGTCTTCGTACCGCACGGGCATGATGCCCTTCGCGTCGGTCATACAGGATCAGCGCATGTTGGTCGACATGCGCATGGAGCTCATCGGCGCTAAGGCCGCGCGCTTCGAGACGTTCGTTGCGCTCATGCGCTCGCTGGGACGCGACTTGAGCACGGTGGTGGCGCCATGAAGACGTGGGCGTTCTTTTTGATACTGACCTGCGCCTGCACCGGCTCTGCTGGCGAGCGTGCAGAACCGCGCGAGTCAGCCGATCCGCATGCATCGCACAATCCAGCGCAGGCTACGAAGGGAGCGCAGGAAGCACCGGGCGCCGCCAGTCACGAGCAACGCGGCGCCGCGCCAGCCGCGCAAGCCAGCGACCCGCACGAAGGCCACGCGCGGCCGGGTGACATCGCGCCAGGCCATGCGCCGGTGTTGCTCGATCCGGGTCGCCTGCAAAGCCTGGGCGTGAAGACCGAGCGAGTCGTGAAACGTTCGTTCACTCGCGACATCGTGGCTACGGGTATCGTGCGCGTGGATGAACGCCTGCAGAGTCACATCCACGTGAAGTTCATGGGCTTCGTGGAACGCGTGTTCGTCAACTTCGTGGGACGACCGGTGCGAAAGGGGGAGCCACTGCTCTCCGTGTACAGCCCTGATCTGCTTGCCGCGGAAGCCGAGCTCGCGCAGGCGTTTGCCGCACGCGACCGACCTCGCAGCGGGCCGTTTGCCGAGTCCGATCGAGCGCAGACGGAAGCGTTGATCAAGGCGTCGCGGTCACGGCTGGAGCTGCTCGACGTGCCTCGAGCAGAGCTCGAGCGGCTCGAACGCACCAAGGAGCCGCAGCGTGCGCTCACCATCACCAGTCCGCTCACGGGTACGGTCGTCGAGCGGAATGTCATCGACGGCATGCGCGTGATGCCCGACACCACGTTGATGGTCGTCGCGGACCTCCGGAACGTTTGGGTGATCGCGGACATCTTCGAGCACGATTTGGCGGCTGTTCGGGTCGGCGATCACGCCGTGATCTCGTTTGTAGCTGGCTCGGCGGGGCAGCGCGAGGGTAGGGTCGGGTTCATCTCGCCGACCCTGGACGAAGGCACGCGCACCGCGAAGGTGCGGATCGAGGTGAAGAACGACGATGGCGCAGTGCGACCGGGGCTGTTTGCAAACGTAACCATCCACGTCGAGGCTGGCGAACGCTTGGCCGTACCGACGAGCGCCGTCGTCGCGACAGGAGTTCGCGAGATCTCGTTCGTGCAGACGGCGCCTGGCCGCTTCGAGCCCCGGGTCGTGAGTACGGGCACACGCGCCGGAGACTATTTCGAAGTGCTCGGTGGCCTGAATGATCAGGACATCGTCGCAGTCAGCGCCCAGTTTCTACTCGATTCCGAGAGCCAGATCCGCGGTGGATCGTCGAAAGCTGCCCACGGCGGGCACTGAGCGTCGAGCATGACTGAATCGAACGCGACTGCCGAACCACAGGCTCGTCCGCACGGAATGATCGCGCGTTTGATCTACGCGTGCGGCAGTCGTCCGGGCCTCGTCGTGGGACTCACCGCGGCACTGGCGGTGCTTGGCGGGGTGTCAGCATTTTCCACGCCACTCGATGCGCTGCCCGATCTGACCGACACGCAGGTCATCATCGCGACGGAGTGGATGGGGCGGGGCCCGACCCTCATCGAAGACCAGATTACGTACCCCCTCGTGACCTCGATGTTGTCGTTGCCACGCGTGCGAACCGTGCGCGGGTTTTCGATGTTCTCGATGTCGTTCGTGTACGTGATCTACGAGGATGGCACCGACCTGTATTGGGCGCGCACTCGGGTGCTCGAGCAACTCTCGAAGCTGCAGGGCCGATTCCCAGAGGGCGTCACACCCGCGCTCGGGCCCGACGCGACCGGGCTCGGCTGGGTGTACGAGTACGCCCTCGTATCGAAGGACGGCCGTCACGACGCTGCGGAGTTACGAACGCTGCAGGACTTCTACCTTCGCTACGCGCTTTCGTCGGTGGAAGGCGTCGCCGAGATCGCGAGCGTCGGTGGATTCCAGCGTGAGTACCGCATCGTCGTAGATCCCCGAGCACTTCAGGCGCGCGGGCTGTCGATCACGACCATCGCCGCTGCCGTTCGCGCGGCCAATCTCGATGTCGGCGGCGGTGTGCTCGAGATGAACGAGCACGAGTATGTCGTGCGCGGCCGTGGGTACGTGCAGCGGGTCGCGGATCTCGAGGAAGTTGTCGTGATGGCCGACCCGGGCGGGGTCCCCGTCCGCGTGCGCGACCTCGCGCGCGTCGAAGTGGCTGGTGCCCAGAGGCGCGGCCTGGTCGAGCTGAACGGGCAGGGCGAGGTGGTCGGTGGCATCGTCGTGATGCGCAGCGGCGAGAACGCGCTCAATGTTATTCGGCGCGTCGAAGCCAAGCTCGCCGAGTTGAAGGGGAGTCTGCCGGAGGGCGTCGAGCTCTTGACCACGTACGATCGTTCTCAGTTGATCCGAGAATCGGTCGATAACTTGGCGAGCAATCTGCTGCAGGTGCTAGCGATCATCTGCCTCACCATCGTTGCGTTCCTGTTTCACTTCCGTTCTTCCTTGGTTGCGATCCTCACCCTGCCGGTCGCCATTCTGCTGGCATTCATTCCGATGAAGCTCATGGGGGTGACAACGAATATCATGTCGCTCGCGGGCATCATCATCGCCATGGGCGACATGGGCGATTCGGCCGTCGTGCTCGTCGAGAACGCGCATCGCAAGCTCGCGGACTACGGCGCTAGCAGACCGCGACTTACACTCGTGCTCGAGGCCGCGCAGGAGCTCGGCCCCTCCATTTTTGGATCGTTGCTCGTCATCGCCATCTCGTTTCTCCCGGTTTTCACGCTCGAAGCGCAGGAGGGGCGCTTGTTCGGCCCGCTGGCTTGGACGAAGACGTTTTCCATGCTGGCCGCCTCGCTCCTCGCGGTCACGTTCGTGCCGGCCCTCATGAACTGGTTGGTGCGAGGACGCATTCGAACCGAGAGCGAAAATCCGATCCACAGGCTGCTCACGCGCAGCTACCGTCCGATCATCCGCTTTGCGCTGGCACATCGCTACACCGCAGCCGTCCTCACGATCGTGCTGCTGGTGGCTACCGCATGGCCGTTCTCCCGGCTCGGCAGCGAGTTCATGCCCCCGCTCGACGAAGGCGACGTGTTCTTCATGCCGGTGACCGTTCCCGGCATCTCGCTCGAGCAGGCGCGACGGCTCGTGCAGACGCAGGATGCGGCACTGCGGCGAGTCCCCGAAGTGCAGACCGTGTTCGGCAAGGCCGGTCGTGCGGACACCGCTACCGACGCTGCGCCGATCTCCATGATCGAGACCGTCATCCGCCTGAAGCCGAGGTCAGAGTGGCGCAAGGGGCTCACACAGCAAGCCCTCCTCAGCGAGTTACGTGCAGCTGCAGAGCTGCCGGGCATTCAAGCCGCTTGGAGCATGCCGATTCGAGCGCGCATCGACATGCTGACCACTGGCATCCGCACGCCGATCGGCATCAAAGTCTTCGGAACGGACCTCCAACACATCGCGAGCCTCGGCCAAGAGCTCGAAGGCATCCTGCGCGAGGTGCCGGGCACGCGTTCCGTGTACGCGGAGCGCGAGCTCGGCGGCTTGTACCTGGACGTGGTGCCCGATCGCCGGGCCATAGCTCGGTACGGCCTCAGCATGGCCGACGTGTTATCGGTCGTGGAGACTGCGATCGGCGGGATGGTCGTGGACCGAACCGTCGAAGGACGGGAACGCTACACGATCAGCGTTCGCTACCCGAGTGAGCTGCGAGACAATCCGGACGCGCTCGCTCGCGTGCTCGTGCCCGTCGCGCCTCGAGGGTCGATGGGCCAGGCGAGCGCGGCATCGCAGCAGGGTATGGACACCATGCAGGGGGCCGGGTCGGCAACTACGGCCGCCGGTGTCATCCACGTGCCGCTCGGCCAACTCGCACAGATCCGCATCGTCAATGGTCCACCGATGATCAAGGACGAGGATGGTTCACTCGTCGGCTGGGTCTACGTCGACGTCGAGGGTCGCGATCTGGGCGGATACGTACACGATGCAAAAGCCGCCGTGAACCGCGCGCTGCGCTTACCCCCCGGCTACCGGCTGCTGTGGACGGGCCAGTGGGAATTCATGGAGCGCGTGGCCAAGCGTCTGCAGGTCGTCATTCCGCTCACGCTCGCGATCATCTTCATCATTCTGTACCTCAACCTGCGGTCGCTTCCGGGAACGCTGCTCGTCATGTGTTCGGTGCCGTTTGCCGCGGTGGGTTCGATCTGGTTGATGTGGCTGGCGGGGTTCAATACCTCGATCGCCGTGTGGGTGGGGATGATCGCGTTGCTCGGCGTCGCCGCCGAAACTGCATCGGTGATGGTCGTGTACCTGGAAGAGGGATACACCAGTGCGCGAGCGGAAGGTCGCTTGGCCTCTCGCCAAGAGCTGCTTACGGCCGCCGAAAACGCTGCGACGCTGCGCGTTCGGCCTTTGCTCATGACCGTCGTCATGAACATCCTCGGACTGCTTCCCGTGATGCTCGACTCGGGCGTGGGCTCGGATGTGGCGAAGCGTATCGCCGCGCCGATGTGGGGGGGCTTGGTTTCGTTGACATTGCTCACGTTGTTCATCATTCCGGTGCTGTATGTGATCTGGCGCGAACGCCCCTTGCGGGCAGGTGCGAGTTCAAGTCGAGAGTGAGCGCCGTGCACTTGGCACAGCGATTGCGTGGCTCGAACGTGCCTGAGAGGCAATGGAAAGTTGAGCACGTTCATGAACAACGACAATGCTTGGAAATACGTCGCGGTTTGCTTCGTGATGCTTGCGGTTAGCGCGTGCGCGCACAGCTCCGGTACGGACCCGCACGAAATGAGTGCGGCACAGCACGAAGCAGCGGCAACGCGAGAACAAGAGCAAGGCGCCGCGCACGCCGCCCAGCACGATCCGAACGCGACTATGGAGCAAACCGAGTGTCCAAGTGGCGAAAGAACGGTGTGTTGGACGAAAACAGTCAATCCTACGGCGGGGCACATCAAGTCCTCTGACGAGCACACGCAACTGGCTGCTCAGCACCGGGCCGCTTCGCAGACGCTTCGCACCGCCGAAGCCACAGCCTGCGCAGGCCTGCGTGACCAGGACCGCGATACAAGTCCATTTGCGCACACCGCGGATATCCAGGGCGTCACAGAGCTCAAGGCGCAGGGCCCAAGCTATCAGGGCAGTACGGGGACAGACGGCGGCGCGACCGTCGTGTTTCGCGCGACGAAGGGGCTGACCGTCGAGTGGCTCCAGCGCATCGTGAATTGTCACCTCGCGCGCAACGCGGCCCTGGGTCACGACGTGCCGGAGATGCCGTATTGCCCGCTCGTCCCAAATGGCGTTCAGGCGAAAGTGCGTTCGGTGGGCGATGGTTTCGCCGTCGACGTAACTTCGAAGGACCCTGCCACTGCGGCCGAGATCTGGCGACGAGCAAACCAACTCACAGCTGCGCGCTGAAGGGGGCGTGTTTGTATCCGGGCGGGTGACAGCATGTGACCCGCTCGGCCACGTCCCCTGGACCGTTCTCGCCGGAATGCACCCGATGGAATGTTGCTGTCATTTGTGTCTGCCGGCTTACGATTGGAAGCACCGAGAGGCTCATGAACAGGCATGAACTCGTCGCAGCATCTGGAGTAGCTGTCGTTTTTGCGGCTTGCTCTGGCGTTCCTTTGCCCACCAGCAAGTCCGAGTCCGCCAAGCCGGCAGCCGCCTCCACCACTTCGTCGAGCACGTCGTCGCGCTCCGGAAGCGTCGCAGAAACAGCCGGACACAAGTTCACCTGCCCGATGCACCCCGAGGTGATCACGGAGCACGCGGGACGCTGCCCGAAGTGCAACATGGAGTTGGTGCCGGTGGCGCCCACTGGCGCCGAGGCGAAGTAGCGAAGATCGCGCGCCTTCGAACATCAAGCCGTGGTGCTCGACATGCTTGATGGCTCGCGGCAGAAGGATGCGAGCCGCGTGCCGCGGCGCGGTGCTCAACAGCGTGGCACGCGACGTGCACACGACGTGCTGCAATGGACGTCGGCAGCGAGCAGGGTAGCGGCGCGGCCTCTGACGCGCCTCATCCCACACGTTCGCCCGCCCTGCGCCTGTTACCGCTGACCGCGGTCTTGCTGGTCGGCATCGCGCTTGGCGCTAGCGGAGTGTGGCTCGCTGCCCGCTCGCGAATCATTGGCGTTCTCGGGACCTCACCCGATGCGCAGCGCATCCACGGGGAGCAGCTTTACCACTGTCCGATGCATCCCACGATTACCTCGGATCGCCCCGGTGACTGCCCGATCTGCGGGATGAAGCTGGTGCCGGTCACAGCCGACCAGCACGTGCACGAGCTTCATGGCGCTTCGGGACACGAGGTCCCTGCCAGCGGGCCGGCTGCGAGCGCAGCGTCTGCAGGAGATCGCGAAAACCTTGCGCCCACTCTGCAGGGCGCGCGCAAAGTCGTCTTCTACCGCTCACCAATGGATGCCAAGCAAATCTCACCGGTGCCGCGCAAGGACGAGATGGGGATGGACTTCCTCCCGGTGTATCAAGACGAGCTCGGTGGTGCGCCAGCAAAGGTCGAAGGTCGGGCTGCGGTGGCCGTCGATCCCGCGCGCCAGCAGATGATCGGCTTGCGCACGGTCGCGGTCGAGCGCGGCGAAGTCGGCGGCGCGTGGCGCACCATCGGTCGCATCGAGGTGGATCCGACGCGCGTTCGCAAGGCGAACGTCAAGGTCGATGGCTACGTCGAGCGCATCTTCGTCAACTTCCCAGGTCAGTCCGTGCGCAAGGGCGACGCCCTATTCACGCTTTACAGCCCCGCGCTGCTCGCCGCTGAAAACGAATATGTGCTCACGCTGCGCAATCGAGCCAGCGAGTCGGGCGACAAACGGTCCAGCGATGCGCTGCTCTCCTCTACGCGCCGGAGGTTGGAGCTGTGGGACGTGCCCGAGAGCGCGATCGCCGAGCTCGAACGCACGCTGGCTCCGGTCAAGACCCTGACGTTCACCTCGCCGATCGCCGGTGTGGTCACCGTTAAGAACATCGTCGAGGGCGCCTTTCTACAAGCAGGCTCGGCACCGTACGAGATCACCGATTTGAGCACGGTGTGGGTGATGGTCGATGCATACGAGTCTGACCTGGCGAAGGTCCACGTCGGCATGGAGGCTACCTTCACGCTGCCCGCCTATCCGGGTCGCGTGTTCGCGGGTCGTGTCAGGTTCATCGAGCCGCAGCTCGATCCACTGACCAGGACAGTGAAGGTCCACCTGCACTTCCCGAACTCGGGCGGCGAGCTCAAGCCCGAGCTGTATGGAGAAGTCACGCTGCGCGGCAGCGTGCGCTCGGGCTTGCGCGTCCCACTGGACGCCGTGATCTACTCCGGCGCGCGCGCGGTCGTGTTCGTGGCCGAGGAGCAAGGTAAGTTCCGTCCGGTCGAGGTCCGTCTCGGCGATAGGGCTGGCGACGCGGTCGAGGTGACGGCGGGCGTGACCGAAGGGCAACGCGTGGTCACGCGTGCGAACTTCCTCATCGACTCCGAGTCGCAGCTGCGGGCGTCACTCGCCGACCTAGCCGGGAAGTGAGAGGATCATGCTGCGGAGCGTCATCCGGTTCTCGGCCGAGAACAAGTACCTTGTGATCGCAGCGACGGTCGTCGCACTCGTGATCGCCTACTGGTCCATGCGCAATATCCCGCTGGACGCGCTGCCCGATCTCTCCGACACGCAGGTGATCGTCTACTCGCGCTGGGATCGCAGCCCGGACATTCTGGAGGACCAGGTCACTTATCCCATCATCGCCGCGCTGCTCGGTGCACCAAACGTGAAGGCGATCCGCGGCTTTTCGGACTTCGGCTACAGCTATGTGTACGTGATCTTCGAGGATGGCACTGACATCTACTGGGCGCGAACGCGCGTGCTCGAGTACCTGTCGAAGATCACGCCGCAGCTGCCGGCCGGTGTGCGCACCCAACTCGGTCCGGACGCAACAAGTGTCGGCTGGGTGTTTCAGTACGCGCTGATCGATCGAACGGGCACGCACACGAGCGACGAGTTGCGCAGCTACCAAGACTGGTTCTTGCGCTACGCGGTACAGAGCGTGCCGGGTGTCGCCGAGGTCGCCACGGTGGGTGGTCAGGTGCGCGAGTACCAAGTGACCGTCAATCCCACCGCGTTGGCGGCGTACCGATTGCCTCTCGATTCCGTCATCGACGCGGTGCGCAAGGGCAACAACGACGTCGGCGGCCGTTTGGTCGAATTGGCTGGGCGCGAGTACATGGTGCGCGGGCGCGGCTACATCAAGAGCGTCCGCGACCTCGAGAAGCTCGTGCTCAAGACAGAGAGCGGCACGCCGATCACGGTGAGAGACGTCGCCGTCGTCTCGTTGGGGCCGGAGATGCGCCGCGGCATCGCCGAGTACAACGGCCTGGGCGACGTCGTCGGCGGCATCGTGGTGATGCGCCAAGGTGAGAACGCGCTGCGGGTGATCGAACGCGTGAAGGCGAAGTTCCACGCCCTCGAGGCCTCGCTGCCCAAGGGCGTCGAGATCGTCACGACCTATGATCGATCGGAGTTGATCCAGCGCGCCATCGACACCGTGACCGATAAGCTGATCGAAGAGGTGATCGTCGTCTCCCTGATCATCCTGATCTTCCTGTGGCACTTCCCGTCCGCGGTCGTTCCCATCCTGACTATCCCCATTAGCGTCGCGCTGGCGTTCATTCCGATGTACGCCATGGGGCTCAACGCGAACCTGATGTCATTGGCGGGGATCGCGATCTCGATCGGCGTGCTCGTGGACGGAGCCATCGTCGAGGTCGAGAACGCCTACAACAAGATCCACCGCTGGCACGAGGCGGGCAAGCCGGGCGACTTCCACCAGGTGCGCCTGTCGGCGCTGCTCGAGGTGGGGCCGTCGGTGTTCTTCTCGCTGCTCGTGATCGCCGTGGCGTTCATGCCGGTCTTCACGTTGGTCGATCAAGAGGGCAGGCTGTTTCGGCCCCTGGCCTACTCCAAGAACCTCGCGATGGCGATCGCGGCGGTGCTCGCCGTCACGCTCGATCCGGCGATGCGCATGCTCTTCGCGCGTGCTGAGCCCTTCCGGTTTGGCCCGCGGCCGCTGGCCTGGCTCGCCAGCCAGCTCCTGGTCGGTAAGTACTACTCGGAGCAGAACCACCCGATCAGCCGCTTGCTGCATCGCCTCTACGAGGCGCCTTGCCGCTTCGTGATTCGGCACGCCAAGACGACGATCCTCGTGAGCTTGCTGCTCGTGGCGGCGACGGTGCCGGTATATCTGAAGCTCGGCTCGGAGTTCATGCCACCGCTGCGCGAGGGCACGCTGCTCTACATGCCCTCGGCGGTGCAGCCAGGCATGTCGGTGGCCGAGGCTCAGAAGGCGCTGCAGTTGCAGAACAAGATCTTGATGACGTTCCCGGAGGTAGAGCGAGTGTTCGGCAAGGCTGGCCGAGCTGGCACGCCTACGGATCCGGCGCCGCTGTCGATGATGGAGACCACCGTGCTGCTGAAGTCCGAGCGGCTATGGCGACCGACGGCGCGCTGGTACTCGGCGTGGGCGCCGCCTTGGCTTGCGCAGCTACTGCAGCCCTTCTTCCGAGATCGCATTACCGAGGAGGCGCTAGTCGAAGAGATGAACGCGGCGCTGCAGATTCCGGGCATCAGCAACGCCTGGACGATGCCGATCAAGGGCCGTTTGGACATGTTGTCCACTGGCATCCGCACGCCGATCGGCATCAAGGTGAGCGGCGCCGACCTGGCAGTGATCCAGAACACGGCGCTGCAGATCGAGGCTGCGGTCCAGAAAGTCCCGGGCACACGCAGCGTGTACGCCGAACGCGTAGCGGGCGGCTACTTCCTCGACTTCGTGCTCGACCGCGATCGTCTGGCGCGCTACGGGCTCAGCATCGACGACGCGAACACGCTCGTCATGACCGCCGTCGGGGGCGATGGCCAGACGACCACCATCGAAGGCCGCGAGCGCTACACGGTGAACGTGCGCTATGCGCGCGACTACCGCGACGATCTCGACACGCTGAAGCGCGTGCTGGTGCCGTTGCCAAACGGTCAGGGGCAGATCCCGATGTCGGAGATAGCGGAGTTGAAGCTGGTTGAAGGCCCCTCGATGATCCGCGACGAAAATGGCCTGCTCACGGGCTACATCTACGTGGACTTCGACACCATGAAGATCGACGTTGGCGGTTACGTGGCCAAGGCCAAGACCGCGGTGGAGCAGCATGTCGAGCTGCCGGCGGGCTATGCGCTGAGCTGGAGCGGACAATACGAGAACATGCTGCGCGTCAAGGAGCGCCTGAAGCTGATCATTCCGCTGACGCTCGTGTTGATCTTCGGCCTGCTGTACATGAACACGAAGTCGAGCTTCAAGGCCGCGGTGGTCATGCTCGCGGTGCCGTTCTCCGCGATCGGCGCGGTCTGGCTGCTGTACGCGCTGAACTACAATGTGTCGATCGCGGTGTGGGTCGGAATGATCGCGCTGATGGGGCTCGACGCAGAAACCGGCGTCTTCATGCTCTTGTTCCTCGACCTTGCGTACGACGAAGCCAAGGGCGAAGGGCGCCTGCACACCAGTGGCGACTTGGTCGAGGCCATCATCCACGGCGCGGTCAAGCGCGTGCGGCCCAAGGCGATGACGGTCTGCGCCGCGTTCATCGGCCTATTGCCGATCATGTGGTCTACGGGCACGGGCGCCGATCTGATGAAGCGCATCGCGGCGCCCATGGTGGGTGGGCTCGTGACCTCGTTCTTGCTCGAGCTGCTGGCCTACCCGGCGATCTACTACTTGTGGCGCCGTGGGGAGGTTGTGCCGGGCACGGCGAGCGCGCCGAGCGTCGCCGCCGCGCAAGGATGAGCACCGCCGTCGCTGGTGCTCACGGACAAAGGCCGCGACATTTACGACACGCGCGTCGTGATTTGCTCTCAGGTCCGGTCGCGACGGGAGAACGCACGGGCAATGTCGGCGAGGTCGATGCGGAGTTTGTCTTCTCGCATCTGGCGCAACGTGTCTGCGCTGATCAGCCAGCCGAACACCCCACCTACGTCCATGCGCAGCGTAGCTGCGACATATGTCTTGCGGCCCGCGTCCTTGGGCTCCAAGCGGTATCTACCCGAGGCAACTGCGCCCGGAGGACCTTCGATCAGCGTGAAGCGTACCTCACGATCGACGACGTTGTCGAAACGCACGGTGACCGTGTGGCGCAGCGCGCGCGAAGTGAAACGCACGACGGCATCGCGTGACGCGCCGGAGCGCACCTCGACCGAGCTCACGTCCGAGAAGACGTGTGCCCAGTGGTGATAGGCGGTGACACGCGCGTAGACGTCGTGGGGCGGAGCCCCGATCAGCACGCCCGCGACACTGGTCTCGGGCGCGCTGCCCTGCGACACGTGAACCGGCTGCGCGCCCAGCGGTGCGCGCCATGCGACGAGTGCGCCCGACGTGAGCAGTATGGCTGCTGCAGTGCGACGTGTGAGATCCATGCCGCGTATCGAGTGCAGCTGCCGTGCCATGTGCCGGTGATCGAGCGGACGTCGTCGCGCGCCGCGAGCTCCGCTTCGTGCAGCCAAGCACACATATGACGAGAGTCGTCGGGCTTTTCACGCGAACAAGTCCTGTGAGCTCACGCGGGTACGCAAATTCTGCGCTGCGTGTTTGCGACTTGCGCCGGGCGCCACTGCGGATGGCCGCCGCCTGCCGTTCAGGGAGAAGACATCTCTAGCATGTGTTGCATCTCACCGATCTCACGCGATTGTGTCTCGAAGATGCGCCATAGCGCGCAGCTCAGGATGCTGCACGTGGAGCTTCGCACGATGAGCGGTCGGAATGCCCGCGGCGTGGTGCTGCGTCATCTCATGCATGAACATCTGATCGAGCTCGGGGCCGTGCATCTGCATCATGCTCTGCATCTCGCGGTCCATGTGCTCATCCTCTGGAGCGGTCGACTCCTTCGGGCCCGATGAAGAAGTCGGTGAACTCCCGATCATTGGCCGGGGTAAAGGGAACTCTGCGGTCCCCGATCGTGGCGTTCGCCGCGTCAGCTTGTCCCGAGATCGGTGTGCCGCCGTCCTGAGGGCATGTTCCTTGCACGCCTCATTGCTATGGGAACTGAGCGGTAGGTGATGCACGCGCTCGATCGGAAATTGCTGCGCGGTCTGTTGCGGATGAAGATGCAGGTCGTGGCGATCGCGCTCGTGGTGGCGAGCGGAGTGGGCCTGTTCGTCGGGATGCTCGCGACGTTCCGGTCGTTACGCATCTCCGAGGAACAGTACTACGCCCGCCAGCGCTTCGCCCACGTATGGGCCAGTTTGTCTCGCGCGCCGCGCGCCGTGACGCGCGACATCGCAGCCGTTCCTGGGGTCGCCGCGGTGGAAGGGCGAATCAAGCAGCAAGCGATCCTCGACGTCCCTGGGCTCGACGAGCCCGCATCCGTGCAGCTGGTGTCCATCCCCGGCATGACGGGACACAACGTCAACGATCTACATCTGCGCCGGGGGCGCCACGTCGAGCCTGGGCACGCTGGCGAGGTGCTGGTCAGCGAAGCGTTCGCGGATACCAATCACCTCTCGCTCGGCGACACCATGAGTGCGGTGATCGGGGGCCATCGCGTCCAGCTGCGCTTCGTGGGAGTGGCGTTGTCACCCGAGTACATCATGCCCGTTCCGCCGAGCGGGCTCGCGCCCGACGATCGGCGGTACGCGATCCTGTGGATGGCGCACGAGGAGCTCGAGGCGCTGCTGGATTACCGCGGCGCGATCAACGAGGTCTGCGTTTTGCTCTCGCACGGTGCCGATGAGCGCCGCGTGACCGCTGCGATCGACCGCGTGCTCGAGCCGTATGGCGGCCGCGGAGCGTTCGGGCGCGGCAGCCAGGCCTCGCACACGATGATCGAAGAGCACATTCAAGCGTTGCGCTCGCTCGTCGTCATACTACCCTCGATCTTTCTGATCGTCTCGGCGTTTCTGGTGAATATCGTGCTCTCACGCATCGTTGCCACGGAGCGCGAGCAGATTGGGCTGTTGAAAGCCTTCGGACACCGCAGCTGGACGATCGCCGCGCATTACCTGGAGCTCACCGTATGGGTCGTGCTGCCGGGCATCGTGCTCGGCATGCCGCTCGGCGCCTGGCTTGGCAGGCTGTTTGCCGAGTTCTTTGCCCGCTTCTTCCGCTTCCCCGTGTTGATCTTCCGGATCGAGCCCTTGGTCGTGGTCATCGCTGCGTTGGCCGCCCTTGTCTTCGCTGCGCTGGGTGCGCTCGGTACTCTGTGGCGCGCGACCTCGGTCGCTCCGATCGTGGCCATGGCACCCGAGACGCCAGCGTTTCATCGCACTGCTCTGGGGTTTGCAGGAGCATCGCGTTGGATGGTTCTGTTGACGCCGACCTCGCGCATGGTGTTGCGGAGCGTGGCTCGTCATCCGATGCGCACGGCGCTCGCAATCGCCGGCATGTCGCTCGCCATCGCGGTGACCATGATCGGCGTTTCGATCAGCGACTCCATCGATCGCGTGCGAGACGTGCACTATCAAGTCGCCGTACGCGACGACTTGACTGTCTCGCTGCTGCATGCGCGTGCACTCGGTACGCTCCACGATTTCGAGACACTACCCGGCGTAAGACGCGCGGAGCCTCTGCGTGTGATTCCGGCGCGTCTGCTCACTCGGGGCCCGACGCGAGATGTCACGCTCCTCGGTCTGCCTGCGGGCGGTGTGCTGCGCCATGCAGCTGACAACGCCTACGCGGTTGCGGCAATCCCCGCCGAGGGAGCCATTCTGACGAAGTCTGTGGCCGCGGCGCTCGGTCTCGAGCGAGGCGATCCGCTGTCGCTCGAGCTTCGCGAGAACGCCAGGCGCGTCGTGACGACGCGGCTCGTCGACGTGCTCAACGAGCCGCTCGGCGCCGTCGTCTACATGGATCTCGAGGCGCTTGGCGCGTTGATCGGGGAGCCGCAAACGTACTCGGCGGTGAGCGTGACGGTGGATCCGCTGCGAGCCGGGGAGCTTTACGCCGTGCTGAAACGGACACCTTCCGCCGTCGCCGTGGATTTTCGAGCCGGCAGTCTGCTCGCCTATCGGGCCATGAGCGACGGCGTCGTGGAGTTCGTCCGGAAGGTCGATGTTCTCTTCGCGATCGTCATCGCTTTCGGCGTCGTCTACAACACCGCAAAGATCTCGCTTGCGGAGCGAGCGCGCGACCTTGCAACGCTGCGAGTCCTCGGTTTCACGCGGGCCGAGGTTTCTAGTATCCTCCTGGGAGAGATCGCCGTTCTGGCTGTCATGGCAGTGCCGATCGGTAGCGGGATTGGTTATTGGCTCTCCGGCTGGATCGCGCAGGGTACCAGCGGCGAGCGCATGCACCTACCGCATGTGGTCGCACCGGCTACGTATGCGTTCTCCATGACGGTCTTCGCGATCGCGACGCTGGCCTCGGCGCTTCTCGTGCGCCGAGGCGCCGATCGCCTCGACCTCATCGGTGTGCTGAAAGCGAGGGAATGACCTGTGCGGCACCGCAGCTACGCGAAGAAAGCGATCTGGATGGGCGCACTGCTCGCGACGGCAGCGGCGACAGCGTGGACGCTGCGTCCGCAGCCAGTCCATGTCACGACGGCAACGGTGACGCGGGGTTCGCTCGCGTCGACGGTGCGTGGTGAGGGTCGAACGAAGGTGCGCGACCTGTTCGTAGTTGCGGCACCTGTGGACGGACAGCTCGAACGCGTGATCGTTCAACCCGGCGATGTAATCGAAGCGAATGACACGCTCGCGTCGATCCGCGCTGCGGCATCGCGCCCCCTCGATGCTCGCACGCGCGCCGAAGCGAGTGCGGCCGTGATGTCTGCCAAGGCAGCGGTGGTCCGGGCCGAGGCGGCCGAAGCGGAAGCCCGCGTTGCGCTCGAACACGCGCAAAGCCAACTCGAGACAATACGGCGGCTCGCAACGAGCGGTAGCGCACCTGCGGACGAGCTCACCCATCGTGCGCACGAAGCAGAGATGCGCAGACGCGGTCTGGAGGTCGCAAACGCCGCGGCAGCGCAGGCGCGGGCCGAGTACCTGCGCGCCGACGCCGTGCTGGGGATTGCGAGCGATACAAGCCAACCCACAGCCGTACGCGCGCCTGCTCGCGGGAGGATCCTCCGCGTTCTGAAGCAGAGCGCCGGACCGATCGGCGCGGGCACGCCGCTCTTCGAGCTAGGCGACGCGAACCGCTTGGAGATCGAGGCCGACCTTCTTTCCACGGACGTCGCGCGGGTTCGAGAGGGAGCGACTGCGACGGTTTCCGGTTGGGGCGGCACGCAAACGCTTGGCGCACGCGTGCGTCGCGTCGATCCTGCGGCCTTCACGAAAGTCTCGGCGCTCGGCCTCGAAGAGCAGCGCGTGCACGTAGTCCTCGACCTGACCGAGCCGCCTCCCCCAGGGCTTGGTCACGACTATCGCGTTGAGGTAGCTATCGTGACGTGGGAGGGTCGAGACGTCCTGCGCATTGCGTCGACAGCACTCTTCCGCGCTGGCGATCGATGGGCAGCATTCAAAGTGTCGAGCTCGCGCGCCGTTCGCACGGTCGTCGACCTGGGGCCGTCCGATGGCAGCTGGACCGTGGTGACGAGCGGGCTGCGCGCCGGCGACGAGGTGGTCACGCAGCCCTCCGACTCAATTGAGAATGGGACACGCGTGAGGCACCATGAGTAGACGAGGGCATCGCTCAATGCATGCTGTGCGCACCGTGAGATGAAAGCGATGGTCTCGAGTATCCCGCGGGAATTCTCGACACCGCGCTGGCCTCTCCATTCTCTCCGCACACGGCGCTCATGGGTCAACCGCGGCCGATCATGTCAACGTTCGCGCGACCGCTTCAATCGGTCGCAGCCCATGGCCAAAGCGCGCCATCGTATCGCGGTTGTTTGCGAGCTCGCTGTAAGGAAGGTAGCGCACTGCGAGGTCGGCCACGCGTCTGAAGGCGGGGCGCTGTAGCTGCGCTCGGACCTCCTGTTCGCGATTGTCTGGCGCGACGAGAAAGAGCCCGCGTAGCGGATCACCCGGAACGCCGAGCGCGAGATCGAGCATTCGCACAATCCCCGAGTAGATCGAGGTCGTGTGCTCCACCTCGAACGCAGCTTCCACGTTTCCGGATCCGCGTGTGAGCCACAACACGTCGATGAGCCGGATCGCGTCGCCGCCCGGCAGTGATGCGAGCGCCATTGGGAGCTCCGCGATGCAGCCGTCACCGAGCTTGCCGCTACCGCATGCTCGTCCGCGGTCGTTCGCAGCCACCCACACGTCGAATCCGAGTGCGCGGCCCAAGTCCCGCAGCCAGCCCTGGACTTCGGTGTGCGTACGGTCGCCTGCCTGTTCGGCGGCGCGCGCCTTCTGTTCCCTGTCGACAGCTTCGCGGACACGCGCGAGATCAGCCTCCCATGCGCGCATCGCGGCTTCGTCTTCGGCGCGCGGCGGCGCAGTGTATCGACCGGTCCCGAGGTCGAACATTAGTCCAGCGATTGCGCCAAGATCGTTCGAGAGCAGCGCGCGATGCTGATCGTTCAAGCGCAGCAAGCCCTCGCGCATGGCCAGGTACTCTTCCCATTTGCCAAGCTTCACTTTCGCTCCCGTGAGCGCGTTGTAGCCGTTCACGATGGCAGTGTTGAACGGTGGCACGAAGGTAGGGTGAAGGAAGTAGAGGAGGTTGGCCGCAGCTGGACCGAGCCCTTTGATCTTTCTCGCATCGAGCCGTCGAATCGCGGCGAGCAACGTGTCCTGCGTCGTGCAACACGTACAGGCGTCCAGGAAACGGCCGAACGCAAGCTGGTTCTCGCGGTGCTCGTAGATGTCTGGGATGCGGAGCTTCGGCTTCCAGAGAAACGCGTGATCCGCACCCTTGAATATCTGGCGTTGTTCAGCGATCGAGCCGACGACTGTCTCGAGCGAAGAGCCTTTGTACACGTTGCCGAACGTGCCTTGCTCGATCTCGCGCACAATTTCCGCGATGCCGCGCCGGATCGATCGGAAATTCTTGATCCGCTCTTCCCAGAGAAACCAGGTCCGGTAGGTGCCCGCGGCGTCTTCGCGCCAACGTTCGATGAGCGTCTTGAGGCCGTCCACGAGAATAGCGTATCTCAGTTCGGCTCAGATCTGTGCGCGGCGCAGCCGCAGGGCGTTGGCAATCACGGACACCGAGCTCAGGCTCATCGCCGCGGCAGCCATCATCGGGCTGAGCAGGATGCCAAGCGCGGGGTACAACACGCCCGCCGCGATAGGAATCCCTGCTACATTGTAGACGAATGCGAAGAAGAGGTTCTGTCGGATGTTGGAGATCGTGGCATGCGAGAGCTGCCTGGCCCGCGCGATGCCGCGCAGGTCACCTTTGACGAGCGTGACCGCCGCACTCTCCATGGCGACGTCGGTTCCGGTACCCATCGCGATGCCTACGTGCGCTTGCGCGAGCGCTGGCGCGTCGTTGATGCCGTCGCCCGCCATGGCCACTGTGCGGCCTTCGGCCTGCAAACGTTTGACGTGTTCCGCCTTCTGATCCGGCAACACTTCGGCCTGCACGTCGTCCAAGCCCAGCTTGCGCGCGATCACCTCCGCGGTCGTGCGGTTGTCGCCGGTGAGCATGATGATGCGGATGCCTTCGGCCCGCAGCGCGCGGATTGCGTCGAGCGTGCTGCCCTTGATCGGATCGGCAACGCCGAGCAGCCCAGCGGGTTTGCCGTCCACCGCGACGTACATCACGGTTTGGCCCTCGGCACGCAAGCTCTCCGCGCGCGCATCCAGACTCGTTCCGTCGCGCAAGCTTTGCATCAGCGAGCGGTTGCCGGCCGCGACCTCGCGCCCATCCACGCGACCGCGCACGCCCTGACCCGTGGTCGATGAGAATCCGTCCACGTCCATGGTGCGCAGGCCGCGCTCCGCTGCGCCGGCCACGATCGCAGCCGCGAGTGGATGCTCGCTCCCGCGCTCCAGGGATGCGACGAGCTGCAGGAGCGTCGATTCGTCGAAGTCGTTTTCAGGCACGACGCTGACCAGCTTCGGTTTGCCCTCGGTCAGGGTTCCGGTCTTGTCCACGACCAGCGTGTCGACCTTGCCCATGACTTCGATGGCTTCGGCGTTTCGGAACAGGATTCCGGCGGTTGCCCCCTTGCCCGTCGCGACCATGATCGACATCGGCGTGGCGAGGCCGAGCGCACAAGGGCAGGCAATGATCAATACGGCTACGGCGTTTACGAGTGCGTAGGTCATGGCAGGCTCGGGCCCGAGCCACGCCCACAGGCCAAACGTTAGTGCGGCTATCACTATGACGATCGGCACGAAGTAGCCTGCTACGACGTCCGCGAGCTTCTGGATCGGCGCGCGACTGCGCTGCGCCTCGGCGACCATGGCGACGATGCGTGCGAGCAGCGTCTCGCTACCGACCTTCTCGGCGCGCATGACGATGCTGCCGGTGCCGTTGATCGTTGCGCCGATGACTTTGTCGCCCGCGTGCTTCTCGACGGGCACCGGTTCGCCTGTAACCATCGCTTCGTCGACGTGGCTTTGGCCCTCCAACACGCTGCCATCGACCGGCACCTTCTCACCCGGCCGTACCCGCAGACGATCACCGACGGATACGTGATCGAGCGGGATGTCGTGCTCCGAGCCGTCGTCGCGAATCACGCGCGCAGTCGCCGGCGCCAGGCCGAGCAGTTTGCGAATGGCTGCGCTGGTATTGCTGCGG
The DNA here is from genome assembly GCA_035274465.1 of Polyangiales bacterium. GTDB lineage: Bacteria > Myxococcota_A > Polyangia > Polyangiales > JAFGIB01 > JADGRF01. The sequence goes on from DATEOF010000474.1 coordinate 47,475, forward strand.
GCGCGTAGCTCGAGCACCTGACCCAGCAGGATCAGAGTGACGATGACTGCGGCAGCCTCGAAGTACACACCAACTTGGCCCGCATGTGTGTGAAAGGAGGCTGGGAAGAGATCCGGAGCAGCGGTAGCCACGACGCTGAAGAGGTACGCGACGCTGACTCCGAGTCCGATCAGCGTGAACATGTTCAGGCTACGGTGGCGGATGGATTCGACCGCGCGCACGTAGAATGGCCACGCGGACCACACGGCCACTGGGGTGGCCAGCGCGAACTCGAGCCAAGCGCGGGTGCGGTGCGACAGCAGGTGCGAAATCGGCCGGCCAGGGAGCATGTCGCCCATGGCTATGGCCAGGATGGGCACTGTGAGCGCGGCCGCAAACCAGAACCGCCGGCTCATGTCCTTCAGCTCGGGGTTGGGTACATCCTGGGCCGTCGGCACGCGGGGCTCGAGCGCCATGCCGCAGATGGGGCAATTGCCCGGTGCATCGCGAACGATTTCGGGATGCATGGGGCAAGTCCACGCGGTCGCGCCCGACGGGCGTGCGATCGGCTGTTGTAGCGTCGCCGCGTGCGGCCTGGCGTGATGTGCGTGGCAATGTGGTTGCTGCCCCTGGTGGGCGGCGTGATGATCGATGTGCTCGTGGTTCGCCATGGTTCAGTGCTGACGCGGAAGACTCGAGAGCCTTACACCTGCCAGAGAGCCCACGCACAAAGTGCGCCGGGAGCGCCGGTAGCGGTTCTAACGCGCGGCGTACAGCTCCAGGTTCTTCGCGTTCTCGAAGTACTGCACGGCGCCGGAAGGATCTCGCCCGATCACCGCAGCCGCCTTGTCCACGCTTGCACCACTCACGGGGTCCGTGGCGGCGCGGCTCGTGGGATCGTTGGCGAGGCGCGACTTGCACATCTCACAACAGCCGAAGTACGTCTTCCCCTCGACCACGACTGGGATCTGCGCCTTGCCCATGTACTGGTTGTTCACCATGCACACGAGACTTGGCTCGGCGCGCGTGATTTTGGCAGGCGCGGCTGCAACTACGGGAGTTTCTTCGCGCGGTGCGGTCGGCGCGGCTGCGCTCGAGCACGCCGCGAACATCAGTATGCCTAGCGTTGCAAACGTTCGCATGTCGGTGTGTCCTATGCGTGAGTACGTATATAGGCACGGCGAAGCCGAGCGTGACTGCCTTTCGCTCCTGCGCGTGGTCCTGACGAACGTTGCGCCGCTGGGGGCGGCACCGCGCAGAACTTGCGTGTTACCGTTCTGCCTCGCAATACAGCTTCCACTGCCACATCCTTGAGCACGCCGAGCGCGGAGGGCGAGTTGCAAGTCGAGCCCGGACCGAACGCACGCATCAGGGCGCGCGTCCACGCGCCCCGATGCGTTCGCGGTCAGCCGCCCTGCAGCTCCTTGGCGCGCATGGTGTGATAGTCGGCGGCCTTCTGGGCATCGGTCGCGAGCTTGTCCGCGTCCTTCCAGAGCATTTCGCAGTGCTTGGCCATCTTCTGGTACCAGGGATGGTCCTTCGGTCCGCCCTTGGGATCGGGATGTGCCTTCTTGTACTCGGCTGCCATTGCTTTGTGCTCGGCGGCAGTCTGCCGGTACTGCGCAGCCTCGGCCTGGTACTTCTTGGCCATTGCTTCGTGGTCGCTCGCAGTCGACGGCAGAGTCACTGACGGTGCAGCTGCAGCGGGCGCGGCAGTAGTGGCTGCCGGAGGCGTCTTCGTCGCTGCGGTCGCGGCCGGCGCAGGGGCCTTGGCAGCGGCAGCCGCCGGCGGAGCGCCGGCAGGCGGCGTGGGAGGCGCTTTGGAGCCTGGAGCAGCTTGCGCGAACACGGGGGCGGCGGCGCTCACTGCGATCGCGCAGACGGAAGCTAGTAGGGAGTTGCACGGGCTTGGCATGAAGAAGCGTCCTTTCGGTGAGTACCTAACTAGGCACTGCCGAACGATAGCGCGACCGCCGGCTGACAGCCTAGATCCGTCCTGCGGTACGAATGATGCGCTTCATGCGCCGCTGAGCCTGCAGTTCCCGCTGCGCCTGCGTCCGTCGGCGCGGTGAAGACGACCTCGTTCGAAAACGCACCGTTCTGTTCGTCGTGGCCGCCCGACTTGGGCATCGCCATGACGCGGTACGTGTAGCTTACGCCGGCCTGGATGCCGGCGTCGTGATACTGGGTCGTGTCGAATGGAACGTTGCCGATAGATTTCCAAGTCTCGCTACCCGACTTGCGCTCGATCATGAATTCGGACTCGTTATCGGAGTTGTCCTTCCAAGTCAGGTGTGCCCCGCCTTCGAGTGCTTCTACCTTGAGGTTCGTAGGAGCTGCGACCTCGCTCTCGTCTCCGCCGCCCGGCGAAAACTTTGCGCGTCCGCGTGTTGGAACCGGCAGGTTTTCGTGGTTCTGCTGGCACGCGAGCTGCGTCTATGCGTGTGATGCCGAAGATGAACGCGCCGGATCTCGCCTCTCGCCTGACCTTCGCCGGCGCCGCGGGCACCGTGACGGGTTCCAAGGCCCGCGCGGGCGCGCGCTCGAGGACGGCGCCAGCGCGATCAATATCCATGGGCGATTTCGTCTGCGTTCGCGCGGAGGTTGCCATGATCCAGGGGCTCTCCGCACACGCGGATCAATCCGAGATCCTGCGTTGGCTGCGTGGCTTCGCGCCCGCCCGTACGCTGGCGACCACCATCGACGGCGAGCTCGGATGGCCAGCGAACGTGGCTCACGACCGACAGAACGTCGTGCCGCCAAGTAGGACCACCCGTAACCCGACGGGTGACAAGCTGTGACCTCGGCGGTCACACAGGCGCCAGGGTCATCGTCGCCACCGCGGAACCCCATCGCGCGGCGCCTGGCGGTCGGCTTCGGCCTGGTAGCCGGCGTCGCAGTCGTGATGTGCGGGATGCTGTTCACGGTGATCCGGGACATCTCCGGCCTCGTCGATGGTATGCGTGCGGACGAGCGCGCGATCGATCAGAGCCACGCGCTCGCGACCGCAGTACGCGAGCAATACGCGCATCAGGCGCACACGATCATCGAGGTAACCCGCTCGCATCTCGATCATTACCAGGTCTGGGTCGAAAAGGTGAGGCAGGTCGTGGATGCGTTGCGTCCCCTCGTGCCTGCTTCGGAGCGAAGCCGGCTCGACAGGGTCGTGGAACACAGTCGAGCCCTCGACACCATGTTTCGAAGCGCGATGGTGCCGGCCGTGGAGCGCGGCGACCTCAAGGCCGTTGTCACCCTGCACCACGAAGCCGACCGGCTGTCCTCGGCCGCGGCGGGGGAGGCGGATGCCATCGCGCGCGCGGTGGAGCTCCGCATGGCGCACGCGCATACCCTCGCCACGCGCGACGCGACGGCGGGTCTCTTGGGTGGCGGCGCTTGCATCGGATTGGTCCTTGCCCTCTCGCTCAGCTATACGTTGCGGTTGAGGGCGGCGGTATTGAAACCGCTGGCAGCATTGGCGGAGGCCGCGCGGCGTTTCGGCGCTGGAGATTACTCGACTCGAATCGGTGAGCGCGGCGAAGGCGAGTTCCGCGAGCTCGCGCGCGGCTTCGATCGCATGGTCGAGGAGATCGCAGCGCGCGAGCGGCGCATGCTGCAGGCCGAACGCATGGCTGTGATCGGACAACTGGCGGCCGGCGTTGCGCACGAGATCAACAACCCCATCGGCATCATCCGTGGGTACCTCAAGACGATGGCCCCGAGCTCGGCGCCCGGCGTGCTTCAGGACGAGATCCGGATCCTCGACGAGGAGGCAGCCGCGTGCCAGCGCATCGCCGAGGATCTACTCGAGTATGCGAGGGTAACCGAGCTGCGCGTCGAGCCCACGAGCATGCGGGAGTTCCTGCTCGAATCGATCCGCCGCTTCGAGGACGCGCGGACCACGGACGGCTGTCGCTTCGTCGTGAATGCGCAGCCCAGTGTCATGTCCGTCGATCCCGGCCGCATCCGTCAGGTCTTGTTCAACCTGCTGCGCAACGCTGCGCACGTGTCTCCGCGCGGTTCTCCGATTGAAGTCGTCGGAACGCGGACCAGCTCAGGCTACGAGATCACCGTGGCCGATCGTGGTCCAGGTGTGGATGCCAAGGACCGTGCGTCGATCTTCCAGCCGTTCTTTTCGAGGACTTCCGGCGGTTCCGGTTTGGGACTCGCAGTGTGTGAGAGTATCGTGCGCGCGCACGGCGGCAGCATCGGCGTGGAGGACGGTCCGATGGGCGGAGCGATGTTTCGATTGCAGCTTCCCGAGCAGGAGGGCCAGACATCATGAGCGCCGCTGAACCGCAGGCCATCGTACTCATCGTCGATGATAAGCCGAATATGTTGCGGCTGATGGCCAAGGTGCTGCGCGACGATGCGCGCGTCCTCACGGCAGAACGCGGCGAGGATGCGATCGGGATCCTCGAGGCCGAGCCCGTGGACGTGGTTTTGTGTGACGTGCGCATGCCCGGTGTCGACGGTATCCAGGTGCTGCAAGCGAGCAAGCGCCTCCGGCCGCGCTGCGAAGTCGTACTGATGACTGCGTACGCTTCGGTCTCGACTGCCGTCGACGCGTTGCGGCTGGGCGCCTTCGACTATTTGACCAAGCCGTTCGAGCCCGAAGCTGCGCGCGCTGTCGTGCGTCGTGCTCTCGGTCGCTGTAGCGAAGAGTTAGCTGCCTCGCTTCCCCAGGGGGAGGAAGTGCTGCCCGGAGTCATCGCGGCGTCGGAGCCCATGCGCGAGCTGAGCGCCATGTTGCGCCGCGTCGCGCAGAGCGACGCCACGGCCGTGCTGCTCGGCGAGACGGGCACGGGCAAGGAGCGACTTGCACGTGCCATCCATCGCTTGAGTCCGCGTGCAGCGCAGCGCTTCGTCGCCGTGAACTGCGCGGCAATCCCGAGCGAGTTGCTCGAAAGCGAGGTGTTCGGCTACCGCAAGGGGGCATTCACGGGCGCGATGAAGGACCACGCGGGTCTGTTCGAGGAAGCGCACACCGGCACGTTGTTCCTCGATGAAATCGGCGAAATGGGCCTACCGCTGCAGGCGAAGCTGACGCGCGCGCTCGAGGAACGCGCCGTGCGGCGCGTCGGAGACGTCGGCGAGCGGCCCATCGACGTCCGGCTGATCGTTGCGACGCACCGTGACCTCGATGCCATGGTGCGCGACGGGACGTTTCGTCAGGACCTGTGGTACCGGTTGAACGTAGCCGTGCTGCGCGTCCCGCCGTTGCGAGAACGGCCAGACGACATCGAGCTACTCGCGAGCCATTTCCTGCGCGAACGTCTGGCGGTCGCGCGCGGTCAGCAGGTCACTGGTTTTGCCGAGAGCGCGCTGGATGCGCTGCTGCACTACGACTGGCCCGGGAACGTGCGTCAGTTGCGTGCCGCCGTGGAGCGCGCGTCGATTGTCGCGACTGGATCGCGGATCGAGGTGAGCGACTTGCCGCCGGAAATCGCCAAGGCCACGGTTCGCCAAGCCGACCCCACGTCGGCACTCGGCGAGCTGAGCTGGACTGCGGCACTAGAGAAAGGGCGAGAAGAGATCGCTCAGCGGTACCTCCAGGAGGTGCTCGACAAGTACGACGGCCGGGTCAGCGATGCAGCAGCCCACGCCGGCGTGGAGCGCGAGAGCTTCTACAGGTTGATGCGCCGCTACAATGTGGAACTCGACGTCACACGCACTCGCCGCGTCTCCCGTCCTCCGGATCGCTAGTACTGGGCGATGAGCCGCAGCCGGAAAATACGCGCGCACGCAGAGTTTGCGCGCAGCCTCAGCTAACGATCGGATTCGGTGCGTGTGGCGCGGTTGCTGCAGGGCGCCGCGTCGGGAGTGATCTGTGCACCAGCAGCCCATCGACCAATTTCACGTTCTGTCGTTCGAAGGTCCGGACCCCTACGCGCGCGCAGGAGGCATCGCGAGTCGAGTGAGCGGACTCGTCGACGCGCTGGCAGGTGCTGGCGTCAAGCCGCACCTCTGGTTCGTGGGCGATCCGGAACAACCGGGCCATGAACAACGCGGTGGCGTCATGCTTCACCGCTGGTGTCAGTGGATCAGTCGCTATCACCCGAACGGCGTGTATGCGAACGAGGAGGGGAAGCGTGCGGACTATGCGACTTCGTTGCCGCCCTACCTGATCGAACACGCACTGGTGCCAAGTCTCTCGAGCGGAACTCATCGAGCCGTCGTGTTGGCTGAGGAGTGGCACACGGCCGACGCCGTGCTTCGGTTGGACGCATTGTTGCGCGAGCTCGGCTTGTCCAAGCGCGTCAGTATCTTCTGGAACGCGAACAACACGTTCGGCTTCGATCGCATCGATTGGGTGCGGCTGCAGAAAGCCGCGACCATCGTGACTGTTAGTCGCTACATGCGGCAGTGCATGCGCGCCTACGGCGTCGACGCGCTGGTCATCCCGAATGGCCTCGGTCCCGAGAGCTACTGCCAGCCAGCGGTCGAAGCGGTGCAGGAGGTTCGCCGTCGCTTCGAACACCGGTTGCTGCTAGCCAAGGTCGCGCGCTGGGATCCCGACAAACGCTGGCTCTTGGCGGTCGCGACTGTTGCCGAGTTGAAACGATACGGGTTTGCACCGCTGCTCGTCGCGCGCGGAGGCATCGAAGCGTACGAGCGCGAGGTGCTCGGTCAGGCCCGCGCGCACGGGTTGCGCATCACCGAACATCGCACCAAGCCAGGCGGTGTGCGTGGGCTGATGGAAGCGTTGTCCAACACGGACCACAGCGACATCCTAGTCATGCGCTCGCACCTCGATGCCGAGTCGCGTGGCGTATTGTTTCGCGGCGCGGATGCGGTGCTCGCCAACAGCTCTCACGAGCCGTTCGGCCTCGTGGGCCTCGAGGCCATGGCGGTCGGCGGTCTCGCGTGCACTGGAGCCTCGGGGGAAGACTACGCCGTCGATGGCCAGAACGCTCTGGTGCTACACCGCAACGACCCGCGCGAGTTCATTTCGCTTTTCGGTCGGATGCGCCGCAGTGGTGCGACGGACGCTCTGCGGCAGGCGGCGCAGCTGACCGCGCAGCAGTACGCTTGGCCCCGCGTGGTGGATCGTTGCTTGTTGCCGCGCGTCTGAGCGAAACGGAACACACGCAGTTAGCGCAGTTCACGCATGTAAGCGGCGGTCTCCGCTGGAGTGCCTCGATCCGAAGCGCGGAATGAAGGCCGGCGTGCTCGCCGCGTACGCGTCCCACGCGCTTCCAAAGGTCGAGCGGACCTCGTGCTCCTCGCGCCTCGCCAGTCGCAGGTACGTCACGACGAGCACCGGGAACATGATCAGGGTGAGCAGCGTGGGCCACTGCAGCAGAAATCCGAACATGATCAGTACGAACGCGTCGTACTGCGGGTGGCGAACACGGGCATACGGCCCCGTCGCCGCGAGCTTGCCTTCGCGCTGTGCAGCGTACAGCACGCGCCACGAGGCAGAGAGCAGGAAGAACCCGCCGATGATGAAGAGGTTGCTGGCAATGTGGATCGGGTTCAGGTGTGGGTCGCCCTTGAAGCCGAGCAAGCTGTACCAGAGGTGACCGAAGTCGTGATTCCAAACATTGACGCCTGGAAAACGACGGGTCAGCCAGCCCGACATCAAGTAGATGGTCAGCGGGAAGCCGTACATCTCGACGAACAAGGCCACGATAAACGCGGAAAATGTTCCAAAGGTGCGCCAGTCGCGCTTGGTGGCCGGTTTGAAGAAGCTGAACGCGAAGAACAGGAAGAACAGCGAGTTGATCGCGACCAGACCCCACAGGCCGTAGGCGGCGGTATCATGGTTCATGACTGGGCTCCGTGCTTTCCGTGACCGCGGTGCATGAACAGGTGGATGATCGGGCAGGCGAGTAGCAGCAGATAGGGCAGGGCACCGAGCACGTGGGCCTGATGCTCGGTCCACAGATAGAAGCCTGCGATCGCGAGCAGCACACAGACGACGAGAGTCGTGGGTTTCATGGCATGTCCTCGCAGCCACTCAATGCAACACACGTGCCGCCTCCAGCGCCCAGCCTCGCCCTGCTTGGAGCGAAGAAAGAGACGTTTGGGGAGGCGTGGCGCGCAAATTTTGCGGTGACGAGTGAGAGCCGCTGCGCTTCAGTGGTCCTACTGGCCTGTGTGCGCCGTGGTCATTTCGAGCATGTTCTGCATCTCACCGATCTCGCGCGACTGAGTTTGGAAGATGCTGTCCGCCATGGCGCGCAAATCGGGGTTCTCCACGTGCGGCTTGGCGCGGTGCGCGGTCGGAATGCCAGCGGCGTGATGCTGAACCATCTCAGTCATGAACATGTGATCGAGCTCGCCGCCCTGTACATGCATCATCATCTGCATCTCACCGTGCATGTGCGCATCGTTCGGGGGCGCGGTGGGCTCGGTGCCGCGCAGCGCGCGCATACGCGCGATCTCTGCGGTCTGTGCGTCGCGCATGGCTTGGGCCATCGCGCGGACTTCGGGGCTCTCGCCGTGCGCCATCTGCATCTCTGCCATCTGCACCGCCATTTCATGGTGCGGTAGGAAGAAGTCGATGAACTCCGTGTCGTTCGCAGGCGTGAGCGGAATGCGTCGATCGCCCGTCATGCCCATGTCAGCACGATGCTCGGCAGCTGGGGCACGGTCTTCGCCAGCTCCGCTCAAGGCGAGCTGGTCTCGCCAGGTTTGCAGTTCTCCGATCTCCGCAGCTTGCATGGACACCATGCCCGTCGCGAGCGCCCTGAGCTCGGCGTTGCGCAGCGTCGCGACGGAACGATGCGCCACGGGCAGTGCGGATGCGTGGTGCGCGATCATCTCCGTGACGAACATCGCGTCCAGGTCGG
>DATEOF010000475.1:0-5440 GCA_035274465.1 Polyangiales bacterium
CAGCGGGCACTGCAGCTGCTGGCGGCGGGGTCCCCGTGGCTGGCGCAGCTACGGTCGCGCGCGCTGGCGGCTCTGGCGGCGCTGGCGGCGCTGCGGGCGCTGCAGGTTTGAGTGTGGACGCGGGTGCGGGGGGTGTGGCGACCGTCCCCGATGCGCTCACACCGGGTGGAGTCGTCGTCGACGCCCCTCCCTGCACAGTCGCGGATCCTGTGCTGGTTTTGGGCGTCTGAACTGGCTGGGCGGCCGATGTCCAAACGACAAACACCAGCATTGCCACAGACAACGGCACGGCCATCAGTCTGCGCATTGCGATTAACCCTTCGTAAAACGGAGGCGCGGCACCGAGCGGGTCCGCCAAGGAATGTCGGCGTTATAACAAGGCGCGCTAGCACCGGTCAACGACTAGAGTCGTATGGAGCCAGACGTAACCATCGGAAATGGTGCACGATTGACGCGTAGTGCGGCGTTCGGGTGGACCCCGTATGCGGCGAAGTCGGCAGCCGCGCCGACTCGCGATACGCTCTCCCCTGCGCAACACGGTGGACAACGGCCACCGGGGAGCACCTGGCCGCCCGCGACGCCGATCGTGACCATGGAGCCCAAAGCCAAAGCACGTCTGTCGTTCGCGTCGACGCCGCTCGGGCCCAAGCCCGCGGAAGATCCACCGCCGCGCGAAGCGCTCGATCAAAACCTCTCGGATCTCGAGCTGCTGGGGCGTTTCCACACCGGCGATCACGCCGCGTTCGCCGCGCTGCTCTCGCGCTATCAGCGGCCCGTCTACAACTTCGTGCTGCGTTCGCTCGGTGAGCGCCAGGTCGCCGAAGATCTCACGCAAGAGGTGTTTTTGCGCGTAATCCAGGGAGGCGCGGGCTTTCAAAGCCAATCCAAGTTCTCGACCTGGCTGTTCACCATCGCGCGCAACCTGTGCGTCGATCACACGCGGCGCATGAAACACCGCAAACATGCGTCGCTCGACGCGAGCGTGAATCCGGACGGCGACAACCCGCTGCGTCTGGTCGATCGCATTCCGCATCATCAGCCCAGCACCGATCGCAGCGCCGCCGGTCCGCGCATTCGAGAGCGCATCAGCCGCGCGCTCGAACATTTGCCGCTCGAGCAACGTGAGGTGTTTTTGCTGCGCCAGGTCGACGACCTCCCCTTCGCCGAGATCGCCAAGATCTGCGACATCCCCGAGAACACGGTGAAGAGCCGCATGCGCTACGCACTGGAACGCCTCCAGACCGCGCTGGCTGACTACGAAGACGACGAAGGAGCGTCGACTTGACCGCCATGGACTGCACGCGCTGCGAACCGGTGCTTCTGGACCTCTGCTACGGCGAGCTTCCGCCCGCGCAGGAGGTCGAAGTTCGCACACACATCGCCGATTGCCCCACATGCCGCAAGGCCTTGTCGCGGCTCGAAGCGGGCCAGGCCCTGGCACGTCACCTGGCTGACGAAGCGCCGCCACCCGAGCTGACCGATCGCATCCTGCGCGCCGCGCGCGCGCACGTTCGTCGCAGCGCGAGCCCGTTGGAACGTTTGCAGGGCCTGATCGAGGCCATGGCGCGCCTCGCCATGACGCGCCACTTCGCGATGGCGACGCTCTCGGTGCTGATCGTGGTGGTCGGCCTGTGGTCGGTGCCGGAGTTGACCCGCCGCCGAGAAGCACGTCCGGATACGTTGGTCGTGGAAGCCACCCCCACGGGCGAAGCCGGGCCCTCGCGTGAGGTCGCGCCGGCCAGCGCTCCACCCGCCCCGGCGGCCGCGCCCGAACCGGTCGCCACCGCCGAGAAGTCTGTGCGGGTCGCGCGGAAAGAGCCGCGCCGCAAGTCGGACCAAGGCGCGTACATCGGCGCCGAGCGCGCGCGTGCGTATCCCGCGAGCTCGGGGCCGGTCGCGGATCGCAAGGCGCGTCTGCAGCCGAAAGCGGCGGAGGCGCAGGGTCGCTTCGCCCAGGCGCCCGCCGAACAAGACGTCGCCATGGCCAACAAGGCCAAGGGCGCAGCTGAACCTGCAGGGCGCTCGCGGCCCGCGATCGACGACGACATGCTCTCGGGTTTGCTCGACGCGCCGCTGTCGCGCCAGGTGGCCAACACCCAGCGCAAGGAGCGCAAGGCCGAAGGCGCCGTCCCCACCGGCGCGGCGTTCGAAGAACGAGAAGCGCCGCCGCCGCAGGCTGCCCCTGCCGCCGCAGCTGCCCCCGCCGCTCAGGCTGCTCCAGCCGCACCCGCGGCGCTCGAGGATGTGTTCGAAGCGGGCGTCGAACGTTACCGCGCCGAGGACTACACGGCCGCGGCGCAGTTGTTCGCGCGCATGCTCGAGAGCAACGCGCCGAGCGGGCAACGCGCCTCCGCGCTGCTGTACCTCGCGCGTTCGGAGCGCGCGCTCGGTCGCTGCGATCGCGCCATCCGCGCCTACGAGACCCTCGTCCGCAGCTACGGCAGTGCGCAGCAGAGCGCATCGGCGTTGCCCGAAGGCGTGGCGTGCTACGACCAACTCGGCGACTCCGCCGGCGCGATTCGCTTGCTCGAGCACGCCACCAGCGTGCCGTCGCTATCGGCGCTGGCCAGCAAGTCTCTCCAGGATCGCCGTGCCGGCAAGCCTTCAGCCGAAGGTGCCAGCGCGCCGGCGAAGCCTACCGACGCTGCCAGCGGCGCGCGCAAGCAGTAACCACGGTGTGTTATACGCTCCGGCCGTGGGCGCATCGATCCTGATCTGTGACGACGAGAAGAACATCCGGCGCACGCTCGGCATGGTGCTGGAGGGGTTGGGCCATCGCGTGCACGAGGCCGCGAGCGCCGAGGAAGCCCTCTCGCTGCTCGACCGCGAAGAGATCGAGCTGGCCATCCTGGACGTGCGCTTGCCGCAGATGAGCGGCATCGATGCGCTGCAGCGCATCCGCGCCAAGCCCGAGTGGACTGGGCTGCCCGTGATCATGATCTCGGGTCACGCCTCGCTGGCCGAAGCCGTGCACTCGGTGCAGCTGGGAGCGACGGACTTTCTCGAGAAGCCGCTGGATCGCGATCGCGTGCTGGTCAGCGTGGGCAACGCGCTCAAGAACCAACGCTTGCAGCGCGAGGTGACCCGGCTGAGGGCCGAGGTGTCCGATCGCTACCAGATGATCGGCAAGAGCGCGGTCATGACCACCTTGTTCCAGCAGATCGAGAAGGTCGCGCCCACCAAGGGCCGGGTGCTGATCACCGGCGAGAGCGGCACCGGCAAGGAGTTGATCGCGCGGGCGATCCACCGCCTGAGCGATCGCCAAGACGGGCCGTTCGTGATGCTCAATTGCGCCGCCATCCCCTCCGAGCTGATCGAGAGCGAGCTGTTCGGTCACGAGCGCGGCGCCTTCACGGGCGCGCACAACCGCAAGAAGGGCATGTTCGAGCTGGCCGACGGCGGCTCGCTGTTCCTGGACGAGATCGGCGACATGAGCCAGGGCGCTCAGGCGAAGGTGCTGCGCGCGCTGCAGAGTGGCGAGATCAGCCGCGTCGGCGGCGAGCGAGCGATCGCGGTGGATGCGCGCGTGATCGCCGCCACCAACAAGGACCTGAACAGCGAGGTGGAGAAGGGCAATTTCCGCGACGATTTGTTCTTCCGCCTGAACGTGATCCCGCTGCGCTCGCCCGCGCTGCGCGAGCGCGTCGAGGACATCCCCCTGCTCGCCCGGTCGTTCCTGGAGGAGTTCTGCCGCGAGTACGGCGGTCGGACCAAGCAAGCCGATCCGGAGGTCTTCGAGTTGCTGCAGTCGCGGCCCTGGCCGGGCAACGTGCGCGAGCTCCGCAACGTGATCGAGCGTATGGTGATCCTGAGCGGGGCCGAGATCGGCGTGGACGACGTGCCCTTGCCCGGAATCCGCAAGAGCGCTCAGCCGCCGCCTCAGCCCGCCGCCGACGCACCGCCGACCGACGGTCGGGCGCAGCACAGCTTACTCGGCGTCGCGCTGCCCGCGGGCGAGCCGCTGTCGCTGCGAGACTTTCGGGACCGCGCCGAGAGCGAATACATCCGTATGACGCTCAAGGCCTGCGACTGGAACATCTCGCGGGCCGCCAACCAGCTCGGCGTGGAGCGCACCAACCTACACAAGAAAATGCGGGCGCTGGGTATCGCGCGCGATGACGCCTGAAGCGCAGGCGGTGTCACCACTTGGTAAAGGGAAGCCGAGCCCGCACAGGGGGGGCAGCGCAGGCCCGGCCTCCGGGCGCTAGCAAAGCAAGTCGCGTGCCGTAAGGCAACCCACAATCGCACCTGCTTGGATACCACCCGAGCTCGCTCACACCTGCTAAGTACCCGAAATTGATTTATTTTTCTGGACGGTCTGGAATGGTGCTCGCGCTCGCACACGGCCCACAGATCGGGCTAGCAGAAGATCTTCCAAGATCAGAATCGAGCCTTTCAGGACTGCAAGCCTGCTGGCGGTCCCGCGCTGCAGCTGGCAGCGGCGACGTGCGACCACAGCGTCAGGGCTGCTTGTCGTGCTCGATACGCAAGCGCTTCATCTTGCGCCAAAGCGTCGTCGCGCTGAGCCCCAGGAGCTCGGCCGCACGCTCGCGGTTCCCCTGCACGTCGCGCAGCGCTTCCATGATGGCCTCGGTCTCGGCCTCGTCGATCACATCCTGCATGATCTTGGAGCGCGGCTTGTGGCTGCGCTGGACGCTATCGAGCGGAATCACGTCTTCCAGGCGGATCACGCCGTGCTCGGCGAGCGCCACGCCCTGCTCGACCATGTTCTCGAGCTCGCGCACGTTGCCGATGAACTCGTAGCGCATCAGGTAGTCGAGCACGCCCTCGCCCAACTCGGCGCGGCGGCTGTGCTTGCGCATCCACTTCTCGAGGAAGTGATCGACCAGCAGCGCCACGTCCTCGCGCCGCTCGCGCAGCGGCGGCAGGATGAAGCGCGCCACGTTCAGGCGGTAGTAGAGGTCCTGGCGGAAGCGCTTCTCGGCGATCGCCTCCTGCAGCTCTTGGTTGGTCGCGGCGATGATCCGCACGTCGACGTTGAACGATCGGCTGTCGCCCAGGCGGCGGATCTCGCCCTCCTGGATCGCGCGCAGCAGCTTGGCCTGGAACGACAGCGGGGTCTCGGCGATCTCGTCGAAGAAGAACGTGCCGCCGTTGGCTTCCTCGAACAGTCCCTTGCGCGCGGCGACCGCGCCGGTGAACGCACCGCGCACGTGCCCGAACAGCTCGCTCTCGAGCAAGGTCTCGCTGATGGCGGCGCAGTTCACCGGAACGTAGGGTCGGGCGGAGCGGCGGCTGTTGGCGTGAATGGCCTTCGCCACCAGCTCTTTGCCGGTGCCGCTCTCGCCGGTGATCAACACCGTGGCGTCGGTGGGCGCGATGCGCACGATGCGCGCCAGCACGTCGCGGATGGCCGCCGAGCGCCCGATGATGTTGTCGAACTTGTAGCGCTCGCGAAACTCGGCCGCGATCACGCTCA
>DATEOF010000476.1:0-5369 GCA_035274465.1 Polyangiales bacterium
GGCGTCGTGCTCGACCAGGAGCACCGAGCAGCCCTTGTCGGTCAGCTCGCGCAGCGCGCGCAGCAGCCGATCGGTGTCGCGCGGGTGCAGGCCGATGGTGGGTTCGTCGAGCACGTAGAGCAGACCCGTCAGGCCGCTGCCGAGCTGCGCGGCCAGCCGCACGCGCTGCAGCTCGCCACCGCTCAGCGACCACGCCGGGCGGTCGAGCGTCAGGTACGACAAGCCGACGTGCTCGAGGAATGACAGACGCAGCAGCGCCTCTCGCAGCGGCAACGCGGCCACCAGCGCGTCGCGCCCCGTGAGCTCGATCTGTTTCAGCTTGGCGTGCGCGGCCGCGACATCGAGGCCGAGCAACTCGCTTATCAGCGAGCCTTGCAGCCGCGTGTGCAGCGCGAGCCCAGCCAGCCGCCGTCCGCCGCAATCGGGGCAGGTCCGTCGCTCGGGCTCGCTGCGCGGCTCGCGTGCGGCCTTCTTGTGGCCGTGCAGATCGTCGCGATTCTCCTTGGCGCGGCGGTGCACGTCCTTCTGCGCGCGATCCTCGCCGACCTCGATCTCGCCCTGGCCGTCGCACGTCGCGCAGGCGCCCTGGCGGGTGTTGAACGAGAAGAAGCGCGGATCCAGCTCGGGGAAGCCGGTGCCGCAGCGCGGGCAGGCGCGGCGCGTCGACAACAGCAGCTCGCGACGCGGCGCGATCAAGCGCACCGAACCGTCGGCGCGCGCCACGGCGTCTTCCAGCAAGCCGACGAACTCGTTCGTTCCAGGCGCAGCGCTGCCGAGCTCGAGATCGATCTCGTGCTCCTTGTAGCGATCCAGGCTGAGCCCGCGCTCGAGCGCCACCAGCTTGCCGTCGATCCGCGCACGTTTTTGTCCCGCGCGCAGCGCCTGTGCGAGGAGCTCACGGTGCGCGCCCTTGCGCCCGCGCACCACCGGTGCCCAGACAGCCACCTGCGCGGCACCGAACTGCTCGCGTGCGTGCTCCGCCAGCGCCGCCACCGATCGCGCCTCGATCGGCAGGCCGCAGTCCGGGCACTGCAAGCGCCCGGCGCGCGCGAAGACCACGCGCAGGTGGTGCGCCACCTCGGTCACCGTGGCGACGGTGGAGTTGCGCGCACCGCCGCTGGAGCGCTGCTCGAGCGAGATCGAGGGCGGCGTGCCGATCACGCGATCCACTGCGGGCCGCGGCAGCTGCTTGAGGTACTGGCGCACGTAAGGTGAGAGCGTCTCGAGGTAGCGGCGCTGCGACTCGGCGAAGATCACGTCGAACGCCAGCGTGCTCTTGCCGCTGCCCGACGGGCCCGTGACCACCACCAGCTTGTCGCGCGGCACGTCCAGATCCAGATCGCGCAAGTTGTGCTCGCGCGCGCCGCGTACCGCGATCACGTCCTCTTGGATCTCGCCGCCATCAGCTGCAGGCCGCGCGGCCGGTTGGAGCGCCGCTCGCGCCGGATCCAGCACCGACCGCAGCGCGAGCGCGGTCTTGCCCTTGTCATCACTGCGCGCGACCTCGCTCGGCGTGCCTTGCGCGACGATCATGCCCCCGGCGGCGCCGGCCTCGGGTCCGAGATCGACGATATAGTCGCTGGCCGCGGCCACCCGCATGTCGTGCTCGACCAGCACGACCGTGTTGCCGCGCGCGACCAGCGCCCGCAACGTGCGCAAGAGCGGCAACGTGTCCTCGGCGTGCAGGCCGGCGGTCGGTTCGTCGAGCACGATCAGCGCATCGCGTGTGGCCTCGGCCAGCGCCGCCGCCAGCTTCAGGCGCTGTGCCTCGCCGCCGCTCAACGTATTCAGCGCCTGTCCCAGCCGCAAGTAGCCCGCGCCGACGTCGATCAACGGTGACAGGCGCGCCTTCACGTCGAGGTGGTGACCGAAGATCTGGTTCGCTTCGATCGCCGAGAGCTCCAGCACCTCGGCCACGTCCTTGCCCTCGAGCTTCACGTCCAGCACGGGGCCGAGAAAGCGTCTGCCTCCGCACTGCGGGCAGGAGAAGGTTACGTCGGACAGGAACTGCATTTCGACCGTCTCGGCGCCCTCGCCCTTGCAGGCCTCGCAGCGCCCACCCGCCACGTTGAACGAGAACACGCCGGCCGTGTACTCGCGCTCGCGCGCCAGCGGTTGGCGAGCGAACAGCCGCCGAAACACGTCCCAGGCGCCGAGGTGCGTCGCGGGGTTGCCGCGCGAGGTGCGGCCGAGCGGCGCTTGATCGACGAACACCACCGACTTGAACGCATCGACGCCGCGCAGGCCACTGTACGGTAGCGCCTGCGCCGAGGCGTCGCCGAGCGCGCGCTGCACCGCAGGCACCAGCGTGTCCAACACGAGCGAGCTCTTGCCCGAGCCGCTCACGCCGGTCACGCAGCTCAGCGCGCGCAGCGGCAGCTCGAGCTCGACCTGCTTCAGGTTGTTGCCGCTGGCGCCGCTCAACACCAGGCGCTCGGAACCGGCCGCCGTTGGCTGCGGAACCACGCTCGCGTGGCGCGCGGCGTGGCGCGCGAAGTACTCGACCGGCGTACCGTCGAACACCAGCTGACCGCCGGCTTCACCCGCCCCGGGCCCGAGCTCGAGCACGCGGTCGGCGCCGCGCAGGAAGTGTTCGTCGCTCTCGATCACCACCACCACGTTGTCGGCCCTCGCGAGCTGCCTCACGACCGGCAACAGGCTGGCGACATCCGCGGGGTGCAGGCCGACGGTCGGTTCATCCAGCACGAACAGCGTGCCGGTCAGCGAAGCTCCGAGCGCGCTGGTCAGCGAGACGCGCTGCAGCTCGCCGCCCGAGAGCGTGCGCGCTGCGCGATCCAGCGTGAGGTAGTGCAAACCCACGGCGTCGAGCGTCGACAACCGCAGCCTGCACTCCGAGAGGACCTGAGCCAGCGACGGGTCGCGCCCGAGCCTCCCCGACAGCTCCTCCACGAACGCCAGCGCCTCGCGCACGCTGAGCGCGTAGAACTCGGGCAGCGTGAGCGAGTTCAGACGAAACGCCGTGATCTCGGGCTTGAAGCGCGAGCCCGCGCAGCGCGGGCACTCGACGTACTTGCGGTAGCGCGAGAGGAGCACGCGCACGTGCATCTTGTAGGCGCGCGTCTCCATCCACTTGAACCAGCGGCGCAAGCCCGGATAACCGTTGCGCCAGCCGCCGCCGTCGCCCTCGATCAGGCCTTCGATCTGCTGTGCGCTCAGCTTGTCGTACGCGACGTTGAGCGGCACACCGGCGCGCTTGCAGTAGCGCTCGAGCAGCTTGCGCTCCCAGCTCGTCGACTTGCCGCTCCACGGGCGGATCGCGCCCTGGGCCAGGGTCTTGCGCCGATCGGGCACGACCTTGTCCCAGTCGACGTCGATCACGCGGCCGAAGCCCCGGCAGTGGTCGCAGGCGCCGATCGGGCTGTTGTATGAGAACAGGCCGGGGCTGGGCTTCTTGTACTCGGTCCCGCAGCCGTCGCAGCGCAGCCCGGCGGACAGACTCACGCAGCTGCCAGCGGCACCGTACACCTCGGCCCTGCCCGCTCCGCGTTCGAACGCGGCCTCGAGCGCCTCGTGCAGCCGCGAGCGAGCATCCGGCGAGACCTGGGTGCGGTCCGTGACTACATGCAGCTCCACCGCTGGGGCGACGGCCTTGCGCTTTGTCGGCTGTTTGCCCAGCACGTCGCTCGGGCGGATCTCGTCCAGCTCGCGCAGCTCGCCGTTCAACAGGAGCCGCCGGTAGCCGTCGCGCGCCAGCGTCTCGCGCACGCCCAGGAACTCCTCGGCGTCGCGCACTGCCAGCGGATACGTCACGATCGCCCGTTCGCCCGGCAAGCGCGCGAGCACCTCGTCGACCGCGCTGACCGGGGAGTGGTTCACCACGCGCGCGCCACAGCGGGTGCAGATCAGCTCGGAGGCGGCCGCCCACAATTGCTTGGCATGGTCGGTAAGCTCGGTGAGTGTAGCCACGGTAGAGCGGCTGGTCTTGACCGGAGCGCGCCGATCCACCGCGATCGCTGCCGGCACGGGCTCCAGCCGGTCCACGTCCGGGCGAGCCAGACGCTCGAGAAACTGCCGTGCGTAGGCGCTGAAGCTCTCGACGTAGCGGCGCTGGCCCTCGGCGTAGAGCGTGCCGAACGCCAGCGAAGACTTGCCGGCGCCCGACGGCCCGGTGACGACCAGCAGCGTGCCGGGCCGGATTTCGAGGTCGAGCGACTTGAGGTTGTTGGTGCGCGCACCGCGCAGCTCGATGACACGCATGGCCAGCGGACTCTGTAGTTCAAAATGTGCAATTGGGAAGCCCCTCCGGAAGGCTCGCTCCTCGGGGCGCGACCCTTCAGCCTAACTATCGGTCGCCGGCGCTGCGCGGCGGCTCCCCGGGTTGCTACACTGCCCCGATGCGAACGAGTCTGCTCCTGGTCGCGCTCGCCTTCTGCGGCTGCAGCGACGACGGGCCCCGAGCGCCGCTATCGCACAGCGGTGGTGGCTCGCACGACGTCCAAGTGATCCACCGCGACTCCGGCCGGAGCGATCAAGAAGAAGACGACGCAGGCGAGCGACCCGACGCGGCCAGCGACGCTCCGATGCCGCGCGAATGTGTGCGCGTCGACCCCGTGCGCGCCACCTCGGACGAGCGATCCACGGTCACTTCCACCGCTTCACCGGCAGACTTCCTGGTCAGCCGCCAAGCTGCCACATGGCGCAACGGCTGCGACTCGCCGACGCTGGTGGTCGAGCTGTCGAACGGCGCCTGCCCGAACGGCGACGGCCACGAGCTCGAGATTTTGCTCTCGGCGAATGCGATCAAGGATGGACAGATCGGCCTCGGCTTGAACCCCATCCAGGCCGACAAAGACAGCATGGAGGGCATCCGCGTGCGCTACACGCGGCCCGATCGCTACGCGCCGGTGGGCGTCTTCGGCAGCTGCGAGGGCGCGACCGGTCAGATCAGCTTCTACGACGCGCCGGACGTGTCGCGTACGATGAGCCTGCGCGCGACCTACGACTTCATGCTGACGCCCTGCGACGGCAAGAACTCGGGTCGCACGCAGATGGTCGTCGGCTTCTTCGACGTGCTCGTGCGGCGATCTCTGTCGTCGGTCTGCCCGTAAGGCCTGGGTTGGCACACCACGGCACAGTCGCCGGCGTGTAACGCGCAGCGTAAGCCTCGATAATCACGGGAAAACTGGCTCCCTCCGTCCGTGGCATGGGGTGTGCAGTGGTGCGCGGTGTCGACGTGCGCCTTTTGCGCAGGAGAACCGCATGCTCAGAACCTCCCTCCCCGGTGCCTGCCTGATTTTCGCCGCCCTGGTGGCAGCCTGCGGCGGCGACAGGAGCTCGGAAGTCGCCCCCAACAGCGGGAACGGCGATGGCACGCCGGCGGCGCCTGCGTCGGGCAGCGGCGCGCCGGC
>DATEOF010000477.1:0-69398 GCA_035274465.1 Polyangiales bacterium
TCTCGATCGCCTGACGACCACCACTCAGCCAGTGTTGCCTCGGCGCTGACCTTTGCCGTGCCGCGCAGATTGTGAGATGAAGGGCCGCATGCTCGAGATCGAGGCCGTCAGCAAACGCTTCGGGGCAGCGGAGGCGCTGCACGCTGTCTCGCTCACGGTCGAGCGCGGGCAGACAGGGGTGCTGATCGGCGAGAGCGGCTCGGGCAAGTCGACCGTGCTGCGCTTGATCACCGGGCTCTTGTTCCCCGATGCGGGCAAGCTGCGCTTCGACGGCGTCGAGATCACCGCCAAGAGCCTCTCCGCGCTGCGCCTGCGCATCGGCTACGTGATCCAGGAGGGCGGCCTGTTCCCGCATTTGACCGCGTACGGCAACGCAGCTCTGTTGGCCAAACACCTCGGCTGGGACAAGGCACGCATCGCGGCGCGGATCGAGGAGCTGAGCGCGCTGATGCGCTTGCCCGCAGAAGCCATGCAGCGCTACCCGCACACGCTCTCGGGCGGCCAACGCCAGCGCGTGGGGCTCATGCGCGCCCTGATGCTCGACCCGGAGCTGCTCTTGCTCGACGAGCCGCTGGGTGCGCTCGATCCCATCACCCGCGCCGAGCTGCAGACCGATCTGCGGGCGATCTTCAACCAGCTCCAGAAGACCGTGCTGATCGTCACGCACGATCTCGCCGAAGCCGCGTTCTTCGGCGACTTCATCGCGATCATGCGCTCCGGCCAGATCCTGCAGCGCGGCACGTTGCGCCAGCTGATGGATGAGCCCGCCGATCCCTTCATCACCCGCTTCATCCACGCCCAGCACTCACCGCTGGTCGCCGAAGGTGGCACGTGAAGCTCGCCCTGTGCGCCTGCCTGCTCCTCGCCCTGGGCTGCGGCCGCACGCGCACGCCGGAGCTGCGCGTGGGCTCGAAGAAGTTCACCGAGTCGGTCTTGCTCGGCGAGCTCGCGCGGCTGTTGGCTGCGGACGGCGGCGCGCGCGCCGAGCACCGCCGCGAGCTCGGCGGGACGCGCGTGTTGTGGGAGGCGCTGCTGGCCGGCGAGATCGACGTGTATCCGGAGTACACCGGCACGCTGCGCGAGGAGATCCTGGACGGCGCCGCGGACGATCCGCAGCAGCTGACAGCGGCGCTGGCAAAGCGCGGCGTGGTGGCTGGCAAGCCGCTCGGCTTCGACAACACCTACGCCATCGGCATGCCGGAGGCTCGCGCCGCCGCGCTCGGCATCCGCAGCATCAGCGACCTGGCGCGCCATCCGGAGCTACGCTTCGGACTGACCTCCGAGTTCATGGATCGCGCGGACGGCTGGCCGGGCCTGCAACGCCGCTATGCCCTGGCGCCCGCACAAGTCCGCGGGCTGGACCACGACCTGGCCTACCGTGCGCTCTCGTCCGGCACCCTCGACGTGACCGATCTGTACTCCACGGACGCCGATATCGCGTTCTACAAGCTGCGCGTGCTGGAGGACGACCGCCACTACTTCCCCGAGTATCAGGCGCTGTTCCTCTACCGCAGCGCGTTCGTGCGCGATCACCCTCGCTTGCACGCGGCGATCGAGCGCCTGGCCGGCCGCATCGATGAAGAGGCGATGCGCGAGCTGAACGCCGAGGTCAAGCTGAAGAAGCGCCCGGAGAGCCTGGTCGCCGCGGAGTTCAGCGCGCGCGCGCTCGGCATATCGGCCGACGTGCACGAGCCCACGCGCGTCGAGCGGCTAATCCAGCGCACCGTCGAGCACGTGGCCCTCACGGCATGGTCACTGCTCGCAGCGATCGCATTCGCCGTACCGCTGGGGGTCGCCGCGGCGCGAAGTCGCGCGCTGGCGCGGGTGATCCTGGCCGTCTCGAGCGTGCTGCAGACCATTCCATCGCTCGCGCTGCTGGTGTTCATGATCCCGCTGTTCGGCATCGGTGAGCCGCCGGCGATCGCAGCGTTGTTCCTGTACAGCTTGCTGCCGATCGTGCGCAACACGCACGCGGGTCTGACCGGGATCGATCGCGGGCTGTTGGAGTCCGCCGAGGTCCTGGGCCTCGGCTCCGGAGCGCGCCTGCGCCTGATCGAGCTTCCGCTGGCGTCGCCGTCGATCCTCGCCGGCATCAAGACCGCCGCGGTCATCAACGTGGGCACGGCCACGCTCGGCGCGCTGATCGGCGCCGGAGGCTACGGACAACCGATCCTCACGGGCATCCGCCTCAGCGACGAAGCGTTGATCCTGGAAGGCGCGATTCCGGCCGCGGCCTTGGCGCTGCTCTGCCAGTGGGGCTTCGACTTCGCGGAGCGCTTCATCGTGCCGCGCGGGCTGCGCCGCTAGCGCACCGTGCGCGAACGCCGGCCTCGACCGTGGCCCGGCCGCACTCGCGCGGCGTCGCGCACGGGTTTGGCGCTGGCTTCGAGCGTCTTGCGCAGCTCGGCGATCGCCGCTGCGCCGGGGCTGCGCGCGTCGTCTGCGAGCTCGAGCAGCGACTTCGACAGCGCGGCGCGCAGGTCGGGGTGGCTGGCCTGACTGCACTCGGTGCGGAGCCACTCGAAGCCGCGCTCGCCTGCACGCACGAACGCCACGACCCGGGCCAGCGCCAGCGGCAGCGACGTCAGCACGCGGCGGCGGCCTTCGGAGCGCGACGCCGCCCGCGGAGCGTTCGCGACGCGCTCCATCGCGCGCGAGAGGAAGCTCAGCATGCCCTCGTGATCGCGCACCGCCCCCTGGAATTGCGGATCGCTCAGCGTCTCGATCACCAGTGCAGCCGCGCCCAGCTCGAGCTCGCGATCCTCATCTTCTTCGAGCCAGCCGGCGGCGCGCACGATCAGGGCATCGGCACCGCCCTCGCGCAACGCGCCGTCGTACAGCGCTTGCCGCGTACCCAGGCGCACGGGAGCGCGGGGATCGGCCGCGAGCGCGCGCAGCGCCCTCCACGCCAGCTCGACGTCGCGACCGGCGCGGGCGCGCTGCATCCAGGCGTGCGCGGCCGCGATCGGCAGGTAGGTGCGCGGGTCGTTCGCCAGCGAATCCTCGTCCGTGAAGCGCTCGAGCAAGGCTGCGACTGCGCCCGGCGCCTCCGCGAGCTCCGCGCCAAAGGCGGCCGCCAGCTTCAGGTTCGGGCGGCCCGGCAGGCCACCGTGCCGCGCCAGCAGCTGCTCCAGCTCGCGCGTCTGCCCGGCGATCGCTGCGCGCAGCGCCACGCGCAACGCCTCGCTCTTGAGCTCCATGTTCACGCGCGGCAGCTTAGTGAAGAAACGCCAGTTCAGCCAGCGCCGCGCTTGGCAGCTCGGGTCTCCAGCCAGTGGTCGATCGTGCGCATGAACTCGGCGTTGGACACGGGCTTGAACAACACGTCCTGCACCCGCGCGCGCTCGTCGCCGGTGACTTGCTGGCCGGTGAACAGGATGATCGGCACGCTGCGGTCGCAGGCGCGAATCTCCTCCAGCGTCTGCTTCGGCGACCAGCCGGGCATCGAGCGGTCCAGCAGGATCAGATCCGGTGCGAGGCCGCCTTTCAGCTTGGCGACCGCGTCGGGGCCGTCGACCGCGGTGTGCACACGGTGACCGCACTCGCTCAACAACAATTCGACCACGCGCCGGACGGCCGCCTCATCGTCGACCACCAGGATGGTCGCGTCCGGCACTCCGCGCAGCACCGCGTCGTCCGGTCGGGCCGAAAGCGGCGCAGCCGGCGCGAGCGGCAGGTATACCGCCACGGTGGTGCCTTGCTGCGGCTGCGACTCGAACGTGATGAAGCCGCCCAGCTCCCGCACGTTGCCGTAGCTCGTCGCCAGGCCGAGCCCGGTGCCCTTGCCAGGCGCCTTGGTCGTGAAGAACGGCTCGAACACGCGTTGCTTCACGGCGTCGCTCATGCCGATGCCGTTGTCCTCGACCCGGATACACGCGAACTGCTTCGGCACGGAGTCCGGCTGCTCGGGATGCGTGGTCGCGACTTCCGACAAGAGCACGCGGATGCGCGGCTCGGTGCGCTCCGCCTCGATCACCGCATCGCGCGCGTTGATCAACAGGTTGACGATCACCTGCTCGATCGCCAGCGGATCGGTGGTGATCTGCGCGCTGCGCGCGTCGATCACGGTGTCGATGCGCACGCTGTGCTCGAAGGTGCTCTGACACATCGACACGGCGCGTTCGATCAGCGTCGCGAGGTCGAGCGCGACCGTCGGCGGCACGCTGCGTTGCCCGCTGAACATCATCAGCTGCCCGATCAGATCGGCCGCACGGTTGGCAGCATGCAGCGCGTCTTCCAGCGAGCGCGCCAGCTCGGGTGCCGGCGAACGCAGCGCGAGCTCGAGCGTGGGCCGGATGATCGCCAACATGTTGTTGAAATTGTGGGCCACCCCGGCGCTGAGGCTGCCGATGGCGTCCAGCTTCTGCGCCTGGCGCAGGTGCTCGGCGGTCCGGCGCTGGGCGGTGACGTCCATCACTCCGCCCACGGCCTGGACCGGCTTGCCGCCGACGAACTTCGTGATCCGCCCGCACGGCAGGAGCCAGCGAACCTCCCCGTCCGCGCGCACGATGCGATGCTCCAGGAACTTCGGGGAGCCGGAGCGCAACGCCCGGATCTGCTCGAGCACATGGGCGCGGTCGTCGGGATGCACGAGGCGCGAGATGTAATCTGCAGGACTGATCGGCTCACAGTCCATGATCTCCGCCATGCGCTCGTTCCATTCGACGTGGTCACCGGCGAGGTCCCAGGTCCACACGCCTATACCCGTGGCCTCGACGGCTACACGCAACTTCGCCTCGCTCTCCCGGAGCGCGTTCACGTGCTGCAGCCGTTCGGTGATGTCGGTCGCAACCACGCACACGGCGCGCCGGCCGTCGCCGTTGTCGATGGGCACGACCTGGCACTCGTAGGACGCAGGGCCCGTGCGCGTGACGTTGCGCGAGCCCCTGGCGACGTACGAGCAGGTCTCGCCGCTACGCAACGCCTGCTCCGCTGCGAGTTGATACTGTTCGAAATCTTCGCTCGCGATCATCTCGCGGGCCGGCGTGCCGATCACCTGGTCCAGCGTGACCCCGACACGCAGGTGGTTGATGTAGCTGATACGTTGCTCGGGATCGATACGCACGACGAAGGCCGGGATGGCCTCGAGCACCGCGCGCAGGAACGCAGCGTCCTCGAGCGGCAAGCCGGCAGCAGAGGTGATGATCCGCGAAGGATCGCGATCGTCGCGCATGGACCCCGCGGCAGCATTACCACGACCGGGTCGAGGCTGAAACCCCGAAAATGCGTGGGCCCACCAGCCCGCATTGACCATCCGCCGCCACGCTGACCTGGGCCTGAAGCGCCACATGCCCCGAACGCGGCTGCAGCTGACGGCTGCAGGCGGTGGGACTAGATGCCGCCGTCTGCCCCCGTGCGCGCATTGGCGATGCACTGTGTTAGCTCCGGCGTTGGTGTCCAACCGCATTCGCCCGAGCTTTGACGTTCACACTTGGCCGTGCGGTAGCACGCATACTCTTCGAGCCACTCGCACGTGGACCCGAGCGGCAGCGTGGAGCAGAGGTGGTTGGAGCAGCCGCCCACTATGCAGACAGCAGGAGTGGGCTTGGCCTCGGGACACTTCCAACTATCGAGCTGACCGTTCTTACACACCGGCCTTGCGCAGGAACCGTCGGCGCACAAGAGGCAGCTCGCGGGCGCAACGCAGCCGTCCTGCTGCTGCCCGGAGCCACCGCCGCTGCCAGCTGCAGCGGGCGGACGCATCGGCGCTGTGCCTGCGCTCGGACCTACCTGGGGCGGTCTGCCTGCCGAGCCGACCGGGACGGCGCGGCCGGCCTCCCCTGCTGCGCCTGAAGCGACCTGGGCCGGCGCCTCGGAGGCGGCAGGTTTCTTGATAGCGAGCGGGTCGGTACCTCCGCAGGCGCAGCACGCGAACACACAAACTAACCAAGCCAACCGACCATGTCCGCGAACCACCATACCCGTCCTCCGGGTGTGTCACACAGTGCCACGCGGGGCGCGGCGGGACTCTTCCAGCAAGACTCGTTCCGCGGCGTTACTTCGCACGCAGAGCCTGCTACATTGCCCGACGTCTGGACACCAGGCGTGTCACGACGGCAGTGCAATGCAGCATCTACTGGATTTCATTCACGAACATACGCTGGAAGAGCAGATCTACTGCGTCCTGGGCAGCCCCTCGGGTGAGCTCGAGCTGCTCTGGAATCGGCAACTGGAAGCCAAGCACTGGCAGCTTCGCCGGCACAAGGCCGACCAGCCGTGGGAACCGATCGCGCGCGAACACCTGCTCCACAGCCTGACCGCGCGCGGCGCCGACCTGCACAAGCTGGAGCGCGAGCTCCACGCCATCGCGTCCGCCCAAATCGCGCTCGCGAACATGGTGCTGCGTTCCGCCGGCGAGTTGCTGGGCAAAGACGCAGTGAACAGCGCGCTGACCGGGCATGAAGAATTCGCGCGCGAGCTGACCTGGACGATCGCGCGTCTGACAGGCCCCGCGCGACCTAACATGACGTTAGTGCAAGGCGGCGGCGCCCAGTCCGAGACGCGCTCCGGGCACCTTACGCTCATCACCGGCTGAAGCGCTCAGGCAGTCTGGATCGCCTGCACGGCGTGCAGACCGAGCTCCTCGATCCCCAGTTGGCGCAACCGAAACTTCTGCACCTTGCCAGTGACCGTGAGCGGGTACGCGTCGGTGAACTTGACGTAACGCGGCACCTTGAAGTGCGCGAGCTGCGCGCGGCAGAAGCTGCGAAGCTCATCGGCCGCGAGGCTCATGCCCTCGCGCACGATCACCCACGCCATGAGCTCCTCGCCCATGAACGCGTCGGGTACACCGACCACCTGCGCGCTGGCGATCGCCGGATGGCGGAACAACACTTCCTCGATCTCACGCGGATACAGGTTCTCACCGCCGCGGATCACCATGTCCTTGATGCGACCGACGATGTTCAGATAGCCGTCGCCGTCGAGCACGCCGAGATCACCCGTGTGCATCCAGCCCTCGGCGTCGATCGCCGCGGCAGTCGCCGCGCGGTCGTTCCAGTAGCCGGGCATCAGCGCGTAACCGCGCGTGCAGACCTCGCCCGCATCTCCGGGCGGCAGCGTGAGTCCGCTCGCGGGATCGACGATCTTGGCCTCGATGTGCGGCATGACCGTGCCCACGGTCGACACGCGGCGCTCCAGCGAGTCGTGCGGCCGCGACATGAACGTGACTGGCGCGGTCTCGGTCATGCCGTACACGATGCAGACCTCGCGCGCGTGCATCTTGGAGACGACCTGACGCATGGTCTCGATCGGACACGGCGCGCCACCCATCAGGCCCGTGCGCAGCGAGCGCAAGTCGAACTCGGCGAAGCGCGGATGCTCGAGCTGTGCGATGAACATCGTGGGCACGCCGTAGACGCTGGTGCAACGCTCGTCCTGAACCGCCTGCAAGGTCGTGAGTGGATCGAACACCGCCGCGGGGTAGACCATGGTCGCGCCGGAGCTCACGCAGCCGAGGTTGCCGACGCCCATGCCGAAGCAGTGATAGAGCGGCAGCGGGATGCAGACGCGGTCGGCCCATGTATAGCCGAGCACCTGGGCGATCGAGCGCGCGTTGTTGAGGATGTTGCGGTGGGTCAGCGTGGCGCCCTTGGGGTTCCCCGTGGTCCCGCTGGTGTACTGGATGTTGATCGGTTCATCCGCGCGCAGGCTCGCCTCGCGCACCTCCAGGAGCCGCACTGGAACGGCGTGGCCCCAGCCGGCGAGCTCGCTCCACAGCAGGTCATCCGGCCCGTTCGCTCGCGCCGCTCCGAGCGTCACGACGCGTTCGAGCATCGGCAGCTGCGCGCGGATCTCTGCGAGCATCTGCAGGTAGTCGGAGGACTTGAACGACTGCGCGCTGAACAACAGCCGCACGCCCGAGTGATGCAGCGCGTAGCGAGCCTCGTCGGCCCGATACGCAGGGTTCACGTTGACGAGGATGGCGCCGATGCGCCCGGTCGCGAACTGCACCATCGCCCACTCGGCGCAGTTCTGCGACCAGATGCCCACACGGTCGCCCTTGGCGATACCCAGCGCGAGCAGCGCCAGCGCGGTGCGCTCCACCTCGTACGCGAATTCGGCGTAGCTGAAGCGAAGCCCCTGGTGCACGGAGACCAGTGCTTCGACGAGCGGTTGCTGCTGCGCCATCACGCGGAGCGCTGCACCCACCGTCAGGTCGGTGAGCTGAGAGTGTTGGTTGCGATTCAGCTGAATCATGGGCGTGACGCAGCTCATTGCAATCGCGAGGCCAGCGCGCGACGCTGCAAATCCAGCGCAAACTCGCGGCAATGTTCGCGCGTGCCCGGCACTGTGCCCGGCACGCGCGACGTGCTACGGGCTCACGACCATGTCTTCATGCAGCTCCGCATCGGCGCGGATCTCGGCCTCACGGAAGCGCACGTCACGCCAGGTCTTCGCGGCAAACAGTCGTGTCTGGTCGGCGTAGTGGGGACTGCCGGGATCGGCAGATTGCGAGTAGCTCAGCAGCACGCGCGCAACCGGGCCTGCGTCCGTGAACGACATAACGAGCATGAAGCTGCTGCCGGAGTTCACCGGATAGCCCTCGGCGGTGAGGCCGAGCGCGTCGAGCACCACGCCGCGCGCTTGGCCCGGCAAGAGCGTGCCGTCACGGGCTTGATAGTCCACGATGTTGAAAGCCCCCTCGCACTCGAGGCCGCCCTGGATCGGCACGCGTTGCGCGCCGCGCTGCGTGAACTGCAGGCTGCCGAGCGTCGCAGATGCGTCGCTGCCGACGCTCTGGAGCCGCTGGACCGCACCCGCCAGCGCCTGGAGCACCGGATCGCTCTCCGGGGTCGCGGGCGTCAGCGTGCGAGGCGTCGCGATCGGGTCGTTCGGATCCAGCGTGTCTGCGAACAGACCGACGGCGCCGAGGAAGATGTTGTAGAAGTCGGCCAGAAACCCGCGCCACAGCGGTGCGCCGCGGCTGTCAGCGGCCACGCGCAAGTCCCAACTGGCGAGCACCGCGCAGGCTTCCCGCAGATCGACCAGCTCGTCGCCGAGCTCTACCGAGGGTTGGGCCGTGCAGCGCTCGACGACGTCGTCGCGCAGCAGCTCACCGAGCAGCGCGCGGTCGTTGAACGGGACCGCTGCGAGCTCGTCGAGCGAGAACTTGTTGTCGGCGCCGGCGGCGCTGGTGGCACCGCTCTCGGTCAGCAGCTTGAGGCTCATGCGCGAGCGCGCTGACAGCAGGGTCCATGGCAGGCTCCGCTGCTCGCTCGGGTCGTCGCCGAACAGCGCCGAGAAGCCGCGAAGCGGCGCGGCCGGATTGATCAGCCAGTGAGAGTCGTTGGAGTTGGCCACGAAGTCCGTGCGCAGGAGGCGCGGACTCGCCGCTTGGGGGAAGATGCCCTGCCAGTCGAACAGCGAGCTGTTTCCGGGCAGCAGCGCCTGGCGCCCGTTGCGGCTGAGGCCCGTGTCGTAGTCGGTCACGATCGCCGCGCGAAACGCCTGCTCGGCAGCCTCGCTCAGCAGCGGCGTACGCGAGGCATCGAAGTACAACGCGGTGCCGCTGTTCGATACGGCGATGATGTTGAGCCATGACAAGCCCTGCGCCTCGGCCTGTGCACCCTCCAACGCCTCGAGGCTGCGCGCGCGGTTCATCCCCAGGTATGCGCGCAGCCAGTCGACGTTGCCCTCGCCAGCGTCGCGATACGTGTAGGCGTCGGTGTCGCTCCACGGTGTGCCGAAGTCGCCGAGCATCGCGCCGTAGTGCGAGCGGTAGAGCGTGCGTTGCTCGAGTCTGAGGCTGCCGTCGGGCTGCTTCACCTCGATCTGAAAGTCGTGCGCGGACATCTCGCGTTCTTGGCCGTCGAGGATGTAGTGCGTGGGTTTGCCCGGCACCAGCGTGAGCTTGTACAGCGTGGTGTGATTGGCGGTCGTGGTCGTGTGAGTCCAGGCGACATCTTCATTGAAACCGACGGCGATCAGCGGAACGCCGGTCCAGCCTGCGCCGTACACGTTCAGCACGCCGGGCACCGTGATCTGCTGCTCGTACAACCGCCTCGGCCCCTGCCAGGGCAAGTGTGGATTGGCCAGCAGCATGCCGCGCGCGTTCTGCGAACGGTCTTTGCCGATCGCCCAGCCGTTGCTGCTCGCCCCTTCGAAGTGCTGCACCGGAGGATCCCCGGGCAACTGATCCGGCGCGCCTTTGGCCATGCGTGCGAAGATCGCGTCGATGCCGGGACCCAGGCTCAGATAGTAGTAGTAGGTCCACAAGTCCTCGGGCGATATCGGCTGCACCCACTCGGCACCACGACACGGCTCCGGCAATGCATCGCGCGGAGTCTCGGCGAGGTAGCGATCGTAGCCGGCTGCGTAAGCGACGATCAGATCGCGACTCTCTGGATCCAGCTTGGGGAACGTGGCGAGCGCCGTGGCACGCACGCCGGCTGCGAGGATGCCGAAGTCGGACGTCAGGTTGGCGTCCATCTCACCGGGTCCGAAGTACTTGGAGCGCTCGCTGCGTAGACGCACGAACTGATCGGCGAGGATACAGACCACGTCCTTGCTCGCGACGTAACCGTGCGCGTACGCGGCGCTCGGCAGATCTTCGGCGAGGAAGTGCGGCACGCCGTAGCTCGTCCAGCGTACCTGCGCGCGGTATCGCGCCGGTGGTTGGCCCGCCTCGGAGCCCGTACAGCTCGCGGCGAACAGACAGACTAGCGTGACCACACAACGCATCGGACGGCTGTCCATCGGCGGCAAGTTAGCAGGTTCGATGCGTAGATGTCCTGGGATTGACTGGGTTTTTAGTCGTGTACTTTCTTTCATCTGACCTGCCGCCGCCGTCTGCGGCAGACTCATCGCATGGAGAGCCGGCACTTGATCGATGCGATCGTGCAGCAGACCACCCTGCTGATCGCGCAGCTGTCGACGGCGGCCGGGATCCGGGCGCCACTCGCGCGCCTGGCCGACCAGGTATTCCTGGAGCTCTCGCGCGAGCTGGAGGCGCAAGGCGTGACTCGAAAAGTCGCAGCCGATATGTTCGGGCTCGCGCTGCGCAGCTATCAAAAGAAGATTCAGCGGCTTTCCGAGAGCGCGACCGCGCGCGAGCAAACCCTCTGGGAAGCCGTCATCGCGCACTTGCGCCAGTCGGGCGGCGCGAGTCGCAAGGCGCTGTTGGCTGCGTTCAAGCGCGAGAACCCGGATGACCTGGCGGCCGTGCTCAAGGACCTGCTCAGCAGCGGGTTAATCAGCGCCGCCGGCAGAGGCGCTGCAGCGTTCTATCAAGTGTCGAGCCCGGAGGCGCAGGCGGCGATCGCGCAGCAGTCGGAGCTGGATGTGATCATGCACCTGGTGTGGCTCGCGGTGTACGATCACCAGCCGATCCGGCAGGCGGACTTGATCGCGCGCGTGCCGTTCGGTGGCGAGGCGACGGAGCGCGCGCTCGCGGCTTTGATCGAGGATGCGCGGATCGAGGACACCGGCGAGGTGCTGCGCTGTACCCAGCTGCAGATCCCGGTCGGCGCCGAGCAGGGATGGGAGGCCGCGGTGCTCGATCATTTTCGCGCCATGGCCAATGCGATCGGCGCCAAGCTCCGCACCATCGGCATGCGCTCGAGCTCGAGTGATCGCGTGGGGGGCAGCACGCTCAGCTTCAGCATTCACGCCGGCCATCCATACGAGCAAGAGGTCTACGGGCTGCTCGCGCGCGTGCGAACGGACGTGAATTCGCTGTGGAACCTCGTGAGCGAGCACAACCGCGGCCACGGCATCGACGACGAGAAGCGGGTCGAGGTGACGTTCTACTTCGGCCAGCACGTGACGGCGGAAGATGCGGGGGAGGAACCGACATGACTTATCCACGGATCGCGCTGGTGTTGAGCTTGTTTGGGCTGCTCGCGTGCGCCAAAGCCGTGGAGCCCTTGCCCGACAAGAACACGAACTGGTTGAAAGCCTGCGATGAAGATGCCGAGTGCGGGTCGGAGCTGGCGTGCTTGTGCGGAGCGTGTACCAAGGCTTGCGAGTCTGATGCGCAGTGTGGGCGCACCGCGCCCGGAGCGACATGCTTGGCCGCGGGCGATCCCTCCATCCAGGCGCTGTGCGGCACGCAGCTGAAGGCGGCGGCCGTGTGCAGCGCCGAGTGCAAGCACGACAGCGATTGCGACCCGCAGGCCGATGGGCTGCGCTGCGCGGCAGGGGTCTGCGTGCCGTGGGGAGGACGTACGCCCGAGGCGACCACTTCGTGCGAGCCGGGCGATGTGGTCGCGAACATCTGCGGCATGGAGTGTCCTGGGCTGAACGAGACCGCGTTTGCGACCTGCGGGGAGGACGGGCACTACGGGCCGTGTAGTTGCCGCGATCCGCATTGCGGGCCCGCGCTCGACTGCGCCGCCGGGTTCGTGTGCCTTGGCAATCGCTGTCTCGAGGCAGCGAGCCGCTGCGCCGGGGCCCTCTGCCAGGCGGGGGCGGAGTGCACGGACGGGCTGTGCATGCAGGTGTTGGTGGACGGGCTCAGCTCGCCTGGGGGGATGGGGATCAGCTCGGTGGATGGGGCGTTGTACTTCGTCAATACAGGGACGTACGACGAGCAGCATCAGTTCAACTTCGATGCCATGCTCGCGCGTGTGCCGGTCAGCGGTGGACCGTATGAGCGGCTACGCGAAGATCTGAACGAGATGTGGGACGCGGTGTTCATGGACAACGCGGCGTACTGGTACAACGTGCGCGACGGCGTCGCGTTCCAGGTGACGGGCAAGTTCTACTTCAGCGACGAGCCTACTTCGATCTTCCTCACGGACCACGCGATCACGACGCTCATCGCCGACGACGATGCATTCTACTGGATCGAGCAGAACGACCAAGACGGCCCCGGCCCCATGCACTTGATGACCGCCACGCGCGCAACTCTTCAACCCGAGGCACGCCGACTGCTCGAGCTACCCGAGGCCACGTACATCCTCACACAAACCGACGAGCGGCTGTACTGGGGCACGGCTCTCAGCGGGCTCTGGAGCGTGAAGAAAGACGGCTCCGATCTGAAGCGTATGGTCGAGCCCCGAGCCGAGCTACGGGGACCGGATATCCTGGCGACCGCAGGTGGACATGTGATGTGGTCCTGGGGTGATCGGACCAATGGCAAGATCGGGCTCGGGCTCTACTCCGAAGCTCCTGGAACCAGCACGCGTCTCACCGAGGACATGAGCGGCGGCCTCGGTGAGTACATCACCGGTGACGAGTCCAACGTCTACTGGATCTACCGAGCCCGCGGCGATGACCAATACACTCTCGCCCGCGCCAGTAAAGCGCCCTTTGCCACCGAGGTCCTCTGGCGCTCACCGCAGCTGCGCGAGACGACACACATTCTGGTGCACGAAGGGTTCCTGTACCTCAGCACGATGCCCGTGGCCGGCGAGGGGAAGATCCTTCGCATTCAACTGCCGCGTTGACCCGCGCGGCGCCTGCTGAAGCGCCGAAGTACCGGCTTAGCCAGGCGCCTCATTTCACCCGGCAATCCGCCGCGGGCGGGGCTCGCGCTTACTCATGCGCCCTCGCGCGCGCGCGATGGCCGATCGGCGAGCAGGGCTAACGACGGGTGGGTTCGCGATGCCCACCGGCGTTTGTCGGCTGGATGCGTTTGAGAGGTTGCGATCGGCGCTCGCGCCAAGAGGCGGCGGCGCTTCGCGCCTCACTGGGGCGTGCGCCCCAGACCCCGGAAGGCTACGCGGATGCTCGCAAGAGCTTTCATGATGAAGCTGACGGCGGCAGCTGGCTTGGGTGGGTTGCGCAAAGAGTTTGCATTCGCTTGTCCCGTGTGTCCAACCGCGCAGGCGCGGCGGGCCGGGCGCTTGCGCGCGCCTACGCTCCCGCGAAGACACCACGGCGCTGCGCGCCTCACTTGCACGTGCGCCCCAGCCTCGGCGCTGCGCACGTCAGTGGTGCGTGGACGCTCTACGGGGCCACGAGCACGACTGAGGAGCCCTTGTTGAATGCAGCTGACGGCGGCCCATGATTCGCAACTTGGATTACGCAAATACATTTGCATTACAACGTGTTAGAGCGTGCGCTATAACAGTGTCATGTCGACTGATGCTGCGACCTTGAGCGATGACACCATCGAGCGTGAACTGACGACGCTGATGGGGCATCTTACTGCTGGGGAAGTCGCGTACTGTTTCCACCGCACTACGGCGCGCGCTCGTCGCTAGGGATCGTGGCTGCCGGTTTCCGGGGTGTACGAATCAACGCTTCCTCGATGCGCACCACATCGAGCACTGGTTGAACGGCGGGCTGACGGACCTCAACAACTTGGTACTGCTTTGTCGGAGGCATCACCGCTTCCTTCACGAGTACGGCTACTCCATCGTTCGCATCGACGGCGTCCTGGAGTTCCGCAGAGCGGATGGCCGCTTGGTCCCGGAGGTGCCGCCGGCCGTCGAAGCTACACGCGCGAGCGTTCAGGCCGGATCGCTATGCGGATGATCTTTGCCTGGTCGGCGTCGTCGCAGCGGTCGAAGAAGAACCAGATGGTGCCGCTGTTGACCATGCAGCTGGGTTGTTCCCACAGGCCGACGTAGGTGTCCGGTGAAGGGGCACGTGGGTATGCGCGGGCGAAGCTGGCGTAGTCGTCGCCGACTCGAATTCCTGCCGCGGTGGCGGGGCGGCGGTCGGTGATGACTAGCATGGCGATCTTGAAGCGGTTGGCTCGCGCGAATGCTACTGCGCGCGTGCGGATCGCTTCCGGGGGTTCGTGTCCCACATGGCTTTTGCCCCAGGATCGGAAGGGGCCTTCGTCGAAGATTGCCAGCACGGGTGGGTCGTCGAACTCGAAGCCTTCGAGCGGGAGTTCTTCGCGGTAGAAGGAGGTGCGATAGCGGTCGTCGAAACCTCCCACCGGTTCGCTCAAGCTACCACCCAGCTTGAGAGTGCCGATTCCTTCCTGCGTGATCATCCAGTTCAGCGGAGCCGATTGGGATGTGGCAGGCGTGCTGGGTTCCGTGGCAGTTGTGCACGCTATGAGGCAGGTGAGTAGGTTGGCTAGGATGACTGTACGAATCATTCGAGGGCCTGCGCGAAATCTAGCATCAAATCGCGTGGATCTTCCAAGCCGACTGATAAACGCACCAAATTGTCGTGCGCACCGATCGCTGCGCGTTCTTGCGAGCTGAGCTCGGAGTGTGACATCAGCGCAGGTTGTTGGATCAATGTCTCGACTGCGCCCATCGACGCACCGATGGTGGCGATGCGACAACGGTCGATGAAGCGCGAGGTGCGCGCTAGATCGCCGTCGACCAGGAAGCTGATGACGCCGCCGAAGCCCGAGAATTGGCGCGCCGCTGTCGCGTGATCGGGATGGCTCTCGAGGCCGGGGTAGTACACACGCGCGATGGCCGGGTGCTCAGCCAGGAAGCGCGCGATTTGCAGTCCGCTTTGGTTGTGCTGGCGCATACGCACGGCCAGCGTCTTCATGCCGCGGACTAGCAGGTACGCGCCGTGCGGGTCCGGCATCCCGCCCAGGACTCCTCGCGCTTCGCGCAACGCCTGGATGATGCCGCGGTCGCCGCACAGTGCTCCGGCCAGCAGGTCGTTGTGTCCCGCGAGGTATTTGGTGCACGAGTGCAGCACCAGGTGCGCGCCGTGCGCGAGGGGGCGGAAGTTGACCGGCGTGGCGAGCGTGGCATCGATGACGATCTTCACGCGCGGCAGCTCTCGACACAACGCCGCAATACGCGCGACATCCGGCACGCGCAGGTACGGGTTGGTCGGCGCCTCCGAGAGATACAGGCGCGTGTTGGGTCGCTGGAGCGCCAGCTCCGCCGCGGCGTAGTCGTCGGGCTCGATCAAGCTGTGCTCGATCCCGAAGCGCGCCAGCATGCTTCGCACGAACTGGCGCGTTCGCCGGTACACGTCCGAGGTCAACACGATGTGATCGCCCGGCCGCAACATCGACAGGAGCAGCGTCGTGACCGCATTCATTCCGCTCGGAAACAGCACGGCAGCGTCTGCGCCGTCGAGCGCCGCGAGCTTGTGCTCCGCGACTTCGACGGTCGGGTTGCCGTAGCGGCCGTACTCTTCGCGCTCGATCCGTCCGGCGAAGTGATCGTTCAGGGCCTGCGTGTTTTCGAACGCGTAGGTCGCGGTGCACGCGATCGGCACGGTCACCGAGTCGTATGCGTGCTTGCGGGGCTCGCCACCGCGGATGGCGAGCGTGTCGATACTGGATTCCGGCGAGACAGACATGGCGTTCCTTTCGGCCCACCACGCGTCGCCCCGCGCTTCTTCCGCGCAGACGCCCAGCGACTTAGGGTGATATTTCTAAAGCGCGTCACCCAAGGTGGGCCAAAGTCCGCGCTGAACAGGCCCACCCTAGCGCGAAGACGCCGCTAGAACAACACCACTTCGCCGGACGGCGCGATCAGCGGGCCTTCGGCCCCCGCGCCCTGCGTCATGTACTCGGCCGAAGGGATGGCCGCGATCGTCGCGGCGTCGGCGCCCATCGCTTCGGCCACGGAGACGTGCGTCTCGCGCATCTTCGCGTCCATCATGCGCAATTCCTGGGATACGACGTCCTGGAACTGCAGGTGCGACAGCGCGGAGCGGGACGCTCGCAGGATGTCTTCCATCGCCGAGCTGCCGGCACGCGAGATGCTGCTGACGTCCACGCGCAGCGCCTGCACGCCGCGTTCGGTGTCCTCCAGCCGCGACGACGACGAGGATGCGAAGGCTTCCATCGCGCCGCGCAAGTCGCGCGCGTGCTGCGCGATCCACGGCAGGTCCGTCCCGAGCCGCGCCGCGAGCTCACTGACGCGTTCGTTCGCGCCCGCGACCTCGTCGCTCAAACGCTGCATCTCCGACGCCAGAACTTCGAAGCCGGCCGAGTGCGCGCCGAGCCTCGACGACTCGATACGCGCGTTGACGGCCAACAGCCGTGCCTCGCCGGCCAGCCGTTCGATGGCCAGGGCGAGGTCCGCGATGCTCTTGGCAGCAGCCGCAGCTTGCCGCGCACGCTCGTCCTGCACCTGCGCTCGGCCGGACATCTCGCGCACGTGATCGCGCAGCATCGCCGATTGCGCTTCCAACAACTGGCCGACGCTGTCCTGCCCCTGGCCTTCGATGCGCGCCAGAGTGCGCTGGCTCTCGTAGACGTAGGTGCGCGCGCGCTCGACCACGTCGTTGACCAGCCTGGCTGCCGCCGTGACTTCGTCGGCAGTCATCTGGTTCATCTGCTGGATGCGCTTGCCCAGCCTGTCGCGCATCGACGACAGCAGGCTGCCCACATTGCGGATCCGCGAGCCATCCCGCTCGCCTTCCACGAGCTTGACGACATCCGTCGATCTGTCAGAACGCGACAGCCAAGCGAACACTTGTTAGGCCCCAACCAACTTTCCAACTGCCGAGATCATCAGCTCAGCCTTGAACGGCTTGACGATCCAGCCCTTTGCGCCCGCCTTCTTGGCGCGATCCACGAGGCCGGGGTGACCTTCGGTGGTGAGCATGACGACGGGAATCGCGTTGTGGCGCGGGTCGCGCTTGATGTTCTCGAGCATGTCCAGGCCGTTCATGCGCGGCATGTTCACGTCACAGATCACCATCGAGATGCCGCCCTTTTCGAGCGCGGCCAGACCCTCGACTCCATCGCCCGCCTCGAGCACGGAGTAGCCGGCTTGCGTGAGCGCCAAACCTACCTGCTGGCGCACCGTTGCCGAGTCATCCACCACCAAGATCTTCTTCATTCTCGTATCCTCCCTACCCTACGTACGCGGACAGAAATCAGAACAGCATGCTCTCGCCTTCGCTGATCAGGCCCTCACTCTCGGTCACCACCGAGAGGTCCAGGCCTGGAGCGACCTCCGTGTCGAACCACACGCAGACGTAGCCACCCTCACAGCGAAACACGAACGGCACGAGCTCGGCGCGCGGGATCGGCGCCAGGTGCTGGCCACGCAGCACGATCGGCGTCGACAGGTGCAGCGTCACGCCGCGTGGGATCAGCTTGTTCTTGATGCGGCCCAACAGCTGGTTCGCGAGCTCCGCGATCCACTCGCGGAACGACGCATCGCTGGTCGGCGAGGTACGGCCGAGCGGCTCGCGCGAGGTTGCGAGCAACAGCGAACCGCGCATCTGCTCACCGCTGTAGCCGACGACGCCACAGTAGAGGAGCTCCGAGTCTCCATCGAGCGGGCCCGTGGTCGTGCGGCGCAGCGGCAACGAATAGTCTTCGAAGAGGCCGATGCACGCCTCACTCACGGTCGTCTCGATAATCTCTTCATTTGACACTTGCGCTCTCCTACTTACGAGGCCCGCCCCAAGACGCTTTATGTCCGTCGGATGAACTAGCCGCGCCCTTGAAGCTATTCGCGATTTTCGCGATCGAATTTGGTCACAGAAGTGTCACTACCAACGCGGCAGGGACACTACCAAAAGAAACTCGTAGCGTGACTTGACCAGCCGATGGCGTGAATGCGTCAGCGTTTACGGCGTACGGCAGGCCAATGCGCATCTTGGCATCCAGGCGGCTCATGGCAGCCTTCACGTGCCCACTGATCACGTTGGCTAGCTCGCCGACGGCGTCAGTCTCGTCTTCCGGCTTGGGCGACTCGGTCGGGCCCATCTGGAACAGCGCGCGCGCGATCGCGGCCCGGCCGACTTGGTTCGACAAGACCCCGATCAAGACGTGCGGCTTGTCGCCCTCGAGCGTGATCGCCACGCCGGACAGACCTGCGGCCGGTGCCTTCAGCGTGCCGAGTACCTGACACGGTGCCAGGCCCATCGCTGGACCTACATTCGCCGCGCAGTCACGCACGACCTCGATCCACTCCTCGACACTGGTCAGCTTGGCGGCACTCATGGTCAACGCAACGCCATCGCCAGGCGTCCACCGTGACTGTAGCGATAGTCATCGCACTTGCGCGCCAACGCGACCCAGCCGATCCGGTCGGCGTCCTGTAGCTCGAGCTTGCCCACGCGCAGGTGCGGGTTGCCGCTGATCTTGTTGAACGAAGACATCAGCGTGTTGCAGACCTCGCTGGCCGCGTCGAGCATCTCGTCCGACATGGCCTTTTCCTCGATGTACGAGGTGATCATGTCCTCGGACTCCATCAGCAGCGCACCGGCCAGGCGCAGGGCGCTCTCGATGTCCATGATCATCGCACCCACGTCGTGACCATCGTGGTTGTGGATGGCCGCGGCGTAGACCGGCGTTGCCGCCGACAGCTGCGCCCAATCCGTGCGCTCCGCCGCGTTCAACACCGCCTCGGGCCCTGCCAAGCTCTTCACCAGATCCGAGAGTGCTGCCACGGTAGGCAGCGAGATCAGCTTCTCGTTCGGGTCGACCAGGGGGCGCGGCGTGGGCGGCTGCGCCGGCATCGACGCGACCATCATCGGCGTACCCATCGGCTCTGCCGGACCGCGCTGCTGGGTGGCCGCCGTCGCGATCGACCCGACCATCGGCGCGGCAGCAGGCGCAGCCACGCGCGGCTGGTTCGCGAGCTCGCTCAACGCGCGCATCGCGCCTTCCAACATCTTCTGCAGCGCGCGCATGTTCGTCTCGAGCGAGCCGATGCGCGTGGTCAACTCCTCGACGTTGCCCGCGGTGAGCTTCTCGGGTTCGGGCGCCTCGGGCTCCGGCACGACCGTCTCGGGCCGCATCTCGGGCAGCCAGCGGCCATTGCGCGCGATGTACGTACCGTCGGGCAGCGCGCCGCGCGCGAACAAGCGCTCGGTATCTTTGGCCAGCGGCTCGTGGCCGGCGAACTCGCGCAGTTGCTGCAAGATCGCGAGCTCGCCCAGCACCGCGAAGCGCCGCGGCCGCAGGATCGCCGGAGCGCTGTAGACCAGCTGCTCGAATTCCATCCGCCAGGCCCCCGCCGTGCGTTGCAGCCGTTCCGCACTACCGGTTGTCGTACTAAAGCCCATGTATCCCGACGCTGGCGTGCCTGCCTCCGCAGGTTCGCGCCTATCCCTAATCGGCCCTTCCCCGCCGAGCTTGACCGCGCTTTCGGTGTTTGCGGCGAGCCTATCGGCTCAAGTAACCGGAGCCAGTGTCCGTTTGTCCGCGAGCATGCATGATGCAAGCGGCAATCCGGACGTGGCTGGGCTCGTGCGCGACTTCGAGAGCGCAATGCAGTCCACCACCACGCAGATCAGGCAGGATCTCGAGCGAGCTCGCACGGTTGTGCGCGATGCGACCGCGCGCCTGGATCGCAGCTTCCGCAACCTACATGAAGCCACCTCGGCGCATCGCGAAGCGCTACAGGGCGTGTCCGCGGCCTTCTACACCGCCGAAGGCGTGGCCGGCGGCTTTGCCGCGTCGTCGGAGGCGCTGCTGCGCCAGTTCGTCGACGAGATCGTGCGCGTCAGCCGCGACAGCATGCGCATGATCGAGCAGCTGACCGAGCTCTCGACCAAGGTCGACAGCATCAACAATTGCACGGACGCGATCGATGGCCTGGCACGCGAGACGCGCTTCATCGCCTTCAACGCGCGCATCGAGACGCACCGCGCCGGCGACGCGGGCCGCACGTTCAAGGTCGTGGCGGACGAGGTCAAGCGCCTCGCCAATGCCTCGGCCACGCTGAGCAATCAGATCCGCCAGAGCGTCAGCGCCTGTCAGACCGAGCTGCAGGCCGCACGCAAGACCTCGACGGGCCTCGCTTCGCACGACATGAGCCGTGCGATCGACTCACACCGCAGCCTGGCCAACGCGGTCGGCAAGCTGGACACGGTCAACCGCGACCTCGAGAAGATGCTCGAGACCATCGCCAGCAACATGTCCGAAGCGGTGCGCGCACTGCAGTTCGAGGACATGGTGTCGCAGATCCTGAACGCCACCGTCAGCAAGGTGGACAAGATCGGAGAGCTTTCGGTGCAAGCGTTGAAGGTGATCGAGCGCGGCCACAATGGAGACCGAGTCGCGCCGCTACAGGAGATCGTGCGCAGTCTACGCGGCCTCGGGGATCAGCTGGCGGTACAGCAACAATCCATGGACCACGGGAGCGTCGAGCTCTTCTGAGCGGACGACCCGAAGCAGGAGTCTACATGGCACTCGAGTGCGAAAAACAAGGCGACCACTGCACTGTGATCAAGGTCAAGGGGCGGTTCGACTTCTCGTGTCACGCCGCCTTCCGTGAAGCCTACGCCAGCGCGAACGACAGCTCCGAGTACGTGGTCGACATGGAAGAAGCCTCGTACATGGACAGCGCGGCGCTCGGCATGCTGCTCCTGCTGCGCGAGCACGCCCAGCAGAACGGCGGGCGCGTCACGATCACCAACTGTCGCGGTCAGACCTACGACGTGCTGCAGATCGCGAACTTTCATCGGTTGTTCAAGATCCATCAGTAAGGCGTGGCCAGCATGCAGGAGCTGCAGGCGTCGCGACAGGCGGAGGACGAGGCCATCTGGCAGCGGCTGGATGCCACGTTCGAGCAGGATGCGTTCTTCTCCGACGTGCTCGACATCCTGCTCGACGCGGTGCAGAGCCCGAGCGGGACGTTCGTGCACCTGGACGAGTTTGGCGACCTGGTCTGCGCCGCCCTGCGCGGCACGTTCGGCGCGCCTGAGGGTGAGCAGGTCTACCACGCTCGCGAGGCCTGCCAGGGCGCATGGGCCAGCGTGCTGACCACGCACCAGGCGCGCGCCGTGAACGAGCCACAGAGGGTGCTGGCGAATGGACCGGTCCTCCCGCGCAGCCTGACCGTGCCGATGGTGTTCGGTAGCGAGCTGGTCGGCTTTCTATCTGCGGCCGAAGCCGCGCGCCCCTACCAGGCCGAGGATCAAGCGCGCGCCCTGGGCATCGCCAAGCGCGTCGCGCCGTACCTGTTCGCGCGCAATTCCCAGCGCCGCTTTCGCCGTCAGCTGACCGAGCTCGAGGAGATGGCCAACGCCGCCGTCGAGGGCGAGCGCTTCTTCATGCTCAGCGACGACCTGATGGCGATCGTCGACGACCGCATCGTGCGCGCAAACCCGGCGTTCTCGAGCTACCTGGGCTGGCAGGATCAAGAGCTGCGCGATCGCAAGCTGTTCGAGCTCGCGCACCCGGCCGATCGCGACGCCTTCAGCCGCGATCTCGAGCGCATGCGCACCGAACCCAACCGCGAGCACCCGCCGATCGTCGTGCGCATGCTCTCCAAGCTGGGCAACTATCACAGCATCGAGTGGACCGGAGCCGGCACCGATGAAGGGCGCGTGTACGTCGTCGGTCGCGACGTCTCCGAGCTACGCAGCGCCGTTGCGCGGCTGGCGGCGCAGAACGAGGAGCTGCAGTCGCTACACGAGCAGGTCAAACGCGAGCAGCGCATGGCCGGCCACCTGCTGGCGAATGTGCGCCGCCAGGGTTGCCTCGACATCCCCGGCGTGCGCCACTTGACGTCGCCGCTCGACTTCTTCAACGGCGACGTGGCGCTGGCCGCCACGACCCTCGACGGCGAGCTGCGCTGGATGGTGGGCGACTTCACGGGGCACGGCTTGAGCGCGGCCGTGGGCACGATCCCGATCGCCAGCACCTTCTACGCGACCTGCCGCAAGGGCATCTCGATGACCGAGAGCATCGAGACCGTGAACGACATCCTCAAGGCCCTGCTGCCCGCTGGACTGTTCTGCGCGGCCGCGTTTCTGACGCTCGACCGTACTCGCAGCGAGCTGATGGTGTGGAACGGTGGCCTACCGACGGTCATCATCCGCGGCACCCGCGATGGCAGCTTACGGCTGCAGAACTCGCAGTCGCTGCCGCTGGGCCTGGTCACCAGTCGGGAGCTCGGCGTGCAGCCCAGCCGCTTTGCGGTCGACGCCGCAGACGAGATCTTCGTCTACTCCGACGGCCTGACCGAGGCCGAAAACGCCGAGGGCGAGCTCTTCGGCCACGAGCGCGTCAGCCGGTTACTCGCGCATCCAGGCACGCCCGGCGACGGCTTCGACCTGCTGCTCGGCGGGCTCAACGTCTATCGCGGCGGCGCGCGATCGGCCGACGACGTGTCGCTGGTTGTGGTGACGGTGGGGTCGTTGCGGCTGCCGGCGGTCGGTATGCGTGCAGTAACCAAGTGACTCAAGCCGGCGCTGACAAGGGCCGATGATCGCAACGGTGAGACATGGGTGAATTCGATGACGTGATCGCCGAGTTCCTGGTCGAGAGCC
The DNA here is from genome assembly GCA_035274465.1 of Polyangiales bacterium. GTDB lineage: Bacteria > Myxococcota_A > Polyangia > Polyangiales > JAFGIB01 > JADGRF01. The sequence continues at coordinate 23,071 of DATEOF010000477.1, forward strand.
GAGAGGGCCTCGATCACCTGGACCGCGATCTGGTCGAGCTCGAGGAGCGACCCGACGACAAGGAGCTACTGGCGCGGATCTTCCGCTGCTTCCACACGATCAAGGGCACGTCGGGTTTCCTCGGGTTCGCCAAGCTCGAGGAGCTGACTCACGCAGGGGAGAACCTGCTCAGCAAGCTACGGGATGGCGAGCTGCAGTCGAACATGGCGATCACGAGCGCGTTGCTCGAGAGCCTGGACTCGGTGCGCTACATGCTCGGCGAGGTCGAGGCGGGCGGCAACGACGGCGACGGCGACTACAGCGTGATGACCGAAAAGCTGCGGGCCCTGTGCCGCGGCGAAGGCTCGAGCGAGCAGGTGCAGGAATCGCAACCCGCGCCCGAGCCTGAACAGGCTCCGGATGAACTGACGCTCGGTCTCCTGGACGAGACGACCAGCGCAGGCCCCGCCAGCATGCCCGCCGCTTCGGGTATCCCCGCAGCGGAGCCTCCGTCCCTCCCCGTGCACGACCTCGGTGTGCGCGAGGCGCTCGCGGACGCGATGGGCGGAGAATTCTTCGCTACCGGCAACGGCGTGGCAGCCAGCAGCAGCAAGGGCGATGGCGAGCCACGGCACGCCGCTGCGCCCGAGAACGTGCGCGTCGATGTGCAGCTGCTCGACAACCTGGTCGACCTGGCGGGCGAGCTGGTGTTGACCCGCAACCACATCGTGCAGCTGGCGAAAGGCCGCGAGGACATGGCCCTGGCGTCCGCCACGCAGCGCTTGAACTTCGTGACCGCACAACTGCAGGACGGGATCATGCGCATGCGCATGCAGCCCGTGAGCACCTTGTTCGCGAAGTTTCCGCGCGTGGTGCGCGACCTGGCGAAGGCCTGTCGCAAGCTGGTTCGGCTGGATCTCGACGGCCGAGACACCGAGCTGGACAAGTCGCTGATCGAGGCGATCAAGGATCCGCTCACGCACCTGATTCGCAACTGCGTGGATCACGGGATCGAGCCGCCCGAACTACGCGGCGCGCGCAACAAGAACCCCGAGGGTAGGATCGTGCTGCGCGCGTACCACCAGAACGGCCTGGTACACATCGAGGTCGCGGACGACGGCGGTGGGATCGCGTTGCGCAAGGTGCGCAGCAAGGCCATCGCGCGCGGACTGCTCACTGAAGAGCGCGCGCAGACCCTGTCCGACACGGAGATCGCGAGCCTGATCTTCCTGCCCGGCTTCTCCACCGCCGAGCACGTCACCAACGTCTCGGGTCGCGGCGTGGGCATGGACGTGGTCAAGACCAATGTGGAAGCCGTCGGCGGCACGGTCGACGTGCAGACGCGCGAGAACTTCGGCACCACGTTCACGCTCAAGATCCCGCTGACGCTCGCCATCGTCCCGGCGCTGATCGTGCGCTGTGCAGGCAATCGCTACGCCTTGCCGCAGGTCAACGTGATCGAGCTGGTGAGGCTAGCGGAAGACGCCGACCACCAGCAACTCGAGTGGATCCACGGCGCGCCGGTGTACCGCCTGCGCGGCAAGCTGCTACCGGTGGTCTTCCTCGAAGAAGCCCTGGGCGGCCACGTGATGCACGACGTGCCGGCCATGCCACCCGCGAATGACAACGATCCGGAGCGCCCGGCGCGCTTCATGGCCGTCGTGCAGGCCGCCGGCCGGCACTTCGGGCTGATCGTCGACGCCGTGCTCGACCAGCAGGAGATCGTGGTCAAGCCGCTGCCGAGGCTGCTCAGCGAGACGGGAGCCTTCGCGGGCGCGACCCTGCTCGGCGACGGGCGGGTGGCGCTGATCCTCGACATCCTCGGCATCGCGACGCGCGCGCGGCTGATCTCCGAGATGCGCGACGACAGCTTGGTCGAGCGCAGCCACCTGGCCGCGCTGGGCGACTGCGGGCGCACGCTGCTCTTGCTGCGCGGCCCGAACGACGAGCGGCTGGCGGTACCACTCGATCAAGTCACGCGGCTCGAGACCATCGACGTGGAGCTGGTCGAGCAAGGCGGCACGTACGACGTGGTGCAGTACCGCGGCGAGATCATGCCGCTGGTGGTGACCTCGGAGCTCCTGCCCGCGACGCGCTCGCGCTTGCGTGCCCACGAACCGCCCGCCGCCGTCAGCAGCAAGCAGCTCAGCGTGGTCGTACTCGGCTTCCTCGGGCGCCCGCTGGGCCTGGTCGTCGAAGACGTGTTGGACGTGGTCGAAGCACCTGGCGAGCTGCGGCGCCTCGGCTGCCGCATGGGCGTGGTCGGTACGCTGGTCGTGCAAGAGCGCGTGACCGAGGTGCTCGACCTGGACTGGATCGGCGCCACTGCGCTGGGAGCGGCATAAGTCATGCGAGCTAAAGAAACCCTGTGCACGTTCGACCTCGACACGCTGTTCATCGGCATCGAGGTCAGCCGGATCCAGGAGATCCTGCGCGCACAGCCGGTGACGCCGGTGCCGCTGGCAGCTTCGGTGATCCGCGGCTTGATGAGCCTGCGCGGACAGATCGTCCCGGTGCTGGATCTACGCCAACGCTTGGGCGTCTCGCCCGCCGATCCGAACAAGGAGCAGTTCAACGTCCTGATCCGCACCCACGACGGGCCAATCAGCCTACTCGTGGACAACGTCGGCGACGTGATCGAGATCGAAGCGGGCGCGTTCGAACCCGCGCCGGACACCTTGAATGCGGCGTACCGCTCGCTGATCCGCGGCGCGTACAAGCTGGAGAAACGGCTGCTGCTGGCACTCGATCCGTCCAGCGCAGTCGCCGTGGATTTCTGAAAGGGATGCAAGGAACTTAGCCATGTTGGCGCACATGACGATACGCAACAAAGTGCTGTTGATGACCGGCCTGATCGTGGCCGGCTTGTTGGTGCAGGCAGTGGTCGTGCAGCGCTCGGTCGAGAAGATCCGCATCCACGGACCCGCCTACCTCGAGATCCGTGCGCACGAAAAGCTGATCTCGGACATCCTGCCGCCGCCGGCGTTCCTGCTCGAAGCGTTCCTCACCGTGCACGAACTGCTCGAGCAGAGCGATCCGAGCAAGCGCCAGCTGCTGGTGGATCGCATGCGCACGCTGCAGCGCGAGTACGAGAACCGGCACCAGTACTGGCGCGACCACGTCAGCGACCCGCAGCTGCGCGAGATGCTGACAATCCGCGCGTACGAACCGGGCACACGCTTCTTCAGCGCGTTCGACCAGGGCTTCCTGCCGGCCCTCAATGCCGGGCAGCTGGACAAGGCGCGCGCCTCGCTCGATGGCCCGCTGCGCGCGCACTACGAGCAGCACAGCAACTTCACCCGCGAAGCCGCCGCGCTCTCGCGCAAGCTGGTGGACCAGCAAGAAGCAGAGGCCGCGAGCCGCGCGGACGCGCTGTTGCTCATGAACATCTTCGGCATCCTGATCGTGGCAGGGCTGTCGGTGATCGCCGGACTGTTCCTCAAGTCCTCGATCGAGAAGCCGCTGGCGCGCATCCACGAGCTGTTCCAGGCGATCGCGCAGCGCGACCTCACGCAGCACGTCGAGCTGCAGAGCGCCGACGAGTTCGGCCAGATGGTGCGCCTGGCCAACGACGCGGTGGACTCGATGCGCTCCGCGCTGCGCTCGATCGCCGAGCAGTCCGACGTGCTGGCGGGCGCCTCGGAAGAGCTCAAGGTCGTGAGCGAGCACATGAGCGCGAACGCCGAGCAGACTGCGGCGCAAGCCCACGTGGTCACGGCTGCCTCGGAGCAAGTCTCGGGCAGCGTGCAAGCCATGGCGACCTCGACCGACGGCCTGAACGCCAGCGTGCGCGAGATCGCGCGCTCCACCAGCGATGCCTCCGAAGCCTCGTCCAAGGCGGTGATGCTGGCCGAGACTGCGGACAAGGCGGTCAATCGCCTGGGCGAGTCGAGCGCGGGCATCGGCAAGATCGTGCGGGTGATCAACTCGATCGCGGAACAGACCAACCTGCTGGCGCTGAACGCCACGATCGAAGCGGCGCGCGCCGGCGAGGCGGGCAAGGGCTTCGCCGTGGTCGCGAACGAGGTCAAGGACCTGGCCGCCGAGACCGGCCGCGCGACGCAAGACATCGCGCGCCGCATCGACGCCATCCGCGTCGACACGCAGGGCGCAGTCGAAGCCATCGCCGAGATCCGCGCCTTCATCGGCAAGATGAACGAGGTGCAAGCGTCGGTCGCCGCCGCGATCGAAGAGCACAGCGCGACCACGGGCCAGATCGCGCGCTCGCTCAGCGAGGGCGTGCGCGGAACCACCGAGATCAGCAGCAACATCAGCGGCGTGGCCGAAGCCGCGCGCCACACCTCGTCGGGTGCGAGCGACACGAAGAACGCCGCCTCCGAGCTGGCACGCCTGGCCTCCGAGCTGCGGCGCGTGCTGTCGCAATTCGCCTACTAACAGCGCCCCGGTGCGGAATGAACGCCAACCCAATCCGAGTACTCATCGTCGACGACTCGGTCGTCATGCGCCAGGTGATCAGCGACGCGCTGAAGACTGATCCGGACATCGAGGTGGTCGCCGTGGCGTCGAACGGGCGCGTCGCGCTCGAGAAGATCCCGGAGTGCAGGCCCGACGTGATCACGCTCGATCTCGAGATGCCCGAGATGGACGGGCTGACCCTGCTCGACGAGCTGCGCAACCGCCGCTCGAAGCTGCCGGTCGTCGTGTTCAGCACGCTGACCGAGCGCGGCGCCAAGTCCACGCTCGAGGCACTTGCGCGTGGCGCGAGCGACTACGTGTGCAAGCCCTCCGGTCAGCGCAGCGTGCAGGCCACGCTCGAACGCATCCGCGCCGAGCTCATCCCCAAGCTGCACGGCCTGGTACGGCGCAAGCGCGCGGGGCCGGTCGCGGCCGCCGTCTCGGCGAACTTGCCGGCGTCGCGCGCCTTCGGCGGCATGCCGACCGAGCGCATCGATGCGGTGGTAATCGGCGTCTCGACGGGTGGTCCTTCCGCGCTGGCCGAGGTGATCCCGCACCTGCCGAAGGACTTCAGCGTACCGATCCTGATCGTGCAGCACATGCCGCCGGTGTTCACGCAGGTGCTCGCGCAGCGCCTGGCCAGCACCGGCGTGCTCAAGGTACGCGAGGCGACGCACCGCGAACGCATCGAGCCGGGCGTGGTCTACATCGCTCCCGGCGATCATCACATGCGCGTCGCGGGCAGCCCACGCGAGGGTTGGATCACGCTCGATCAGCAGCCGGCCGAGAACGGCTGCCGTCCATCCGTCGATCCGCTGTTTCAGTCCGCCGCGCCGATGTACGGCAAGAGCTTGCTGGCGCTGATCCTGACCGGCGTGGGCCACGATGGTACCAAGGGCTCGCAGACCGTGCGGCGCGCGGGCGGCACGGTGTGGGCACAGGACGAAGCCACATCCACCGCCTGGGGCATGCCCTCGTCGGTGATCGAAGCCGGACTCGCGCAGCGCGTGCTTCCGCTCTCCCAGGTCGCGCGCGCCATCGTCGACGCAGTACTCGGAGGTAAAGCCTCCGCTGGACCCCGACGGACACCCTGATGCTTCTGCCCGAGGACTACACCTTCGTTCAAAAGCTCGTGCTCAAGCACGCGGCGATCATGTTGAACGCGGGACAGGAGTACCTCGTGAAGTCGCGGCTCGAGCCGGTCGCGCGTCAGGCAGGTCTGCCCGATCTGACGACGCTGGTGGACCGCCTGCGCCGAGAGCCCTACGGGGCGCTGCACGCCACTGTGGTCGAAGCCATGACCACCAACGAGACCAGCTTCTTTCGCGACCTGCACCCGTACGAGACGCTGAAGAAGCACGTGTTTCCCGAGCTGATCGCGCGGCGTCGCGTCGAACGCTCGCTGCACCTGTGGTCGGCCGCGTGCTCGACCGGCCAGGAGCCGTACAGCCTGGCCATGTTGGTCAAGGACACGCCCGAGCTGCGGGGCTGGAACGTGCGCATCACCGCGAGCGATCTCTCGCGCGCCGCGATCACGCGCGCGCGGGAAGGCACCTACTCGTCGCTCGAGCTGGGGCGCGGCCTTCCGACGCGCATGCTCGGCGCGTACTTCGAGCGCGAAGGCGCGCTCTTCCGTGTCCGCTCCGAGCTGCGCTCGATGATCGACTGGCGGCCGATGAACCTCGCCGACTCGCTGCCCGCGCTCCCGATCTTCGACGTCGTCTTCCTGCGTAACGTGCTTATCTACTTTTCACCGGCGACGTGCGCCTCGATCCTGAAGAATGTCCACAACACGATGAGCCGCAAGGGCTACCTCATCCTGGGCACCACCGAAAACATGTTGGGCTTGTCGGCAGGCTTCGATTCCACCATGCTGGGCCGCACCACGCTCTATCGGCCGAGCAGCGCCCAGACGAGGTGATGCATGCAATCACTGCCACACGAGGTCCGGCGCATCGCGGCGGAGGTGCTGCTGTCCCTGGCGGGCGAGGAAGCCGGCGGCGACGTCAACGAGACGCTGCCGAGCGGCTCCCTCCTGGCCTGCTGTGTGCGCATCCAGGGCTCGTTCCGTGGCCAGGTGATGGTGCACGCCACGCCCGGACTCGCCCTCTTGGTCGCGCGCCGGATGTTCGGGCACGATCCGGCGACGCCGTTCGCCGACGAGTCCCAGGAAGCTTTGCGCGAGATCACCAACGTCGTCGCCGGCAACATCAAGCCGCTGCTCGGCAGGCGCAACCAGCTGTTTCTGCCCGAAGACCTGCCGCTCGATGCAGCCTGCCCGCCGCTGCAGCCGTTGGCGGAGAGCGTGATCGAGCACGCAGGCCAGCGGCTGGAAGTGCGTGTGTTCGCCGACATGTAGGCGGTTGTTCCTGACTAAAGAATCTCGTGAAAGCGCCGTAGTAGGTCCGTGGCGTCCGAGAGTGACCTGGCCTGGCGCGGCGAGTGCTGTATCGACAGCGTGAGCGAGCGCAAAGCCGAGCTCGCGCAGGTGCTGGCTGCAGGCGGCGACGTGCGACTGGACCTGCTGGAGGTCTCGCGCATCGACACGGCCGGCCTGCAGCTCTTGGCGGCATTCGTGCTCGAGCTCGGGCGGCGCGGACAGCGGGTGCACTGGCGCGGTGTGTCGGCCAACGTGGCCGAAGCCGCACGCATCGCAGGACTCGGGGGGGTTCTCGGGCTCGGCTCTCGTGGTGAGAGCTGAAGCGCGCAGGAGGCGGAATGGCACGGATACTGGCTGTCGATGACTCGGTATCGATGCGCAGGTTGGTGGGGGCGACCTTGGCCCAGGCTGGACACGAGGTTGCAGAGGTGGCCAACGGCGCCGAAGGGCTGAACGCGGCCAAGCAAAGAGTCTTCAACCTCGTGATCAGCGACATGAACATGCCGATTATGGACGGCCTGACCTTCATCAAGACCCTCCGCGGTGTAGCCGGCTACAGGTTCACGCCGATCCTGGTGCTGACCACGGAGATGGATCCGGAGAAGAAGCGAGCGGCGAAGGAAGCCGGCGCGACCGGCTGGATCGTCAAGCCCTTCGATCCCGAGCAGCTGCTGGCAACGATCCGAAAAGTGCTGGGGTGAAGCGTGGCCAACGCGGCGCTGGACAGCTTGCAGAAGCAGCTGATGTCGACCTTCTTCGACGAGGCGACCGAGGCGCTCGGCGTGATCGAGAGCCGGTTGCTCGAGCTCGACAAGCACGCGGGTGATCCGCGCGAGTTGATCGACGAGGTGTTCCGCGCCGCGCACTCGATCAAGGGCGGCGCCGGCACGTTCGGCCTTTCGAGCATCGCCGAGCTGGCGCACGTCGCCGAGACCCTGCTCGATCGGCTGCGCAGCGGTCGCTGCAGCATGTCGTCCGGCGTATCCGCCGTGCTGCTCGAGAGCGTGGACGTGCTGCGCCACCTGCTGACGGGCGCGCGCGAGCATACTCCCACCGACGCCCGCCTGGTCAGCGCGCTCAAGCTGCGCCTGGAGCGGGCGATCGTGGTCTCGGCCGCTCCGCCGCCGGCTGCTGCAGCGCCGCGCGCCGCAACCGAACAGACGAGCTTCACGATCCTGTTTCGTCCGCACGCGAACATGCTGCGTACCGGCAACGATGCGGCACGCCTGCTGCGCGAGCTGGCGCTGCTCGGCAGCTACGAGATCGAGACCGACACGCGCGGCTTGCCACGCTTCGACGACCTGGATCCGACGTTGTGCTACCTGGCGTTCGCGGTGCGCCTGCAGGGTGCGATCGCGCGTGAGCAGATCGACGAAGTGTTCTCGTGGGTAGGCGAGGACGCAGACATCGAGGTCGACGAAGCCACCGCGCGAGCTGCTCCGCCGCCGACTCCAACGCGCGAGTTCGACGGGAGCATCGGGTCGATCCGCGTGGCCGTGGACAAGGTCGACCTGCTGATGAACATGGTCGGCGAGCTGGTGATCACCCAGTCGATCCTGGGCGAGCTCGACTCGGAGGAGTCGATCGACGCGGCACGCCTGGCCTCGCTGCGCGACGGGCTCTCGCTCCTGGCACGCAACACGCGCGCGCTGCAGGAGAGCGTGATGAGCCTGCGCAGCATGCCGATCGGCACCGTGTTCGCGCGCCTCCCGCGGCTGGTCCACGACACCAGCAAGCAGCTCGGCAAGCTGTGCGAGCTGCGCATGTCCGGCCAGTCGATCGAGGTCGACAAGACGATCCTGGAGAAGCTCGGAGATCCGCTGGTGCACTTGATCCGCAACGCGCTCGACCACGGCATCGAGTCGCCCGAGAAGCGCCGCGCCGCGGGCAAGCCGGAGACCGGCACGCTCGAGGTCGCGGCGTTTCATCGCGGCAGCGACTTCGTGGTCGAGCTGAGCGACGACGGCGGCGGCCTGAACCTGGCGAAGATCGCCGCGCGCGGCCGCGAGATGGGCCTGATCCAGGGCCCGGCGAATCCGTCCGCCGAGGTATTGGGCGAGATGATCTTCGCGCCCGGCTTCTCGACCGCCAGCGCGGTCAGCGACGTGTCGGGACGCGGCGTCGGTATGGACGTGGTGCGCCGCAACATCAAGTCGCTGAGCGGCCACATCCACGTGTCCTCGACGCCCGGCGCCGGCACGCGCATCAGCCTGCGCCTGCCGCTCACGCTGGCGATCATCGACGGTCAGCTGGTCAGCGTCGGCGGCTACACCTACGTGGTGCCGCTGCTGTCGATCCTGGAGTCGGTACAGGTCGACCCGTCGCGCGTGCACCAGCTGGAGGGCAAGAGCGAGCTGTATCGGTTGCGCGACGAGCTCGTGCCGATCGTCGACCTGCGGCGCACGCTCGGACTGCCGCCGATGGCTGCCGACGCCAACGTCAACCGCCTGCTGGTCGTGGTCGAGGCGGACGGAGAGCGCATCGGGCTGTCTGTGGAGGAGCTGCTGGCGCAGCAACAGGTGGTGGTGAAGAGCCTCGAGACCAACTACGGCGTGGTCGAGGGCCTGGCCGGAGCGACCATCCTGGGCGATGGCCGGGTGGCGTTGATCCTGGACGTGATGGGCATCGCGCGACTCGCCAGGCGAAAGAGTGCAGCGCCGGTCGCGGCGTAGAGGAGTTTGAGGATGAGCAACGAGCAGCAACTGCTGACCTTCATCGTCGACGGCGCCGAGTACGCGGTCGACATCCTGCGCGTGCAGGAGATCCGCAGCTGGTCGACGCCCATGCCCATCCCGAATGCGCCGAACTTCATCAAGGGCGTGATCAACATCCGCGGCGAGGTGGTCGCGATCGCGGATCTGCGCGAGCGCCTCGGCATGCCCGTGATCGCCTACGGGCCCACCACGGTCATCGTCGTGCTGCTCCTCCAGGCGGGCGGGCGCGAGAAGGTGATGGGCGTGATCGTGGACGCGATGAGCGACGTGACCACCGTGCTGATCTCCACGATCAAGGCGCCGCCGACGTTTCGTCAGACCGGCGATGTGTCACTCGCCAAGGGCATCGTCACCTTGGAGACCAAGATGATCACGATCCTGGACGTGGATCGAATTTTCGATGGGTCCGGCGCGGCAGTCGCGGCGGCCTGAAGATTTCTATCGGACTCAGGGAAATGACCATGGCACGCACCAAGAAGCCGCAAACCGCCAAGCGCAAGCAAGCACGACCCCGAGCTCGGAAGGACTCGGCCGCGCAGCACGAGATCGAGCGCGTGATCGCGGCTGCGGTCGCGGGACGACTGACCGAGCGCATCGACGCGGAGCGCTGCGAGGGCTTCATGCGCACGGTGGCGACCGGCGTCAACCAGCTGCTGGAGTCGGTGAGCACGATGGTCTCACAGATCAACCAGGCCGCGGACGCGATCAGCGCCGGTGCGGGCGAGATCTCTCTGGGCAACGCCAACCTCAGCACGCGCACGCAGGAGCAGTCGACGGCGCTCGAGCAGACGGCCTCCAGCCTGGAGCAGCTGACGGCGACGGTGAAGCAAAACGCCAACAACGCCAATCAAGCCAACCAGCTCGCGGCCGGTGCGCGCGAGGCTGCTGAAAAAGGTGGCCAGGTGGTGGGTGCCGCCGTCGGCGCCATGAGCGCGATCACGGATGCTTCGAAGAAGGTGGCGGACATCATCGGGGTGATCGAGCAGATCGCCTTCCAGACCAACATGCTCGCGCTCAACGCGGCGGTCGAAGCTGCGCGCGCCGGCGATCAAGGCCGCGGCTTCGCGGTGGTCGCCGCCGAGGTGCGCACGCTGGCACAGCGCAGCGCGTCGGCCGCGAAGGAGATCAAGGCGCTGATCCAGGACAGCCAGGAGAAGGTCGAGCAGGGCGCGAAGCTGGTGAACCGTTCGGGCGAGACGCTGAGCGAGATCGTGGGCTCTGTGAAGAAGGTGACCGACATCATCGGAGAGATCGACGCCGCCAGCGAGCAGCAGGCCTCCGGCATCGACCAGATCAACTCGGCCATCTCGCAGATGGACAAGAACACGCAACAGAACGCCGCAATGGTCGAGCAGGCCTCGGCCGCGGCCGAGTCGATGACCGAGCAGGCGCGCAGCATGGCCGAGCTCGTGCGCTACTTCAAGGTCGGCGCCGGCGTGCCCGGAAGCTCCGAACGACAGCCCGCCAAGCGTGCCAGCGTCGCGAAGGCACGCACGCGCGACGAAGACACGCACGCGGGCACGGCGATGTTTTCGACGCGCCGTCCGCCTCCGCCGAATGGAGAGTGGAAGGAGTTTTGATCCAGGCCTTCTGAGGACGTGATGGGAGAACGCCAGGTACGCGTACTGGTGGTGGATGACTCGGCGCTGGTGCGCAAGCTGCTCAGCGCGCTGCTCGAGGGCGATCCGGAGATCCAGGTGGTCGACACCGCGGCCGATCCCTACGAGGCGCGCGAGAAGATCAAGCGACACGCACCAGACGTGATCACGCTCGACGTCGAGATGCCCAAGATGGATGGGCTGACCTTCTTGCGCAACATCATGCGCCTGCGGCCGATGCCGGTGGTGATGGTGTCGTCGCTGACCGACGAAGGCGCGGAGGTCACGATGGCTGCGCTGCAGATCGGCGCGGTGGACTTCGTGTCCAAGCCCAAGCTCGGCATCGCCGAGGGTCTCCACGCGCTGGCCGAGGAGCTGCGGCTGAAGGTCAAGACAGCAGCCCGGGCGCGCGTGCGCTACCGAGAGCCTGTGGCCGCTCGTACGACACCTGCGCGCAGCACAGAAGTTCGAACCACCGACCGCGTGATCGCCATCGGTGCGTCCACCGGCGGCACCGAAGCAGTCGCCGACGTGCTCGCAGCGCTGCCGCCCGACGCACCCGCGGTGCTGATCACCCAGCACATCCCCGAGCTCTTCAGCGCGCGCTTCGCCAAGCGCCTCGACGCCCACTCTGCCCTGGCCGTGAGCCTGGCGCGCGACGGCGATGCCGTGCTGCTCGGCCATGCCTACGTCGCGCCGGGCGACCACCACCTGCGCATCGTGCGCAGCGGCGCCAAGTACGAGTGCCGAGTGACCCGCGAAGCTCCGGTGAATCGTCACCGGCCATCGGTGGACGTGTTATTTAACTCCGTCGCAGCAGGCGTGGGCGCGAGCGCCATCGGCGTGATCCTGACGGGCATGGGCAGCGACGGCGCAGAGGGCCTGTTGGCGATGCGCAATGCCGGCGCAAGCACGATCGCGCAAGACCGAGAGTCCAGCGTGGTGTGGGGCATGCCGGGCGAGGCGGTAAAGCGCGGCGCGGCGGAATGCACCGTGGGACTGGATCAGGTCGCCGAACGCATCATGCAGTGGGCGCGGCGCTGATTGTCGCTTGCATTCTGGCAGAGATAGACGCACGAGGTGTTCATGGAGCACTTCGACGCCATCATCCTCGGTGCGGGACAGGCGGGTCCACCGCTGGCCCAGCGCCTGACGAGCGCGGGCATGAAGGTCGCGCTGGTCGAGCGCAAGCTGTTTGGCGGGACCTGCGTGAACACGGGTTGCACGCCGACCAAGACGCTGGTCGCGAGCGCCTATGCGGCTCACCTGGCGCGGCGAGGCGCGGAGTACGGGTTGGTCGAGACGGGGCCCGTACGCGTGGACATGCCGAAGGTGAAGGCGCGCGCGGACGCCGTCAGCGGCAGGTCGCGCAAGAACATCGAGACCTGGTTGCGCGGCATGCAGAACTGCACCGTCATTCAGGGCCAGGCGCGTTTCGAACGCGCGGATTGCGTGCGCGTCGGCGACAGGCAGCTGCAGGCGCCGCGTGTCTTCATCAACGTGGGCGGCCGCGCGACCATCCCCGACTGGCCGCAGCTCGATCGCGTGCCCTACCTGACCAACACCACGATCCTGCAACTCGACCGCGTACCCGAGCACCTGGTGGTGGTCGGAGGCAGCTACATCGGGCTCGAGTTCGCGCAGATGTACCGGCGCTTCGGCGCGAAGGTCACGGTGGTGGAGAAGGGGCCGCGCCTGATCGGGCGCGAAGACGCCGATGTCTCCGATGCCATCCGCAAGATCTTCGAAGATGAAGGCATCTCCGTGCGCACCTCGGCGGAGTGCATCTCGCTCGCGCCGCACGCGCGCGGGGTCGCGGTGCGCGTGACGTGCCGGGAGGGCGAACCCGAGGTGATCGCCAGCGACGTGCTGCTCGCGGTCGGGCGCCGGCCCAACACTGACGACCTCGGGCTCGAACGCGCGGGCGTCGCGACCGACGAGCGCGGCTACATTCGCGTGGACGACGGCCTCGCGACCAATGTGCCGGGCATCTGGGCGCTGGGCGACTGCAACGGGCGCGGGGCATTCACGCACACCGCCTGGAACGACTACGAGATCGTCGCCGCCAACTTGCTCGATGGGGAGCAGCGCAAGCTCAGCGACCGCATCACCTGCTACGCGTTGTACATCGATCCACCGCTCGGCCGCGTGGGTATGACCGAGGCGGAGGTCCGCGCCAGCGGCAGGCCGTACGCCGTCGGTCAGCGCCCGATGACGCGCGTCAGTCGGGCGATCGAGAAGGGCGAGACAGGTGGCTTCATGCGCATCCTGGTCGACACCGAGACCCAGCGCATCCTCGGCGCATCGATCCTCGGCACGGGCGGCGACGAAGCCATCCACGGCGTGATCGACATGATGAACGCGGGCGCGCCCTACACCGCGCTGCGCTGGGCCGTACCGATCCACCCGACTGTGTCCGAGCTCCTACCCACCCTACTCGTGGAGCTCAAGCCATCTCACCAGAGCCCGGAGTCCTCCCAGCGTTCGAGCTGATGGCGGATGATCTCGCGCAGGCGCTCGCGGCCGAAGCTGGCGCCGCGCCCGGCGTGGATCACGCGCACGTCCAGCTGCAACAGGCGCCGCAGCGTGCGTTCGTACTCGGCGATCGAGCTACCGGGCAGCTGATCGAGCAGCGGTCCATCGTAGACTGCATCACCCGAGAACAGCGTCTGCGTGGCGGGCTCCCACAGCGCGATGCTGCCCGGGGAGTGGCCCGGCACGTGCAGCACCTCGAAGCTGCGGTCGCCCAGGTCGAGTAGATCGCCGTCGTCCACTGCAGCCGTCAGCGGCGCGCCGCGCACGTGGTACAGCGAGGCGTCGAAGTCAGCGCTCGGCAGCGCGTTGAGCAGCTGGTCGGGCACCTCGTGGCCCGCAGCGCGTAGCTGCGAAACCAATTCACTGCCCAGGGTATCGGCGGTCAGGCCCTGGAAGCCGAGCGGCTCGGCCAACTCGTCCCACTCGGACACGTGGGCGATGCGCTCGGAGAACTCGTGTGCGCCGCCGATGTGATCGAAGTGGCTGTGGGTCAGCACCGCAGTGATCTGTCGATCCAACAGATCCGCCGCGGCCTCGCGCAAGCTGACCACGCCCAGGCCGGTGTCGACAATCAGATCGCGATCGCGGCCGCGCACGTGCCAGATGTTGCAGCGCACGAACGGATGGACGTGATTCTCACGGAGCAACGTGATGTCGTCCGCGAAGCGCTTGCGCGCGAACCAGGGTGCAACGGTTTGAGAACCGAGCGGTGCCATGTGGGTCGCGAGTCTTGCGCCTGTTTGGCGCGGGGAGCAAGGTCGTCGCAGCGACGTGACGCACTTGCAACTCAGTTGAAACGCAACGCGAGTTAATTGTGCTCCAGCACGCGATCGAGGATTACGATTTTTTGCCAGATTGTCCGCGAAAGTCCCACGCACAGCTCCTCGACTGCGCTGGCTGCCGCGACTGTCGCCGAGTCTGACAATTCCTGAACATACAGCGCAGCGACCTTGCTGACTATTGCCAGTAGTTCGCTGCAATAGTCGAGGTAGCGCGTCAGCTCGAACGCAGACAGGTCGCGCTTCGGCGAAGACACCGTGTCGGATCGCGATGCCATCGCCGCTCGATCAGGATCCTTGGTCAGCTGATGCATGTCGATGATGTGCGCGAGCGAACGCAGCACGTGCAGCGCCGCGACCACCTTGGCGCGCTTGCGCCGCGTCTCGAGGCCCAGCAGGAAATAGACCGCGATGCCGACGAACACCAGATCGTTGATCAGCGACTCGATGCTCTGTACCCAGTACGAGAAGCTGCGCACTTGCCCGTCGACCCGCAACGCGAACACTGCCAGGAGCACGATGCTGCACAAGCCCGCGGACAACACGAAGCCGGACGTGCGCAGCAAGTAGTGCGGCCGCGAAAGCCACGCAGCCACGTCTGCCGCCTCGAGCGCGACCTGCTCCACCTCGCGCGCGACTTGCGACAGCCCGGACTCCGGGAAGCGCTCGGCGATCCGCTGACCGAGCGCGCGCGCCGTGACTACGATGTGATGCGCGCTGAGCGCGCGAAAGCGGGGATCAGGAGACATGCTGCCGGATGTTTCAAGCGGGGCGCCGGCCGGCTTCGCCTTCCGTGGCCTGCCCCAGGTACTCTGGTAGCTCCACGCCGGCCATCTTGGCAACTTCGTGCAGCGGCGGAATGCTCTTGATCAAGCTGGCCGCAAAGTTGGCCGTGGAGGAGCCGTTCTGGCCTCCCCCGCCGTCCCAGACCGTGACCTTGTCGATCTTGAGGTTCTTGATCGCGGACACTTGAGCTTCGACGAGGTGTTCGATCTTCTCGATCATGAGCAGCGAGGCGGCAGCGCGCGCGTCGCCGCCGCAGCTCTCGACCAGCGCGCGATAGCCGTCCGCCTTGCTCTGCAGGACCTTCCGCAGACCTTCGGCTTCCGCCTCGTAGCGGGCGCGCGTGGCGTCCGCATCGCCCTTGGCGCGCAGTCGCGCCTGCTCGGCGTCGGCCGCCGCGAGGATCTCCGCCTTGCGCTTGTCGATCTCCTGGCGCACGACTTCGCTGGCAGTCAAGCGCTGCGCCTCCGCGCGGGCCTGCGCTTCCTGGATCTTGGTCTCGGCATCGCGCGACGCGACCTCCGCCAGGCGATGAGCCTCGGCGGCCTTGACCGACAGCTCGGCGTTGCTGAGCGCGATGTTGGCCCGCGCCACGTTCTCGCCGGAGATCGCGTCGGCTTCGCGCTGTTGCACGAACACGCGCTGATCGGCCTCGGCAGCCTTCTTGCCCTTCGTCGCCTCGGCGGTGTTCTGGGCCAGCGCGATGTCGCGATTGCGGACCGCTTCAGACTCACCGATCGCCGCGTGCGTCTCGCGTTGCTGCACGAACACGCGTTGCTCGGCTTGCGCGGCCTTCTGGCCCTTGACCGACTCGGCTTCGTTGACGGCGACCTGGACCTGTTGCTCACGGTGCGCGAGCGACTGACCGATCGCGCCGATCTTCTCTTGCTCGGCGACGTCGACCCGAGCGCGGAAGATCGCCTCGGCGGCTGCCTTCTTGCCGATGCTCTCGATGTAGTTCGACTCGTCGGTGATGTCCGTGATGTTGACGTTGATCAGGTACAAGCCGATCTTGTTCAGCTCCGGCTCGACGTTCTTGCGGATCTGTTCGAGGAAGCTCTCACGGTCCTGGTTGATCTGTTCGATGGTCAGCGAGGCGACAGTCAGACGCAGCTGACCAAAGATGATCTCGCGGGCCATCTCCTCGATCTCGCCCGCGTTCAGGTTGAGCAGGCGCTCCGCCGCGTTGCTCATGGTCGCCGAGTGGGTGCTCACGCCGACAGTGAACGTGCTCGGCACGTTGATGCGGATGTTCTGCAGCGACAGCGCGTTGCGCAGGTCGATGCCGATCGAGAGCGGCGTCAGGCTCAGGTAGCGATAGTCCTGGATCAGCGGCCAGATGAAGGCGCCACCGCCGTGGATGCAGCGAGACGACAGGCCCTCGCCCACCTTACCGAAGATGACGAGAACCTGATCGGAAGGGCAACGCTTGTAGCGCGCAGCCAGGAACATCAGCGTCGCCACGACCAGGACGACGAAGGTGACCACCACGACGGCCCACAAGCCGAAGGACTCTTGCGATATCACGATACCCCTCCCGACCTCACAGCTTGCCTATCACCAACGAACCGTCGGGGTTCGCACGCACCACGCGCACGCGCGTCCCCGTCTCGTACACCGATTTGTCCTCGGACACCGCGTCGGCGGTGGCCGATCGGCTCTGCACGGTCACCGTCACCTTGCCAGGCTTGTCCGGCGCGATGCGCAGGTAGACGGTGGCCTCGGCCCCGACGGCGTTCTTCATGTCGAGGTTGCCGCTGCCCTCCAGCTGCTTGGCCGCACGGAAGATGCGCGTGATCACCAGCGTGGTGAGCGTGCCGCCCATGGCTGCACCCATCAGGGCGAACGGTGCCGGCCAGCCGCTGCCGTCGCGGAGGGCCAGGCCGGTCAGGCCGAACATGGCGAAGAACGCGCTCAACCCCTGGAGCGAGAGCAGCTTGAACGCCGTATCGGCCGAGGTGTGCCCGGTGGGCGCACCGTGGTGCCCCCCGAAGTCGATGTCCGCATCGCCCGCGCCCATCGCCGACAACACCAGCTGCGCGACGAAGAGTGCGCCCCCGAGTACGGCTGCGTACAGAAACAAGTCGTGCAACGTCACCCTCTTATTGGCCCTAGAGGAGCCTACACGAGAAGTGGTCTGACTGATGCATGGATCGAGCGCAGCCGCCGCTTTCAACGCGTCTTGCGACAAGGTGCGAGTAACCCCGCGCGAGTGCGAAACATCGGCTGAACGTTCGAAGCAGTTGTGTCCGAGCAAGCGTCACTGCACACTCGCGTGTTAGCCTGAACGCGTAAGATCGCGTAGGCTGACGTCGTTCTACGGGGGTTCGTTTGCGTACACGGATAGTCGCGGGGGGCCCGCAGCGAGTGGCGGTCACCGTCGATCGGCAGGTGCGCGTGCGCGTGGCCGGAGTGGCCTACGGCTTCGTGCGGTGCCGCGGGGAACGGCGCTGGGTGTGGGGGCGGTTCGACCTGACGTTTCGCGTCTCGAAGCCCAGTGCCGGGAAGCTCACCGTGGTGGCTTGGGGGCTGGGCGGCAGGGCCAGCTACTCGGTGGAAGTGGGGCCACTGCACGATCTACGCGCGCCGCTCGCGCCGCGCTTGCTCCCGCTACCGCGGGTTCGCCCGAGGGTGCCACGCGTGGCGCCGCTGTCGGCGGCGACCATCGCGCGCATCGCGGCCGGGGGTTCATGAGCGAGGCGGCGACCGAGGTGCAAGCGGCCAAACCCGGGGCGTTCACGCGCTTCCTGTGGTTTTGCGCCGGCGCGGACTCCGCGCTGTTGGCGCGCTGCCCCGGCTCGGACTGGGTGAAGTTCCAGAGCATCGGCGGCATCGTGCTTGCGACCTCGGTGCTGGCGTTCGTATCTGCATCGTACGCGCTGTACACCGTGTTCAGCCCCAAGGACGCGACCGCGCTGGAAGCCACGCTCGACCCGAGCACGGCGCTGTTCACGCTGGCCGGCGGGTTCTTGTGGTCGCTGGTGATCTTCAACATCGACCGCTTCATCGTCTCCAGCGCAGGCAAGGGAGACGGCACCGAGAAGATCACGCTCACCGAGCTGTTTCAGTCGTTGCCGCGCCTGCTGATGGCGATCATCATCGGCGTGTGCATCTCGGCCCCGCTCGAGATCCGCATCTTGAAGCCCGAGATCGACGCGCAGCTCGAGCTCGAGCAGAACGCCTATCTGGCCAAGCTCAACGCCAACAGCGAGAAGCTGGTGCTGGCGCGCAAGACCGAGCTGGTCGACAAGCTCGACAAGGCCCAGGCGTTCCTCGACGACCGCAACAACTACTTCGAGAAGCGCAGGCTCGAGATCAACAACCAGCGCCGGCAGCTCGAGCTCGAGGCCGAGGGCAAGACCGCCAAGGGCGTGCCCGGGCGTGGACCTGCCTGGCAGGACAAGAAGGAGACGCTCGACAAGCTCGAGGCCGAGCTGGCGCGCGACAAGAGCACCTTCGCCGACAAGGAGGCGCTGGTGAGCACGGACATCAAGGCCTGGAGGGCGGCGGCGGACGCGCTGGCGGCCGAGCTCGAGAAGGCCAAGGCCAGTAACCTCAAGCAATCGCGGCACCTGGATGGGCTGCTCAAGCGCATCCACATCTCGCACGAGATCGGCGGGCTCGTGCCATGGGCGATCTTGCTCTTGCTATTGGCCGTGGAGACCGGGCCGATCTTCTTCAAGATGATGCTGGTCAAGGGCAGCTACGACTACATGCTCGAGAACCAGAAGCGGCTGTCCGCGGCGCGGCTCGGCATCGAGATCGACGCGCACGTGTTCCTGAGCGAGACGCAGGAGGAGATCCGCGTCGACACCTACCATCAAGTCGGCGCCAGCCTCGCCGAGGAGCAGCGCAGGCTGCGCTCCGAGGCTGCCGTGTCCGAAGCCGTCCATGAGCGCTTCCGCGAGGTCGCCAAGGAAGAAGTGAAGGACGGCGAGGGCTACAAGCAGTACGTGAGCCGGGGTTAGCGTGAACGTCGGCGAACTGCTCGGCTACGACCCCAGTCTCTTGCAGCGGTTGGCTGCGGCCGATCGGGCTGCGATCGAGTGGCTGGCCGCGGGCTGGTTGTTGTCGTGTGGGCTGCTGGCCTGTCCGATCGCCTACGCTGCCTGGCTGGTGACGCACAGCGCCTTGCTCGCTGCAGCCGTAGGCTGCGGTTGTCTGGGTTTGGTGATCGCCGTGCTGCGCCTGACGATCGCCGGAGGCGGTGCGGCGCCGCACCACGCCGCGGGCACGCATGATCCCTCGGCCGGGCCGGCGGTGCTGATCGGCGTGCTCGCCCTGCTCTTCGCCCAACCCGCGCAGCTGCCGCTGCTCCATGCCGAGCTCGAGGCCCCGCTCGCGCAGCACCGGAGCGCGCTGCTCGAACGCCACGCGGCGAGCGCGGCCGAAGCTGGCATGCCAGCCGGCGACAACTACGCGCAGGAGCTGGCGCGCTGCGAGTTCGTGTCGCTCCGGCTACAACACGCCTGGCAGCGTCCTGCGCGTGCATTGCGCTACACGCTGATCTACTGCCTGCTCGTGATCTTCCCGAGCCTCGCAGCGCGTACGGGAGCGCGGACCGCGCTGCGCCGCTACGAACGAGAGCGCGTGCGAGGCCAACGCCGGGTCATCCGTCGCAGCGCGGCCGCGGCGCAGGCGGAGCTCGAGAAGTTGCTCTCGGCCTACCCGAGCTACAGACCGGGCGGCGGCATTCCCTTGGACCCCTTCCAGGTCGCCGACCCCGATCCGCTTCGCACGGCGCCTGGCACGGGGGCGAAGCCATGAACCGCTGGTTCACCGCGCAGCTCGAAGGCAGCTACGTGGGAGAGTCGCACGAGAAAGCACCGCCGCACGGCGAGCGCCGCCATCAGCTGCGAGTCTACCGCGCGGCGCTGCGCGATCTGCGCTGGGTCGACCCACCTGCGGCGCCGGAGGAGCGCTCGAAAGAGACCGTATTGCGCCAGTCGAGGGTCGATCACGCGCACGTCGCAGGCGTACGCGGGCCGGGAACTTGGTACGAGGGCCCGGTGTTCGATCTGCTGATCCGCGGCGTGGAGCTGACACACCGCACGGAGCACGAGGGTCGGCCCTACGGGCGGATCGTGGGTGCCGCCGTGGGTTGGCTGGAGCTCCCGCCGGAGCCCGTGCAGCCGGAAGTGATCGTGAGCGAACAGACCGCGCCGGCCGCCCCAGCCCCGCCGCCGGAGCCGCTGGCGGCGACAGTGTATCGACGCGCGCCAGCGGCATCCGCTGTCAGCGGCGAACCCGCGTCTCCGCCCGAGACGACCGCGGCACCCGAGCCAGAGGAGGAAGCCGAGCTGCCCGAGGTTCCGGAGCCGGTCACGCCGCCCACGGCGAAGCAAACGATGTTGTTGCCGCTCACGGCGGCGGTGGTGGTCGTGGGCCTCGGCCTGATCATCGGTTGCGGACCTGCCGCGGCAGGCCTCTGGGCCTTGTTCATGCTGCCCACGCTGGTGGCGCGCCGCCTGTTCCTGGGCGTGCTGCGCGACGGAGGTTTCATCCGCGGCTTCGGCTACGCCTGCATCGCGCTGCAATTGTTCTGCGTGTCGCAACTCGTATCGAGCGCCTGGGCGACCGATTGCCCGAAGCTCGCATTGTGGCCGATGCTCGGAGTGATCGCGGTCTTGTTCCCGGCAGGCCTGTTGCCATCGATCATCCCGCTCAGCTGCAACGCCATCGGCCTGGCGCTGGTGCTCGCCGCATTCGGCCAGAGCCCGAGCGGTAGCTGCGCAGATTCGAAGACAGAACACGGCCACACCAGAACAACTGCAACCCGTTCCGCCGACCCCGAGGAGTCGCCCTGGCGGAATATGATCCTCCGATCCTTCGAGTCAGCTTCGTAATCCCCACAGGCCAGTGGGCATGGCCAGGAGGGTGTTCGTGCTCGAATCGGAGAGATGACCAGTGGCTAATTGCGGCATCGCCTCGTTGGCGCTCGGTCCCAGTCCAGTGATCGGTCTCGACAGCACGATCTCCGTCCTGGCGGTTCGGCCGCTGATTGCCACCCTGGAAAAACGAGGTGTTTCGCAAGCTTCGCTGCTCCGAGCGGCCGACCTGGCCGCTGCCAGGCTCCAGGACCGCACGGCCAGGATCACGCGCGCGGAGCTCTATCGACTCTTCGAAGCCACCCTGGCGCTCACGCGGGACCCAGCCTTTGGACTGCACTGGGCCGAACACCTGGCCGCGCGCGCGTTCAATCCACTGGGCGATCTCGCCTACCACGCCAAGGATCTGCGCGCCGCCATGCAGTCGGTGGAGCAGTTTCATACCTTGTTGTCCGATGACATCGACTTCCGCGTCGAGGAGCACGATCGACGGGTGGTCATACGTTTCGTCACTCAGGCTGGAGCCTCGCTCGAGGTACGCCGCTTGCTGGCCGAGTTCATCGTCGCATCGCTGTGCCGCCGCACACGTGCATTTCGGCCCGATGCACAATTCGAGCGCGTGAGCTTCGCCTATCCCGCTCCGAGCTATGTCGCCGAGTACGCGCGCATCTTCCAGCGGCAAGCTCAGTTCGATCAGGCATTCACCGGCATCGTCTTCGACCGCACGCTCATGGAGGCTCGCTCTCCGCACGAGGACGAGGAGCTCCACGCAGCCGTCAGCGCGTACAGCTCGCGAAAGCTGAGGAACCTCGCCGAGAGCACGTCGTTTGCGTCGCGCGTGCAGCAGGCGCTGCTACAACAAACGTCGCCACGCAAGGCGGAGATGCGCAAAGTCGCTCATGCATTCGGACTGAGCGAGCGATCACTGCGGCGCCGACTGCTGGAGGAAGGCACGACGTTTGCGGCCGTGGTCGAGCAGTCGCTCGCGAGCGCTGCACAGAGCTGTCTGATCGTTCAGGGTCTCACGATACAGCAGACTGCGTTCGAGCTCGGCTTCTCGGACAAGGCGGCATTTCATCGCGCGTTCAAGCGCTGGACCACCATGACACCGAGCGCGTTTCTGCGCCGCGAACGCGCCAGCCGGCCGCCTGCGATCCCGCTGCACCCTGACGAAACAGACGACTCTGTCAGTCCGGTCCTAGCTGCGTCGCACAGCCGAACAACACGTTGACTTCGGTCCTGGACGCCGCCTGTAGGCGCGCACACGTGGTCGGGCACGCGACGACGCGCTTCGGAGCACCCTCGTCGTCGTAGTGCCAACCTTCGCGCATGCCGCAGCTCGCGATACTTTGAGCCTTGAGCAAGGCCTCGGCGCTTCCATCCACGGAGATCTGCACATTGGTCTTCGTCGGCTCGAACGTCTCGCCCGCGGGCGGCGCAGGGATCGCCCAGTCACAAGCCACCTCGACCACGTCTGCGACCTTCTTCGCGATCTCGTTGAACACCGGGGCGAAGTCCTTCTTACACAGATCACCCCCAACGCCCATGGTCCGCATGACCAGGTCGGCGTGTACGAGGCCCGGGCTCCCGAGGAAGCCGCAAGCCTCGAAGGGATAGATGCCGCAGTAACGCCAATTCGACCACATGGCAGAGCTCGGCTCGAGCCCCTCGACGTCAGTCACGAACTTGTCCGCGCCGGTCGACGCGTCGGTATCCGAGATCGACACGAAGAACTTCAACGACTTCTCTCGCAAGTGCTGCTTGTAGTCTGGATAGCGCAGGATATAGCCATCCAGGATGTTCCACTGCCCGACGAGCTCGTTGACATGGACATAGCTCGGCGGGTTCGAGTCCGCGGGACATTTCCCGGAGCCGAGCGGTGCAGGGATACAAATACCATCAGCAAACAGCCCGTCGCCCATCCCCGTAAACTCGGACGCGAGCACGATGACGTGTACGTCGATGCCGCTGTCCTCAATCTGCTTCGAGAACGCGTTCATGTTCTCCTTCACGAAGCCGATCTCGTCGTTCACGCTGCCTGACGTATCGATCGAGAAGATGATGTCGACCGGCTGGAGCGTGATCTCGGCCATCTGCCGGACCGCGCCGCATTTGCCTCCGCTGTCGCCGGCTGCAGCAGCATCGGGCGCCGGTGACGCTGCTCCAGCGATCGGCGCCAACCCCTGGACATTCATGCCGTCGGGGATCACGAGCGGGCCCGAGCTTCCCGCGCCTCCCGCCTCGGCCGCAACAGCGGCAGAACCTGCGATCCCGGTGCACGGAACGGAAGGGCGTCCTTCCTCGCGTGGCGACGCCGAGCAGCAGACGAGGAAGAGCGAAGCGACCACGGACGAGGTCCGGCTCTCGCGCGACATAGTCATCCCTTCTTGAACGCGGCTCGCAGCTATCGGCGGCTACATGCAGCGTGGTTCACTCGGTGTAGCCGCCGCCGAGCCGCCTACACAATGACAGCCGCGGCCAATGGGTTGCAGCGGTTACCCCCCTCACGAGGTCGCCTTCTAGGTCAAATCGGGCGCGCGCCGCTCCGCCACGCGCGTGACGAGGAGCCAGCCCAGGATCAGCAGCAGCAAGACCGACGCGAGTCCAATACGCTGACTGTGAAAGAGGCGCGTGAACAGGGCGACCATGCCGTGGCCGAGAAACGCCGTGGCGGTTCCGGAGAGCGCGTAGAGGCCGAAGAACTGAGTCATCATCGACAGCGGCGCAATGCGCGCCATCATCGATCGACCGCTGACGATCGTTGCAGTGATGGTCACCGCGAGCACGCTGTACATGCCCACGTAGATGAGCTCCGGCAGCGTGCGAAAGTACGGGAACGACCACAGCGGACCCGCCTGGGCAGCATCGTACGGCACGAACAGGACTTCGGTGGGAGTGACCGATATCGCGGCGAGGAGCGCGACGCACGTAC
The DNA here is from genome assembly GCA_035274465.1 of Polyangiales bacterium. Lineage (GTDB taxonomy): Bacteria > Myxococcota_A > Polyangia > Polyangiales > JAFGIB01 > JADGRF01. Next base: position 47,015 of record DATEOF010000477.1, read on the forward strand.
CAATGAGCGACGCGATGATCGCGCCGCGTGAGCCGAGCCGCCCGTCGAGCCAGCCGCCGACGAAGCCTCCGACGACGCAAAACACAGCGAGGATCAGCGCAAAGACTACGATCGTGGCCAGGTTCCAGCCGAACACGCCCGCGGCGTAGATGCCGCAATACGCTTGCACCGCGAGCATGCCGTCGTTGTAGAGCATGCGAGCGACCAGGAACAAACTCACGTTCGAGATCTGGCGCGCCCGCTTGATCGTCAGCACCAACTGTCCAAAGCCTTCTCGGACCGCGCGCCGCAGCGAGACACCGGTGGGCGGGAGATCCGGCGTCCAGAGCAGGAGTGGCAGGACGAAGACCGCCATCCAGATCCCCGCGATCGGGCCCACGACGCGCGCGTGTTCGAAGCGCGCAGGATCCAGACCAAACAGCGGGCGCTCGGGCAGAAACCCGAAGTGAAAGTCGGGCGACGCCGGCATCACGATGCCGAACAGGACGATGACCAGGACGGTCACGCTGCCGGTCGCACCCAAACCCAACCCTAGCCCGGACACTCGACCGATTTCCGACTCCGAGGCGATCGAGGGCAACATCGCGTTGTGCGCGACGCCGCCGGACTCGAAGCCGATCATCAACATCACGACGATCACGGCGATCGCCCAGATCGGCAGGCCGCTGGTCGCCCCGGGCATTGCGTACCAGAGCAGGCAACAGGCGGGAGCCATCAACAAAACCGAGGCGACGATCCACGGCTTGCGTCGACCCATGCGATCGACGATCGCCCCGAGGATCGGCGCGATCACCGCAACGCCTGCGCCAGACACCGTGTTGGACAAACTCCAAATTTCCTGGCCGCGCACCGGATCGCCCACGACCGTGGCCGCGAAGTAGGGCGCGAAGACGAACATGAAGATCAGACTGACGTAGGGATTGCGAGCGAACTCCACCAGCGCCCAGGCGAGCTGTCCGTTGACCTTCGCAGACGTTGATACCGCGGGCCGAAGCGCTGGTGTGATCGCGCGCATCAGTCGCCAGTCATGATCGACACGGATTTAGTCACCAGGTACGCCTCCAGCGCCTCGGGTCCACCCTCGGTGCCATAGCCGGAATCCTTGACACCGCCGAACGGCATCTCGGCCGATGGCGTCGCAGGCTGGTTGACGTACAGCATTCCCAGCTCGAGTCGTTGCGCGAGTTGGTGAGCGTTGCGCAGCGAGCGGGTGAAGGCGTAGCCGGCGAGCCCATACGGCAGTCGATTCGACTCCGCGATCGCTTCATCCAGCGTGTCGAACGCTCGCACCGCCGCGATCGGGCCGAAGGGCTCTTGGTTGTACACGTCGGACTCGAGCGGGACGTCATTCAACACCGTAGGCGCGAAGAAGTAGCCCGCGTCGCCGACGCGTTCGCCGCCCGTCATCACCTTCGCACCGCGCTGTCGGGCATCGCCGACGAGCTTCGTCATCGCGGTCACGCGGCGCGCGTTGGCCAGGGGACCGAGCGTCGTGCCCTCCGCCAGCCCGTCACCGAGCTTGAGCTTCTCCGCATGCTCGACCAGCGCGGTCACGAATGCCTGGTGCACGCTGCGGTGAACGAGGAAGCGCGTGGGTGAGATGCAGACCTGTCCGGCGTTGCGGAACTTCGCGCCACCTGCGGCTTTGGCCGCGAGCGCGATGTCGGCGTCGTCCGCGACGATCACGGGGGCGTGGCCGCCGAGCTCCATCGTCACGCGCTTCATGTGTCGGCCCGCGAGCGCGGCCAGCTCTTTACCCACGACGGTTGAGCCGGTGAACGTGACCTTGCGGATCACGGGGTGCGGGATCAGGTAGCTGGAGATCTCGGCCGGGTTACCGAACACGAGTCCGACCGTACCCTTGGGCACGCCGGCGTCGACGAAGGTGTTCAAGAGCGCGGCCGGTGAAGCGGGGGTCTCCTCGGGTGCCTTGACCAGGAACGAACAGCCGCTGGCCAGTGCCGCGCCGAGCTTGCGCACGATCTGATTGATCGGGAAATTCCAGGGCGTGAACGCCGCGACCGGCCCCACCGGCTCCTTCAGCACGAGCTGCTGCGTCGCGCGGTTGCGCGCCGGCACGATCCGCCCGTAGACACGCCTGCCCTCGTCGGCGAACCAATCGATGATGTCCGCTCCGGCCAGCACCTCGACGCGCGCTTCTGCGAAGGGCTTGCCTTGTTCCATCGTCAAGAGGCGCGCGATCGTGTCTGCGCGCTCGCGCAGCAACGCCGCTGCACGGCGCATGGTTCCGGCGCGTTCGTGCGCCGAGATCCAGCGCCAGGTCTCGAAGCCCCGCTGGGTCGCGGCGAGCGCACGGTCCAGGTCCGCGACCGATGCGTGGGCGACGCGGCCGATGCGCGCGCCGCTGGCCGGGTTCAAAACATCGAGGGTCTTGCCGCCGCTGGCGTCGATCCAGGCGTTGTCGATGAGCAGTTGGGTGTCGGGATAAGACGGGTTCATGTCGGCTGTTTTACGCCGGGACCGGCGCGCGCGGGTGCAGTAGTTGCTCCGATTTGAGCTCGGCCCAGAAATCGGCCGGGATCGGCAAGTCGAGCGCCGCCACGTTCTGGGTGTGCTCAGCGACGCTCTGCGAGCCCGGGATGACGCTCACGACCAGCGGGTGGGCCAGGATGAACTGCAGCGCAGCGCCGAGCAGCGAGACTTTATGGCGGTCGCAGACGGCGCGGATGCGCGCCACCTTGTCGACGATGTGAGGCGGGGCATCCGAATAGTTGTAGGTCGTCTTGCCGGCGAGGATCCCCGAGTTCAGCGGGCCTCCGTCCACGATGCCGACGCCGCGCTTCTCACACTCGGGAAAGAGCGTGTCGAGCGGCTCCTGCTCGAGAAGGGTGTAGCGACCGGCGAGCAGGAACAGATCCGGGTCGGTGAGCTCGAGTAGCCGCGCGCAGGCTTGCCACTCGTTGACGCCTGCGCCGATCGCCGCGACCTGTCCACTCGCGCGCAGCTCGTCGAGCGCACGCCAGCCACCGAGTCGGAGCAGCTCCTGGATGCGCTCCTCGGCAGCTTCCCGGCTACCGTGGACGAGGCTGCACAGGTCGTGAGCCCACAGGATATCGATGCGATCGAGCCCGGTGCGCTTCAGCGTCGACTCGTACGAGCGCATCACACCATCGTACGAATAGTCGTAGACGAAGCGAACTTGCGGAGTCTGCACGAAGAAGTAGCCGTTCACCCGGTCCGGCGCGCACGGCTCGAGTAAGCGGCCGACCTTGGATGCGATCAGGAACTGGTCGCGGACTTTTTGCCGCAACAGCCTGCCCACGCGCAGCTCCGAGAGTCCGAGCCCGTAGAACGGCGCCGTGTCGAAGTAACGCAAGCCGCTGTTCCAGACCGAGCCGAGGATCTCATCGCATTCATCCTCGGCGAGTGCGCGCAAGTAGTTTCCGAGCGGCGCGGACCCGAAGCCGAGTGCGGTGAAGCTCAGGTCGCGTCCCCCGCGGGAGGTGAATCGCCGCACGCTCGCGGCAGTCTTCGAAGCCACCATCGATGCTCCTGTTGTGTCAGACGCTGCTAGGGCGATGTCTGACCTCGGTCGAGACACTGTTGGATCGAACGCACAAACGCAATCCGTCCCACGCTTGGAAACTGTCAGACGCTGCGCACGCGCGCGTCCGGGCGCTGTTCGGGTCGGTGCCGCAATGTTAGCGTCGCGCCCTACCCGTATGTCGAGACCTCCGGCAGGCGCGAAGACTTGGTCGAACCCGCATGCGGTCCTGCACGCAGCGAGCGAGCCGCTGGGTGCTGCGCTCCTGCGCGGCGAGCAGCTCCGCGCGAAGCTGCACACCGCAGGTGCGTGCGCGCTCGGGAGCTTCCTGATCGAGCTCCCTACCCCCGCGGTCTTGCCTGCGTTGTCACTGGCCGGCTTCGACTTCGTGGTCCTCGACCTGGAGCACTCGTCGCTCGACTTCTCGGCGTTGCAGGTGCTCATCACGGCTGCTCACGCCGCCGGCATCGCCGCGCTGGTCCGACCCCACAGCGCCGAAGCGGGACTGATCGGGAAGATCCTGGACATGGGTGCGAACGGCATCATGGCGTCGCACGTCGACACCGCGGAGCGCGCGCGCGCGGTCGTCGAAGCGGCACGTTTCCCACCACGCGGGACGCGCAGCTTCTCGCCGCTCATGAAGTTCGATCCACTGGAACACCCGCTGCAGGCGCTGGGTGACGCGACCTATGTCGTCGCCCAGATCGAAGGGCGCGCGGCGCTGTCGCGCGTGGACGAAATCGCTGCGGTGGCCGGCGTGGATGCGCTGTTCGTCGGGCCGTACGACCTCGCGCTGTCGCTCGATGTCCCGCCTGGCAGTCCCGAAGTCCGAACTCTCGCCCAGCGCGCGCTACGTGGAGTTCCTGAAGCCGTGTCGCTCGGCATCTACATCGATGACCCGGCGCAATGCGGCGCCTGGGCGGAGCACGGGTTCAGGCTGCAGTGCGTGAGCTTCGACGGGCGCCTGCTGGCGAATGGCGCCCGTTCGGTCATGTCGGAAGCGACGCGCGCGTTGTCGGCGCGGCGCGGGGAGTCGGATCAGTGACAGAGCACACGAACGAACCCGCAGTGGAGCGCTGTGCGGCGCTGCTCGAAGAAGCCGAGCGCGCGCGCTACCCCATCGCGCCACCGCGCGAGACATTCCCCAAGCTGAGCATCGCCGATGCCTATCGCGTGCAGCTCGCGAATGTCGCGCGACGCAAGCGCGGCGGCGAGCGCGTGATCGGTCACAAGGTAGGCTTGACGGCCAAGGCGATGCAGGAGCTCTTCGGCGTCGATGAGCCCGACTACGGTCACCTGTTCGACACGATGCTGCACGATGCGGTACGCCCGCTCGACCTGAGCGCGCTGATCGATCCGCAGATAGAAGTCGAACCGGCGTTCGTCCTGGGCCGCAAGCTCGAAGGGGGAAGCCTCGGCGTCGACGAGGTGCTCGCCGCGACCGACTGCATCATGGTGTGCTTCGAGGTGATCGACTCGCGCGTCGTCGACTGGCGCATCGGCATTCAAGACACCGTGGCGGACAACGGCTCGTCGGCACGTGTCGTCCTGGGATCGCAGCGGGTGAAGCCCCGCGAGTTGGACCTGGCGAATCTCGAGACCGTGCTCGAGCTCGACGGACAGGTGGTCGAGCGCGGCAACACCGGCGCGGTCCTCGGGCATCCGGCACGCAGCGTGGCGTGGCTCGCGAGCACGCTCTCGCGATTTGGGTTGGCGCTCGAGCCCGGAGACATCGTGCTGCCTGGCACGTGCACGCGTTGCCGCCGCATCGCGGGTCGCCACGGCGCGAGAGGGAGCATGCACGGGCTCGGCAACGTCTCCATCGAGTTCGAAAACTCGCCCACGATCACGGGCAAACAATAGAGGTTGCGTCCCATGAGTGAACTGACTGCCGACTCGCTAGCCCAGACGATCCGCACGTATTTCGATGGCTGCAACGAAGCGAATCCAGACAAGATGACTTCGTGCATGGAGCCCGACGCTGTGCACTATTTCCCGGCGGGCGCTCCGCAGGGCACGTTCAAGGGCGCTGCAGCCATCGCTGCTGGGTGGGTGCGCGCGGTGGAGAACCTGGGATCGATCTGGACGATCGACCACATGCTGGTGGATGCCGGGCGGCTCGAAGCGGTGATCGAGTGGACACACTTCAAGCCCAAACAGAACATCTACCTGCGTGGCGACGAGTGGTACGTGTTCTCGCCCCGTGGGCGCATCCGTGAAATCCGCGCCTACTACGCCTGCCCGACGCACACACCGGCGCGCACCCACGAGCTGGGTGACTTCGACTACGAGCGTCGCGGCTATCCGCACAACCCCCCTGCCGTCAAACGCTGACGTGCTCGCATGAAGATCACTTCCACCGAGACCTTTCTGCTGAACATCCCGATCGGCTCGGTCATCGGCGACAGCAGGCAGTCGGTCTCGGCGGTGGAGATCGTCGGCTTGAAGATCAAGACCGACGCCGGCATCACCGGCACAGGCTACACCGTGACGGTCGGCCACGGTGGCAGCGTCGTTCAAAAGGTGCTCGATACGCTGTACGTGCGCGAGCTCATCGGGCGCGACCCACACGAGGTTCGCGCGATCTGGAAGAGCCTGTACACCGGCAAGGCGCACTGGATCGGGCGTGCGGGCGCGACGACGATGGCGCTGGCTGCCGTCGACATCGCCCTGTGGGACATCATGGCGAAAGCGGCCGAGCGCCCGCTGTGGCAGCTGTTGGGCGGCGCGTGCAGCTCGGCGCTTCCCGTCTACAACACGCACGCCGGCTGGTTGAACTTCTCGATCGCCCAGCTTCAGGACGAAGCGAAGCGCCTGCTCGATGCGGGTTACACGGCGCTCAAGATGAAGGTCGGCCTGGCAGACTCACGGGAGGACCTGCGCCGCGTGCGCGCCGTTCGCGAGACCATCGGTCGCGAGGTGGCGTTGATGGTCGATGCCAATCAGGCGTGGGATCCCCTGCAGGCCCGGACGGCAGCGCGCCTCCTCGAGGGGCTCGAGCTGACCTGGTTGGAGGAGCCGCTCCACCCCGAAGACATCCCGGCCCACCGCGCGCTGAAAGAATCGACGTCCATCCCGATCGCCCTCGGAGAACAGCTGTACACGACGCACGCGTTTCGTGACTACCTGACACAACGCGCGGTCGACATCGTGCAAGTCGACGTGTGCCGTCTGGGTGGCATCACCCCCTGGCTCGAGGTCGCAGCGCTGGCAAAGGCCCACGGCGTCCGCGTCTGCCCGCACTGCGGGGATCTCATGCAGGTTCACCAACACCTGATCCGTGCGATCGACAATCACTGGTACCTCGAAGTCATCCCGCTGTGGGAGGTCGGGCCGTTCGTGCACCAGATCCAGATCGCCGACGGCATGTGCCTGCCTCCGTCGGAACCAGGTGCTGCTTCGGACTTGACCGCGGCAGCGTTCGAACGTTTTCGCGTGAGCTGAGGAGCGATACATGACCGTCTTTGCATCCGAGCTGGGTTCCCCCGAAGCACCTGTGTTTCTGTCCGATAAAAGCCTGCTGTGCGTGGAGATGAGTCCCGACAAAGGCTGCGTCACGCACTTCAGCGCCGACGGCAAGACTCGCCGCCAGCTGGCACGCACCGGCCGGCCCAACGGCCTCGCGCTCGATCGGGCAGGCGCCATCTGGATCGCCGAGACGGCGCAGCGCGCCGTGTTGCGCATGAACCTGCAAGGCGAGAGCGAGGTGATCGCGACGAAGTGCGGCGGCGAGCCGTTTCTGTTCCTGAACGATCTCGCGTTCGGGCCGAACGGCGATCTCTTCGTCACCGACTCCGGCATCTTGTTCGACGAGATCGCTCCGGGTGGTGCGCTCGTCCCTCACTACCGGAAGCTGAGCTACGACGGCCGCGTCTACCGCATCGACGTGAAGACGCGCTCGGTCGAGCTGATCGATCGAGGAATCCAGTTCACGAACGGCCTGGCGTTTGGGACCGACGGGAACCTGTACGTGAACGAAACGTTGACGGGCAACATCTACCGCTACAGGTGCGAGCGCGGCGTGGTGACGGGAAAGCGCGAGCTGTTCGGCAACGTGATCGAGCGTTTCAACGAGGCAGAGCTGAAAGGTCCTGACGGCATGAAGTTCGCTGCCGATGGCACGCTGTGGGTGGCCGTGTTCGGGCAGGGCGACGTCACGGTGTTGGATACGCGCGGCGCCGTGGTGCGCAGGATCGAGACTCAGGGCACCTATCCGACCAACCTCGCGTTCTCCGAGCAACGAATCTACGTCACCGAAGGAGAGACTGGCACGCTCCAGGTCTACGGCGTCGAGACCTCGGGTTTCGCCCTGTTCGGCTGAGGCTCACTCCTCACCGCGCTCCGGTGGTACGAGGTAGCGCCCCGCGCCCTCGCGCCGCGGGAACGGAAACTGGATCGGACCCGGCGGCGGACTCGCCTGCAGCGCTGCGAGTTTCTCGCGATCGATCTCCACCCCGAAGCCCTTCGACTGACCGAGCACGATGAAGCCGTCCTCGATCTGATTGTCGAACGACAGACCCTGGTCGCGGTTGGTTCCGATGACTTCCATGCTCGTATGATTGGGCAGCGCTGCGGCGACGTGCGCCATGAAGTTGGCTTGGCAGTTCGTCATCGACACCGGCAAGTGGTACGCGGCTGCGAGGTGCGCCACCTGCCGGCAGCCGGTCACGCCCGAATGGAGCGGCGACACGTCCACCAGATCGACCGCTTGCTGCGTGATCAACGGAAAAAAATCCGCGACGCTGTTGAGGTTCTCACCCGTCGCGACGGCGGCAGCCACCTGGCGCGACACCGTGCGCAAGCCAGCGTAGTCCCAGCGCCGCGCTGGCTCCTCGACCACCGCCAGCTCGAAGTGCTCCTCGAGTCGTCCGATGTAACGTACGGCTTGTTTCGGTGACCAGTACTCGTTGGCGTCGACCATGAGCACCGGCCGCTCCGACGCGACGCTGAGCGCCTCCCGCACGACGCCCAGGCGGCGCAGATCCGTGCGGAGATCCAGACCGACCTTGAGCTTCCCGCCATCCACGCCGCGCTCGGCGAAGCCGCGATAGAACGCGAACAACTCGTCATCCGAGAGCGGATAGTCGAGCCCACTCGCGTACGCCTTCACGCGTGGCTCACGTGCGCCCAGGGTCTGCCACACCGGCTCGTCGGCGAGCTTGGCCTTCAGGTCCCACAACGCGATGTCGATGGCGCTCAGCGCGAAGTTGGCCTCGCCTTCGTTGCCCGCCTTGTGCAGCCGATCGTTGAGCCGAATCCAGAGGCCTGCGGTCTCGCGCGGATCGGCGCCCTCGATCGCCGGGAAGAGTGCGGGTACCCCGGCCGCGCTGAAGCCGACCGCGATGCCCGTGATGTTCGCGTCGGTCTCGAGGAACAAGATCGACGCGGGCATGACGTCGAAACCTGCCGGCAGGTTTGCGTCGCCCAGGCGGCGATCGAGCCGCATCACATACTGCTCGACGCTAAAGCCGGTTATCTTCACACGCCCGCTCCTGACCCGTGGATCGTGTGGAGGCCATGACCCGGGCGATCTCCTGCGACTGCCCAACCCTGCTCGATGCGCACATCACTCACGAGTGTGCCGAACGCCGGCTCCGGACGACTCACTTCCAGACTCGTCACATTCGGAAGCGCCCCTGCCAGCTGCGCGTTCAAGTTGCCTGGCGCATCGCACAGCACGACCGGCAGCTCCAACCCGAAGGCAGCATCTGCGAGCTGCAGCGCGCCCGTGATCCCGAGCCGACTGGGATCCAGCTGAATGATGTCGAGGCTGCGGTGATGCAGATGAGAGAGAAACTGTGCGAACCCATCGAGGCCGGCTCCGCCGCAGACTGCCGCGCGGATAGCACTCGACACGCGCTTCAGGCCGAGGAAGTCGTGACGATTCGTGGGTGCTTCGACCCACGCGATGTCGAATGCGCGCTCGAGGGCGCGCGCGTTCCGGATCGCCTCCTTGGGCGACCAGAGTGCGTCGGCGTCCAGGATCAGCGTCGGAGGGCCAGCGTGCGCGGCTGGATGCAGCGCTCGTTGCAAGAACTCGATGCGGCGCAGATCGGCGTCCCGATCGATGCCGACGCGTAGCGTCCCTGCGCGGATCCCGTAGTCGCGCGCCCAGCCAGCGTGATGATCGTGGAGCGACTGGTCGCTGTCGGTCGAGGGACGAGCGCTTCCGTGCACGGGTACACGCGGGCGCGAGCCACCGAGCGTCTTCCACAGCGGCTCGTTCCTGGCTTTGGCCTTGAGATCCCACAAGGCGATGTCGAGCAATGCGGCTGCTTGCCGAGCCGGCGTAGCAGCGCCATGCGTGTCGAGGCCGCGGTTCAGCCTGTGCCACAGCCCCGTGACCGACCGTGGATCCTCGCCGAGGATCCAGGCCTCCAGCAGCGCGCGCGCCGCCGGGATCACATCCTCGCGCCCGACCGCGGTGCCCACGAGCGCCTCGTCGGTCGTCGTCACCTCGAGCAGGCAGAGCGGCGGGTGGGCGTGCACGCCAGCCTGACCGTCGGGCCAGGATGCAGGCAGCGAAGTCGTACGGAGGCCGGTGACGCGCACGGCTAGTGGACGCGAATGTGCTCGTTCCCGAGCTTCGAGTCTAGAGCCTAGAAGACCTTGCACTGAGGCGAGAAGCCCGGTGGCAAGCCGCCGGCCCAGGACTCGGGGCTGACGCCGAAGGGATGCGCCTTGAAGAACTCGGTGCCGTGCCAGTAGAACACCATCGGCGCGGTCGGGCTTGCGGCCTTCGGACCCGTCACGACGTCGATGCCGCCCAGGCCCATGTAGTTGATCGTCCCGGCACGGAACGCCGGACATTCGCTCGGCACTGGAGGAACCACGGATCCGGGCGGTGTGGCGCCCAGCGGCATCGAGCGCGACCGGCGCTGCTCCTTCACCTCGGGATTGGCGCCGCTTGTGCTTCCTTCAGCGCTTCGTCGTAGTCGGCCTGCAGCAGGTGGCCAGCCGCGAGGCTGCGGTCGGCCGCGGCCTTGTACTTCGTGACGTAGTCGTCGTGCGTGGGGTACAGCATCTCGAGCCGTTGCGGCGAGAAGCGCGCGGCGGTTCCACCGAGTGAGCACGCCAGACCTCCGGTGGGATCGGTCAGGCTTGGCGTGTTCGTGGTGGAATAGGTCGCGATCGGAACCTCGATCTCCGGCAGTCGCAGCCCGCCCACGACGTTGAGGTTGTCGTCGAAGCTCAGCCCTCCGAAGGCCGATCGCTCGAAGCGCGGAGCGGCCTGCGGTCTCTTGCCGTTGCGGACCCACTCGTGAAGCGCAGCGAACGCCGCGTTGTACGCGCGATGGGCTGGAAAGTCGTTCATCGAGTCGACGCAGCCGTAGACCGCCATGCTCACTTCCATCGCGACTTCTGCGCTGCGCGTCGTGGTGCGGCGAGCGCTGAGGGTCGCTCCCGCGATCATCCACTTGACGAGCATGGGGCCGTCGTCAGGCGTGGACGGCGCCTCGGACATCGTGAACAGCTCCATGACAGGAACTCCGGGATCGCTGGTGCGCGGCTCGAGGCCGGAGTGGAGCATGAAGCCGTCGTAGACCCGATCCGTCGCCTGCACGTTGTCGATGTACGAGGCGAGCCGCAGCGCGGCCTGCAGGTTGCCGGTGGCGATCAACGCGTGCACCGGGTAACACGGGCCCAGCAGCTCGTTCGCGTGCGTCTTGAGCGCGACTCCAGCGCGCGAAAAGATCGCTTCCGCGAAGCTGTCGCCGGGGTGTTGGAGCTTCGCGTAGCGTTGCGAGTCGTAGCGTTTGAGGTGGTCGACGCCGAGCGATTGCGCGGACACGGCGACGTAGCCGTGACCCTCGCGCATGAAGTATTCGCGCGAGGACGCCCATTCCATTGCCAGGTCGAGCTGACTCGAGACGTCGTACCACTCGACGAACACCGTGCCGCTGAACCGCGCCGGGTCTTTCGGCTTGTACACGTTCATGCGCGTCGTGAAGGCGGGCGACGCGCCCGTGAGGAAGGATTCCTGGTGCTCGTACGCGAATGCTTCCAGTCCGGCGAGCGCTGCGAACGGCTTGCCATTGCCCGCGTCGGCCGCGACGGACTCGATCACTGGCACCTCCACCTTGCCGGGGTTTGCCCAATCGATCGGTGCGCAGGCCGGCGGCGTGGTGCCCGCGTCCGGTGTTGGGGCCGGTGCCTGGCTTCCCGCTACCGGCTGGGACTCGGTTCCCGCCACGCTGCCGCCTCGACCCGCGCTCGGTCTGGGCGTGTCCCCGCCAGAGCCTGCATTCGATGGAGGGTGAGTAGAGACGGATCCAGCCGCTGCCGCGACTGTCCCTCCTGGTTGCGGACTGCCCGCGACGCTCGGGGCTCGTTTTCCGGCGGCAGACACCGAGCCGGCGGCAACAGGGAGCCCTTCCGGCGATTTGAGAGGTGAAGTGTCGAATGAACAACTCGATGCGAAGAGACTTGCCATGAACACAAGTGTGGTCGCATCGCGCATGACAGAACCTCGTTGAGGTTGTCTGCCATGTGTCTCAGAGGAAGAATTTTATGAAACGTGACACAAACTGATCAGGCAGCGGGACTACGGCGTGAGCGCAAAGCAATAGAAGCCGCCGTAGCCGCCGAATGATCCGACCGACATGCCGTCCGGCGCGGTGCGGTCATCGAGCGTGGCGCCCGCCGCACAGCCGCCTTCGTTCCAGACGCTGATCCAGTTCACACCGCTCCCTTGCCGCGGCCACGAGTGACCGACACGCGGACAGCCTTCAGGATCGGCTCGAGTCCAGTTCCAGCATGTGGCTTTCTCCGGCGTCCATCCGCCGTCGCAGCTCGTCATGGTGCCGAAACCGCCTCCCGGCGGCCGGCCGCCGCCAGCGCCACCACCACCGGCCGGTCGACTGCCCATCGATCCTCCAGCGCCCCCGCTCGTCGGCATGTCCGCGCCGGGCGGCTGCGTGTAGAGCTTGCCGTCGATGCCGCTGCCGGTCAGCACTTGATGGTTGTCGACTTGACCCATGCCGTCCGGATTGCGGTTCGGAATGCCGGACTCGTTCGGCAGGTCGTTGAGGATCGCAGGGTCCGCAGAGGTCGGACGATCGGCGAGCAGGTCGGCGAGCTTCGCGGCGACGACGCGCCCGGCGCGATCGTGCCAGGGACCCTGTCCGATGCGATCGATCGCATGTTCAGACGTCGTGCTGAGGAACGCGCGCCAGGTCTTGTTGCCCGCACATGGGCTCGAGCTGAGAGCGATCTTCCTGCAGAGCTCGTCCGCGCCCTTGATGCCACCCAAATTGCCACCGAAGCCCTTCGGGTTTCCGGACTCGCGCTGCAGCGCAGCAAAGCTGGTGAGGAAAAAGCTGAACGTCTTCTCCTCTTCGGTCGCGCAAGCGACGGTCGGTTTTTCCGCCGGCGCCATCATGCCCGCACTACCACCCGAGGTGCCGCTCGCAGCTGCTCCGGCCCCCGCACCGGCCCCAGCCGTGGTCCCCGGGGCCGACGTGGTCCCCGCGGTCGTCGTGGTCGGAGCTGAGCCCATCCTGCCAGCTGTCGTACTCGGAGAGGTCTGCCCCGGCCCGCCCGCGCCGCCCGCAGCCGAGGGCTGCATGGGGCCGTCCATGGGCCGCGAAGGGTTTTGCTTCGCGGGATCATCGGAACTGCAGGAAAAACAAGCGATCGCTGCGTGGATCGCGGCCATGACTCGGAGGCTCCGCATCGTCGCGCAGCGTACGATCTTCGCCCGCGTTTGCCACCAGGATGTCACATCGGGCTTCAGGCTCCAGGTTGGGAACACCGTTCAATTCGAGCGCGGCAATCGCCAAGTCACTCCGCCTCGGATCAACCACGCATCGGGCATGCGTTGGATCTGATCGCTGATGCTCTGGTCCTTCTCGTTGCGCGGCTCGAAGCGGCGGTAGAGGGTGTGGCCTCCGTAGATGCCAAACCAGATGCTGCTCCAGATGCGCACGTTGAGCTGCAAGCCGGCGCTGATGGTCGAGTACGCGATGTGGTCGATGCAAGCGCCGGGCAGCGGGATGACTTTGAAGTTCAGAAACGCTGGCAGGAAGGTCTCGAGCTGCAGCTGCGCCAGCGGCTTCCACTCGAGGTAGAGCGCGGGCAGCGGGAAGAGACGATCCGTCACCTGGTGGCGGACGCGAACGCCTACCTCGACAAGCTCGCAAAGGACCCCACGCAAGCCTTGCTCGACCTGTTCGAGTACATGTTCGAAGGCGCGCTGCGCCTCCCGTACGTCAGCAAAGCGCACCTGCACGCTGCCTTCAACGAGGACGACTACAGCGGCCCGTTTCCCAGCTCGTTCGCGCCGGTCATGCTGCGCATCCGCGACGCGCTGCGCGAGCACGTGCCGGGCCTCGACGAGCAGACCGCCGGGCGCCGCACCGTGCTCGCCATGTCGTCGATCTTGTTCCCCGCCTGCTTCGCCGAGCTCTACCGCCCACTGCGCAGCCTGGACAGCGCGCGCGACCGCAGGGCCTACCTCGAGGAGATCATCCAGCAGCTGTTAGCTGCAGCGCCGCAGCGATCCACACGCCGAAAGAAAGCCTGACACCTACACGGCACACGGTCTCGCACATCATCTCGATGGGCGTCATTTAGACCTCAAGTGTCGAGCCGATTCAGCTGTATACTGGTCCTAGATGTCGGATGGACGTTTTGGAATCCGCACTGCAGTGCTGTTCAAATTCTCGTTTACTCTCGCGGCCTTGGGTGGCTGCGTCGAGCAGAGCACCGAGCCGATGGTAGCCGACGCAGGCGCGCCGGACAGCGGCTCCAAGGTGCTCTACGACTCGGCGCTCGAACCCGGCGCGTGGGATGACATGAGCATCGAACAGCGCGCGCAGTTCATGCGTGAGCTCGTGCTGCCCACCGTGGCGCCGATGTTTCACGACTTCGATGCGCAGCGCTTCGCAGCCGTCAGCTGCAAGACCTGCCACGGCAGTGGCGCGCAGACCCGCGACTTCGCGATGCCGAGCCCGGACGTGCCGGCCCTGAACAGCGAAGTGCTCAAGAACCCCGGCGAAGAGTTGAAGCCGATCATGGAGTTCATGCGCAACGTGCTCAAGCCGACCGTGAGCAACCTGCTGGGCAAGCGCGACAACGCGGCACTCAAGTGCGGCGCGTGCCACACCAGCAAGTCCTGAGCATGCCGCTGAGCAAGTCCCCTTGGGGACGCCGCGAAGCAAATCCCCTTGGGGGACCCTACTTGATCGTGGTCGCAGGCGTCTTCGGAGCCGGTGCCTTGCTGGGCGCCGGCGACGCGGGCGCCTGAGCTGGGGTACCCGGTGAAGGCGCAGGCGCCGAAGTGCCCGGCGCGGGAGCCGGCGCAGCCCGCGGCCCAGGCTTTACCCCGGATTGCTGCAACGCCTGCATCAACTCCGGCATGTGCTGCTGCACGCGCTCCGCACCCAGCTGCGCGCCTTGCTGCATCAGCTTCGGCGTCTGGATCAACGCCTTCCGGCCCACCGGCGTCTTGTAGAACGCAAGCATCTGCTTGAACTCGGCCTCTGTGAAGGCCTGCATGTAGATCTTGACGAAGTCGGCCTCGAGCGACTTCCAGCTCATGTACTTGGACATGAACTGCTTGAACGTGTCCGTCAGCGGAGCCAGCGACGGATTCATCTGCAGCTGCGCCTTGAGCATGGTGTCGATGTTGGAATCCATCATCGCCTCCATGTCGGCCAACTTGAAGAACTCGAGGATGGAGTTGCGATAGGACGCGTCGTCGGCAGCAGCGCGGTTCGACAGCGACAAGCAGATACAGCAGATCACCAGGAACGACGAGAGGATACGCATGAGCTCCCCCTTTCGGAGCTTCGCGACGATACGCGAAGTGCCCGGGCCGTGCGCAGAAAAATGCTTGATTGGGCTCCAGACTCCAGGCTGCAGGCTTCGGGTTCAGATCGAGAATCGTCACTCCGTGACGCGCTGCAGTTTCTCTCCCCCGAAAACCGTAGCCTGGAGCCCGGAGCCCGCGATTAGATCGCTTCGTCAGCCAGTCGAACATTCGCTGGCTCGCCACGGCCTGGGCGCCGTCCTGGCAGTGCAATTGCCCGGTGTCTTCCGCGCTGAACAACATGTACTCCTTCGGGCAGCGCAGCGCATCGAACAGCGCCCGGGCCTGACCTTCGCTGAACGCCTCGGCGGTGCCGTCCATGACGAGCGTGTGGCAACGGATTGGCTCGACGACCTTCCTGTTGTCGAACTCGCGCAGCGCGCGAAGTAGCGCAGATGGCGTGCTCACACCGTGTTTGCTCATCGAGTCGCGCAGGTCCGGCATCGATGGGCCGCTGTATCGGGGCCTTTCCACACCGATCTCCGGGATGTTGCGCCGGGCGCACGCGAATTTCAGACTGCCGGCGTTGAAGCTCAGTCAAGTCGACTTGAACCTGCTCGTGGCGCTGGATGCGTTGTTGCGCGAGCGCAACGAGTTAGCGAAGTCTGCCAGCTGCCGCTTCAAGCTGCAGCGCGGCACGGGTCTTGCTGATCGCGGGCTCGATGCAGACGATGGCACAACCTGGCATGGAGAGCAGCCGATGAAGCCGCAGCGTGTCTTGTGGTTCGCGAGTTGTGCCCTCGCATGTCTGGCTTGCGGAGAGGCTCGCCGCCCCAATGCATCGGTCGCCGAAAAGGACGCGGGCGTGACCGCTCCAGTCGGAGACGACCGCGAGCTGGATCCGACTCCGACCACTCCGATCGTCACGCCAGCCACGCCAGTCGATGCCGGGCCCGCTCCGGCCGCGGAGCCGACGCCCTCCTCGATCTGGCGTGGGCGCGCGCGCACCACCTGCGTCGATGGCAGGTGCACGTGCCCGACCCCGGACCAGCCCTGTGACGGCACCTGCGAATCGCTGGACGATGCCGGCACGGACACCTGCGCGCGAGGGCGCGAGGAGGTCCCCAGCGGCTGCGCGCCCTCGGGCTGTCCCGCCATCAGCGCGATCACCGCGGGCAGCCTCCACACCTGCATCCTGCTCGAAGACCACACGGTGATGTGCTGGGGCATGAACACGCTGGGCGAGAACAGTGTGACGGCTGCGAAGAAGACCCCGCCCGAGCTGGTCGAAGGCTTGAGCGACGTACGCATCTACGAGGCCGGCGACACACACACCTGCTTCGTCCGCTCGTCAGGCCCCGCGCAGTGCTTCGGCATCAACTACACGGGCGAGCTCGGGGACGGAACCAAGAACAGCAGCGCGACACCTGTCGCGGTCAAGCTCGAAGGCAAGCCCATCGGCTTCGGCCTCGGCGACTCGCACAGCTGCGCACTGCTGAGCGACGGCAGCGTGCAGTGCTGGGGGATGCTCGTGTACGTCGGCGAGGCTTCGACCACGCCCCAACCCGTGCCCGGCTTGCAAAACGTCAAGAGCATCTCCTCGCGCGCACGCCAGAATTGCGTGCTGCTGACCGACAAGACGGTCCAGTGCTGGAGCGTGATGCGCGTCGCACCACAGCCGGTCGAGAACCTCGACAACGTTGCGAGCGTCGCGACCGGCGAGTACCGGGCGTGCGCGCTCTTGCTCGACGGCACGGTCAAGTGCTGGCCCTCCGAAAAGCTTGTCGCGGCCACCGTGCCGGGCGTGCGCGACGCGACGTCCATCGCGAGCGGCAACGAGTCCACCTGCGTCGTCCTGCGCGATCGCACGGTCCAGTGCTGGGGCCAGAACCGTGCCGGCGAGCTCGGCGACGGCATCACGGCGGGTTCCGAGACGCCCGTCCGCGTGCCGGGGATCGAGGACGTGAAGCTGTTGGCTGCGGGTGGAGGGCACTTCTGTGCGGTGAAGCAGGACAATTCGGTACGCTGCTGGGGCGGCAACAACACCTATCAGCTGGGCAACGGCCGCACGGAGTACTCGAACCTTCCCGTCGCGGTGCTTTTTCCGCGAGACTGAAGCTATGCGCTTTCTCTGCTTCGGCGTCTCGCTCCTCCTGCTCGGTACCTGCACCACCGCGGAGCCCAGCGAGCAGCCGCCACCACCCCGCAGCCGGACGGTCGAGGAAGACGGGCATGCGCTCTGGCTGCGCTACTCGCGCGTCGCCGATGATCAGCTGCTGGCGAAGTACGCGGAGCAGTTGCGCACGAGCGTCGTGGCGAAAGGCAGCAGCCAGAGTATGCGGCTCGCGCAGCAGGAGCTCGAACGCGGGCTCGAGGGCCTGCTCGGCCACGCGCCCGGTCGTGCGGCAAAGATCGAGAGCGACGGCGCGATCCTACTCGGAACGCCCGAACACTCGGCCGAGGTCGCGGCCCTGGATTTGACCGAAACACTGGGCGACGAGGGCTTCGCGATCCGATCGGCGCGCGTGCGCGGGCACCGCACGATCGTGGTAGCCGCGAACCGCGACATCGGCGTGTTGTACGGCGTGTTCGCGCTCTTGCGGCTCGTCCAGACCCACCAGACGATCGATGATCTCTCGATCGCCAGCTCGCCGCAGATCCAGCGCCGCCTGCTGAACCACTGGGACAACCTCGATCGGAGCGTGGAGCGCGGCTACGCGGGCGCCTCTCTCTGGAAGTGGGACGAGCTTCCGGCGGTGCGCTCGCCGCGCTACACGGACTACGCGCGCGCTTGCGCCTCGATCGGCATCAACGGCGTCGTGCTGAACAACGTGAACGCCGACGCTCAGATCCTCACGGCCGAGTATTTGGAGAAGGTGCAGACGATCGCGGACGTGCTGCGTCCGTACGGGATCGCGGTCCACCTCACGGCGCGCTTCAGTGCGCCGATCGAGATCGGCGGCCTGACCACGGCCGATCCGCTCGCACCAGACGTACAGACGTGGTGGCGGAGCAAGGTCGACGAGATCTACGCGCGGATCCCGGACTTCGGCGGCTTCCTGGTCAAAGCCAACGCCGAAGCCCAGCCCGGTCCACAGGACTACGGCCGCAACCACGCCGACGGCGCGAACATGCTGGCCGACGCCCTCGCCGCTCACGGCGGCATCGTCATGTGGCGGACGTTCGTCTACGATTCATCGGCAGGCGTCGATCGCGCGCGCAAGGCCTACGACGAGTTTCACCCGCTCGACGGCAAGTTTCGCGACAACGTCGTGTTGCAGGCGAAGTACGGTCCGATCGACTTCCAGCCGCGCGAACCATTCCATCCGCTCTTCGGCGCAATGCCCGACACCGCGCTCGCACTCGAGCTGCAGATCACCAAGGAATACCTCGGGCAGGACACCTCGCTCGCATACCTCGGCCCGCTCTACCAGGAAGTCTTGCGCACGGACACCAGGGCTGACGGCGCAGGCTCGACCATCGCGCGGACCATCCGCGCGATCGCCGGCGTGTCGAACGTCGGCAGCGATCTCAACTGGACTGGATCGCACTTCAACCAGGCCAACTGGTACGTGTTCGGGCGGCTGGCCTGGGATCCGGAGCTCTCCGCGCGCGACATCGCCGAGGAATGGACCCGCCAGACGTTCGGCAACGATCCGGCGCTCGTGGAGGCACTGGCGACGATGATGATGGCTTCGCACCAGACGGTCGTGAACTACATGACACCGCTCGGTCTGGTGCACGTGATGGCGGCGGGCGATCACTACGGTCCCGGTCCGTGGGACGATCTCGGCTCTCCGGACGTGAGCCCGGTGAGCTTCCACCGCGCGGACGCAGCCGGCCTGGGCTACGATCGCACCGCGAGCGGGAGCGACGCGGTCTCGCAGTATGCGCCCGAGGTCGGCCGCATATTCGCGGATCGAGAGACCATCCCGGACGACTTCTTGCTGTTCTTCCACCACGTCGGCTGGAACGAGCGATTGCGCTCCGGGCGCACGCTGTGGCACGAGCTCGTCGATCGCTACAGCGCCGGCGTGAGCGAGGCGCGCGAGCAACGCACCACCTGGGAGAGCGTGCGCAAGCAGATCGACGCGCGCCGCTACGCCGAGGTCGCAGACTTCCTGAGCATCCAGGCCGACGAGGCGCGCTGGTGGCGCGATGCCTCGCTCCAGTACTTCCGTACGTTCTCGGGCATGCCGATCCCGCCCGAGTACGAGCAGCCGGCGCACCCGCTGGAGTTCTACCGCGCACTCGCCTGCCCGAAGGACGGAGCCAAGCCGCGCTGTCCGGGGATCTACGGCTCGGACCCGTGACTCAGGCGACGCCCGGGAAGAGCTCGCCGGCCACCGGAGCCGCTTGCACGCTGCTCTCGATGGCCTCGCGCGGATCGTCGATGATCGACAGCGGCGCCTTGACCGCGACCGCCATCAGCAAGTTCGCGGCCTGGATGCCCATCCGCACGAGCGGTTGATCGTTGCGGATCGAGACCAGCGTGCCGCGCGAATAGCCGGGCTTGCGCTGGCGCATGCGCCGCAGATACTCGAGCCGGGCTTCCTTCGCGTAGCTCGTGACGCTGCGAAAGTCGTGGACGAACAGGAGCCCGCCGTTCTGCGCGATCTCCTCGGCCGCATGCGCGATGACTTGATCGATTCGATCATGCACGTACGATGCCCAGTCCAGCGAGGCGTGCTCGATCGTCGTCTGCGTCACCAACACCGCAGGGTGAGCGAACCACAGGTAGCCGAAGCACGGATGCGCGCACTGGATCGGCCAGCCCACGAAGGGTGGCTTGGGTCGGGCTATCGCGAGAGCCTGAGTCACTCATACACTCTAACACTAACAAAACGGCGACTGGTTCGGTACGCTGGTGTAGGCGACTGCGGTAGCTGGGGGACTATGCCGAAGCAGCTGGAGAACGACGAAACCGAAGACGAGGCGATCGGCTCCTTCAGCACGCTGCTCAAGCGAGCTGCGCGCGTGTCGGGTCCCTCGGTCTCGGGCTTCCACTCGACCTTCGTCGCCGGCGCGAGGCTGGTCGATGAGCGCTTACACGTCGAGCGCCGCATCGGTGAGGGCGGTATGGGCGTGGTGTACGTGGCCTACGACCAGCTGCGGCGCAGCCAGGTGGCGCTCAAGACGATGAATCGCCTCGATGCTGGGAGCGTGTACCAGCTGAAGTACGAGTTCCGCTCGCTCGCCGACGTGTGCCACCCCAACCTGTGCCGGCTGCACGAGCTGTTCAGCGAGCTCGGCCAGTGGTTCTTCACCATGGAGCTGGTCGACGGCGAACGCTTCGACCGCTGGGTGCGGCCCGACGGCGTGCTGGACGAGGCACGCCTGCGCGCGGCCCTGGGCCAGCTATGCGACGCCGTGAGCGCCATCCACGCCGCCGGCAAGCTCCACCGCGATCTGAAGCCCTCGAACGTGCTGGTCGCACGCGATGGGCGCGTGGTGGTGCTCGACTTCGGGCTGACCGCAGACGGCGACACGCTCGTCGACGGCAGCGTGAGCGGCACGCCGTCGTACATGGCACCCGAGCAGGCGGGGGGTCGCGCGCAGAACGCTGCCAGCGACATGTACTCGGTCGGAGTCATGCTGTTCGAGGCGTTGACCGGCCAGCTGCCGTTCGATGGCAGCCTGGCGCAGGTGCTGTCGGACAAGCAGCAGCGCGACGCACCGGCGGTGGCGAGCCTGAACCCCGAAGCACCGGCGGATCTCGCGGCGCTCTGCGATCGCTGGCTGGCGCGCGATCCGCTGCAGCGACCTGCCGCGACGGCGCTGCGCACGCCGCGCGCCGCGAGAGGAGCGGAGCATGAAGCCCTGGTCGGGCGCGACGCCGAGCTCGCGCAGCTGCGGGCCGCCTACGCTGCAGCCAGCAGCGGCACGCCCGTCGTGGTGTTCGTGGCCGGAGAGTCGGGCATGGGCAAGAGCGCACTCGTCGCGCACTTCCTGGACGGACTGCGCAAGGAACGCGAGGCGGTGGTGCTGGCGGGTCGCTGTTACGAACGCGAGAGCGTACCCTACAAGGCGTTCGACGCGGTGCTGGACGATCTCAGCCGCTACCTGCGCGGGCTCACGCGCCACGCAGCCGGAGAGCTGCTGCCGCGCGAGGTGTTCGCGCTGGCGCGCTTGTTCCCTGCGCTCGAGCGGGTGGCTGCCATCGCCGACGCCCCGCGCCGCGAGGTTTCGGACGTGCAGGAGCTGCAACTGCGCGCGTTCGCCGCGTTCGGCGAGCTCTGCGCGCGCATCCGCGAGCGGCGCCCGCTGGTGATCTACGTCGACGACCTGCAATGGAGCGACCACGACTCCACCGTGTTCATGACGTACCTGCTCGCGCAGCGCCGGCCCGTGCCGCTGTTGCTGATCGCCAGCCATCGCGCGAAAGGCGCGGCAGAGCACCCGCTCACGCGCATCTTCGAGGCGGCGCGCGGCAACCCGAGCATCGACTGCCGCAGCCTCTCGATCGCGCCGCTGTCGGCGGCAGCCGCGCAACAGCTCGCCCAGCGCATGCTCGGCGACGCGGCCCAGCGCGAGGGTGACGCGGCGCTGATCGCGACCGAGGCGCAGGGCAGCCCGTTCTTCGTCGGCGAGCTCGTGCGCCAGGCGCGCATCGCGGGCGCCTTCACGTTGCGCGACGCGGTCCTGCGTCACGTCCAGGGCCTCGGACCTGGAGCTCGTTCGCTGCTCGACGTGCTGGCGGTGGCAGGGCGGCCACTGTCGGTGCAGCTCGCGCTGGATGCGGCCCAGACTGCGCACGACGCGGTCGACGTGCTGCTCGAGGAACGCCTGGCGCGTGCAGCCAATAGCGGCGAGCAGCGCATGCTCGAGTGTTACCACGACAAGATCCGCGAGAGTGCCGTCGCGGCGCCCACGCACGAGGCCCTGCAACAGCTGCACCGCAGGCTCGCGATCACGCTGACCGAGCGCGCGGCCGCCGATCCCGAGCACCTGGCGCTGCACTGGCACGGCGCCGGCGACGACGCGCTCGCGGCGAGCTACTACGAGCAGGCGGGTGATCGGTCTGCCGGAGGCTCGCTCGCGTTCGAGCGCGCGGCGAAGCACTTCGAGCTGGCGCTCGAGCTCGGACAGCACGAGCCCGTGCGGGAGCGCGAGCTGCGCGTCAAGCT
>DATEOF010000478.1:0-40604 GCA_035274465.1 Polyangiales bacterium
GCTGAGGCTTGAGGCACGCTTACGGCTCGGCCTCGGGGCTGTTTCCTACGAGACCTCGGCGCGCGTTCGCGCCGGGTCAGGCTAAAGACACCCCGGCGTTTCTCAAACCGGCGCGAACGCGTGCCTGTCGCAGCGTGAAAATCGGGGTTGAAGCGCGCGCGATTTTCACGCTGCTCATGGTCTCTACGGAAACATCCCCGAGCCCGAGCCTCACCTTGGTAGGCGTCGTCGAAACTTTTTATTGCCATGTGCACAGCGCTCGGAGGGTCCGCAAACTACGCGGACCCCCACTCGCACTGTGCCGCGCGACTTCGCGCGCGCACGCGCATCCAATGTCGAAGGTGCTTTGTCCCTCCGACAACAATTGCTGCGCTGCCGCGAGTGACGCGAGCGAGGCGACGCGGCTTCGCGCACGGCCACCCAACGCCGACGGGCTTCGAGAGCAATCGCTGCGCTGTCGCGAGTGACGTGAGCGTAGCGACGCGACAACGCGCGCAGTGGTCGGTCCGCGGGGTAGTTTCCGCGGACCGGCCCGAGCACGTTGTACATGGCTATAAAAAGATTCGACGACGCCAAAAAGGTGAGGCTCTGCCTCGGGGATGTTTCCGTAGAGACCATGAGCAGCGTGAAAATCGCGCGCGCTTCAACCCCGATTTTCACGCTGCGACAGGCACGCGTTCGCGCCGGCTTGAGAAACGCCGGGGTGTCTTTAGCCTGACCCGGCGCGAACGCGCGCCGAGGTCTCGTAGGAAACAGCCCCGAGGCCGAGCCGTAAGCGTGCCTCAAGCCTCAGCGACCCGACGACGACGGTGCGCGCGACCCAGGCGCTGCCGGGTGCGCAGACGTGAGTGCGCGCGACGGGGGACGGTGCGCGCGACCTAAGCGCTACCGCGTGCAAAGACGTGAGTGCGCGCGACGCACGAGGCTACAGCGCGCAGTCCAACCGCTTGCGGATCAGCTTCAGCTGCTCCCCATTCGGGGTCGCGTCCACATAGCTCACCAGCAGCTCACCGTCCGTCGACACGCGCACGGTGACTCGCCCGCCCGCCCCGCTGGCATCCGCGAGCTTGTACGACAACAGCCCGCCCTGCGGGTCGTGCTGCAGCGTGCCTTCTTTGCTGATGAACGTGACTCGGATCTCTGGCGAGGTGATCGGGCCACCGGGCATCGCGCGGTAGGCGACGACGTAGCCGCCGCCCAGGCGCGCGAACGATCCGTCGCGGGCCTGCAACGGTGCGCCGACGATCTTGCGTTCGTCGGCGAGCAGCTGGCCCGTCTCGTCCAGGCGCCGGATGCGAACTTCTTGGTTGAGGCCACCGACGTTGAGCGAGTAGAGCACTGCTCCGCCTTCGCCGATGTCGCGCGCCGCGAGGTCCACGACGCTGCCCGCACTCAGCACGTCGCTGAGCTGGATGGGATCGCCTTGGGCCACGCCCTGAAGGTTCGTGCGCTGCAACCACACGCCCGGATGGCCGTCTTCCTCCACCCACGCCAGCGCGGCTTCGTTGGCGCCGATCTGAGTCAGCGCGAGGTTGCTCGGCTTGTGGCCCGATGCTTCGGTCACAACGTCCTGCGGGCTGGCTTGTCCGTCCAGCACCAGCGTCGAGATGCGCTGCTTCGAGCTGACCGGATCCATGGCGATGAACGCGAGCAGCGGCGAACCGCCGACGTTCGCCAGTACGTGCCTCTGCTCGCGCAGCGTGTTGGTCGTGAGGCGCGCGCGCAGCTCGCCGACCCGCTCGGACATGTCGTCGCGCAGCAGCATCGTCTGCAGCTCCGCGCTGCCCGCGTTGTTGTCGATCCAGACCAGGCGCCAACCGTCGGTCACGTGCAGCAGGCTGAGCTCGCGGATAGTGGTCGCGCAGTCTTCGAGCGCGTCGATGGGCGAGTTGAACAGGCCCGAGGAAAGGACGGGCAGCACCTGAATCTTACAGTTGGGGGCGGCGTAAGCGACGCCGAAGCCGGTCTTGCCGATGGCCATCGACACGCGACTGTCGTCGGTGGTGGTGGTCGCCGTGGTGTACGAGTTGTCCTCGTCCGACACGGTGCACGGTGCGGGCTCCTGGCCGGATTTTCCGGAGGCCCCGGCGCTTCCGCCGCTACCGCCCCTGCCGGAGCTGCCCGCGCTTCCGCCGCTGCCACCCGTGCCGCCCTTGCCGCCCTTGCCACCGCTGCCGCTCACGGCGGCGTCGGTTTCGGGATCGACCGAGCCGTCGGAAGTCGAGCCGTCGGCGCCCGGCTCTACCGAGCTCCCATCTGGTCCCGCGTCGAAGTCGACTTCGGCGTCGCGGTGCCTGGGGGTGGCGTACTTGGGCGGCTTCTCCTTGTCACAGCCGGACGAGCCGAGGCATGCGAATAGCACTGCGGCGCTGATGATTTTGGTCAGGCTCGGCATCGGATCCTTACAGGGCGCTCTTACACAGATAACTCAGCTGCCAGTCATGAACGGTCGGTCCAACGTTGAGCGCGGTATTCGCCGTGAGGCCGATCTGTACGCGCAAGTTGGGTTGGTAGTTCTGCTCGCCCAACACGTCGCCGACGTCGAGGGGTTGATTGGCCCACACGCACGTGCCTGCCATGCACGTTGCGCCCGCCTTGCACTGGCTGTTGGTGGTGCAGGTCGCGCCGGTGATCTTCCAGCAGTTGCCGCCGGTCGAGCACAGGCTACCCGTCGGGCAGGGCACGCTCGCGTCGCAGGCGGCGCCACCAGTGATCGTGCAGATCGGCGTGGCCGTGCAGGTCGCGAGACCCGCTACGGTTCCCGCGCCGCACCCCGAGAACGAGACGCTGGTGCCGTTCGGAATGGTCGCGTTCCAGGTCAGCTCGTTCCAGTCCGGCAGTTCCGTCTTGCCGGCGCAGGCCCCGCCGGCGAGGTTCTGCGAGTAGCTGCCGCTCGGGTAGACCGTGGGTACCGGGACGTTCACGACGGCCTTCGGCACCACGTAGATCGGGACCTGGTCGACGATGAACTGGTCGTTACCGATCAGCTCGGCGCGGAAGCTGTAACCGCCCTTGGGGTCGTTCGGGTTGATCGGCACCGGGGTGGCCAGCGGATTGCTGAACGTGATCTCGAAGCGCGGCGTCGCGCCGGGGGTGCAGTCTTGGTGCACCTCGTTGACCGGCGGCTTGCAGCCATCGCCCGTGGTGTCCACGGCCTTCACGACCAGACCAAAGCCCGGGTTTGCGTCGGGCGAAAACACCACACGCACGCCGACGTCCATCTCCAGGTAGTGCGCGAGCGAGTTGACCGCGTTGACGACGGTCTTGGACAAGCCGGTACCGTCCGACTTGATGTCGAACACCAGCGGCTTGAGCGCCGAGTCCAGCGAGTCGGTCGCGGTGGCCAGCGCGTTGTATTGCGTCTTGGCGTTCGGGCAGTCCGTTTGGACCGCGGCGGTCGGGTCATCACCGCATGAGATGATCGGAATGACGCGCGCCTTCTTGGCCGTCATCGCGGCCACCACGTCCGTGTACGTCTTCGGGGCGTACGTGGAGCTCGTGAGCGCGCCGCCGCCGAAGTGGACTTGGTACTGGCCCTTGTCCGTCGCGGTCTTGCCTTTGACGCCGACGTAATAGGTTCCGGCGGCGAGTGTCTTCGTCAGCGATGACGTTACACCTGTGCCGCTGTCGTCGTCGCAGTACACGGGGCTCTCAGCGCCCAGCTTATCGGCGTCGCGCACCGAGAGCCTGTAGTTGCCGGAGGCGTTGTCACCCTTCAAGATCGCGGTGTACGTGCCGGCATTGAGCTGCGTCTCCATGTACGACTTGCTGCCCGTACCGCTCTGATAGTCACAGTTCAGCCGGCTACTGCCCAGGGGCAGACTGGTGACGTCGCGCACCTGAAGGTTGTAGTCGTTCTTCTCGCTGGCATTCTTGCCTTTGACGTAGACTCGATAATTGCCGGGCGAGAGATCCTTCTCGATCGACGAGCCTGTCGCGCCCGCGGTGTAGTTGCAGTCGATGATGTTCGTGTAACCGGCCGCCGTGTCGACGATGTTGACATTGACCGCGCCCCGCGTGACCGACGCGCCGTTCTTACCCTTGACCATCGCATAGTAGGTGCCGGCGGCGAGCGTCTTCGTGATCGACGAATTGAACGTGGTTCCGTCCTCGTTGCAGGTCAGGTACCCCGCCGCGCCGCTGGCGTCCTCCATGGTGAGCGTGTAGCTGCCATAGCCGCCGACCCCGCTGGTCTTGCCCTTCACCACGGCGTAGTAGGTGCCGGCTGCCGGAATGTTGTATTCGAGCAGGGAGTTGTTCGTCCCGCCGGCCGGATCGTTGTCGTTGCAGGCGAGCGCGAACTTGGTCGTGCTCATCCAGCCGGTGTCTTTGAACGTGATCTTGAACGTGTCCGAATCGTAGATCTTGCCCTTGACGACCGCGTAGTAGTTCGTGCCCGCGTTGAGCGTCATCGAGATCTTGGAGGTCGAGGAACCGTCGCCCGAGTTGTCATCGCACGCGGCCATCTGCGGGCTCGCCGCGGTGGAGTCGAGGTCCCGGATGCTGAGGTAGTAGTTCCAGGGCGTGGTGGTCGGGGTCGTCGCCGGCGGCGTCGTCGGCGTCGGCGGCGAGCTGCTGGTCTTGCCTTTGAGCAGCACGTACCAACTGCCTCCGAGCGTGGGCACCGTCACGGTGAGCGCGTCGCCGGGCGTACCCGCATTGGCACACGCTACGAAGGTCGGTGTAGCCGTGGCCCTGTAGAGGCCGAGCACGCCGAAGTAGTTGGAACCGAACGTGTCGATGCGGAGTACGTGGCCGGCCGCGGTTGCGGGAGCCGAGAACTTGAACCACACGTCTCGGGCGTTCTTGTCTGCGCCGCAGTTCTTGCTGGGATCGCTGCCGCCAGCAGCCGTCGAGAGTTGATCGGTGTTGTCCGCCAGTACGTCGTAGCGACCCTTCCAGGTCTTCCAGGTGTTGGCGACGCTACCCAAGTCGACCTGCTTCGACACCACGCTGCTGACGGTGACGCCGTCGGCATCGTAGCGGTCACCTTGGATACCCAAATCGATCACGTTGGTCGGGTACACACCCGGGATCGGATACGGGAACGTTGCGACCTTCGCCTGTTCGAAGATGCCGAGCACGGTGTCCAGGCTCGAGCCGATCGTGTCGATCTGGTAAGTACCGGTGGTGCCCACCGTGAAGGAGTACACCGCATCGGGTGCGGCATCATTGGCATTGCAGGTGAATGCGGAGTTGATGACCTGAACGTTGCTTTGATAGCCCACCGTCGTACCGGTGAACGAGATGTTCTTGCCGGTGATGTTGCCGACGGCATAGGGCGGTGAACCCGCGCCGCTGGTCGTCGTGGAGGCGGTCACGACGTCGCCGGAGGTCGCCGGTGTGCTGGTGTTGATGTCGGGCAGGTTGCTGTGCAGCGACACGACCGTGTCGAAGTTCGTGCCGGAGGTAGTCAGCTTCAGCTTGGTCGGCCCGGTGAACGTCATCTTGTACACCGCGTCCGGGCTGCCGGTCGCCGCGTTGCAAGTGGTGCTGGACGTTTGGACGTTCGCGGCGTTGTAGTCCGAGACCATGCTCGACGTGGTGCTGCTGCTCACGGTGTGCCTGGCGCCGGTGATCGCGCCCGAGTAGGCGCTCGCCACCGAGTCATACGAGGCCAAGCTCGTGACGCTCGTCACGGCGCTCGGAGTGATCGAGCTCCGGAACAGCGCGAGGGTCGTGTCGAACACCGAGCTGATCGCGTCGATCTTCACGGTCGCCGCCGATGCCAGCGAGAACTTGTAGAGCGCGTCGCGCCCGCCGGCGCCACAACCTCCGGCCGGATCGTAGTAGGGGGTGCCGCCCGTCGCGTTGTAGTCCGTGTTGTAACTGCCGCTGGTGTCCGTGCTGATCGCGTACGCCTGGCCGTTCAGCGCAATTGTGCTCGGATTGCTGGCTTCCTTGTCATTGCTGCCGTACGTGAGCAGCGGGTACAAGGGGGCGACGTCCGTGAGGCTCAGCACCGTGTTCAGCGACGAGCCGTCGGAGCTGATGCGCACGCGCCGGTTGGTCGTCCCGCTGACTGAGAACTGATACACGGCATCCGAGGCGCTGTCGGCGTAACCACAGCCGAGCTGCCCGCTCGTGTACTGGTTTGCGGCCAAGGAGAAGGTGTTCGTGGAGCCGTTGAACGCCTTCATCAGCCCATTGATCGGGCCAATGTCTTTGATGGTGCCGATCGTGTCATTGGTGTTGACGGTGCCCGTTTCGTAGGTGGGCGGGGCAAACGTACCGCTGAACAAGCTCAGGCTGGTGCCGATGGTCGAGCCCGAGGTGTCGAGTGCGATCTTGGTCGGTGCCGTGAGGCTGAACGTGAACGCGGCGTCCGCGCTGGTGTTGTAGGCGCTGCAGCCCAGGTCGGCCGCCAGATAGTCCGACTTCAAGCCCGTGGTGCTGCCCGACGTCGTCAGGTACTTGTTGCCGACATCGTTGAAACTGAACGCGCTTGAAGCGCCGTCGTTGCCACTCGGCGTGGTCGCGGTTGCCGTCGGGGAAGTTGGGATACCCGACCAGACGCCCAGGACGGTGTCGAAGGCCACTTTGTGGTCTTCCGCAGCGTCGGTGCCTTCGGTGGTGATCGTCACCGACTTGCTCGAGCTCAAGCTGAACTTGAAGAACGCGTCGGGCGAGCTGGTCGTGCCGCACGTGAACTGCGCGCTGCTGTTGGCCGCCATGTTGGTTGTGTCACCCGCGAACGAGACGTAGCTGTTCGTGACGTCGGCGGCATCGATCACGCCGCTCGTGGGCGACTCGTTGCCCGACACCGTGGTTATGCTTGCGGCCGTGTTCGTCTTGGAGATGCCGAGATTGCCCGACGTGTACGAACGCGTCAGTGGGCTCGGCCCGTTGTGGGTAGCAGCGTCGGTGAACAACAGCACGATGGGGATCGCGCCGTCGCGGAAGCACGGGTAGCCCCAGGTACCGGCGGGGCAGCCGACGCGCGTGGGTATCGAGGTGCGGTCGGTGCCGAAGTACATGCCGTTGCCGGTGATGAGTGAGTACAGCGCCGGCACGGCGTCTTCGTCGTAGTCCTTGTTGGCGTCCGTATTGAGCGACCCTACTGCTCGGTCCAGCCCGCCGTCTGGCTTGATGTCGGTGGTGATGTCCTGCAGGTTGCGGAACGCGATCTCGGTGGTGTCTCCGTAGGCCGACGAGAACGGGAGCTCGCGGAAGTAGCCCACACCGAAGTTGGCGTCACGGATGTAGCAGCGGATCGCGCCGGTGATGCCTTCATTCTTGTGGTTGTTGTTGGGCAGGCCATTGAAGTCATCGTCGGCGCAGTTGTACGCGGCGTCGTTGACGAAGTCGCCGGTGACCAATCCGGCCTTCAAGTTGTCGCGCTCGCCGGTCATGGTCGTGGTCTGGTCGACCAGGAAGTAGACGTCGACCGAGCTCAAGTTGAACTTCAGATCGATCGCGCCGGTCGCCGATCCACCCGGCGCCACGTCCAGGAAGAGCGACGGGTTCGTCGTCGCGAACGGCTTCATGGTCGGATACGGGTCGTATTGGTCGAGGATGCCGTCGCAGTCCTTGTCGGGCGCAGAACCGGCCACGCAACCCGACGCGTCCCAGGTCGCCGATGCGTCCATGCCCGCGTCCGAGATATACGTGCCGAGGCCCAGGCTACCGCCGTCGCCGATCGTCGTGTTCGTACCCGACCCACCCAAACCGCCGTCGATCGGGTTCAGGTTGTCGCGCACGATGTAACAGTTGGGTCGGCAGTCGCTGCACTTCTCGAGGCCGGCATCGGAGCTGATCACGGCCTGCGTCGGCGTCGAAGCGTCCGGCTTCGGGTAGGTGAAGATCGACTCGCAACCCGACCAGGTGCCGTTGCGGCAGTAGCGCGTGCCTTCGTGGCACATGACTGCGCCTTCGTTGCCGAAGCTCGGATCGAGGTAACACGAGACGGGTTTGCTCGAGCTCTCACACAAGCAGCCCTCGGCCGGGCGGGAACACGTCAGGCAGCCTCGATGGATCGCGGGATCCTCGTCGTTACAGTCGCCGCCCTGCGCGCAACCGTCGCCGTATCCGTCTCCATCCTCGTCGGTGCACAGATTTGCGTCTGGTCCATCACCACCCCCGCTCACGAGGGGTGAACGCTCCGAGTCGGCACAAGCCACCAGCAACAGCACCGCGAACAACGGCCAAATTTTCATTACACCGTTATTTTACTGGCTAAGTGGAACTTGACAAGCGATTTGGCTTGGGCTTTCGCTGCCGGACAGGGATGTCGCGCCGCCATCCGCTGCAGCGAGAATGGCTGGCCGCCGTCAGCGGCGAGCGCGCAGACGCGCGTACATCTGCTGCGCCGCTCAACGTCGCCGAGCGCTGCCGCGGACGCCCAGGATGGCGATCAACACCCAGCCGATCACGCCGAGCAGCGCACACGGCAACCACTCCTGCGGCAAGTAGCGCAGCAAGACCCGATGTCGGCCGGCGGGAAGATCGAGCGCCAGGAGGTCCTGATCGGCCAGCAGCTCGCCCGTATCGCTGCGCCAGCCGGCGGCGACGTTCTGGTTGAACCACAGGCGCCCGGGCGTCGTGAGCTGCACGTCCACCTGCCAGCGACCCGTGCCGTGTCGAACGTTCGAGACCGAGCCTTCGCCCGACTGCACGCGCACCTGCTCCTCGTCACCGACCCACAGCGCCTTCGACACGCGCCAGTTCATCGCGCCGTTGTAACAGGACGGCGTGCCGAGGTTCAGGCGCGGGTAGCTGGCGTAGCGCTTGCCGTAGGAGCCGCTGACCAGGTGGAAGCGCGTCGTGGGGGCTGCAGCTTCCAGCGGCGGTCCGTACCAGCGATCGATGATCGGCTGCGAGACGACGAGCATGTCGCCGAGCTGCAGCGCAGCCACGAGCGACATGGCGCAGAGGCCGACGCGCGGCCAGTGCAGGCGTTGTGCGAGCGTGCCCAGCAGTCCCAGGCCGTGGCCCGCGAGCAGCGCCAGGTAGAGCGTGACGAACATCGCGAAGCGCGTCGGCACGCGCAGCGAGTCGTAGACCGGCAGGTAATGCAGCAAGCTCCAGGGCGCGTACGGGCCGTGGTTGCCGAGCATGAACGCCGAGAAGAGCACCAGACCCGCGAGCAGGTGGCGCGGACCACGCCAGGCGACTCGCACCGCGCCCGCAGCTGCCAGCAGCAGCGCCAGCCAGCCGACGTAGCTGCCGTATTCCGCCCACACGAACGGGTGGCCGGGCCAGCGCCAGGCATGCATGCGCGCGGTCAGCATCGTCAGCACCTCGCCCAGCGTGACCGCGTCGTTGTTCGGCACCTGGCGCGGGAACTCGCGCAACGCCAGGGCCGAAGGCAGGATGCGCAACATACCGGCGAGGGCCGTGAGCAGCGCGATGGTCGCGCCCAGCCCGAGCGCCGGGCGCAGCGTACGTTCGGCGAGGACGCGCAACACGAGCTCGAACGCCAGCAGCAGCACGAAGAATGGCAGCGGGTAGGTGCCGCCCTCGTAGAGCGCGACCACGCACAACAGCGCCACGCCCGCCGCCGTCTGCTGCGTCGGCCGCGGCGTGCGCATCAGCCAGATCAACCAGGGCGTGAACGTGAACGGCAAGAACGTCGCGTGACCGCCCGTGCCGTCCCAGACGATGCAACCCGAGCACGCCCAGATGCAGGCGCAGACCGCGCTCGCGGGCACGGGCAGCGCGTAGGCGTCGCGCGCCAGCCGATACGCGCCCCACAGCCCGAACGCCACGTGCGCCCAGAGCATGAGCTTGATGGCCCAGACCGTGCCGACCACGAACGAGAGCGGGAAGAACGGCGAGTACAGCTGCGACTCGGGGTTGCGGAAGATCGAGATCCCGCCGCAGTGGAACGGATCCCACAGCGGCCATTCGCCGAAGCGCGAGAGTGCGATGTAGGCCGCCTCCCAGTTGTGCTGGATCATCTGCCAGTCGCCGAAGCCGGTGGCGCCCGGGATCCTCCAGATCGTCCACCACTGCGCGAGCGCCACGAGGGCGCAGCCGACAGGAACGAAGATGCGTTCCCAGCGACCCGCCATCGGCATCACTCGGCTGCGGCTTCGAGGTAACCCGCCAGGCGTCCTTCGATGGCCCGCACGGCGTCCGGGCTCTCGAACGACGCCGTCAGCGAGTACTTGCCCTCGCGCAGCTGCACGTAGCCTTCGTCTTTGAAGGCGGTCAGCGCGTTCTGCAGGATCGGCTTGCTGACGGCCTCGTGGCGCTCGATCTCACCGCTCAGGTACATGCGATGACCGAGCGCGAGGCTGCGCTTGAGCAGCTCTTTCTCGGCGAGTGGTCCGCGCAACAGCGAGCCCAGGCCGCGCGCCGCCACGCGATAACCCTCGAGGAAGTTGCGCATGATCGCGGCGTACGTGCGCAGCCAGACCAGCCCGCTCCAACCCGCGCGCCCGCCGCCCACGTCCAGCCTGCCGTCCGGAAATACGTCCAGCTCGCCCGCGCGTTGCATGCTGCGCAGAGTGTCGTCGAAGCTCTGCTCGAAGCTCCCGTTGCCGTTCAAGCGGAACTCGTGCTTGAACAGCTCGCCCAGCTCGCGCGCGCGCTCGCGCACCATGTCGAGCGCCATCTCCGGCCCCGGCGGCATCAGCGCCGCGACCGAGATCAGCGCGCGCTCCACGAAGAAGTGCACGATGATGTTCTTGCTCACGTCGAGCTCGATGCGCTTGCGCTCGGGTACCCGATACAGCGCGCCCACGCCCGCACGGTGCGAACGCCGCTCGCGATCCGGCGGGAAGTCGCCCGGCCGGTGCGTCTCGAGCAGCTCGGCATCCACGAACATCTGCACGGCTTCCGAGATCGCCTCTTCGCGCAGCTCGCCATCGGTCGCCGTGCGCGGCGTGACGCGCGCTTGCATGTCATCCAGCACGCGCAGCAGCTGGTGGCAGCGCTGCAGGAGCTCTTCGTGCGACAAGCTGCGGCGTTCGTCCGAGAGCAGCGCCAGCGCGGTGAGTGAGCCTGGCGTTACCGCCGTGACGCGGTTGATCTCGTCGAGCGCGCGGCTGCCGAAGCGAGCGATCACCGCGCGGCGCTTGGCGGGCGAGCTGATCGCCGCGTCGCGGGTCATGTCGAGCTCGCGGCAGATGCTGTCCAGGCTCAGGTGGGCGCCGAACTGGACGTTGATGCGCCCGTAGCGGTGACGCAGCACGCTCGCGCCGCGCAACAGGCCCTTGGCGTCTTCCTTCTCTTTTTCGCCGCCGATCAACTCGCGGCCGTACGCGCCGGCCTCGACGATGCGCTCGTAGCCGATGCTGACGGGCACGAACAGCACCTCGCGGTTGGACACGGCGCTGGCCGCGTCGATCAGCATGCTGAGCATGCCTACCTGAGGTTTGAGCAGCTTGCCTGTGCGGCTGCGGCCACCTTCGATGAACAGCTCCAGCGTGTGGCCCTCGCGGATCATGCGCCGCACGTAGGCCTCGACGGCCGCGGAGTACAGGCGATCGCCGCCGAACTGGCGGCGGATGAAGAAGCCACCAGCGCGCCGCAGCACCGGGCCGAGCGGGAAGAACGCCAGGTTGTCGCCTGCAGCTATCAGCGGCATGGACAGGTTCTCGTAGTTGAACACGTACGAGAGCACCAGGTAGTCGACGTGGCTCTTGTGGCTGGGCAGGAGCACGATCGTGTGCTCCTTGCTCTTCTCGCGGATGCGATCGACGCCCTCGCGGTCCACGTCGATGCCGGCGTAGACGCGGTGGAAGATGCGATCCAGCACCACCTCGAGCGCCTTGATGGTCGCGGTGTCCGGCGTGGCCTGCATCTCCTTCAGGATGTCGAGCGCCTTGCGCGTGACCGTGTAGCGGTTCTGCGGCTTGTCACCGGCCAGGTGCGAGATGGTCTTCTGCAGCTTCGGCGAGCGCAGCACCTGGAGGCGCTGGCGATCGGGCGGGGCCTGGGCCGGGCCGGTGACCGCGCGCCGCTCGCGCTCGAGCCGGCGCAGCATGACGTAGATCACGCGCCGCACGTGGTTGGCGTCGGCCGCGCCGGCGTGCGCCTCGAGGTACTTGGAGAGATCGAGCGGCTCGCCCGCGCGCAGCAGCACGTGTTTGTAGTTGTAGAGGAACTGGCCGATCGTGCGCAGCGAGCTCGGCCACTCGCGTGGGCCGAAGAACATGTCGAGGTAGTGGCTGCCGTGCGTGTCCGGCCGGTTGGTCCACAGGAACACCTGCGGAACCAGCAGCACCGGCCGCAGGGTCTCACGCTGCAGATCGATCAGCGTGCGCATCAGGTCGTCGCCCTCTTTGAGGCCGCGGCCGCCGCTCGCTCCCGAGGCCACGTCGAGCACGCTCGGCGGGCGCTTCAAGAACAGCGCGGCCGAGCTGCCCTGATCGAGCGCGCCGCGCAGGTGCAGGGCAGGGGCCATGCGCCTGCGCCGCGAGACCGCCTGCAAGAACCCACCGTGCATCGGGTTGAGCAGGCTCAGCCGTAGATCGTTCACGAAGCCCACCCGGGGCAGGTCGTAGCGCTTGGTCAGGTGATCGAGCGCGAAGAAATCCACCGGGTTCAGGTTGCGCAGCACGTAGACCACGCTGCCCTGCCGAGCCAGATCGCGCACCGCACGCACCCAACCGTCGTCGACCTGGATCGCATCGAAGAACCAGGAGTAGAGCACGCGCAACGCCGGATTCGGCTCGAAGCGCGGGACTAACGGGAGGGTGGTCATGGCGCTCGCGGTCACGATCAGGCAGGTCCGCGTGAGCGGAGATACTCGCGGAAATAAGCGATCGTCTGCGCCAGTCCGGTCTCGATGTCGACCTTCGGCTCCCAGCCGAGCAGCTGCCGCGCCTTCGCGATGTCGGGGCAGCGGCGCGTGGGATCGTCGACCGGCAGCGGCTCGTAGCGCAGCTTGGACTTCGAACCAGTCAACTTGATCGTCAGCTCCGCCAGATCCTTGATCGTGCGCTCGCTCGGGTTACCGATGTTGACCGGGCCCGGATCCTCCGGCAGCGCGAGCAAGCGCACGAAGCCTTCGAGCAGATCGCTCACGTAGCAGAACGAGCGCGTCTGCTCGCCCTGGCCGTAGACCGTGATGTCTTCGCCGCGCAGCGCCTGCAGCGCGAAGTTGGACACCACGCGACCGTCGTTCTCGTGCATGCGCGGACCGTAGGTGTTGAAGATGCGCACGATGCGCGTGGCGACACCGAACTGCCGAGCGTACGAGACGGTCAGCGTTTCGCCGCAACGCTTGCCCTCGTCGTAACAGGCGCGCGGCCCGATCGGGTTGACGTGGCCCCAGTACTGCTCTTGCTGCGGGTGTTCCTTCGGGTCGCCGTACACCTCGCTGGTCGACGCGACCAGGATGCGCGCGTGCACTTCGCGCGCCATGTCCAACATGTTCAGCGTGCCGTGGACGGCCGTACGGATCGTCCGCACCGGGTTGCGCTGGTAGTGCACCGGCGAGGCGGGGCAGGCGAGGTGATAGATCTCGTCGACCTCGATCGTGATCGGCTCGGTCACGTCGTGCCGCAGCAGCTCGAAGCGGTGGTCGTCCAGCAGGTGTTCGACGTTGCGGCGGGCCGAGGTGAAGAAGTTGTCGAGACACACTACTTCGTGGCCGAGTCCGAGCAGCTTCTCACATAGGTGGGAGCCCAAGAAGCCCGCCCCACCGGTGACCAAGATTCGCTTTCGCATCGCGCCTCTATAACAACAGGGGCGAAACGGCGGCAAGCGACCGTCTAACCTGGAGATTTTTGCACAGTTCCCGAATCCGACTTTCGTGATACCCGAGCCGCTACGTTTTTGGCTCAATGCGCGCTATAGCGTCGCGCATGTCGATCGAATGGGTCTCCGGGGGCAGCGTCACCACACCGCGCGGCTTCCGCGCCGGCGCAGTCGCCTCGGGCATCAAGGCGCCCGCGGCCGAGGTTCGGGCGACTTCGGACGCGGCCCCAGACGTGGAGGAGCGTCTGGATTTGGGCATCCTGTTCGCTGATCGGCCGTGCAGCGTCGCCGGCCTGTTCACTCGCAACCGCGTGTGCGGCGCGCCCGTGACGCTCTGCCGCGAGCGCGTGCGCTCGGGTGTGGCGCGCGGGTTGATAGTCAACTCGGGGTGCTCCAACGTGGCCTTGGGTGAACGCGGTGTGCGAGATGCGTACGCCATGGCGGCGCTGGCTGCCGCGAAGCTCGGCGTCCCGGACGAGCAGGTGCTGGTCGGCTCCACCGGCGTCATCGGCCGTGCGCTGCCGATGGACAAGATCGAGCGCGGCGTCGACCGCATCGAGCTGTCGGAGGCCGGAGGCCCGGCGTTCGCGCGCGCCATCATGACCACCGACACGGTCCCCAAGGCCCGCGCGCTGCGCGTGCGCATCGGCGATCGAACCTACGCGGTCGGGGGCGTGGCCAAGGGCTCCGGCATGGTCCACCCGGACATGGCGACCGTGTTCGGCTTCCTGACCACCGATGCGAACGTGGAGCCGGCCGTGCTCGGACAGCTCCTGCGCAAGGCGGGTGACCTGTCGTTCAACATGATCGACGTCGACATGGACACCTCGACCAGCGACACCATGCTGCTGTTCGCCAGCGGCTCGGCCGGCGGCCCACCGCTCGCCGCTGGCAGCGACGAGCTCCTGCAGCTGTCAGAGGCGATCGACGCGCTGGCCATCGAGCTGGCCCGCGACCTGGCGCGCGACGGTGAGGGTGCGCGCACGCTGATCGAGATGCGCGTGGACGGCGCGCGCAGCCTGGAAGACGCCCGGCGGGCGGCGCGCACCGTGGTGTCGTCGCCGCTGGTGAAGACCATGATCACCGGGCGCGATCCGAACCTCGGGCGCGTGATGATGGCGCTCGGCCGTTCGGGCGCGGAGCTCGACGTGGAGCGCATCAGCGTCTGGATCGGCGAACACTGCGCGTTCCAGCGCGGCGCGCCGACCGCGCTGGACTACGCCGCAATCTCGCGCGCCATGGATGCGCCGGAGGTCAGCCTGCGTGCCGATCTCGGCCTGGGCCAGCACTCGGCGACTGCCTGGGGCTGCGATCTCACCGAGAACTACGTGCGCATCAACGCGGACTACACCACGTGAGCGTCACTGGGCCGGTGGCGGCGGCTGCTTGGCTCGCAGCGTGATGCTGATGGAATTGCCGCTGTGGGGCGTGACCCGCACCAGCTGCGATTCGTAGCCCTGCTTGCGCAGCAAATAGTCGGCTTCCTTGGTCCCGCGCACGACCTGCGTCGGCGTGTTGCCGATCACCGCCCCGCCCAGCACCACCTCGGCATGGGGCGGATCCGAGACGATCTCGGTGGTGTTGCCCGGGATCGCCGCTGACGGCTTCGGCGCCACCTTCTCGGCGGCAGGCTCCGCGGGCGTGACGAGGTGCTCGCCGTTCGTGGCCGCGTCGACGTCTTCCTCGACCGGCGTGATGTCATCGACGAGCAGCGAATACAGGGTCGCAGCCGAGGCGCAGACCAGCAGCCCGATGAACATCCACTCGCGCGCATTGAGCGAGGGGACGCGGATCGGACCGGCATTCGGCTCGGTGATGCGGTCGAAGTCTCCGGTACGCATGCGCGTGACCCAGTGCGCCGGATCCTCCTGCGCGGGTGATGCCGGCGCGGCGCCTTGCCAGCTCGCGGGATCGGGCCGCGGATTCGGCTGCGTTGGAGCTGTCTCCACCTCGTGCATCGACGTCGGCCGGCGAGGCTCCGGGGCCCGCGTGCCGCCGACCACGGTCGCGACCATTGGATCGGTGTGGCGTGGGGACGGGCGCGAGCGGCTCGGCTCGGGCGCGTCGCCGGCACCAATGCGCTGCATGGACTGCCAGCCGGAAGCGGCCGCAGTTCCTGGGGTCGGGCTGGCCGAGGCAGCCGGCGTCGGACCCACTGAACCCTGGCGCTGCGTGGCGCGCGATGCGGGGGCAGCCGCCGTGGGCTGCATCGGCGAGATCACCAGCGGCATCTGCAGCGTGTGCGTCAGCATGTTGCGGCGCGCCTTTTCGCGCGGGCTCAGCTTGGCTGGCTTGTTGGCCGCGGCCTCCACGCGTTGGGCGGGCTTGCGCTCGGCCTGCGGGCCGCCGAACTCCTTGCGAGTCGTCCCGAGCAGGGAGGGGCCATCCGGCACCGGGGGGACGGGGATCTTGGCTGTCGCTGCAGGAGTCTTGGGTAAGCTCGCGGGAGTATTGGGCATGGGACTGGGTACGTCCGACTTCGGAAGCGGTTGCGTGTCGGCTACAGCGAGAACGTCCACGGTGGCCCCAGCTTCCGCGTCGCGTCTCAAGATCACTTCATCGCGGACTGAGCCGGGCAAGTCTGGCGATAACGGGGATGTTGGCGTGTTGGGCAACACGATCTGCGGCTGCGGCGAGCGCCAGGTCATGTGGAACGCGGCGCCCGTCGGCAGGGTGCGCGACAGCTCCATGTCGACCGGGACCCCGGGTTGCGTGTCCCGCAGTGAGGGCGCTCCGTCGTCGGTCACGAGCTCCGCCTCCCCCGGCTTACTGCTTCCCTCGTCGTGGCTCACAACTGGATCCTCGGCGGAACGAACTCTGCCATGCGTGTGTGTACTACGGTAGCGAGCATGGCACTTTTGCCGCATCCTGGCGCCGCTCGCAATGCGGAAAGCATGAACATTCTGCGGCCGCCAGCGGATGTCGGTGGCGTCGCTGAAAGCTACGTGTTCTGCGCACCTCGGCGCGGCCGATGTGCGCGTTTCGAATCGGTTTGGTACGTTTCGTCGATGCGATGATGCACGCTCATTCGCCAGCGCCGGAACTCGAACAGCCTGTTGGCTGGCCGCCGCGCATCGTAACTGCGGCCTCGCTCTTCGACGGCCACGACGCGGCCATCCATATCGTGCGCAGGGTGCTGCAGAGCCTGGGCGCGGAGCTGATCCACCTCGGACACGATCGCTCGGTCGACGAGATCGTCCAGGCGGCCATCGAAGAGGATGCGCAGGCCGTCGCGGTCTCGTCCTACCAGGGCGGGCACATGGAGTTTTTCGGCTATCTAGTCGCGCGCTTGCGCGAGCGCGGTGCCGGCCACGTGCGCGTGTTCGGGGGTGGCGGCGGCACGATCCTGCCTGCCGAGCGGGCTGAGCTGCAGGCTGCCGGCGTGGCCCGCATCTTCGGGCCGGAAGACGGCCGCCAGCTCGGCTTGCGCGGCATGATGGCCAGCATTCTGGAGGCTTTGCCGGCCAGCCCGCCGCTCGATCCGGAGCGCGCGATCGAGCGGCTGTCGGCGGCGGACGAAGGCGGGGTCGCGCGGCTGATCACCTGGTTCGAGCGGGCGGAGTGGGAGCCGCCGCGTAGCGCCGGCGACCGACGGTCATTGGAAGAGTCGCGCCCGTCAGGCGCGAGTCTTCCAGACGCTCCCGAGTTGCTGCGGGCGCGCAAGCTACTCGCGGCGCGCGGCGCTCGGCGACCGCCCGTGCTCGGCATCACGGGTACCGGTGGTGCCGGCAAGTCGAGCGTGCTGGACGAGCTGCTGCTGCGCATCCGCCGCGACGATCCCGAACTCGCGTTGGGCCTGTTGCTCGTGGATCCGAGCCGGCGCCGCAGCGGTGGAGCCCTGCTCGGCGATCGCATCCGCCTGAACGCGCTCATGCCCCCGCGCATGTACGCGCGCTCGCTGGCCACGCGCCGCGCACACCTCGCGACCTCGGGCGCGCTGCCGGACGCGATCGGCGTGCTCGCCGCGGCCGGTTACGATCTGATCCTGGTCGAGACCGCAGGCATCGGGCAGGGAGACTCGGAGATCACCGATCTCGCCGATCTGTCGCTGTACGTGATGACGCCGGACTACGGCGCGCCGTCGCAACTCGAGAAGATCGACATGCTCGAGTTCGCGGATCTGATCGCGCTCAACAAGTTCGATCGGCGTGGCGGGCAGGATGCGCTGCGCGACCTTCGCAAGCAGTGGCGCCGCAACCACGAACGCTTCCAGCTGCCCGACGCCGAAGTGCCGGTGTTCCCGACCGTCGCCCATCGCTACGGCGATCCAGGCGTCGAGCGCCTGTACCGGGCGCTCGCGGCGGGCCTGCACGCGCGTTCGCCGGAGCGCTTCGCGCGGCTGATGGCGGCGCAGAGCACGCCGCTTGCGGACCAGTCCTCGAACTTCACGCCGCCCATCCCCGAAGGTCGCGGCCGCTACCTGGCCGAGATCTCGCAGAGCGTGCGCGCGTATCGCGCCGAGGCCGAGCAGGCTGCGGAGCGTGCCGTCGAGGCGCAGGCGCTGGGCAAGGCGCTCGACGTGCTGCCTGCCAGCGCAGATGCCAGCCAGACGCTGCTCCGCGAGCGTCATCAGGCGGCATGCGATGCGGTGCCTGCGCCGCTGCGCGCTCAGCTGGCTGCGTGGCCCGAGGACAAGCGCAACTACGCGGCCGACAAGCAGGAGTACCAGGTACGTGGCCAGCCCGTGGTCGCCGAGAGCTACCTGCGCAGCCTGGCGGGCACGGCGTTGCCGCGCGTCGCGCTGCCCGCCACGCACGATCACGGCGAGCTGGTCCGGTTCTTCGCGCTGAACAACTTGCCTGGACGCTTCCCGTTCGCGGCGGGTGTGTTCCCGTTCAAGCAGCAGGCCGAGGCGCCGACGCGCATGTTCGCGGGTGAAGGCAGCCCCGAGCAGACCAACCGTCGCTTTCACCTGCTCGCGCGCAACCAACCGTCGGTGCGGCTGTCGACGGCATTCGACAGCGTCACGCTCTACGGTCGCGATCCGGACGAGCGACCGGACATCTACGGTAAGGTCGGCAATTCCGGCGTGTCGGTGTGCTGTCTCGACGACGCCAAGAAGCTGTACTCCGGCTTCGATCTCAATCACCCCTCGACCTCGGTCTCGATGACCATCAACGGGCCCGCACCGATCGTGCTGGCCTGGTTCTTCAACACCGCCATCGACCGCGCCGTCGAGCAACACCTGCGCGAGACTGGTGGGCTCGAGAACGTGCAGCGCGCGGCGGCGGGCCCGCTGCCGCGCTACCGCGGCGACTTGCCCGAAGGCCACGACGGCCGCGGCCTGGGCCTGCTCGGCATCAGTGGCGACCGCGCGGTCGAACCCGAGGTCTACCAGCGCATCCGCCGTGACGTGTTGCGGAAGCTAAGGGGCACGGTGCAGGCCGACATCCTCAAGGAGGATCAGGCGCAGAACACCTGCATCTTCTCGGTCGACTTCGCGCTGCGGTTGATGGGCGACGTGCAGCAGTACTTCGTGCGCGAGCAGATCCAGAACTTCTACTCGGTGTCGGTCTCCGGCTATCACATCGCCGAGGCCGGGGCG
Source organism: Polyangiales bacterium (assembly GCA_035274465.1). GTDB lineage: Bacteria > Myxococcota_A > Polyangia > Polyangiales > JAFGIB01 > JADGRF01. Next base: position 19,196 of record DATEOF010000478.1, read on the forward strand.
CACCCGATCACGCAGCTCGCGTTCACGCTGGCCAACGCGTTCACCTACCTCGAGTACTACCTGGCGCGCGGCATGGCCATCGACGAGGTGGCGCCGAATTTCTCGTTCTTCTTCAGCCACGGCCTGGACGCCGAGTACAACGTGCTCGGTCGCGTGGCGCGCCGCATCTGGGCGATCGCGCTACGTGAGCGCTATCGTGCGGCGGAGCGTAGCCAGAAGCTCAAGTATCACATCCAGACTTCGGGCCGCTCGCTGCACGCGCAGGAGATGGCCTGGAACGACGTGCGCACCACGTTGCAGACGCTGTCTGCGCTGTCGGATCACTGCAACAGCCTCCACACCAACGCCTTCGACGAAGCGGTCACGACCCCCACCGAGCAATCGGTGCGCTCGGCGGTGGCGATCCAGCTGATCGTGCGCCGCGAGCTGGGACTGCTCGCCAACGAGAATCCGCTACAGGGTTCGTACTTCATCGAACAGCTGTCGGACGCGGTCGAGGCCGCGGTGCTGGAGGAGTTCGGGCGGCTGTCCGAGCGCGGCGGCGTGCTCGGCAGCATGGAGACGCAGTACCAGCGCAGCCGCATCCAGGCCGAGAGTTTGGAGTACGAGTCGCGCAAGCACAGCGGAGAGCTACCGATCATCGGCGTGAACACGTTCCTGAGCGACGAGCCTGCCGCCGAGAACGAAGTGCCGGCGACCGTGCGCTCGAGCGACGCCGACAAGCGCGCGCAGCTCGAGGGCCTGCGCGCGTTCCAGGTTCGCGTGCGCGAGCACACGCCGGCGGCGCTCGCGCGCTTGCAGCATGTCGCTCGCAGCGGCGGCAACGTGTTCGAGGAGCTGATGGAGACGGTCAAGGTCGCGAGCCTCGGCCAGATCAGCGACGCCTTGTTCCGCGTGGGCGGGCGCTATCGGCGGGCGCTCTAGCCGAGATCCGGCAGCACCTGGCGCAAAGCCAGCTCGAACGACGCCGAGGTCTTGTGGTTCGTCACCATGCCGCCGAGCGCGAGGTTGGCGACCGACACACCCATCGCCACGATCTTCGAGGTCGAGAGCGTGTGCACCGACTTCAGCTTCTTGTTGCGCTGCGCGAGCAGGGCGTTGGTGCTGCAGACGCGCACATCCGTGTGATAGTTGATCAAGTCGCGTAGATCCCAGAACGTGTGCAGCTGCTCGCTGCGCGAGAAGATCTGTTCGAGTGCGCGTTCGATCACCTTGCCTGCGGCCTGCTCGGCGACGCCGTTCATGCGCATGTAGGCCGCGACGTTGCGCAGCCTGAGGATCTCGACCGCGCCTTGCGCGCCGCTCCAGCGGCCCACGGTTTCTGCCCCGGACAGTAGCGTCATGTCCAAGACGATGGTCGCATGGAACGCCCGCGATTTGGTGCTGACAGGAAAGGTGCGCTGAGCTATCAGGTTTCGCCCGGCGGAGTTACAGGGCATTGGGTTGTGTCATTCCGCCACACGCGACCCGAGGAGACCCGATGCTATGGGGCGCAACGGCAACGTCTTTTCCGAGGTCCTGGACCGCAACCAGGGCGAGGTGCTGGAGGATTGGCTGCGGGAGCAGCAGGCTGGACTCACCCGTCGTCGCGACTTGATGAGCGACGCCGAGCTGCGCGAGCAGTCGGCGGGTCTGCTCGGCGCGTTGCGCAACGCGCTCCCGACGGGGGTCGACGTCGAGTCAGTCACCTGGCAGCCGGTCCGCACGCGCCTGGAGGAGATCAGTCGATCCCGCGCCAGGCTGGGGTTCTCGCCCTCCGAGACGGCGCTGTTCGTGTTCTCGCTCAAGCAGCCGGTATTCGCGCGCATGAAGCAAGCCAACGCTTCGTTGGACGACGTCTGGGTGGTGTCGCAAGTGCTCGACAAGCTCGGGCTGTACACCACCGAGGTGTTCCAGCGCGCGCGCGAAGAGGTGATCTCGCGCCAGCAGGCCGAGATGCTCGAACTCTCGACGCCGGTGGTACAGCTCTGGGATGGCGTGCTCGCCTTGCCCCTGATCGGTACGCTCGACTCGCGGCGCACGCAGCTGGTGATGGAGGCGCTCTTGCAGCGCATCGTCGAGACCGGTTCGGAGTTCGCGATCATCGACATCACCGGCGTGCCGACCGTGGACACGCTGACCGCGCAGCACCTGATCAAGACCATCACGGCCACGCGCTTGATGGGCGCGGAGTGCATCATCTCCGGGATCCGGCCGCAGATCGCGCAGACCATCGTGCACCTGGGCGTGGACCTCGGCGACGTGACCACCAAGTCTTCGCTGGCGGGTGCGCTCGAGCTGGCGCTGCGGCGCAGCGAGCTGATGGTGATCAAGAAGCCCAGCGCTCGCGCAGCTGAAAAGGCTTGAGCATGGAACGCATCCCGATCCTGCGCATGGGCAAGTACCTGCTCGTGACGATCCAAGTAGACATGCACGACCGCCTGGCCATGCAGCTGCAGGATGATCTGACACACGCCATCTCCAAGTCGTCCACGCTCGGCGTGCTGATCGACATCACGTCGCTCGAGATCGTGGACTCGTTCATGGGCCGCATGCTGGTCAACATCGCGTTGATGGCGCGCGTGTTGGACGCCCAGACCGTGCTCGTCGGCATGAAGCCCGCGGTGGCTATCACACTCGTGGAGCTCGGCCTGTCGCTGCCGGGCATCCGCACCGCGCTGAACGTCGACAAGGGCATGGCGTTGCTGCGCGCCTCGAACGAGGAAGACTCCGCCGCCGAGGGCGAAGATGCCGGCGAGTGAGCCGCTGCAGATCCGCGATCAGAGCGACGTCGTCCGGGTGCGGCACGCAGTGCGCTCGGTGGCGACCGAGCTCGGCTTCAGTGTGGTCGATCAAACCAAGATCGTGACCGCAGCCAGTGAACTGGCGCGCAACACGCTGGTCCACGGGAAGGGCGGGCACTGTGTGATCGAGGCCCTGGACCACGACGGCCGCAAGGGCCTCAAGCTCAGCTTCGAAGACCAGGGGCCCGGCATCCCCGACATCGCGCAAGCGTTGAAGGACGGCTACACCTCGGGCGACGGCATGGGGCTCGGGCTCGGTGGGGCTAAACGCCTCATGAGCGAGTTCGAGATTGTGTCCTCGCCGGGACAGGGTACACGTGTCAGCGTGACTCGATGGAAGCCCTGAGCTCACTGCCGCTGCACCAGAGCGCTGCGCTGACAATTTCGGACGAGTCCGGCATCGGCGCGGCGCGGCGGGTGGCTAGTGCCTGGGCCGACGCTGCGGGCTTCGACGCTACCCGCAAGGGCAAGCTGGCGCTGGCCGTCACCGAAGCGGCGAGCAACATGTTCTTTCACGCCGGTGGCGGCGAGATCGTGCTGCGACGCCTGCGCGAGGCGGGTACGGACGGCTTCGAGATGTTGGCCGTGGACCGCGGCAAGGGCATGCGCAACTTCGCCCAGTGCGCGCAGGACGGTTATTCGACCCGGGGCACCTCGGGCAATGGCCTGGGCAGCATCGCACGCGCCTCCGATGTCTTCGACGCCTTCAGCATGCCGGAGCGCGGCACGGTGTTGCTCTCGCAGATCTGGAATGGCCCGCAACCCGAGAAATCGAGCGTGTCCCAGCTGGGTGCTGTGTGCATTGCAATAAGCGGCGAAGAGGTCGTGGGCGATGGCTATGCGGTTCTGGTGCAGCCGGGTCTCGTCCGCATCGTCCTGATGGATGGCCTCGGTCACGGGCAGGGCGCGGCCGACGCCACGCTGGCGGGTCTGCAGACTTTTCATGCCAACCCGAAGCTCGGGCCCGGGCCGTTGATCGAACGCATGCACGAGGCGCTGCGCCCGACGCGCGGCGCGGCGGTCGCGGTGGTCGAGATCGAGCCCGCCGCGCAGCGCCTGCGCTTCGCGGGCGTGGGCAATTGCTCGGGTTCCATCCACGACCCCGCGAAGGCGCGGCCACAGGGCCTGGCGTCGCACAATGGGACCGTGGGCGCGCAGAAGCCTCGCTGGAACGAGCTTGGCCACAGTTGGCCGCAGGATGGGCTGCTGATCATGCACACCGACGGGCTCGTCTCGCGCTGGAATCTGGAGGATTATCCGGGTCTTTCGCGCCGGCATCCCAGCGTGATCGCCGGCGTGTTGTACCGAGATTTCAACCGCCAGCGCGACGACGTGACCGTACTGGCGTTCAGTTCGCGCAGCGCGTAGGCTGCCCCGGCTCAGGCGTGTTCGTGACACTGCTACTCACCACAGACATCCGCGTCGAAGATGATGTGGTCCTGGCTCGCCAGCGCGCGCGTCAGATCGCTGCCACGCTGGGGTTCGAGCAGCAAGACCAGACGCGGGTGGCCACCGCGCTCTCCGAGGTCGCGCGCAACGCGCTGCAGCACGCTGGCCGCGGTTCGATCCAGTTTCACCTCGAGGAACAGCCGGACGCGGTCGCGCTGCGCATGGTGGTGAGCGATCGCGGCCCGGGCATCGGCGACGTCGACGCGCTGCTGCGCGGGCAGAAGCCGTCGGGTGCAGGCCTGGTCGCGGCGCGCAAGCTCATGGACGGGTTCGAGATCGAGTCGCAGCCCGGCTCCGGCACGCAGGTGCGCATGCACAAGCGCTTGCGCGGGCGCGCACCGCTCAGCGCGCAGCAACGCGCCGCGCTCAACGAGGCGCTGGTGCAGCGGCACTCCGAGGTCCTGCTCGAGGCGGCGCGCGGCGAGGATCGCGTGCTGGCGCGCACGCTGCTCGATCTGCAGCAGACGCAGCGCGAGCTCGAGTTCCTGAACCGCGAGCTCGAGGAGACCAACCGCGGCGTGATGGTGCTGTACAACGAGCTCGAGGAGAAAGCCGAAGCATTGCGGCGCTCGCAGGCGGCCAAGAACCAGTTCTTCTCCGAGATGAACCACGAGGTTCGCACGCCGATCAACTCGATCCTGAACCTGGCCGAGTTGTTGATCAACGGCAGCCTGGTCAAGCCGCTGCCGGAGCAGGAGACCGCGCTCGGCTATATCCGCAAGGCGGCCAGCCATCTGTCCGAGTTGGTCGACGACTTGCTCGAGCTGAGTCGCAGCGAAGCCGGCAAGTTGGTGGTGCGGCCGAGCACCTTCAGCGTCGAGTCGTTGTTCGGCGGCCTGCGCGGCATGTTTCGTCCGCTGCACACGCGCGAGGACGTGCGTCTGGTGTTCGCCGACGCATCCGGTTTGCCTGAGCTGCACACCGACGAAGGCAAGGTCGCCCAGGTGTTGCGCAACTTCATCTCGAACGCGCTCAAGTTCACCGAGCGCGGCAGCGTCACGGTGTCGGCCGAGCTGTCGGGAGACGACGTGGTGTTCGCGGTGCGCGACACCGGCATCGGCATCGACCCGAGCCAGCACGAGGCGCTGTTCACCCCGTTCACGCAGATCGAGAACCCGCACCAGAAGCGCGTGAAGGGGACGGGCCTCGGCCTGTCGCTCACGCGCGCGCTGTGCGAGCTGCTGGGCGGCAAGATCACGCTCGAGAGTGAGCTCGGCGTGGGCTCGACCTTTCGCGCGATCATCCCGCGCAACTTTCCGGCGGGTCGCGCCTCGCAGCCGGCACCCGCGCGCGATGCCATCCTGATCATCGACGACGACGAGATCGCTCGCTACCTGCTGCGCGGAGCGATCGGGCAAGAGCGCCACGCATTCCTCGAGGCTGGCAGCGGCGCGGAGGGCTTGCGCGTCGCGCGCGAGCAGCGACCGCGCGTGATCTTCCTCGATCTGCGCATGCCCGAGCTGGACGGCTACAAGGTGCTGGACCAGCTCAAGGCCGATCCGGCGACGCGCGACATCCCGGTGGTGATCCACACGTCGCAACGCCTGCAAGCTCGCGATCGCGAGCACCTGGCGCGGTTGACCGCGGGGATCGTCGATAAAGAGTTGCTCCACCAGGCGTCGGGCCGCGCCGCCCTGGAAGAGATCCTCGCGCGCACCGGCGTGGGCCACACGGGTTGAATCGAGTCCATGCTCAATCGCCCACGGATCCTGAACGTAGATGACGACGAGATCGGCCGCTTCGCCGTCACCCAGATGCTGCGCGCCTCGGGCTTCGACGTGGACGAGGCGGCTACCGGACGCGAAGCGCTGGCAAAAGCCGAGAGCCTGCCCGACATCATCTTGCTCGACGTCCGCATGCCGGACCTGGACGGCTTCGAGGTCTGCAGGCGCATCAAGGCCAACGCCAAGACGGCCGGCATCACGGTCGTGCACATGTCGGCGACGCAGGTGGACTCGCAGGCCATCGCGCACGGCTTGAACTGGGGCGCCGACGGCTACCTGACCGAGCCAGTGAACCAGGCCGAGCTGGTGGCGACATTGCGGGCGTTTCTGCGCATTCGGCAATCCGAGCGCTCGCAGCGCTTCCTCGCGGAAGCCAGCCGCGAGCTGTCGAGCGTGCTGGAAGCGGACGAGGTGCTGGCCAAACTCGCGCAGCTGACGGCGGCTTTCTTCGGTGAGCTGTGCAGCGTGGACAAGCTCGACGACGCCGGCCAGCTGCACGACGTGAGCACGCTGCGCCGGGGCGCCACCTTGCGCGCCGCGCGCGAGTTCAAGGGCTCGGGCCAACTCGCCGTGGCGCAGAGCCGACAAGCCCGGCACGGCGTGCTCGAAGATCGCGCGCAGCTGGCGCGGGCGTTCGGCTTCCTGGACGTGGCGGGGCTCGAGGACTTGCTGCCGTGCTCGTACTTGAGCGTGCCCCTGATCGCGCGCAATCGCAGCCTGGGCGTGATCAGCGTGGCGGCGCGCGCCGACGAGCGTCAATACGGAGCGCGGGATCTCGGCTTGCTCGAGGACCTGGCGGCGCACGGCGCGCTGTTGGTCGACAACGCACGCCTGTACGAGCAGGCACAAAAGGCGATCGCCACGCGCGAGAACTTGCTGGCGGTGGTCTCGCACGACCTCAAGGATCCATTGAACAGCGTACTGATGAGCTGCGAGCTCATGTACGACGCAGCGACCGAGCCGCAGGCGCGACGGCGGCTGGAGATCATGCGGCGTGGCGCGATGCGCATGGATCACCTGATCCACGACCTGCTCGATCTGGCCAGCCTGGACGCCGGCACCTTCTCGGTGAACCGCCAGCCCTGCGACGCGCGACAGCTGATCGACGATGTGCTCGAGTCGTTCTCACAGACGGCGGCGGAGAAGGAGATCGCGCTCAGCCATGACGTCAAGCCGCCGCTCCCGCCGCTGTCGTGCGATCGCGAGCGGTTGCACCAGGTGCTTTCGAACCTGTTGAGCAACGCGATCAAGTTCACGCCCAAGGCGGGTCGAGTCACGCTGCGCGTGAAGCGCGTCGCGAGCTCGCTCGTGTTTACGATCGACGACTCCGGACCGGGCATCGCGGCCGACCAGCTGCCGTACGTGTTCGATCGCTTCTGGCAGGCCAATCGCACGCGCCGGCTCGGCACGGGGCTGGGCCTGTCGATCGCCAAGGGCATCGTCGAGGCGCACGGCGGTGTGATCCGCGCGCGCAGCGAGCTCGGGGTTGGCAGTACGTTCGAGTTCGAGCTGCCCGCGCAGCACTAGCGCGGGCACGCGAGTTGACCCGCCCGATGGCTCTCGGCTTGACGCATGCCGATATGGGTATATGATGATTGCCATGGCACGAGCAGCGACGACGTCGGACGTCTTCAACGCGATCGCCGAGCCGCAGCGCCGGCAGATCCTGGTGCTGCTGCGAGCGGGTGAGCGGCCGGTGACCGAGTTGGCCCAGGAGCTGGGGATGACCCAACCGGGCGCTTCCAAACACCTGCGGGTGCTCCGGGAGGTCGGGCTGGTGCGGGATCGCAAGGCGGGCAAGCAGCGGCTGTACGGACTGGACGCCCGCAGGCTGCGGCCGGTGCACGAGTGGACCGGCGGGTTCGAGCGGTTCTGGAACGAGAGCTTCGACCGCCTGGACGCGTACGTGCAGGGTCTCAAGCGGACGAAGCGGAAGGAGTAGCGGATGAACACGACGGCCGAACGCGAGATCGTGATCTCCCGGGTCATCGACGCCCCACGGGAGCTGGTGTTCGAGGCGTTCACCGAGGTGCGGCACCTGTCGCGCTGGTGGGGGCCGGAGGGGTTCACCACCACCACGCGGTCCTTCGAGTTCCGCGTCGGTGGGGAGTGGAGCTTCGTGATGCACGGACCGGACGGGACGGACTACCAGGAGTGGATCTCCTGGACCGAGATCGTGCCGCCGGAGCGGATCGCGTTGCTGCACGGGGAGTCTCGCGGCGACCCGAACGCCTTCGAGTCGGTCATCACGTTCGCGCCCGACGGCGCGGCGACACGGATCGAAATGCGCACGTTGTTCCCCAGCAAGAAGCTGCGCGACGAGGCTGTCGAGAAATACCAAGCGATCGAGGGTGGCCAGCAGACCCTGAACAACCTGGCCGCCTACGTCACGGAGAACGTTCGGAAGGGAGTGCAGGAGTGATGGCCAGGAAAGTGTTCTTGAGCGTGTCGATGTCGCTCGACGGGTTCATCGTGCCCGAGTCGATGGAATGGCTCGGCGCCACGCCCGAGCAGCGCCAGCAGGATCCGCGGCTGGAGCGCTGCATGACACAGTGGATGAAGCTGCACGCGTGGGCGTTCCCGACGCGGTTCTTCCGGGAGAATCTCAAGCTCGGAGTGGGCGGCGAGGAAGGGTGGGACAACGACGTCGCGCGGGACACGTTCGAGCGCACGGGCGCGAGCGTGATGGGCAAGCGCATGTTCGACCTCGGCGAGAAGTCGTGGCCGGAGGAGGCGCCGTTTCACACGCCCGTCTTCGTCGTGACACACGAGAAACGTGGCCGCTGGGAGCGGCCGGGTGGGACCACCTTCCACTTCGTCAACGACGGCATACAGACCGCGCTCGACCGGGCCCGCGAGGCCGCCGGCGACCGAGACGTCCGCATCGCGGGCGGCGGCGAGACCATCGTGCAGTACCTGAACGCCGGCCTCATCGACGAGCTCTCGATCGCGCTCTCACCCGTGCTGTTCGGCTCGGGAACCCGGCTGTTGGAGGGCGTCGATGCGGGCCGCGTGGTCCTGGAGCCGATCCGCGCGGAGCCGACGCCGCGGGTGACCCACCTGACCTACGCAGTTCGGCTGCGTTAACCATCAAGCTCGCAAGCTCGACTTGAGCAGCCGCATCAGGTCGACGTGCTCGTCTTGCGCGTCCTCTCCGTGCTCGGCTCCCTCGACCTCGATCAGATCGGCGTGCTTCTTGGCCTTGCGCGCGGCCAGCTGGCGCAGCGCCTCGGTGTGTTGGTCGACCAGCTGGTCCGGATCGAAGCGGTCGCGCGCGTGGCGTTCGATCAGCTTCTGCAGCGCCGCCTGGCGGGCGCTCGGCACGCGCGTCTTGCGCGGCGCGCCTACGGCGGCTGGATCGCGCAGCTCGTCCGCGAAGCGCAAGGTCTCGGCGGTCAGCACTCCGCCGCGCGCGAAGATCGCCACCAGGTACTCGTGATCGCGCATGACGAAGGTCGCGATGCCGGCGCGCCGACCGCGCTCCATCACCGCGGCCAGCAGGTGATATGCCTTGCTCGTGTCGCCGGACGGCGTGAGGAAGTAGCTGCGCTCGAAGTACATCGGGTCGATCGATTCTGCCGGCACGAACAGGCGCAGATCGATGTCGCGGCTCTTGTCGGGTTCGAGCGCCTCGAGCTCCTCGTCGCTGATCACGACGTACTCACCGGGTTCGTGCTCGTAGCCGCGCAGCTGGTGCTCGGCGGGCACCGCTTTGTCGTCGTCGGCGCAGTAGTAGCGCCGGGCCAGCGGCGTGCCGTCGGGTGCGAGCATGCGCAGCGCCACGTGCTCCGGACGCGTGGCGGGATAGACGTCGACCGGCACGCTCACCAGCCCGAAGCTGAGCGTGCCCGACCACTGCGGCCGCGGTGCATCCTGCCGCGCATGGCTGCGGCTCTTCGAGGCTGATTTGGCACGCCTAGGCACTCTTGCGCTCCTGGTTGTGCGTGCGCTTCATGCTGGCACGCAGGATCGACTCCAGTGAATCACCGCTCGCCTTGCGGGCGCGCGGCTTGTGCAGCCGCGGATGCTTGCCGGCCGCCTTCTGCGCGACATACTCGCGCAGGCGTTCGCGGTACTCGTCGTGGAACTGCGAGGGATCGAACTTACCCTCGAGCGCCGCCACCAGCTGCTCGGCGAGCGCCAGCTCCTTCTCGGAGGGCGCGCGCGCCTTCGGCACGTTCAGCTCGGGGATCTCGAGCACCTCCTCGCGACTGCGCAGGCTGATCAGGATCAGGTGCTCGTCGTCGCGTGCGCGCAGCGCCCCGCTGTAACCACGGCCGCGCATTACCCAGCGCACGATCGCCTGCCGCTCCGAGCTGCGGAGCGCGCGGGCCAGGGCCAGGTACTCGCCGGCATCGCCATCGGGGCCCAGCAGGTACGGTCGCTCGAACCAGGCGGGGATCAGCGCGGAGTCCGGCAGGAAGCTGACGAGCTCGATGCTGCGCGAAGCCTCCGGCGCCAGCTTCTTCAGCTCCTGCTGCTTCAGGATCACGAACTTGCCCGGCGCGAGCTGGAAGCCTTTCTGAATCTCTTCCTTCTCCAGCGCCTCGTCGGTTTTGGGGTTCACCAGTCGTTGCTCCACCCGCGTCTGGTCGCGGTCGTGGAGCACGTGGAAGTGCACCGCGCGATCCTGCACGGCCGAGTACAGCTTCACCGGCAAGGACTGCTTGCCCAGCTCGATCACACCCTTCCAGGTCGCTCGCATCGCCATGCGCTGAAGCTTTTGCAAGAAGCTTGCCGTGGGCGATCGGCACGCCGGGTGCACGTTGTGGAGGCATGAGTCTAGGCACGTACCGAAAGAAGCGGGATTTCAGTCGCACTTCGGAGCCCCGTGGCAAAACGCGACGCGCGGCAGCCAAATCGGGCCTGTCCTTCGTCGTGCAAAAGCACGACGCGCGGCGCCTGCACTACGATTTCCGGCTCGAGCTGGATGGCGTGCTCAAGAGCTGGGCCGTGCCGAAGGGACCGAGCCTGGATCCGCAGGTGAAACGCCTCGCGGTCGAGACCGAGGACCATCCACTCGAGTACGGCGGCTTCGAGGGCGTGATCCCCGACGGAGAGTACGGCGCGGGGCCGGTGGTCGTGTGGGATCGAGGCCAGTGGCGGCCCGAAGGCGATCCGCACAAGGCCTACGAGAAGGGCCACCTGAAGTTCGCGCTCGAGGGTTCGAAGCTGAACGGCGGCTTCCATCTGGTGCGCACGCGTGCGGCGGGCAAGCAGCGCAGCTGGTTGTTGTTCAAGAGCAAGGACGAGAGCGCCGAGAGCGGCTCCGATTCGCGCCTGGTGGACGAGCGTCCCGAGAGCGCGCTCAGCGGACGCACGATCGAAGATGTGCTCGAAGACCCGGAGCGCGTCTGGCATTCCAAGCAAGGGCAGGGCAAAACAGGGGCGGCGAAGTCGCGTCGCACATCCGCCGCCGTGAGCAGCAAGGTCAAGCTCGAGCCCCCCGATCCCAGCGTCCACGCCGGCGCGCGCAAGGGCGCGTTGCCCGACTTCGTGGAGCCGCAGCTGGCCACGCTGGTGGAGCAGGCGCCGGCGGGTGACGACTGGCTGAGCGAGATCAAGCTGGATGGGTATCGGCTGCAGCTGCGGCTCGATCGCGGCAAGGTGCGGGCGCTCACGCGGCGCGGACTCGACTGGTCGGCGCGCATGCCGGCGCTGGTGCAGGCGGTCTCGCAGCTGCCGCTCGAGCGCGCGCTGCTCGACGGCGAGCTGGTGGTGTTGCGCGATGGAATCAGCGACTTCCAGCGCTTGCAGAACTCCCTCAGCGAGGGGCGCGACATCGACTGCGTGCTGTACGCGTTCGATCTGCTGCACTTGAACGGCTACGATCTGCGCGGCGTCGCGTTGCGCGATCGCAAGCAACTGCTGGCAGCGTGCCTCGGGTCCAAGGGCAGCGGGCGGATTCGCGTCAGCGAGCACGTGGTGGGGCAGGGGCCGGAGTTCTTCGCTCGCGCCTGTGAGCTCGGGGTGGAAGGCAGCGTGTGCAAGCGCGCAGACGCCAAGTACGCGTCGGGGCGCAACAAGAACTGGCTCAAGGTCAAGTGCCGCTCGCGGCAGGAGTTCGTGATCGGCGGCTACAGCGATCCCAGCGGTTCGCGCGGGCACCTGGGCGCGCTGCTGCTGGGCGTGATGGAGGACGGCGAGCTGCACTACGCGGGGCGCGTCGGCACGGGCTTCAGCGCAAGATCCCTGCGCGAGCTGCACGAGAAGCTAGCGCCGCTGGAGCGAGCCAAGCCGGCGTTCGCGAATCCGCCGCGTGGCGCGGACGCGCGCGACGTGCACTGGGTCGATCCCACGCTCGTGGCCGAGATCGAGTACGCCGAGCGTACGCAGGAAGGCCTGGTGCGGCACGCTTCGTTTCGTGGCCTGCGCGAGGACAAGCCTGCCCGGCAAGTGCGCGATGAACGCGCGCTCGACCCGCCGTCCTCAGCTGCCAAGCCGAAGGCCAAGACGCCCGCAGCGCCGCCGCCGCCCGTGCTGCGGACCGTACGTCTGACCCACCCCGATCGCGTGCTGTACCCCGAGATCGGCGTCACCAAGGCCAGCCTCGCACTGTACTACGCGCAGGTCGCGCCGCGCATGCTGCAGCAGATCGCGCATCGTCCGCTGATGCTGGTGCGCTGTCCCGACGGCCAGGGCAAGCCGTGCTTTCACCAGAAGCATCCCATGCAGGGCATGTCGCGCGCCATCAAACGCATCGAGATTCAGGAGAGCAAAGGGAGCGTCGAGACCCTGTATGTCGACGACGCCGAGGGTCTGGTGCAGTTGGTGCAGTTCGGTGCGCTCGAGATCCACGCCTGGGGCTCGCGCGTGGACGACCTCGAGCGCGCCGATCAACTGACGTTCGACCTGGATCCCGACGAGGGCTTGCCGTGGTCGCGCACGGTCGAGGCCGCGCTGTTGATCAAGCGCAGGCTCGATGCGCTCTCGCTGCCGAGCTTCCTCAAGACCACGGGCGGGAAGGGGCTGCACGTGGTGGTGCCGATCAAACCTTCGCTCGAGTGGGGCGAGCTCAAGGCCGTGTGCAAGAGCTTCGCCGACAGCCTGGTGCGCGGCGCGCCCGACAAGTACCTGGCGACCATCAGCAAGGCGCGGCGCAAGGGCAAGATCCTGATCGACTACCTGCGCAACGGGCGCGGCGCGACCGCGGTCTGCGCGTACTCGACGCGCGCGAAGCCGCACGCCACGGTGGCCACGCCGATCGCCTGGGACGAGCTGACGCAAGAGCTGCGTCCTGACCAGTTCACGCTCGCGGATGTCCCGCGCAGGCTATCGGAAGACGATCCCTGGGCAGACTTCGGCGACCACCGCCCGACCTTGACCGCAGCTGTGCGCCGCGGCTTGGCCCAATAATGCGTGCCCCATGAGGCGGTTTTGGCCGGCACGCGCGCGCGCGAAAGATCAAACCTTTCACGCTCCCGCCACGTGGTCTCGTCTTTGCAGACGTTTGCTTGCTCTGACCGAAAGGCAAGCACATGCGCATTGCGGGAACATCTCTGCGGCCGCTCGAAATCTGGCGACCCGACGTGAGCCTCGAGCAGGCTCGCGACTTCGGCAGCTCGCTCCTGGCGTCGGCCGTACGCTTCGGCTCGGGCGCCGTCGCGCGAGCGATCGGTCCGCGGCCCGACGGCGCATTGATCCTGTACGAGCTCGAGTCGTGCCCTTACTCGCGGTTGGTGCGCGAAGCCCTGAGTGAGCTCGACCTGGACGCTCTGATCAAGCCGTGCCCGCCCGGCGAGCGCGAGCACCACATCGAGCTCGACCAGCTGGGACAGCATGCATTCCCGTATCTGATCGACCGCTCGGCCGGCGTGCAGATGGGTGACTCGACGCGGATCATCGAACACCTGTTCGGGCACTACGGAGATGGCTCTCCCGTTCCGTTGCGCTACCGCGGCAGCCTCGCTCGCCGGACGAGCCAGCTCGCCAGCGCCTTGCGCGGTGGTAAGCCAACTTACGTACGTCCGGCACGCACGCCGGAATTCACCTTGGAACTCTGGAATTACGAGGGCTCGCCGTACTGCAGGTTGGTGCGCGAACAACTCGGCAAGCTCGGGCTGGCCTACGTCTCGCGCAACCTCGCTCGCAACAGTCCGCGGCGTGAAGAGTTTCGTTCGCGCTACGGCTTGTTGCAGTTCCCGCGGCTCTACGATCCGAACACAAAAATTGGTTTGTTCGAGACCACCGCCATCCTGTCCTACCTCAAGGCCCACTACGCCCTGGCACCCATTCCGATCAGTGAAGCGGTCAGCGCGCATCCCGCGTGAGCGTGTTACACCGCGGACATGAACGAGCCCCTCACGCGCGCGCGCGCCGTGCTCGACGAGTTGTTGCAGCAGCTGGAGTTGGCCGGAGCCCCGCGCGAACTTGTCGAGACGCAGTGTTTGCCGATCGCGCGCGTGATCTGCGAGCGCGCGCAGCAACGGCGCGTGACCGTGGGCATCGCGGGCGCGCAGGGGACCGGCAAGACCACGCTCGCCACGCTCGTGCACGTGATCCTGTCCGAAGGTTTCGGGTTACGTTCCGTGGTGGTTTCGCTCGACGACTACTACCTACCGCGTGCGGTACGCCAGACGCTCGCGCGCGACGTGCACCCGTTGCTGGTCACGCGCGGCGTGCCGGGGACGCACGACGTCCAGGCGCTCCAGGCGGCGTTGCGGCGCTTGCGCACATCGGAGGCGGTCGAGTTGTGGCAGTTCAGCAAGGCGCTGGATGATCGCTTGCCGGAGACGCGGACGGTCGAGGGTCCGTTCGATGTGGTGCTGTTCGAAGGTTGGTGCGTGGGTGCACGGCCGTGTTCCGAGGCAGAGCTGAGCAAGCCGATCAACGCGCTCGAGCGCGAGGAAGATCGCGAGCGGCACTTCAGGCGCTACGTCAACGCTCAGCTCGCCGGGCCGTACACCGCGTTGTGGGCGGAGGTGGACATGCTGGTGTACATCGCAGCGCCCGATCTGCGCGCGGTGCACGAGTTCCGCAGTGAACAAGAGCGGCGCTTGCGGCTGTCAGCTCCAGGATCGCCCGGGCTGATGGACGACGCGCAGCTGCTGCGCTTCATCCAGCACTTCGAGCGCATCACGCGTAGCATGCTGCGCGACACGCCGGATTACGCCGACGTGGTGGTGCGCGTCGATGCCGACCGCCGCACGCTCGCGCTCGAGATCCCCGTTCAGAACACGATCGACAGGAACGGTTGACCGCGATCCTCGGCGCCTTGCCTGCTCGGCGGCAACAGCTTGGCGTAGGCAGCGAACACGTCTTTGCGCTTCTTCGGATCCTCGGGCAGCTGAAGCAGCAGCTGATGCGACGTGCGCACACCGCCCTTGCGCTCGATGCGCGTGAGCCAGGCTTCGGTCGCGCCGGCGGACAACAGACCTTCGACCAGCCTGGTCAAGTCGGCCTTGTTCGTGCCCTCGAGCGCCGTGTCACTGGCGCGCAGGAATGCCCGCGCTCGATCGTATTGACCTGCCTCGATGCCTGCCTGCTCGAAGGCTCGACTCAAGCGGCTCGAGTCGGTCTCGAACATGCCCGAGGTCGCCGCCAGCGTCACCGAGCCGATCACGACCGCGGCCATGATCAGCTGATGCGTCGGTTGCGCGTACCAGGGCAGCTCGGGATCGATCGGTGGCGCGGGGCTCGGCCGGGGCGAGCTCAGCTGGCCGTCGCTGTCGAACACCGCGCCTTCGGCCGCTTCTGCCGTCGCGCTCGGATTTGCGCTCGGCTCCTCGAGGTTCACGGTAGGTGACGTCAGACCGGGCCGCACATCCGGCCCGAGGATCAGCGCATCCGGGTTTGGGCTCTGCAGCTCGCCGTCGGCAGCGAGCCCGCCCCCCGCCGCGAAGTCCAGGCGACGCCCGCTGTCCGCCGTTGCAGTCGTCGCGGCCGGCGCGCGCGGACTGGAGGCTTTGCGCGGGTCGGGTCCGTCGGTGGGCCGCCAGTGGGGTGCCAGGCTGTCCGGACCCTTGCGAGCGCGGATGGCGTGCAGATCAGCCGGCACACGGGGCGCCTTGGGGATCGTCGGCATGTGCGGCGAGTAGGCGACGGGCGCCATCACGCCGAAGGAGTCCTGCATGATGTGGGGGACCGCGGTGCCCGGGAAGCTGGAGATCGCCGGCGAGGGCAGCGACGCCACGCCCGAACCCTCCGAGGAGCTCGGCGCGCACAGCCGGCATTCGACGATCGCACCCACCGCGTGCAAGGCGCGGATGTAGCGTTCGGCCGTAGGTTTCGGTACGCGCCGCTTGCCGACTCTCGGCACCGAGTGAACGAAGATCCTCGCCGAGGCTTCGCTCAGACCGAACACGCGCATCAACGCGCGCGTTGCTCGTTCTTCGCTCACCTCGAAGCCGAGCACGTGGACGTCGAAAAGCTCCATGGCTCCCGCCTGCCTCCCGCCAGCGGGCTCGCGTCATGATGGCATAGCCGGCGCGGCTTAAGCCACCGAACTTGATCGCGCAGGTCAGGTCGCGGAGCAGTCCGAGCTGTAAATGACGAAAGCGCGGCAGACCCGAAGGACCCGGTCCACGGAGGCCGCGGGTCCCTCGTGTCTAGCATCCGCTCATTCGGTCGCGGTGGCGGCCGCGCCCGGAATGTCGCGCGCCATCACGGTCTTGCGTCCGTCTGCCTTGGCCTTCGCGACCGCCTGCTCGCAGGCGCCGCGCACCAGCTCGGACAGCGCTTCCGTCACCGCATCCGAGGTATTCATCCCGGCGCTGGCCCGGATGTATGCCTTGACTTTGGAGACGACGACCAACACCTCTTTGGCTACTTCGTTCGACATGCGTGGCTCCTTGTGCGCCGCTTGGTTTTTCGGGGTCGTGGCAGTCGCGGCGCGCTGCACCACTCCCGGGGTTTCTGATGGCGCCTCCGCGCGCAGGGCAGCTTCCTGTTCGGCGCGCTGTTGCGCCTCCCAGGCTGCCTGCGTCGGGGCTTGTTGTTCTTCGGCCCAGGCATCGCGATGGCGCAGTGTCGGCACGTGCGCCTGAAAACACGACACCGAACAGAATGTGTATGCGGTCTTGCCGCGATTACAGGTCGAGACGCTGCACGTGTAGTAGCGCGCGCCGAACGGGAGGGGTCGCCTGCAGCTGGAGCACAGGCGAAAGTGGGTGACCACACTGGTCATGTGAAGTTAAGCCGCGCTGGGTTTGAGTGAGTTCGCGGGGCGAATCTGGCCGACCGGCGCCGGAGGAACGCCATAATGCACTGCGAAGTCCAACGCAACACAGTTGGCCAAGATGCCTAGCTCGGATCGCATGGGGGCTCTTGCTCGTTGCGGTTGCGCTGACGCGCTCAGAGGGTTCGCTAGATACTCCAAACGGGGCGCCGTGACTACAATCCCATTCTGGCCAAATGGCCGGATTCCGGTTGTGATCAGTGTGCGTATCCCACGTTCAGGGGCGTTCCGGACTTGACGTACCACGACCCGATCCTCGAATACTCGGCGAGCCCCGGATGGGTGCGAAGTCCGGGTGTCAACGCGGGAGAGCCACGTGACGCAGGTGATCTTGGGTCCAGACATCTATGTCAACGCTTCGGTCGCGCTGGGCAGTCCGCCCGAGCAGGTGGCGCGGCGCGTGCTCCGCGCGGGAAAGCCCACGAGTGCTGCGACCGAGTGGATCTTGGCGCGGGTGCGCCAGATGCTGACGCGTGTGCCGGGATTCAAGGACGATGCGGTCGAGGATCAGGTGCAGCTGATCCGTGGCTTGGTCGAGATGGTGAACGAGAAGAATCAGCACGCGCCCGAGGCCTGGGAAGAAGCGTTGGTCGCCGCGGCCAAGACGGCCGGTGTGCGGCGTGTGGTGACCGATCACCCCGATCTGCTGCAGCTCGAGACGTCGCAGGGGATCGAGTTCATGTCGAGCGAGGCCTGGCTGCTCGAGGCTGGGACACCGCCACCGCCTCCGACCACGCGACACTGAGCATCGGTTTCGCAGAGCTCGAGGCTGCGTGCTATCCCATCCCCGATGGTGATCAGGCGCGAGTGGGCGATCTGGGCGGCCTTGGCGTTCTCGAGCTGCAACACGTTCGATGAGCCGCCGCCCGACGATGACTTCCCGCGCGATTTCGTCACGCCGCCCAGCGTTGGCTTCGCTCCGAGCGTACCCATGTCGGGCTTCGGGGTGGCGGGGAGCCCGGCGAGCTTTGCGCCGGCCGGGCGTGGTGCGCCTGTCCCCGCGGCCGGGTCAGGCGGGATGCCGGTGCGCTGGCAGCCGATCGATGCCGGACCGCCCGTGACTGACGCTGACGGCGGCGCCGATGACGCGGGGCAGTGAGCCCTCAGAGCCCGAGTAGCAGCACCGCGCAGATCGCGTCGCTCGGAGTATCGGACCTCGTGCCTTGCGACAGGCCGATGCCGATCCATTGCAGCTCCGGTTCCAGGACTGCATCGAGCGCGCTGAGCTCTTCCAGGCTGCTCGCGACGGTCAGCACCGCGCCGACGCTGCGCGCCTGGAGCTTCGTGCGCCCGAGCTCATCGCGCACGGTCTGCATCACGGTGGCATCGCCCATGGGAGGTTCGACGAAGTAGCCGCTTGCCGTGCGCTGGGCGAGTCCGGCGAGGCCGGGGTCGCGCTTGAGCTCGCGGCGGCCGAGTAGCTTGCGCTTGCTGTTGATGCTCTGCAGCAGGCTCGCCGCTGCGTCGCTGGTCAGCTTGGGAGTGACGCGCGTGAACACTTCGGTGACCAGGTACGCGGTGTGCCCGGACTCGGGCGTGGCTCGCACGCCGATGCCGACGTGGGTCACGAGGTCGTGCAAGATGTTGCCGCGGTGGCCCGGGCTGGCGAGTAGACCCTCGTGGACTTCGCGCAAGCTGTACCCGCGGCCGATGTTCTCGAGCACGATGCTGGTGCGGATGCCCGCGCGCGTGACTCGATCTGCCGCGCTGCCGGTGGTCTTCGACGTGTGTGCGACGAAGTTGTGCTCGAGCATGTCGGCGACGTGTGCGTCGGCGACCTGGCTCAGCGTGGGATCCAGAGTCAGTGCGGGCAAGCTCGCGCGCGCGCGCTCGCCGTTGATCAGCTCGAGCATCGCCGCGACCGCGCGCTCGTTGTCGATCGGCGCGTTGTCGCTGGGCGCGAGCTCGACGCTGTCCGGCGGCGCTTCGCCGACGTAAACCGGAAAGTTCGCCACGACCGTGATGCCCTGCGGGCCCTGGCCGAGCACTTCCACGCGGTACACGCCGCGCGTGCTGACCGGCACGCGAAAGTGCAGCTGGTTGCCGCTACCAGGCGTGCTGCGCACCACGCGCCCGTCGGGTTCGGTGACCGCGAGCTCGGGTTGCGTGTGACCATGGGTGAGCGTGCCCGCGAGGTTGATGTCGGAGCCGAGCGCGAGCGTTCGCGGCACGGGCGTCAGATCGACGAAGCGGAACACGAGCGCGGCCACGTACAGCATCATGCCGCCGCGCGCCTCGGCGATGCCGCCGTAGTGGCTGTAGGCGCGCTCCGCGAGCAGCGCCTCGATGTCTTGCTGCAGGCGCACCTCGATGCCGGCGTCGACATCGGTGCCGACCACGACGAAGTGCGGGGTGGGCTCGACCAGGCCGAGGTGGCGGGCAGCCAGATCGATCGCGGCCTGGCTCGGCAACGTGCCGTCCGGGGCCACGTGATCGGCGATGAAGCGCGACAGGGCGGTCAACCGCGCATCCCCCTCGAGCTTGATGCCTCGCGCCTGCATGGCGTTGCCGAACGCCTGCATGAGCACGCCGCTGGGATCGTCCAGCGCCGGGCTCTGCGACGGCGTTTGGGTCACGTAGTTCGGCGCGGGTGAGCCGGGTAGGGCGACGCGCTCGGCGCTCTGCGGACCCGGGTGCTCCGGGCGCGCGGGCGCCGCGGCGCAGCCGACGCTGAGCAGCACCGCAGCCATCAGCTGCGCGCGCATCAGAACAGGTTGGAAAGGATGCGTACGCTGCCGATCCATACGCCGATCAGCCCTCCCACACTGCTCATGATGAAGACCAGCAGGACGCGCAGCAATCGGCTGCGCCACCAGTTACTGACCACCGCGATGTCGTCGGTCACCGAGCTGAACTCGTGCACGCGCGGCGGCAGCACGTAGGCCTGCACGAATGCGGTGACGTGGCCCGCGCCGATCAGCGGCGACAGGCTGGTGAAGGGCGCGGCCAGAAAGGCGGCCAGGACCGTGATCGGGTGCGCGAACGCCAGGGCGCTGGCGACCGCGCAGGGAATGCTGTTGGCGAGCACCCAGTACAGCGCGTTGTGTCCTGCGGCAGCCGCGCCCTTGGTGAAGCCGATGGCGACGATCGAGGCGACGATCGCCGCCGGGATGCCCCAACCGACCAGGCGCCAGATCAGCGGCACGTCCGGGATGCGCGTGACCTCTTCCATGTCGACCGCCGTGCCGCTCTGCAGCGCGTCGCGCATGCCGGCCACGTGGCCCGCGCCGACCACCGCCACGATCTTCTTGCCGGGTGCCTCGCGGATTTTCTGCGCGAGGTAGCCGTCGCGCTCGTCGATCAGCACGCGCTTGAGCGCGGGCATCACACGCCCGAGCTCGTTCATCAGCTCGGACAGCACGTCCTTCTGGCGGATGCGCCGCAGTTCTTCCTCGCTCAGCGTCTGCTCCTGCATGCTCGCTGCGAGGGCGGTCGCGAGCAGCTTGTTCTTGTCCATGAAGGACAGTGCGGCCCAGGCGCGCCGTAGGGTGATGCGCACGTCGCGATCGCACAGGCGCACGGGAATGCGCAGTTGCTCGGCCACGCGCGTGGCTTCGAGCAGCTCGCTGCCCGGCGTGACGCCGAGCTTGCCGCCGAGCCGCCGTTGATACGACGAGAGCAGGAAATTCAGGAGCAGCGTGGCCAGCTGGCGGTGCTTGATGACCTCGCGCAGGTCCAGGCCTTCCCAGCGATTCTTCTCGGACAGCGCCTGGTAGCGGCGCTCGTCCAGCTCCACACACACGCAATCGGGCCGCTCGCGCTCGATCACCGCGTGGACCAGCTGCACCGACTCGGCCGAGATGTGTGCCGTACCGACCAGCAGCACGTCACGGTCGGCGAGCCTCACCGTCTCGATGTCCTCCGCATACGGATCGACTTCGGGCTGGGACTGAGCGTCGTTCGGCGTGGTCATCAGTGGGCGGTGCTGCGCACACCCGGGCCGGGCGCGGGTACCTGGTGGGCGATCGTACACGGATTCGCCACGGGCCGCCGCCGTTTCTAGGCCGGGGTTGCCCGTGGCGACAAGCTCAGCGCCAGGGGCTACTTTCGCTGGATTTCTCCGAGGACTCGCTCGGTTCGTGGCGGTTGCCGCGGATGCGCGACTTCTCGCGCTCGGCGGCGGCCAGGATCTTCGAGCGGTTCTTGGCTAGCGACTCGCGCACGGCCGACTTTTTGCGCTCGGTGGCTTCGTCGATCTCGCGCTGGCGCTTGGCGTTCGCGGCCTGGATCGCCGCCACGCGCTGCTCTTGGTCCTTGGCGTTCTTGTTGCGCGCCGC
>DATEOF010000479.1:0-23180 GCA_035274465.1 Polyangiales bacterium
CCAGCAACGCGTGATGCGCGAGGCGCAGGCACACGAAGAACGCGTGGCCGCCACCAAGGCCGCCGAGCGCGCGCGGGCCGAGGAGCGCGAGTGGCGCACGGCCATGGCGCACGCGCAACGCGCCGCCGTGCCACAGCCGCAACCGCAGCTGCGAGCTGCAGTCGTCCCCCAGCCGACCTACCAGGCCGAGGTGCTCGAAGACTCGATGGTGGGCGAGCTGACGCCCGCGCGCAGCAAGCCTCTGCACCTGGCGGTGTGGAGCGTGCTGCCCGGAACCGGCCTGCTGGGTGCGGTGTTGGCCGCGCGCGTGCTGATGGCCGGCCCACCGGCGCCGCCTGCACCGGTGCCGACCGTGGTCGAGGCTCCCGCTGCGCCCGCACCGCGCCCGGCGCAGGTCGCTCCGATCGTGGAAGACCTGCCTGCACCAGCGGCAGCGCCGAAGGTCGATGCCAAGGCGTCGCGCAAGGAACGCAGTAGCAGTAGCAGTAGCGACTCGACGCACACCGCGCGCCGCAGCCGCTCGAGCTCCGACGAGAGCTCGCCGGCCGAGCCGCGCGAGCGCCTGAAGTTCACGCACGAGGCGCCCGCGGCCAGCGCGGAGCCGGTGGAAGAGCCCGCCCCGAAGGCGAAAGCCTCCGCCGCGAGCGGCATCGGTTTGTTGCGGTTGAACAGCCGTCCGTGGTCGCAGGTGTACGTGGACGGCAAGCTGATGGGCAACACGCCGCAGATGGGCCTGCGCCTGCCGGCAGGAAACCATCAGATCGAGCTGATCAACCGCGACATGGGTATGAGCAAGAAGTTCCAGGTGAAGATCGCCGCTGACGAGGTCGTGACGAAGATCGAGACGCTGACCGAATAACAACAACCCAGGAGGGACGCGTGCAGAGCGAGCGAGTGAGAAATCCACCGCTGCTAGAGCCACTGCGCAGCTTGCCGTTGGTGTTGACGTGTCTGTTCGTGGCAGTCGCTGCGGTCGACGCCTTGGTGGCGCTGCAACCCGGATTGTTGGGTGCCCTGCGCAGCCGCTGGCAGCAAGCAGTGCCGATCGGCTCTTCGCCCTGGGCGACGCTGCTGGCCGCAGCCGTGATCGTGGGCGGCGTGGCGCTGACCGCGACCATGCTGGCGAGCTTCATCCGCAGCGTGCGCGCGGCGCCCTACGTGTGCCTGGCCCCGCTGTGGGTCGGCTCGTGCATGCTGGTGATCGGCCGGCTACCGTTCGAGCTGCCACTGCCCGTGCCGGCGCCGGCGTTCATCGCCAGCTGTGCGCTGGTCTTCGTCGGCGGAGGCGTGTTGTTCGAGCGCCGCGCTGCGCTGTGGAACGCGCTCGGCGCGCTGCTCTGCCTGTTGCCGCCGGGGCTCTTGGCGCTCGGCTATGGGCTCGCGCCCGAGGCCAGGTTCGATGGCAACGCCGCGTTGATGCTCGCCGTGGTGGTGCTCGCCGCGGCGGGTGCGCCGATCATCGCGATCGCCAGCCGTGTACACGGCCCGCGCGTGGGACCGCTCACGGCCGATGAGATGATCGAACAGGAAGAGCTGGCGCGGCAGGAAGTATTCGACTCGCAGATCGCCGAGCTGGCGGAGCGCGTGCGCGAAACCGAGGAACGCGCGGTGCGCGCCGAACGTCAGCTGGCGGTGCAACCCGCCTGGCAGCCGGACGTGGTGCCGCGCCTGGCGCTGCATCAGGATGAGCTCACGCCGGCGCTGATCGTGCGACGCACTGCATACCCCTGGCTCGCGCCGACCTTGCTGGTGTTGTGCGCGCTGGGCGCGGCCGGCGGCTACCTCTTCGCCTACCTCCCGCTGCAAGCCGAGCTGACGAGCCAACAACAACAGAATGCCCTCCAGGCCGAAGCGCAGTCCGACGCCATCGCCGCCGTTCGGACCGGCTACGATCGCGAGCGGCGTGCGCTCGAGCAGCAGCTGACGGAGGCGAAGGCGGCGCTCGCGATTCAAGCGGCACCCCAGCCGCAAGCCGAGCCTGCACCGGTCGCCAGCCCGGAGGAAGAACGGCGCGCCGCCCGCATCGCCAAGCGCGAAGCGGCGATCGCAGCCCGTGATGCGCGCGCGGCGGAGCAGCAAGCTGCGCGCGAACAGCGCGCGGCGGAGCAGCAGGCGGCCCGCGAGCAGCGCACCGAGGAGCAGCAAGCTGCGCGCGAGCAGCGCACGGCGGAACAGCAGGCAGCGCGAGAGAAGCGCGCAGCAGACCAACAAGCCGCGCGCGAGCAGCACGCCGCCGAGTATCAAGCCACGCGTGAACAGCGCACAGCCGAGCAGCAGGCGGCGCGCGAACAACGCGCGGCCGAACGCAAGGCTCGCGCGGCGAGCGCTGCCAGTGATCAGGCTCCGCCCGCGCCCGAAGCGGCGAAGCCCGTGCAGCCGGCAAAACCGGCACCGCGCGATGCCCTGGATGCGGAGAACGACGACCCACTCGAAGGGCTGTGAGCCAGACTCGGCGGACGTTCCTCGCGCGCGCGGCATGCTGCTCGCCGCTGCGGGCTTGCCGCTGCCCGCCTTCCGCCGCCCTCAGCTGCAGCAGGGCATCGCCATCGGCGACGTGGTCGCGGATCGCGCGCTGGTCTGGGCGCGTACCGACCGGCCCGCACAGTTGATCGTGGAGTGGGACACGCACGAGGCGTTCCGCGCGCCTCGGATCGTGCGCGGACCGCAGACAGGCCCGGCGAGCGACTTCACCGCGCGCGTCGACTTGAGCCAGCTGCCGCTGGGGAGCGCATCTTCCGGCGAGCGAGCTACGAAGATGGCCGCACGCGCAGCGAACCCGTGCTCGGCAGCTTCCGCGCGGCGCCTGCTGCGCACTCGAACCTGCGCATCGTGTGGTCGGGCGATACGGTCGGTCAGGGCTTCGGCATCAACCCCGACATCGGCGGCCTGCGCGGCTACGAAGCCATGCGCGTGCGACAGCCAGATCTGTTCATCCACTGCGGCGACACCATCTACGCCGACGAACGCCTGAAGGCCAAGGTCACGGTCGAAGGCGGCAAGCGCTGGCGCAACCTGCTCACGCTTCATCACCGCGGACGTGCACATCGCGTTCCGGGTCGCTGAAGCGGTCGGGCGCATAGTGGTGTATCAAAACGCCCCGCCCGCGCTGTACTACTCGCCTCTGTCCGAATATCAGTTCTTCGGCGAGCTGAACCTCGACGCCCGCGAACGCACGCTGACCGTCAGCCTGCGGGATGTGCTCGGCCACACGCTCTTCGAGCGAGCCCTGTCGCCGCGGCACGCTTGACGCCGGCCGGCCAGGAACCCATAAGCGGGCTCATGCCAACCATCCTGATCACGGGCGCAAATCGCGGGCTTGGCCTGGAGTTTGCCAAGCAATACGCCGCGGCGGGGTACCGAGTGTTCGCCACCGCACGTGAACCGAAGCAGGCCGGCGAGCTCGCAGCGCTCGCCAAGAAACACACGACGCTGAGCGTGCACGCGCTCGCGCCGACCGAACCGGACAGCATCGCCGCCCTGGCGCGCGAGCTCTCGGGCCAGCCGATAGACATCTTGCTCAACAACGCCGGCACGATGGGACCCGAGCGGCAGAGCCTCGGGCGCATCGACTATCCCGGTATGCTCGACACGTTCAAGCTCAACACCATCGCACCGTTGATGATGGTCGAGGCGTTCCTCGAGAACCTCGCCAAGAGCCAGCGCAAGCTGACGGCGGCACTGACCAGCGGCATGGCGAGCATCGCGGATACGGGCGGAGGCTCGTACGCCTACCGGGCGAGCAAAGCCGCACTGAACATGACGTATCGCAACCTGGCGCTCGATCTCAACCAGCGCGGGATCATCGCCGTGGTGATCAACCCGGGTTGGGTGCAGACCGACATGGGTGGAGCCGGGGCACCGCTCAAGCCGACCGATAGTATCGCCGGCATGCGCGAAGTCTTCGACGGACTGACGCTGGCCGATAGCGGCAAGTTCCTCGACTATCGCGCCGGTAAAATCTGGCCTTGGTAGTGGAGGGCTACTTCGACGGCCTGTTTTGGCCGCGATGCCTGTTTCAGCGCGGGCTGGCCGCGATCTACCTGATCGCGTTCGGCTCGGCGCTGAATCAATTTCGCCCGCTGCTCGGCGAAGCGGGCTTGCTGCCCGTGCCGCGCTTCCTGGCACGCAGCGGCTTTCGAGAGACGCCGAGCCTGTTCCACCTGCGCTACTCGGACCGCCTCTTCGCGCTGGTCGCGTGGGTGGGGATCGCGCTCTCGCTATGCGCTCTGCTCGGCATCTCGGAGCGCGGACCGCTCTGGTTGTCGTGCGCGGTCTGGCTCGCGCTCTGGGCGCTGTACCTGTCGATCGTCAACGTCGGTCAGGTGTTCTACGCCTTCGGCTGGGAGTCGATGCTGCTCGAAGCGGGCTTCTTCGCGTGCTTCCTCGGGCCGTCGCAGCTGGAGCCCTCCCCGCTCCCGATCCTGGCGCTGCGCTGGATGCTGTTTCGCACCGAGGTGGGCGCGGGCTTGATCAAGCTGCGCCACGATCCGTGCTGGCGCGACTTGACCTGCCTCTACTATCACTACGAGACCCAGCCGCTGCCCAACCCGCTCAGCTGGTACTTTCATCACCTGCCGAAGTGGGTGCACCGCGCCGGCGTGCTGTTCAGCCACCTGGTGCAGGTGGGCGCGCCCTTCGGCTTGTTCCTGCCGCAGCCGTGGGCGGCGGGCGCCGCGGGCTTGATCATCGCGCATCAGCTGCTGTTGATCGTCAGCGGCAACTACGCCTGGCTGAACTGGCTGACGGTCGTGCTCGGCTTCTGCGCGCTGTCGGATGGCTTGGTCGGCCTGCCCGCGCCGGACCTGCGGGAACGGCCCCTGGCGTTCGAGGTCGTGCTGTACGGCATGGCCGCGCTCACGCTGGTGCTGAGCGTGCGCCCGGCGCGGAACCTGTTTCACAAGCACCAGCGCATGAACTACAGCTACAACCGGCTGCACATCGTCAACGCCTACGGCGCGTTCGGCAGCGTCACGCGCGAGCGCTACGAGATCGTGCTCGAAGGCGCGGCCGATGCCGACGACGACTGGCGGGAGTACGGCTTCAAGGGCAAACCGGGCGATCCGCGGCGGCGGCCCCCGCAGGTCGCGCCCTATCACCTGCGGCTCGACTGGTTGATGTGGTTTCAAGCGCTCGGCGGCATGCGCCGGCCCGAGGCCTGGTTCGTGCGCCTGATCGAGCGCCTGCTGGCCGGTGATCGCAGCATCAGCAAGCTGCTCGGCCACGATCCCTTCCCCGATCGTCCGCCGCGCCGCATCCGCGCCATCGCCTACCGCTACGCCTACACCGATCGCAGGGAGCGCGCGGAGAGCGGAGCGCTGTGGAAACGCGAGCGCCTGGGCGAATTCTACAGCGACGCCGCGCACTAGGACCGAAAGCGATCGAAGGTCTCGAGCTCGAGGCCGGACTCTTCGAAGGCCGCGTCCACCTCGCGTACGAAGCGCGCGGCATCCGTCGGCGCCGCCATCAGCTGCGCGAGCGAGTCCGGCCGATCGAGCAAGCGGTCGACGTCGTCGATGGTGAATGCGCCGGGCTCGGTGCTCTCGAGCTCATTCCAGCTGAGGGGCGCGGCCACGCTGGCGCGCGGCGTGGCCCGCAGCGAGTACGGGGCGACGGCCGAAGACATGGTGTTGTTGCGCAGCCAGTCGACGAACACGCGCTCGCCGCGCAGGCTGATGCGGAACGCAGTCGTCAGCACGTCCGGGTTCGCGACGGTCTCGAGCGCAGAGAACTTGCGCGCCGCCAGCCCCAGCGTCTCGGCATCGATCGTCGGCTGAAGCGCGACCACCACGTGGTAGCCCTTGGAACCGGTCGCGACCGGCACGGCAGGCAAGCCGTAGTGGGCGAGTCGCTCGCGCATAATCACGGCTGCTCGCCGCACCAGCGCGAGCGCGCCTGCCGGCGGATCGAGATCGATCACGAGCTTGTCCGGGTGCAAGAGGTCGGACGCGCGGCTCGTAGGCACGTGCAGCTCGATCGCGCCCTGGTTCGCCAGGTAAGGCAGGTGCTCCGGCAGGCTCGCGACCGGGTACAACGTCACGTCTTGCTGCTTGGCGCGCGCATCCTTGTGCTTCTTGCTCGCGTCCCGACTGCGCGGCACCGGGAAGCGCGCGATCGAGCTCGGGTAGTGCGCGGGCACGTTCTTCTGGAAGAAACCGGCGCCGGCGAGGCCCTTGGGGTAGCGGCGGATCGACAGCGGGCGATCGACCAGGTGCGGAAGCGCGCGCGGCGCGATGCGCTCGTAGTACGCGACCACATCGCCCTTGGTCTTCCCGATCTCGGGGAACACGACGCGATCGGCGTTCGAGACCTCGATCATGCGGAGTGTCTAGCAGATCGCGGTCAGCGAAGCGATTCGCGAGGATCCTTGACGCCGGGCAGGAAGAACGACGTGTCGCGGGGGTGTCGCACGCCCGAGATCGGAAAGGCAGGCGCGGCCGGGGCGTTGCAGTCGCGGTCGGGACCGTAGCAACGGTCGCCCTCCCCGTGAGGACGAGGACGCGGAGAGTAGTACGCGCGGTACCAGGGATAGCCACCGTAGTACATCGGCGAGTACAGAGCCTCGTCGCGAGCACGTTGCGCCTCATCGCGCGCCTGCAGCGCTTCATCGCGTGCGCGCTCCGCGTCTTGCTGGGCCTTCGCCTGCTGGCGCTCTGCCTCCGCGCGAGCCGTCTCGCGCTGGCGCTCACGCCATGCCACCTCCTCGGCCGCACGTGCCTGCTGCTGCTGCTGGCTGCGGCTCACCCAACCGCTGCCCGCACGCTCGTAGCCCAGCAACCTGCGCGCTTGCGCGTGATTGGGCTCGAGCTCGATCACCTCTTGCAGCAAGGCGCGTTCGGTCGCGGGCAGGTCGTGCTCGCGACAGTACGCCGCCAGCTGCATGCGCCCGCGCACGTCGTGTGGGTCCAGCGCGGCTCGCTTGCGCTCGGCGACCTCGCTGCTCGACTCGGCCTTGTCGATGCGCTCGACCGTCTCGGCGGGCAAGCGGATCTCGCCCGACTCGACGCGGATCACCACGCTGTCACCTTCGCGCTTCGCCTTGCCCTCGATCTTCGTGCCGCTGCGCAGGAGCACCTCGTCGGCGCGGCTGCGGGAAGCCAGGCCGAGCACGAGACAGAGCGCGAGCGCTGAGCGCATGAGTCCAGTTTGGGACGCTGGGGGGTGGCGGGCAAGTGGTGGGGGTTTTTGTTAGAGTTTCGGGCCCATGCGAGTTTGGATACTTTCCTTGGCTTTGCTGTTGGGGTGTGCGCATCAACCGCTGCAGGTCGGTGCCGGCTACGATGTGACGGAGAAGAGCGTGGCTGCGCTGCAAGCCGACATGGCCGCAGGTCGGATCAGCTCGCAGCAGCTGGTGGCGGCGTACGTGGCGCGCATCCGGACCCTGGACGAGCGCGGGCCCGCGCTGCACAGCGTGCTGGCGCTGAATTCGAACGCCGACGACGATGCGCGGCGCCTGGACGACGAGCGGAAGGCAGGCAAGCTGCGCGGGCCGCTCCACGGCATTCCCATCCTGCTCAAGGACAACATCGAGTCGGCGGAGCCGCTGCCGACGACCGCGGGCTCGCTCGCCCTGCTCGCCAACGTCAGTGGACGCGACGCCCCGATCGTCGCGCGCCTGCGCGATGCGGGCGCGATCGTGCTGGGCAAGGCGAACCTGAGCGAGTGGGCGAACATTCGCTCGAAGTATTCGACCAGCGGCTGGAGCGCGGTCGGAGGCTCGACCAAGAACCCGTACGACCTCGAGCGCAACCCCTGCGGCTCGAGCTCGGGCAGCGGCGCCGCGGTGGCGGCGAACCTGACGACGCTGGCGATCGGCACCGAGACGAACGGTTCGATCACCTGCCCTGCCTCGGTGCTCGGCCTGGTCGGCCTCAAACCCACGCTGGGACTGGTCTCGCGCACGCACATCATCCCGATCAGCACGATGCAGGACACGGCCGGACCGCTCGCGCGAACGGTCGAGGACGCTGCCGTGTTGCTGCAGGTGATCGCGGGTGAAGATCCGGAAGACCCCGCGACGTTCGGCGCGGATGCACGCAAGCGCGACTACCTGGCCGAGCTCACGAAGACCACACTGGCCGGGCGCAGGCTGGGTGTGCTGAAGTCCAAGACGGGCTTCCTGCCCGCGGTGGACGCGCTGTTCGATCAAGCACTCCAGCAGCTGACGGCGGCAGGCGCGGAGCTGACGCAGGTCGAGCTGTCGGCCGACGTGGACGCGATCGAAGCGCGCGAGCTGACGGTGCTGATCACCGACTTTCGAGACCAGCTCAACGCCTACCTCGCCGCCGCGCCTCCGGCCGTGCGCGTACGCACGCTCGCGGAGCTGATCACGTTCAACAGCGACGAGGCCGCCCGCGAGCTCGTCTACTTCGGCCAGGACCTGTTCGTGGCTGCGGAAGCGACCGCCGGCTACGACCCGCACGCCTACTCGCAGCTGCGCGAAGCCAACCGCAAGGCCGCGGCAGATGCCCTCGACAGCCTGCTGACCCAACATCGGCTCGACGCGCTAATAGCCCCCACGCTCAGCCCGGCCTGGAAGACCGACCTGGTCAACGGCGACCACGTGCTCAGCAGCGTCAGCACCTTGCCCGCAGTCGCCGGCTACCCGCACCTGACCGTCCCCATGGGCCAAGTCTCAGGTCTGCCCGTAGGCCTCAGCTTCATCGGCCCGGCGTGGTCGGATGCGACACTGCTCGCGTTGGGTTACTCCTTCGAACAGCGCACACGGATGCGCAGGCCGCCGGCGCTGCGGTAACAGTCTCCCATCCTCATCTCCCGTCCTCATCCCTCCAGGCGCCCCATCCCGCCGCGGTTGGCAGGAGGGGCCGAATGTCATCATGTAAGCCCACGCAGCAAGCGCAGCGTCTTGGCACCGAGCACCTGCACGACTTGGGCAGGCTCTGCATCGACGGCCCCGATCCCCAGCGCAACGTCGACCGCCCCCACGGCTTCGCACAGACTGCCTTCCGCAATCCCGAAGTGTCTGCGCCGCATCCGGGGACTTCGACTCGGCAAACCTCGATGTAGACCTCGAGACACTGGAAAGGCAGCCGGTCGTCGTTCATGAGGAAACATCGACGGCGCGGGGACGAAGTTGCGTTTGAAACGTCCATCCACCCGCGGCGCAATGCGCGATCTACACGTGTTCGCCGATGGGACGCGGACACGGACGAAGACTACGACGAGGACTAGGAGGGGGATAACGACTAGGACGAGGAGCAGGAGCGAGATGAGGATGAGGACCGAGATTCTCCACCCCGCTCCCAGGGTGTAGACTCCGCCGCACAAAACAAACGGAGAGCTCATGCACCATCGCAAGTTCGCTAAAACCGGGGTCCGCGTCAGTCCGTTGTGCTTGGGGGCGATGATGTTCGGCAAGTGGGGCAATGCCAGCCACGACGACAGCATCCGCATCATCCATCGCGCGCTCGACGCCGGCATCAACTTCATCGACACCGCGGACGTGTACTCCGGCGGTGAATCGGAGGAGATCGTTGGCAAGGCGCTGGCTGGACGGCGCGACAAGGTCGTGCTCGCCACCAAGCTGCACGCGCCCATGGGGGACGACATCAACCAGCGCGGTAATTCGCGACGCTGGATCATGCAAGAGGTCGAGGCCTCGCTGCGGCGCCTGAAGACCGACTGGATCGATCTGTATCAGATTCACCGGCCGGATTCCGCGTGCGACATCGAGGAGACGCTGGGCGCGCTGACCGATCTGGTGCGCCAGGGCAAGGTCCGCTACCTCGGCTCGTCGACGTTTCCGGGCTCGCAGCTGGTAGAGGCGCAGTGGGTGTCGCGCGATCGCCGCCTCGAGCGCTTCGTCTGCGAGCAACCGCCCTACTCGATGCTGGTGCGCGGCATCGAAAACGACGTGCTGCCCACCTGCCAGCGCCACGATATCGCCGTCATCCCCTGGAGTCCGCTGGCCGGTGGCTGGCTGTCCGGCAAGTGGCGCAAGAACCAGCCGACGCCCACGTCGACTCGCGCGACACGCATCCCCGGCCGCTACGACATGTCCATCCCGGGCAACCAGAAGAAGCTCGAGGCGACCGAGGCCCTGGCAGTGCTGGCGCAAGAAGCCGGCCTCACGCTGATCCAGATGGCGATCTCCTTTGCCATCAACCACCCGGCCGTGACCTCGGCGATCATCGGGCCGCGCACGATGGAGCAGCTCGAGTCCCAGCTGGGCGCGGACGAGGTGAAGCTCAGCGCCGAGGTCCTGGATCGCATCGACAAGATCGTGCCCCCCGGCAAGAACTTCTCCGGAGCGGACGGCGGCTGGGAGAACCCGGGACTGGCGCCCTACGCACGCAGGCGTTGAGTGATCAAGGCAAGCGCGCGTCCCGTGCGCAACGGAAACCGAGGTCTGCGCTCCTCGCGCCGGACCAGGCCGTGCGCACGGGCTCGCGGGCGGCCATGAAGCGCGCTTCTTGCGTGAAGCAGCCGCCGCCAGCGGTCAGGTCGCCGCTCGACTTCGCAGCCAACAGCGGCACGACGAATTCGGCCACGTTGCCCGCGAGATCGTGCACGCCCCACTGGTTGTCGCCGTGCGGGTAGCTGCCGACGGCGGCAGTTCCCACCGCACCGTCGGCGTTTGCGTATTGCGCGACGAACTCGGGGTTGCCGGTGAGGCGCAGGACCTCCTTCGGGCACTCGCTGCCGCAGCCGTTGGTGCGCGTCGCGTCCGGGTCCTGGTCTCCCCAGGGGTAGCGCGTGCGGCCGCCGTTGCCGGCTGCGGCGCCGAACTCACTGTCGGTCGGCAGGCGCGCACCGCGCCAGGCGCAGAACTGTCCCGCTTGGCTGAAGGTCAAACAGTTGACTGGGTGCTGGTCGCGAGCCTCGGGGTTCTGCCAGTTGCAGAAAGCGCGAAAGCGATCGCGCTCGGACTTGTCGTAGGCATTGGGTGGCGTACACGCGGCCGCGTTCACGCAACGCGCGTACTCGACCACCGTGACCTCGGTCGGGTCCAGGCAGAACTCACGCGCGGAGCCCTCCGGGATCAGCACCATCGGCGCGCTGCAACGCGGCCGTGCCACGGGTTGCTCGATGGGCTTGGGCGCAGGTGCCGGAGCAGGTTTCGCGTCCGATCCACAGCCGGCGAGCGCGAGTACGACGAACAGCGAGACGTGCAGTGTACGCATGCGAAGTCGCGCCTAGTATTGCGTGCTCCACGCGGCGAGTACACTGCCAGCTGTCGCGCGAGCCTCGCGAAACGCGACTCCGCACTCGCGATTCCCGGGCGTGGCCGCGACGGTCCAGCGCTCAGAGCTGGCGTGCCGCTTCGAGCGGCAGGCGAAGAGTCTCCGCGGCGGCGCCGTGCAGCGTCCAGGAGCGCTGGCCGCCACCCAGCAGCTGGTCGTACTGCGCGGCGGTGACCGTGCCGGTGAGCGTCTGGTGCAAGGGCAGCCGCTCGCGCGCGAGCCGCAAGTCGAAGCGATCGCCGACCAACCAGTCCCGGCCTGCTGCAACGCGGCCGCGCTGACGTCGCAACGCAGCACGTGGCGCAACGCTTCGATGGCCGGCGCCGGCGAGCCAGCACGTGGCCCAGCTCGTGCGCGATCAGGCCGAGCATCTCGCCGGGCAGCTTCTTGTTGCGAGCGAGCGAGATGTTCGGCTGCTTGGTGGAGTACTTGCGCCCGTACCAATCGACGTTCACGAGCTCGCCGATCGCGTCACAGCGGCTGACACTCGGGTGCTGACTGATCAGGACATAATCGCTGAGGCCTTCGCGGCGTGAGCGCGGCGATGCGCGGTTCGTCCGTGTGCTCGCTCGCCCGCTTGCGGATCGACGGATCCACATAGCCGATGTGGCGGTTGAGCTCGTTGAGTGCGGCCGGACTCGGGCGAGTGGTCATCAGCGGGCGGTGATTGGTTCTCGAATGCTCGAGCCCGCCCGCTGCCCGGTCGCCCGGCCGGACTACTCATGCCGTCGGGCGACTGGGCGGTCGACCTCACTCCTGCGGGTAGTCGCTGAACATCACCGTGATGGTGTGCTTCGACGACGCCCAGTTGGGTACGCGCAGCGTCTGGGGCTTGTCGGTGGCTCCGCGCGGGGTGCTGACCAGCGTGATCGTCCCGTCCGGCGTCTCGTTGGCCGGCATGAAGAGGTCGACCCCGGTTTGGAACGGTTGCATCGGGAACCAGGGCAGGAGCGCCAGGCTGGAGTCACCCGGTGTGGCCGCGTCGTCGTGCAGGAAGATACTGATCGGATTGTTGGTGATCTGCGAGCTAACCACGTTCTTCGCGTCCTGATCACCGCTGGCGCTCTTGGTGCCGATGTCCAGCTTGTCATCCGGGGTCCACTCGCGCATGCGCATCATGACCAGCGCCGCGTGGTGCTCGCCGGTGTTGGTGTGGGTGCGCGAGTCGGACGTGGGCGGGCCCGAGAGCAACCGGGCGAACTCGGTGCTGCGCGGGAATGGCTGCGAGAAGAAGTGGTGCTGGTTGGGCGTGTCCTTGGAGAGCAGGACCTGCTCGTAGTGTTTGTCGGGGTCGACCGTGACCGGACCCCACGTGCCGTCCGCACCGATCTCGAACGTGGCCTTGGGTTTCGTGCCGACGCGCTTGCCCGTCGCTCCGTCGACCTCCCAGAACTCGAGGGTGGTGCCGTCGCGGCCGGTGTTCGCCGGAAAGTTGACGGCGCGGCCCGAGACCACGACCGGCGCGCGTTGCTTGACGATGTCGACCACCTCGGGCGCGTGTCCGAACAGGAACTCGAACTGCACCGCGAACGACTCCTTCGAGGTGGCGACCTCGACGTGCTTCTGGCCCGGCAGCGGGTGAGTCTGCCCGGGACGGGTGTTGGTCGTCTGCGCGGGCGCCACGCACGGCACCGGAATGTTGGCGCAACCCGCACCGTCGAGCGAGATGTACTTGGACACCTTGGCCGCGCGCGCGGGATCGCTGAGGTACATGCTCGAGACGGACGTGCCGCGCGAGTGGCCGATCAGGTAGACCTTGTCCTTCTTGAACTTGCCCTTCACTTCGTCGACCACGGCGTCCAGGCCGTTGGCGAAGTCGGCGATCGCGGTGCCCGCGCCGTCGTGCTCGTAGGCGCGCAGCCGATCGGCAGGGAAGCCGTTCGCCACGTAGCGCATGGCCTGCGACTGGAACTGCTGCGCCGAGCCTGCGAAGCCGTGCACGAAGACGATCGGCAGCGCTTGATCTTCCGGCAACGGAGGCAGCGGATCGGTGCCGTCTTCGTCGATCGGACCCGCGTCGTGGCCGGCATCGGAGGCGCCCGCATCGTCTTCGACGTTCGGTCCCGACTGCTCGCCCTCGTCATCACCGGAACACGCGAGCGCACCACCCACGACTGCGATTACGAACGTAAGACGCCAAGACGATGCACGAAACATGCTGGTCCCTCCACAGTTATCGAGTTAAAGCGTTGAGAACTCGCACGTGTAGCGCGCCATGCGGCGCAGATCTACGGCAGCAGCGTTGCCGCAGCACGCCACGAACCCCCATCTTTCGCTGCCACACGTAGCGGCTTGTCATCGCGATCATGTTCAGGCAGAGATCACGGCAACGTTGGAGAGTCACATGCGCGCAGTCATCGCTCCCATTGTGTCCTGTGTACTAATGATTGGCTGCAGTGGGTCTGACAGCACTGTCACTCCACCGCCGATGGGGCAAGATACGACGCCCCCAATCACGGCAGGCGCACCCGCAGCGGGCGCTCCAGCAGCGGGCGCAGCAGGCCGCGCGACGAGCAACGCGGGCAGCCCTGCACGCGCCGGCGCGGGCGCCTCGGGTTCCGCCGGCATGTCGATGGTCATGGCGGGCAGTGGTGGCGACGACGCGGACGCGGGCGCAGTCGAGCCCAAGGACGCGGGCACGATGATGCCGGTGGCAGGCAGCGGTATGACGCAGCCGCCGCCGACGCACACCGATCAAGGCAAGGGCGATGGGTCCGACGTGATCACCATCGGCGATTCGTGGATGAACCTGGGCAGCACGGGCATCCAGCAAAGCTTGCTCAAGGCCAGCGGCCAGCGCTACCGGACGTACGGGCGCGGTGGCACGCGTCTGCTGAACGAAGCCATCCCCAACCAGTACGAGAGCGCCAAGCGCGCAGACGCCGACATCAAGACGGTGGTGATGACCGGGGGCGGCAACGACATCATTCAAGTGCCGGGCTTGCGCGACGACTGCGACGCGATGGGTCAGATGTGCGCGATGGTCGTGGGACAGATCCTCGATCGCTTGACGAAGCTCTGGGACGAAATGTCGGCCGACGGCGTGCAGGATGTCGTGTACGTGCAGTACTCGAACCCCGAGGGCAACAACGTCGACTGGGCGCAGGCTGGCGGCGACGGCGTCAAGAAGCGCTGCGAAGCGGTCAAGGCTCCGCTGCGCTGCCACCGCCTCGAGACACTCGACATCGTCATGGGCGATATCCCCGACGGCATCCATCCGTCGGGACCCGCCTTCGATCGCGTGGGCAAGGCCGTGTTCGACCTGATGGTCGCGCAGGGCATGCGCCGCTAGCGCAGTCGGCGTAGATCCAAAGTCGTGCTGGTCGCTTCGCTGACGCGCATCTCACTCGGAGCGGACAAGCTCGTGATCACCACGCGCTCGCTGCGGCGCGCGCGGGCCTCGGCTTGATCGGCCGGCAGTCCGGCGTACGACCCGCCGCCGGGCTGCCAGGAGTAGAGGTCGGCGCGCGCACAACCGTCGCCGCGCTGCCACTCGATCACCAGCGGATCGTGGGCAGGGATGCTCGGGTGCAGGCCGGGCCGCGGCACGAACGCGCGGTAGACCACGCTCCCGATCGCGCGCGCACCCGCGCCACCGGACAGACCCTGCATCGGCACACGCCAGCCATTGACGGCGATCCGGCCGACCGGCGCACCCGGGGCCGCGCTCACCAGCAGCTCCACGCGCGATGCGCTCGAATCGACCATGCGCGCGCCGCGCGCTTCCTGAGCGGCCAGGTCGCCGATCAGCGGCCAGAAGCTGACGGCCGGCCGCACTTCCAAAGCGGCGTCGCCCAGCTGCAAGCGCACGAGTGGCTCGGGCTTTGCTGTCAATTCCTCGCGCATGCGCGGGCCGAGGCCGAAGCCGTGGCCATCGAGATCGGCCAGCACGCGCTCGAGATCGCGCTCCAAGTTCCACGGCAGGCTGTACTCCTCGTGCAGGCGCTGGCCCCAATCCACGATCGGCTCGAGGTACGGCGCGACCGCGAGCCGCGCCAGCAGCCCGCGAAACAGCGCGGCCAGCGCGGTCAAACGTGCAGCGGTGGGCGGCATGCGCAGCGCGCGCAGCTCCACCAGACCCAGCTGTCCTCGGCCTGCAAGCCACGGATTCCACAGCTTCTCGATGTTGATCTCCGCACGGTGCGCGCAGCCGGTGGCGTCGACCAGCAGGCCCCCGAGCATGCCCCACAGCTCGCTCGGCGTGGCCGCCTCCCCGCGCGACGCGAGGTAGTCGAGCGCGATCGGTAGCTCGTCGAAGCGCTCGCGGACGCTCTCGTCTGCGCGCGGACCCTGACTGGCGCTCCCGCAGCACGGCGGCGCGAACAAGTACGACAGCGCCGGGTGCCGATTCAGATAGCGCACCAGGCCCGGAAGCAATTGGGGCCAGACGAAGAATGGACTGCGCTCCGCGGTCGGGCCGCCGAAGGTAATCTGCCCGCCACCCCCCGAGTCGCTGATGTCACCGTTGTAGCGAAAACGCGTCGGCGACAGCCCCACTTCCCCGGCCGCGACGTAGATATCCTGGCACCAGCGCGCGAACGTCTCGAGATCCGGGGCGGGCGCCATGTTGATCTCGACCACACCGGGATCCGGCGTGAACGTGAGCCACGCCTGATCCTCGCGCGGCGCCGGCGTAGAGGCCAGGCCAGCGATGTCCAGTTGCGAGGTGTCGGCAGGCAGCCCGCTCGGCGACGCGTTGCGGTCGAACAGCGCACCGAAGCACCAGCGCGGCGCGCTCTCGCCGGGATAGTGCCGCCCCGCGACCCTCGACAGACGCACCCTCCCCCCCAAACGCGGGGCCAGTCCCAGCAACATCGAGCGCGCGTGGGCCGCCTTCTCGCCCCCTTCGGCCTCGGTCAACCAGCAGGGGTGCTGCGAGCGCGGATGGGTGAAGGTCGGCTCGGATCCAAGCCATATCTCGAGCCCGCCACGCGCCATACGGGCATCGTGCGACCGCACCTCAGCCAGGAACGCCTCGTCCATTGTGCGCCTCCTCGAGTAAAGCTCGGGGTTTCAAGGTCCAGCGTCCGTCGACTCGTGTCGTAAGCAAGCGCGGATCGGCAGCGGCAGCGCCCCGAGGTTAGCGCTCGGCCGTCCGGCTTCCAACCGGTTTGCGAGGTCGCGAGCGGGACGAGGTGCGGGCCCCCCCAACCCTCCGTGAGCCGATCGCAGCGCGTGGCGTACTATTGTGTTGGAATGTGATCAGGGTCCAGGGTAAGTCAGCGAGGCGAGGCGACGCGCCCAGGGGAACAGCGCGTTGTCCGGTCACTGCGCAACAGGTGTGGTGTGAGCGTCATTTACGTCTTCGGTGACTTCGAGCTGGACGAGGCTCGCTTCGAGCTGCGTCGCTCGGGTGCGCCCGAGGACGTTCAGCCCAAGGTGATGCGGCTGTTGTTGCATCTTGCAAGTCACAGCGAGCGCGCCGTGGGCAACGAGGAGCTGTTGCGTGTGCTGTGGCCCGACGAGACCGTGGGGCATGGCTCGATCAAACGCGCGGTCCGCGGGGCGCGTCGCGTGCTCGGCGACGATGGCGACAGTCAAGCGAGCATCCGCACCGTACGCGGCTTCGGCTACCAGTTCGTGATTCCCATGCAGATACGCGAGGCACCGGAGCGCCCCGCGCCGAGCGCGCCCGCAGTCCGCTCGCCCGGGAATCCGCGCACCGACGTGTTCGTGGGCCGGCACGCGGTGATGGATCGACTCCTCACCTGCCTGACGCGCGCGCTCGCCGGCTCGACGCGCTGCGTGTTGCTGACCGGTGCGCCAGGTCTGGGCAAGACGCGCACGATCGAGGAGCTCGCGCAGCGCGCGCGCCAACTCGGCGCGGACGTGTGGGTCGGCCGCTGCACCGATGAAGAAGGTGCGCCCGCGTTCTGGCCGTTTCTTCAGGTATTCCGCGAAGCGTTGCGCGATCGCGGCGCCGATCGGATGCGCGAGTTGATGGGCAAGGAGGGCGCAGAGATCGCCGACGCGCTGCGCGAGCTGCGCCGCGAGCTGCCGGATTTGCCCGAGGCTGCCCCGCTCTCGAGCACCTCGGCGCGCTTCCGGCTGTTCGATAGCGTGGCCGTGTTCCTTCGGCGTGCCGCCGAGAAGCGCACGCTGGTCCTCGGCTTCGACGATCTGCACCGCGCCGATCCTGCATCATTGCGCCTGCTGGTGTTCCTCGTGCGCCAGCTGCAGCGCTCGCGCATCCTGATCGTCGCCAACTATCGCCGCGACTGCGTGCGCCAGCCGCAGACTGCCGAGCTGCTGGAAGAGCTGGCGCGCGACAACCTGA
The DNA here is from genome assembly GCA_035274465.1 of Polyangiales bacterium. GTDB lineage: Bacteria > Myxococcota_A > Polyangia > Polyangiales > JAFGIB01 > JADGRF01. The sequence continues at coordinate 17,479 of DATEOF010000479.1, forward strand.
CGCGCTGCATCGAGCTGCAGGGATGGAGCCCGCGTGAAATCGCGCACTACGTCGAGCTCGCCACGGGTAGCCCCGCGCCCGAGGCCGTGATCGCCCGCCTGCACGCACAGACCGCCGGCAACCCGTTGTTCATGCAACACGTGGTCGAAGAAGGTTGGCAATCCGAGACCAGCGACAGCTGGGCCGGCCGCTCGCCCGCCGCGCACACGCGGGATCTACGCGGCGCGATCCAGCGCCACCTGGAAGCTGTCCCGAGCGACTGCCGCGACCTGCTGCGCATCGCAGCCATGCTCGGCCCCGAGTTCTCGGCGGCGTTGTTGGCGCGCGTCTGTGGCCTGGCGGTGGACGCGGTGTGCACGCGGCTCGCAGAAGCGGAGGCCTCCGACCTCGTGCAGCGCCGGCCCCACGACGTGGCGCGCTATCACTTCAGGCACGGCTTGATCCGCGACGCATTGTACTCGCAGCTGTCGGCGGCGGAGCGCGCCGAGCTTCACGGCCGCGCCGGGCGCGCGCTCGAGGCGCAGGGCATCGGTGAGAGTACGGTGCTGTTGGCCGAGGTCACGCAGCACTTCGTGCGGGCGGCGCCGGCGCACGATGCCGGGCGAGCGCTCCACTACACGCTGCGCTCGGCAGAGTCGGCGCTGAGCACGCTGGCCTACGAGCAGGCGGCCGCGCACTTCGGCCGCGCGCTGCAGCTGGCCGAGTACCAGGAACCCGATCCGCAGCGGCGCATGCAGCTGCTGTTCCGGCGTGGCGACGCGCTGGCCCGCACGACCGAGCGCGACGCCGCGCGCGCCGCGCTGTACGAAGCCGCGGCGCTGGCACGCGAGCTGGGCGACACAGAGCTCTTGGTGCACGCCGCTGCGCTGATCGCCAGCCGGCCCGAGGCGGGTAGCGTGGATGCGGCGCAGGTGGCCGTGGTGCAGCAAGCGCTCGACGCCCTGGAAGAGCACGACGATCGCCGCGTATGGCTGCAGGCGCTGCTGGCCAAGACCCTGTCCTACGCCAGCGATCCGCGCGAGCGCGTACGCCTGGCGCGCGACTCGCTGACGCGCGCGCGGCGTCAGCCCGACCCTGCCCTGCGGCTCGAAGCGCTGACGCGCTGCCACGAGGCCTTGCTCGGCCCGGCACACTTGAAGGAGCGCGTCGCGATCAGCGCGGAGCTGATGCAGCTGGCGCACCAACGCGGCGCGGCGGATGCGCTGCTGCGCGCGTTCTCCGCGCAGGTGGAGACCTGCCTCGAGCTCGGCGACATGGAGAGCATCGACGCGGCGGTGGCCAACATGGAGGTGCTGGCCGAGCGCGTGCGCGATCCATTCCATCGCTGGCACTGCAAGGTGGTGCGGACGATGCGCGCCTACGTCGCAGGCGATCTCGCGCTGGCCGAACGCCGCAGCGAGGACACGTGGCAGTCCGGAGCGCCGTTGTGTGAGGAGCTCGCGCGGCACGTGCGCTGCGTGCAGATGGTGGCCATGTTGCGCGCGCGGGGACGCATGGCGCAGACCGAGCCGCTGGCGCGCGAGATGGCCCTGCGTTACCCAACCATCACCGGTTGGCGCGCGGCCTGGGGCGTAGCAGCGTGGCAGCTCGGGCGCCGCGAGCAAGCGCGCCGTGTATTCCAGCAGCTGATGGATCAGGGCCAGGACTCCGCGCACGCCGAGCCGTACCAGCTGAACGCGTTCGCGACGATCGCGGAGCTGTGCGCACACCTGGGCGATGCGACGGCGGCGGCGGCGCTGTACGACGCGCTGTTGCCCTTCGGCGAGCATCACGGCTTCACGCATCTGGGCGCGATGACGTGGGGGCCGATGACCAGGTACCTGGGGCTGCTGGCCGAGTGTCAGGGCAAGCGAGAATTGGCTGAGACGCACTTCGAAGCCGCGCTGAACTCCGCGTCCCGCCTGCGCTCGCCGATGTTCTTGAGCTATGTCGGATACTCCTACGCGCGCATGCTGTTGCGTGACGGCAATGCGGAGAGGAGACCGCGCGCGAACGAGTTGTTGGGGCGCGCGCTGGCGCTGGCGGAGGGGGCGCAGTTGCCGGGGTTGATCATGGCGGGGCATGCGCTGGCGACGCGGCATGGTCTGCGGATCGAGCTGCGCACGCCGATCGTGCGCTTCGATGAACCGCGCAGCGACTCCGGGGCGTAACACGGACATGATAGTGTCCGTTGGACTCGAGGTGATTGCCTCGCGTCCGTCAACCTGCGTCCTCACGCCAGATATTCAGCGCCCTTGACGTTCACCGAGTATGCGGCGTGATGCTCTCGAGGAGCCTCACGCTCTCGTCGAGTTCGGGCTTTAGAAACGCGTAGCGCGAGGTTAGCGAAGATTGAATCTTCACAGCTTCCTCAACTGAAGCGAAAGAGTTGCTCTGTTGACCTAGCTGCTTTTGCCACCGTGCCAAATGACTGAGGCTCGTGGCAAGGTCGCGCAGATACGTGACATTCGTTGGATGAGCAACACTCAGCTCGCGACGCATACGGACTGCCTGTTCGGTGACGTCGAGCGCATCCCCGTACCTTTCTGCACGACTGTAGATGAGCCCCGCCGAGTCGAGCACGAGAGCGAGACGCGGTCGACTACAACCAGAATCCCCTAGGCGGCGGCACAGCGTGACTCCGCGCTCGATAACATCGACGGCCTCTTCTACCATGTTCATTTCGAGATAGGTCATACCGAGGTTGTTTCGAGCCATCGCCAAATCTCTGGAGAACGCAGCCGGCGACCGCTTTGCGAGATCCTCGACGAGGATGATGGCGTCCAGCTCCGTTGCCAGCGCTTCTTCAGCACGATGGGCGTGGAAGTAAGCGGTTGCAAGGTTTCCTAGGTTGAACGCAAGAGCTCTCGCGAACGCATCACGATCTTTATCCTTGAGTGGGCGCTGCACCTCAACCGCTACTTGCAGCACCAGGATAGCTTCAGAATACCGAGCTTGCTCGTTGAGCATCACGCCCAGGTTGCAGAGGCTCGTCGCGTAACGCGCCGCGTATTCATCCGGATTTTGGTCTGCCAAGTCGGCATATGTTTTTGCTACGTCCTGAGCAGCTTGCAACGCAGAATCGTATTGGCCCAGCTTCGCGAGAGCATTCGCAAGAGCGCTCAGAGCCGTCGCGAGATCTGGTTGGTACTTCTTCGAATCCTTCTCGACTAGTTTTCGATAGATTGCCGTTGCGACCTGAGCAGCGCGAAGTGCCTCTTCTCGTCGCTCGAGCACACCAAACGTGTAACCGATGGCCAATAGCGCGCTTGCTCTTTGAATCTGGAGTTCATCTTCGTCATGCCCCTGTTCGCGGAGCTCTCTCAACGAAAGGATCGCCTCCCGGAGGTATAGCCTGGATTGTTCGAAGTCGAGTTTCAGGTATGCAATCTCGCCTCGAACTGCCTGAGTTTTGGCAAGCTCGACGCGCTGCGTGAATTTGCCGCGCGTGGCCGCCTGCTGTGCCTTTTGTGCGGCGTCCTCTACTGCTTGCCAGCTGGTCAAATTGTCAGCTTGCTTCACATACAACTCAGCGAGCGATTGTTCTGCTCCATCCAAATCACCGCTCTTCAAGGCGGTGCGCGCTTGCGCCTTGTCGGGGTCTTTTAGCTCCCGCTCGAGGTGTTGTGCTCGATCGATCCATCCTTGCAGGGATTGAGTGACTTGCTGCGCGGTGAGTATCAGATCTAGCTTGCGATTCGCCGTCTTCTGACCTGCTCGCAGCCCCACGGTATCAGACAGAATCTGATCTTGTTTCGACTCAAGTTGACGAACGAAGTTTTCGATCAGAACACGCTGGGCGTTCAAGCTAGGCAGCATGCGGTCCAGCTGAGCGCGTAATGCGGGCTCTAGGGCATTGCGGATCGCCTTCACATCATTGCATGTCACGATGATGTCGTTGCCAACTGCGTTGCAGTCACCGATGATCTTATTCGCCTCGATACGCTCCGCGTGTACCACCTCAGCGATCAGAAACGCCAAGCAGAGCTTGGTCGACAAAACAAGGACGAAAGGCGAACGGGCCATTGCAAAGCGTCTATCTCGTGTTCGGAACATTGTCATTCCCCAAGACGTTCTGATCTCCAACGACTGTGTTTCCTTCCACGTTGCGGTGCACGGGTTGGCTTTCTGGCGCCGCACTCGTTCGCGCGACCGAGCCATTGTGGCTGCCAACAGTGTTTCCATGGCCAACGATCACGTTTCCCGTGACGTCCGCACTCTGGCCCAACTGAAACATGAGACTACCGACTATCACGAGTCCACCGAGGCCAAGTAGGGCGAGCGCATAGTAGCGCCGAGCCTTTGGATCTACGCGAGGAATGGATTTCATGATGCTCGCGAGAACCAGCATCGTGAAACCGATGAGAGGCCACGGGCCTGTTACATATTTGAGAAGACTGCCTGCGTTCTCCATGAGTGCCACGTTAGCTCGGTCAGCGGCTTGTTCTCAACTCCATTGCGTTGATGATTCTGAACGTGTTGTCTGGCTGACGAATAGTGCCCGCAAGCGCATCGGCACCGGCGCTCGCAGTCATGCGCCGTCTGTTTCTGATACCCGCCGTGACCGTTGCCAGCGAAAGTTGCAGCGCACTCCAACCGTGGACGAGTCAACTCACTCGACTTGGTTCGCGACGGACTCTTCGGCCACTGGCGCGTCGATCGTCCGGCGGCCGCTCACGATGACTTCTTCGCGGCCTTCGTCCGTGATGTGGCGCACGAGGCGATAGGTCGTGTTGCCGTCTGCGCGTGCGACTTCTGGTGCTGCGATCAGAAGCTGCAGGTCCAGCGTCTTGCATAGCTCGAACAGCACGCCCAGGTTGTCTCGCGAGAGGCGGTTGGCCTCGTCCAGGAACAGGAAGCGCAAGCTGCCGCCACCGACTCGCGTGCGCAGCAGGTTGGCGTCGCGCTCCCATTCGGCGAGTACGACCATCATCAGCGCTGCACCCACGCCGATCGCTTCGCCGGTCGAGAGCTTGCTCGGGCTGGCGAGCTCCCACTGGTCGCTGGTCTGGCGGCGGATCTCCACGCTGAGCTCGAGGTACTCGCGGTAGTCGAGCAGGCGCTGGCCTCCGCCTTTGCCTCCGCCGTAGCGGCGGAAGATTTCTTCGAGCGCTTCTTCCACGGGGATCGACGGCAGGAACAGCAGCTCCTGGGCTTCGCCTTCGCGCAGCGCGCGCAGGATTTGTTCCATGCGGTCGATGCGGCGGAGCTGGACGCGGATGGCAGCGATGCTGCCGAACTGGACGCCGGTGATGCGTTCGTTCAGGCGACGGACCTGGGTGGCCGCGCGTCGCAGCTGGACGTCGATGCCGCGCGCGATGTCTTCGGAGGCGCCCCGCAGGTCGAGCTCCTGGCGACTGAGTCGTTCCTGGAGGACGTCGAGGTCGTCGCGCAGGCGTTCGAGCGCACGCAGTGGATCGTCGTGCCCGGCGATCTGCGCGGGGACTCGGCGCAGGAGCCAGGCGCGCGCGATCGACCAGCCTGCCGAGAGATCGGCCTCGGCCTCGATCTCGCGGGCGGCTTCCGTGCCGCCCCGGCTGCGCGCGAGGCGCTCGATCAACAGCGCGCGCTGGGCGTCGGCGTCGGCCGAGAGGGCGGCAGCGCTGCGATCCGGATCGGGGCTGGGCCCGGGTGCAAAGCCCAGTTGCTGAACCCGAGCCGAGAGCGCCAGCCAGGCGTCTCGCGCCGGGCCGAGCGCGGCCGCCGCAAGCTCGGCCTCGGCG
>DATEOF010000480.1:0-12061 GCA_035274465.1 Polyangiales bacterium
GTGCTGCCGCGGCGCTGCGCGCGCGCTTCGAGGTCGCTGAAACCGCCCCATGCGCCCGATTGGTCGGAGCCCATGCCGGCAGCTAGCGGCTGCGAGTGCGCGCGCGGCATCGGCTTCGGCTGCGGCGTGCGCTCCTGCGCGACGTGGTCGGGCGGCGAGTCGGAGACGAACAGCTGGGTCGAGCTCCCGAACGAGCGCTCGGCCGCCTGCGACAACGCGCGCCTGAACACCGCCGCGTCTGCGAAACGCTCTTCGCGGTCCGGCGACATCGCCTGCGCCACGCAGTCCGAGATCAGCTCGGGCACGTCCGCCCGCACCTCGCGCAGCGTGGGCGGCCGCGTGGTGACGATCTTGACGATCAGCTCGGCCAGCGACCCGGAGTCGAATGGCACGCGACCGGTGATGCCCTCGTAGATGATCGCGCCCATCGCGTAGATGTCGGCGCGCCGGTCGATGTCGGCCTCACCGCGCGCTTGTTCCGGCGCCATGTACTCGGGCGTGCCGACGATCAGGCCCTGCTGCGTGGCGATCGCCGACTGCGGCCCGCTGACCAGGCTGCGCGAAATCCCGAAGTCCAGGATCTTCGGGAACATGGCCTCGGCGTCGCGCTGCAGGAACACGTTCTGCGGCTTGAGATCGCGGTGCACGATGCCCGCCTCGTGCACCGCAGCCAGCCCGCGCAACGTCAGGTTGGCGATGTACACCACTTCGTCCATGCGCAGCGCAGGGCTGCGGAGCATGCGTTCGGCCAGGCTCTCGCCGTGCAACAGCTCCATGACCATGAACGGCATGTGATCCTCGGTCACACCGAAGTCCACGGTATGGATCACGTTGCGGTGCTGCACCGATGCAGCCAGGCGCGCCTCACGCAAGAACTGATCGATCACCGATTGCGGATCGCGGTGCGAGCGCAGGAACAACACCTTGATGGCGACGGAGCGCTTGAGCGTCTCGTCTTCCGCGCGCCAGACGCTGGCCATGCCGCCCTCGCCGATCAGCGTAAGAAGCCGGTACCGCCCGCCGATCACGGCGCCTTCCTGCAGCATAACCTCCGTCAGCTCCCCAGTCCGTCAATCAATCAGTTACGCGGCGGCACTCACGACGCGGTTGCGTCCGCCGTTCTTCGCCTCGTACAGCGCCTTGTCAGCCAGCGCGATCAGATCCTCGGCCGCGCGAACTGCCGGCGAAGGCATGTGACTGATGCCGATACTGACCGTGACATGGATCGTCTTGCCTTCGAAGCAGAACTGATGCTGCTCGACGGCTTTGCGTATGCGCTCGCCCACGTGCGCCGCGGCGAGGGCGCCCGTCGTGCGCGAGAGCACGACGAATTCTTCGCCGCCGTAGCGCGCGAACACGTCCTCGGTGCGGATCGTCGGCATCAACATGCGTGTAAGCTCGGCGAGCACATAGTCGCCGGCCAAGTGACCGTGCGTATCGTTGATCGCCTTGAAGTGGTCGAGATCGAACATCAACAACGAGAGATCGCTGCCGTGTCGCGCCGCGTAGGCGTGCTCGCTGACCAGCTGCTCCATGAAGAAGCGCTTGTTGTAGACCTGGGTCAGGGCGTCGCGCGACGCCGACTCGAACATCTGGCGCTGGAAGTCCTCGTCGAGCTCGTCGTGATAAGTGAACTTCAAGATCACGCTCGTGCCGATCTGAATCTTGTCGCCCTCTTCCAGCACGCGATGCACGACGCGCTCGCCGTTGATGAACGAGCCATTGGTGGAGCCGAGGTCTTCGAACACCACCTGCTCGCCCGCAACGCGGATGCCACCGTGCTTGCGTGAGATGCCGTCGCCCTGCACCCGGACATCGGCTTCGCGACCGCGACCGATCGTCAGGTTGGAATCGATCTCGTACATCTCGCCGACGTTCGGGCCCGCGAGCACGATCAAGTGCGCACGCTTGCGGCCGGAAGCGGGGGCCACCACCTCACCGGCGACTACGGTCTTTTCCTCCCAATCTTCCTGCATCGCACTCAGCCCAATGATACGAGCCCGCACCCTCCCGCGGCAATTACGGGACACACTGGCGCCAGCAAGCAATGCCGTCACGCCCCCCAAATATCCTCATCGCATGCTCGCACGCTCGCGTGGCGCAGGCGCACTGCACGCACATTTCTCGGGTTTCATGCTGGCATCAAACCGTTCGAAAACCCAAGCCACGAGTTCAGCTGAATCCGCAAATGCCGTTCAGTTGTGATAGGGGTTGGGGATCACATCGGGCAGGTGCGCCGAGCTGGGAGCACTGCGCGTGACGTTGTTACCCGCGGCCACAGGCTCGCGGTGGCGGCGAACACTGATTCTGGGCGTCTTGTTCGGCGTCTCACGGATTCGGGGGACAACTACCGCATTCGGCACCACAGGTACGATCGTCTGCGCAGGTTTCGCCGAGCTGGGCTCGGAGTCAGCCGCGGGCGCGGTCGGGGTGGGTTCCTCGGCCGGATCCGGCTGGGGCAGCACCGGCTCGGAGGGCACTGCGGCGGCCGGCACCGCCGCGGTCAAATTGGTAACGGGCCGCCCGTCCAGCGGTGCAGCCGGCGCCGGAGTGGCGGCCTCCGGATGTTCGGGGATCGGCTGCGACTGTGGCGAGGTCATCTCCTCGACGCGCACAGTCTCTTGAGGTGAGCTGCTGGCCCAGACGCCGACCAGCACCAACGCCGCGGCGCCGACCAGCACCACGGCCCAGGGCACGCGGCGCGCCGGCGGGAGCGAAGGCGAGCCCCCGATCACGATCGGGGACAGGTCCGGCACGGTCGCAGGCGCGGAAATGATGTCGATGTCCAGCGGCACGTCTGCAGCTGACGGCGGCAAGGCAGGCGCCACGCTCGGCACCAAACCCGCAGCTCCGAGCGGCGGCGGCGGCGCGGGCTTCCGATCCGGGATGGGCACCTCGCCGGTGCGGCGACCGGCGCGACGTGTCCCGGGCATGGTCTCGTTCGCCGTCTTGGTCACGGCGCCGACCTTGGAGATCAGGCTGGGCGATGCACCCGCCATGATCGAGATCTCGGAGTTGGACGGGCTGCTCGGACTCGAGGTCTCTTCGAGCAAGCTGTTGGCCTCGGCCTCGGTCGCCGTGCCCGCGGGCCGCAGCATCTTGAGCGCGTCGTCGATCAGCTTCTTGTCGCGTTTCAGCTTGATCGCCGCGTAGTGCTTGACGATCTTGCCGACCTCGCGCAGCGACGCAGGCCCGCCGTACGCACCCGCCACGTCTTCGAGCGCGCGCGCGAACTCTTCCGCAGTCTGGAAGCGCAGCGAGGCGTCGCGCGCCAGCGCCTTTTCGAGCACTGGATCGAGCGGCGCCAGGTGCGGATCCACGCTCGAAGGTCTGGGAATCTCGCCGTGCAGCAGCTTGTGCAAGGTGGCCGCGGTGCTCTCGGCGCGCATCAAGCGCTGGCCCGTCACGCACTCCCACAGGATCACGCCCATCGAGAACAGATCGGAGCGCGTGTCGGTCGTACCGCTGGCCGCCTGCTCAGGCGCCATGTACGCGAGCTTGCCTTTGACCTGCCCATCGCGCGTGTGCGTCAGGCGATCTTCCGCCTTGGCGACGCCGAAGTCGGTCAGGCGCGCGACGCCATCGCGGCCGACCATGATGTTGTGCGGCGAGACGTCACGATGCACCAGGTTCTGGGTCTTGCCCTGCTCGTCGGTCAGATCGTGGGCCGCGCCGAGACCGCCGAGCGCATCGCCGATCACGCGTAAGGTCGCGGGGATCGGCAGCTTCTCGCCGGCCTTGTTCGCGCTCGACAGAAGTTGACCGAGATGATCGCCCTCGATGTACTCCATCACGAGGAAGTACCCGGACTTCTCGGAGTCACTGATGTCGATGGTCGGTACTACGTTCGGATGTCGGATGCTGGCGGCCAACCGCGCCTCATCCAGGAACATCTTGATGAACTCCTCCTCGTGCGCGAGGTTGGAGTGTAGGACCTTGATGGCGACCAGACGTTCGAAGCCGGCGACGCCGAGCACGCGAGCGACGTAGACGATCGCCATGCCCCCCGCGGCTAGCTTCGCCAAGATCTCATAGCGACCCAGCTTTGCACCCACGGGGAGAGGTCCGATCGGTGGGCGTTGGTCAGCCGACGCAGCTCCCATCAGGTCCTCTCAGTGCGCATGTCCATGAGCACAGTAAGCCTACGTGACTTCGAGTTTAGCACGGGACCTCGAAGCTGCGGAGTCTCCGCATGCAGTTATGCGTTCACATCGATCACGCGTTCTGACAGTCACACAGATGAACACACATCCAGCACCGCTCTTGCGATTATCGGTCGCCGGCGCTACGCGGCGGCTCCGCCAACAACTGGTACTACGAGCGAGTAAGCTGGAGAGACGCAACAACATGGACGCCATCGAACTCCTCACCACGCGCGCCTCGAACGGCAAACTCACCGAGCCCGCTCCCGATCCCGAAACATTGCAGCTTGCGTTCGCGGCTGCCGCCCGCGCTCCCGATCACCAGGCGCTGCGACCCTGGCGCGTGTTCGTCGTACGAGGTGCCGCTCGCGATCGCCTGGGTGAGTTGATGGCGGACAGTGTGCGACGCGTGAACCCTGCGATCAGCGCGGAGGAGCTGGCGAAGACCAAGGCCAAGGCGCTGCGTGCGCCGTTGGTGTTGGTCGTCGCAGCTGTCGTACAGCCGCATCCCAAGGTGCCCGCCATCGAGCAAACGCTGTCGGCGGGTACGGCGGCGCACGCCGTGCTGCTCGCACTCCACGCCCGGGGCTTCTCGGCCATCTGGCGCACCGGCGGCTTCGCCTACGACCCGGAGGTGAAGCGGGCGTTCGGTTTGCGTCCCGAGGACGCCATCGTGGGCTTCATTTACACCGGGACTGCAAAGCAAGCTGTCCCGAATTCCACTCGCCCTGTACCCGAGGCCTTTGTCCATGAATGGGGACATGAGTACTGATTCACAATGATTTCAGTTACATCAGATTCCAGACCGTAGGGGCTGATTTCGTTACTCCTGTATTTTTATTGCACCACTAGACATTTCCACCCGGGCTGTGCCATTTTTAGGGTGGATGAAGCAGTCAACATCAGTTCTTACGTTCGTAGCCCTGTTGTTGGGCATCTTGGCGGGCGCTTCTGGCAGCGCCCGCGCTTACACGATCAACACCACCGAGCTCGGCAAGCGCATCCGCTGGTCCGTGGACAGCGTCGGAATGCAGATGGACGAGGAGTACGAGCAGTACCTCTCCCCGGGGGACGCATTCGCGTCGATCGAAATGGGCTTCGATGCCTGGCGCGGATTGCCCCGCGTGCCCGATCTGGTGATTCGACCGGGGCATCCTGCCACGCTCGGTCATCACGACGGGCATCCGACCAACGGCATCTACCTGCTCCGCGATTGGCCGTACGAAAAGGAAAAGCTGGCAGTCACGATCGTGACCTATGAGATGGACACGGGTCGGCTGCTCGACGCGGACATCGTCGTGAACGGCATGGCGCACTTCGCGCTGCTGCCTGAGCCGATGAACATCGCGACGGGCGACTATGACTTGGCTGCCGTACTGACCCACGAGACCGGCCACGTCCTGGGCCTCGGTGAGTCCAAGGCCGATCCCGCCGCGACCATGTGGCCCTACGCGCGTCCGGCCGACATCGACAAGCGCACGCTGCACGAGGACGACGAAGAAGGCGTGATCCAGAGCTATTTGAGCTCGCCGCCGCCCGCCTCGGGCGCATGCGGTTCGCTGACCGTCGCCGGCCGCGCGCACACGCACAGCCGCCTGGCGCTCGGCGCATGGGCGCTGGCGATCGTTCCGTTCGCGCTGGGCCGCAGCCGCCGTCGGCGGCGCGCGGTGTTCGGCATGGCCTCGCTGTTCCTGCTCGCGATGCTGTTCGGCTTCGGCGAGCCTGCTGAGAACTCCGACCCCTCGGCTCGGCGCATCGCCGCCATCGAAGCGCTGACGCGCGACGGTACGCGCGACGACGCCGCGACGCTGGAAATCCTGAGCAGCGACGAGAGCACCGAAGTGGCGCGCCGCGCGCAAAACGCGCTGTCGATCGTTCGGGCGCGTGCGCCCAAGCAGCGCATCGCGGCGCAAAGCGAGACTGGCAGCGTGCGTATGCGCGAGCTGATGGGCACGGGCAAGCTCATCCGCGTGGGCCGCGCGGTGCGCGGTGAGACCGTGGTCGAGAGCGGCCGCTTCTACACGCAGTACAGCGTGAAGAGCGCCGACGGCAGCGAGCAGACCCTGCGCGTGCCGGGCGGCGTGCGCGACGGCATCGGCCAGCGCGTGATGGACAGCGAGCCGCCTCCTGCCGACGCGCAAGAAGTCGCGGTGGTGGAGCAGGCCGACGGTACGCAACGTTGGGCGTACCACCAGGCGGGCCTGCTGTTCGGCGGCCAGCTGGGCGACGGCGCGGCGATCTCCGGCGCGCTGTAAAAACTGGAATCAGTCGACGACTAGCAAGAGCCTCCGCGGAAGACGCGGAGGCTCTTTGCTTTTAGCCGCCCTCGAGCCGGAAGGCTCGCGTCTGATGGACACGACCCTTCCGATAATGTCGGTCGCCGGCGCTTCGCGGCGGCTCCCTGCCGCGGAGGGCGGCGTGCGCAGTTACGGACCGCCGCGACGGCGGTGCGCTTGCCCCAATCGCGGCATCAAGGTGCGCTCCAGCTTGGTACGCGTCGCATTGGCAGTGTCCACACGGATCAGCGCCGCGCCGACGTCGCGCGCCAGAGCCTCGAATTCAGCAGCATCGAACGAGTACACATCCTCGCTCATGACTATGGCGAACGGCCGCTGCGTAGCGACGACAGTCGCGGCATTGGCCAGCTCGGCCGTCTCCACCCGAGCGGCTGCTGCGACGCCTGCCGCCTGGCGCACTGCTGCGATCAGGTCTGTCGGTCCACCCACCACGACCACCACCGAACTCGGTTTCGGGATCGTGGTCGGGCTCGTCATAGTCACCGAGCATAACATCCCGGCGGGCCAGATTGGGGATGCTGACCGGCCGGGGAAACCAGAAGCCGCCGAGTTTAAGCACGCCTTGGGCCATTTTCTTCGGGCCGCGGTGGCTCTTTACGGGTAGAAAACTCGAGCGACCCGGGTGTAGCGAGTACATCGCCGCAGCAAGGAGGCGTCTTTGCCACAAGGCGCTGCCGGTACACAGGGACGTAGCTTATTTTCCAAAGACTGACGGTGAGGCCTATGCAGCGACGCGATTGGTCCCTTTACGTTGCGGTCGTAGGGGCCGCGTGTTTTCTCACATCCCACGCCAGCGCCCAACCGCTGAAGCCCTACTTCCTGGTGATCTTCGACACCTCGGGCTCGATGCAGTGGTGTGCCGGCGGGAACGAGTCGCCGGACTACGGCGCCAATGACTGTTCGTGCCTCAACAACACGGCGGGGCCCTGCTTCGGCACCAGCGCTGCCCCACCTGCGGATTCGGCCTTCAAGAAGAATCGCTGCGGGTTTCCGGCCAATCGCATCGGCGACGCCAAGTGCGCGCTCCAGCGTATCGTGGACGCCACGAGCGGCGAAGCGGTCTTCGGCTTGATGCAGTTCGCACATACGTGCAGCAACAGCTGTACCGGTGTCGCGATCAGCAGCGGCGGCAGCATGTGTAGCGCGAGCGCGTACGACGAGGCCCAGCTGGTCGTCGGTCTGCAGAACAACAACACGACCTTGCTCCGCGAGTGGGTCGACGGGACGAACAACTGTCAGGGCAGCTGTACCAACAACTTTACGCACGAGCTCTACTCGGGCGTCTGGACACCGATCGGCAAGTCGCTGCAGCGGGCCAACGAATATCTGCGCGGCAACGCGGCGCAGGGCAGCTTTCAGTACCCGACCAACCCGGCCGGCTTCAACGTGGCACCGGGATCACCGCTGGCGAATGACTCCAAGCTCGCCTGTCGGCCGGTGTCGGTGATCTTACTAACCGACGGCAAGGAGACGTGCGGCGGCAACGGGACCACGGCGGCGCAAGCCCTGTACGGCGGTGGCAGCAGCGAGATCCTGGGCTCGAACATCGCGACCAAGGCCTTCCGAACCTACGTGATCGGCTTTGGTAGCAGCGGCAACAGCTTCGATCCGGCGGCGCTGAACGCGATCGCACAGGCCGGCGGCACCGACTCGCCGGACCCCAACAACCGCTACTTCCCGGCAGCCAACGAGGCGCAGCTCTCGGTCGCGCTCACGCAGATCATCAACGACGCGCAGCCACCGATGGAGGTGTGCAACGGCAAGGATGACGACTGCGATGGCAACAGCGACGAAGGCATCACGAAGTTCTGTAACAAGCCCATCAACATCGTCACCAAGGAGCTGTGTGACGAGCCGAACGAGACATTGTGCGACGGCATGGACGATGACTGCGACGGCATCATCGACGAAGGCTTGAAGAACGTCTGCGGCAGCTGCGGCGAGGTGCCGAAAGAGGTCTGCGACGGCGTCGACAACGACTGCGATCTGCGCATCGACGAGAACACGGGCGGCGAGGCCTGCGGCAGCGACGTCGGCGAGTGCAAGAAGGGCATGTTGGTTTGCGTGGACGGCACCGAGAAGTGCGAAGGCGCGACCGGCCCGCAGCCGGAGATCTGCGACTGCAAGGACAACGACTGCGACGGCAACATCGACGAAGAAGCCGAGGCCGGCAAAGATCCGCTGTGCCCCGGCGAGCAGAAGTGCGCCGGCTGCAAGTGCGTGAAGTTCTGCCAGGTGGCGCAAGAGTTCGGCCAGATGTGCGAGGCCGGCCTGGCGCCCGACGTGCAACCCAGCGGCGAGTGCCTGTGCGTGGCCGACAACTGCGACCGCACCAGCTGCGCCGCTCGCACCATCATGCAAGACGACGAGCTCGCATGCGGCCCGAACAGCAAGACAGTCGGCACGTGCGTGTGCGCTGCCGGTGAGTGCGCGCCGCGCTGCGCGGGCGTGACCTGCGGCGGCGACACCATCTGCAGCAAGAAGACGGGCGAGTGCGTCGAGAACAACTGTCGCGGCCTCGGCTGCGAAGCCGGTCAGCTGTGCGACCCGATGAGCGCGAAGTGCATCGAGGACAAGTGCAAGACCACCAAGTGCGCCGACAACGAGGTCTGCCGCCAGGGCGACTGCGAGAAGAGCTGCGCGGCCGTGACTTGCGCCAGCGGACAGCGCTGCACGCGCGGCGAGTGCGTCGAGGACAAGTGCTCGGGCAAGGACTGCCTCACGGGCCTGGTGTGCGACTCCGCGACCGGCGCGTGCGGCAGCGATCCGTGCGAGGACGTGTTCTGCCCGAAGGGTCAGGCGTGTGCGCCCGACACCGGCAGCTGCGCCGCCGACCCGTGCTTCGGCGTCACCTGCCCGGAAAATCAGTCGTGCGACCGCGGCGAGTGTAAGTCGCGAAGCTCCACGCCGACGACACCGGAAGAGGAAGAAGAGAAGCCGCCCAGCCGCGGCAACCGGCAGATCGCGGTCAGCGGCGGCGGCGGGTGCTCGTGCGACGTGCCGGGCCCGATCCAGAGCGGTTCGCCCGTGCGCAAGAGCCTGCTCGGGTTGTCGTTGCTGCTACTGGCGGCGGCGCGCTTGCGGCGCAGGCGGCCGGAAGGCTCGCGCCTCATGGCCGCGACCCTTCCGATGACTATCGGTCGCCCGCGCTGCGCGGCGGCTCCCGCAAAAAAAGCCCTGCCGGCGGGGCTGTGGACGCTGCTGCTGGTCGTCCTCGCCTCGCCCGTGCTGACCGCTTGCAAGGTCACGCCGCTCTGCCTCGACTCGACGTGCGAGGACGCCGGTAAGCCCGAGCGCGACAAGGACTCCGGCGCTGCGCCCGAGGCAGGCACGGGCGGCAGCGGTGGCTCGGGTGGCGCTGGAGGCTCGGAGGACGCAGACGCGAGCACCGACGCCGGCCCGGACGCCGACGCGGGCCCGAAGGA
This sequence comes from Polyangiales bacterium, assembly GCA_035274465.1. Classification (GTDB taxonomy): domain Bacteria; phylum Myxococcota_A; class Polyangia; order Polyangiales; family JAFGIB01; genus JADGRF01. Next base: position 9,865 of record DATEOF010000480.1, read on the forward strand.
GAAGCCCGACGCCGCGGTGATGTGCAAACCCTCGCCCGAGACCTGCAACGCCAAGGACGACGACTGCGACCTGCGCGCCGATGAGGACGTAACGGCTCCGCAGAACAACTGCATGCAGCGCGGCGTGTGCGCCGGCACCGCACCGGTGTGTGCAGGCGGGAAGTTCGTCTGCCGCTACGGCGCCGACTATGAGATGGACGAGACGCGCTGCGACGGCAAAGACAACGACTGCGACGGCAAGATCGACGAGTCCTTCCCCATGTTGGGTAGCAGCTGCGAGAGCGGCGTCGGCGCTTGCAAGGTCAAAGGCACGCGCCGCTGCAACGCGGCCGGCACGGGCCTCAGCTGCGACTTCGGCGACCCCAAGACTCCGGGCGACGAGGTGTGCAACGGCGAAGACGACGACTGCGATGGCATGATCGACGAGCCCAAGGCGGCGCCCGGCACGAACCCCAGCTACGTGCACGACGACATGGTCCAGGTCGGCCCGAGCTTGTGGGTCTACAAGTACGAAGCCTCGCGCGCGGACGCGACCGGAGCCGCGGGGGGCATCCTGACCACCCGCGCGTGCTCGCGAGCCGGCGTGTTGCCGTGGACCAACTTGACCTACGCCCAGGCCAAGGCCGCCTGCGAAGCCTCCGGACTCTCGATCTGCAGCAGGTCCGAGTGGCTGACGGCGTGCCACGGCGACGGTGGTTGCGCCTTCAGTTCCACCGGCTGCAACAACTACAACGCGCAGTGCAACGGCCACGACGTGAGTGCAACTCCGGGCAGCCCCGATACCGACGTGCTCAAACCCACGGGCAGCATGGCGGACTGTTACGCCAGCTTCGGCAGCAATCGCGTGTTCGATCTGAGTGGGAATGCGAAGGAGTTGACGATGGACTCCAACTCACCCTCACAGAATCCACTCAGCGGCGGCAGCTACAGCAACGCACCCATGGGGCTACAGTGCGACTTCGATTTCTCCGTCGGTGGAGCTGACTTACATCTTCCCAACGTCGGCTTTCGCTGTTGCACTACGTCTGGTGCGCCCTGAGCGAATCGCGAAGCGGCTGAACAACTGAGTGAGGGGCTGCCCATGGGTAATTCTATCCGTGGACGCATGCCCATTCATTCAGTAGTGTCTGCCCGGTTCAATCATCGAGCCCACACAAGAAAGGCAAAGGAACTGCCGTGAAACCAGCTGGGAAAGCCATTGAGATCGTCGCCATCGGCCTGGGCCAAGCAGGCGGCAATCTCGCTGCGGAAATGTATCGCCGTGGCTATCGCGCGATCGCTTTAAACACTGCGAAGACTGATCTTTCCTCGCTGTCCTCGAGCGCGCTCTCGCTGCCCGAACAATTCCGGCTCTACGTAGGCATCGATGGCTACGACGGTGCCGGATCGGACATCAACTACGGGCGTGAGTGTATAACCGCGAACGCTGCGAAGATTCGCGAACGCGTCGCGGAGCACGTCGCAGGCGCAGACGTGGTGTTGTTGATGGCAGGCCTCGGCGGCGGCACGGGCTCGGCGATCGCAGAGCTGGTGCGCACGCTCGCGGAGTTGCAGCTACCACTGCTCGCGCTCGCCACGCTGCCGAACGATCACGAGAGCGGCATCGCCAAGGTCAACGCGGTGCGCGCGGTCAACGAGTTGGTGAAAGAGAACCTGCTCGGTTGGTTGTTCGTGGACAATTCGCGGCTGGCGAAGAACCACGGCGACGTCTCGCTCGACCGTTACTACGCGGAGATCAACCGCGTGATCGTCGAACCGATCGATGCCTTCAACCAGTTGAACAGCCGCGAAGACATCACGCCGATCCGCTCGATGGACGGTGAAGACTTCCGCACGCTGATGCTCTCCGGCGGCATCGTGAACTTCTCGACCATCAGCCTGCCACGGCTGACCGATGAGAGCGTGATGCAAGCCGTGCGCGACGGCCTCTTGCACAGCGGCACCTATCCCGAAGGCTTCCAGCTCGAGAACATCTCTTACATGGGCATGGTCATCGAAGCGCCCGAGTCGATGCTGGCCGACACGCCCTACTCGTTCTTCGAGCACCTGAACGAACAGCTCAAGGAAGAGACCGGCGGCGCTGCGATCTACATGGGCGTGTACCGCGGCGTCGTGAGCGGCGCGCAGGCCACCGTGCGCGTGTTCGCGGCCTCGCAAGCCTTGCCCGACGGCGTGACCGAGATGGTCGGTCAGGCCA
>DATEOF010000481.1:0-10017 GCA_035274465.1 Polyangiales bacterium
CCCGTACCCATCAGGATGATCGCGGGCAACGTCAGCTGGTTGCCCGATTCCGGGGGAGGGGCCTCTGCCGGCGGGGCCGTGGCAGCAGCGGTGGCGCCGAGGCTTGCAGCTGCGGGCGGCGGCGTGGGCTGAGCCGCTCCGGGCGTGCTCGCGGGCGGCGCTTGCGTGGCGATGCCTGCCGCCGCGGTGGCTTCCGAACCGGGTGGCGGCAGGGGTTCGGGACCGCCTTGCTCGTAGCGCTGCTTGAGCTCCTGCAAGTTGGCGATGCGATCCTCGACGGTCTTGCGATCCTGGGCCTTGGGATCAGCGGTCAGGTAGAGCTGGGCCGCAGCGATCGCGGCGTCGTAGTTGAGCGCACGCTCCTGGGCCTGCGAGATGTTCAGCAGCAGCTCGGGGTGCGGCGACAGATCGTACGAGGCTTGAAACTCGCGCACTGCCTCGGCGTAGCGCGCCTGATCGTAGTAGGAGCGGCCGGCTTCGAAGTGCGTGCGCGCGCGCGCGTCGTCCGACTGCGCGTGCACCGAGCCACTCGATGCCGTGATAGTACCGAGAACCCCCCAAGCCACGATCCAAAGCCAAATCCGCATGCAGTCTCCCAGGAGCCTACCGCGGTCAGAGCATACTCCGGAACCCGCGGAGAAGGCTCCGAAAAGCGGGCTTTGCACCCGGCCCGCATGCGAGTAAGCCTACGGGCCCGTGAAGCGCGTTCGACTCGCCTTAGGCTGCGTCTGGCTCGCGTGCGCAACGAGCCTGGCATCCGCCGAGCCCAAGGGCGCGGACGCGCTGCGCGTGGCTGCCGACGGCGACGAGCTCAGCCTGCCGCGGCTCGCGGCGCGCGCGGGCGACGACGTCGTGCTCTCGGCGCTGCGCGCCAAAGACGACCCGCTCTTGCAGCTGGCCGCGATCCGCGCAGCGCCCCACATCGTCGACCACGACCAGGCGCTCTTGCCTCTGGCCGAGATCGCGGCAGGACGCGACCCCGAGCTGGCACCGCTGGCGGCATGGAAGCTGCTGCGTATCGCCCAAGAACTGGTACGCGAGCACCTGGACGTGAAAGAGATCGTCCCGAGCGATCTGGCCCCGGCGAAGGCCGTGCTGACTGCGCTGCAGGCAGACGAGAGCGCGCGGCGAGACATCCGAGTCTGCGCCGCGACCGCCAGCCACCTACTCGCGACGCTCGGCGTGCCCTGAAGTAAGCTGGCGCGCTATCTCGCCGAATTCTTCGATGGTCAGAGTTTCACCGCGGCGCTGACCATCGATGCCTGCCGCCGCCAACACGCGCGTCGCGACCTCGACTCCGAGTGCCTGGCTCAAGGCATTGCGCAGGGTCTTGCGTCTGGCTTGAAACGCCGCTCGCACGACGGTCTCGAACTCGCGCGTGAGCGGTGCGCGCGGGGCGGGTAGGGGGGTGAGCCTGACCACCGAGCTCGTGACTTTGGGCGGCGGATGGAACGCGGTGCGCGGCAGGTGCAGCACGGTCTCGATCGCGAAGCGCTGTGCCGTGAAGATCGTGAGCGCGCCGTAGTCGGCGCCGTCGGGCTCGGCGACCAGGCGATCGCGGACTTCGCGCTGGACCATCACGACCGCGCGCTCGACGTGCTCGGCTTGGGCGACCAGGTTGCGGAAGATCGCCCCGGTGATGGCGTACGGCAGATTGCCCGCCACCGTCACGCGCGGGCCGTACTGTGCGAAGTCGATCTGCTTGGCGTCACCCGCCACGATCTGGAGCTGGCGGTCGCCGCGCTCGGCGGCGAGGACGTCGAGCATGTCGGGATCGCGCTCGACGGCCACGACCGCATTCGAGCGCGCCGCGAGTGAAAAAGTCAGCGTTCCACAGCCGGCGCCGAGCTCCACCACCTTGCTCTCCGGAGTGAGCTCGCACGCCTCCACGATCGCCGCGATCGCGCGCTCGGAGATCAGGAAGTTCTGCGAGTAGCTCCGCTTGGCCCACAAGCCGTGGCGCTTGAGCACGCGGCGCGGATCTTCGAATTCCCAGCTCATGCCACGCGCTTGGCCAGCTCGGCGCGAGTCACGCGCCGGATTTCGCGCGGCGAGCTGACGAACAGGGGAATACCGAGCTTGCCGAGCAGCGCGTACGCCTCGCGCAGCCGGCGCTCTTCGGCCAGACCGTAGACCCACTGCAGATCGCCGACGACGTGGGACGGCGCTTGCTCGCCGAGCGCGCGGGCGTCGGGGAACACGAACGTCATCACGTGTTGTTGCGCGCGCAACATACGCAGCGTGGCCACCAGCAGCTCGGGCTGGAACAGGCCGTCGAAGTCGGTGATCACCAGCAGCGAGCGCGGTACGCGCGAGTTGCTGGCCGCGGCCTTGAGCGCCTTCGACAGGCCCGAGCTCTTGGCGAACGAGCGGCCCTCCGGCCGATAGCGCAGGGCGATGCCGCGCGCGCGGCAGAAGCGGCGCAGGAGCTTGATCACCCGATCACTCGCCACGACATCCGGCGTGGAGCTGCGGTGCTCGCGCTCGGCCGACAGCGCGGCCGCGGCATGCCGCGCGAGCGCGTCCAGATCCACGCCGGTCTTGGTGCGGTGGTCCACGCCGTCCTGGTGCCTGATGTAGCGCGCCGCCAGCGCGGTGACCTCGTCGTCGTCCGGCTCGGTGAGGTCTTGATCCACGATCTCGGTGGCGTGCAGCAGCGCCTCGTGGATCAACGCCATCTGGCGCTGACCTTCGCGCGCCGGGGCGTGTGCGACCACGCGCGTGTCGACGGTGATCAGGCCCACGCGGTCACCGTCCTCGAGCGCGCGCTGCGCGAGCAGCGCCGAGAGCTCGATGCCGTGGTCGAGCTTGCGCGTGCCCGGCTCGCCGCCACGCATCGAGCCGCCGATATCGAGCACCAAGTAGAGCGTCTCCTGAACCTCGGACTCGACCTCGCGCACCATCCACTTGCCGGCCTTGGCGCTCGACTTCCAGGCGATCGACTTGAACGGATCGCCGGGCATCAGCTCGCGGATCTCGCGCAGATCGCTGCCGCCACCGCGGCGGCGGCGTTGTGTCAGCCCGGCGCGCTCGACCGCCACCGCGACGCTGCTGCGCAGCGGAGTGCGGAGCTCGAGCATCGAGTGCGGCAGCGCCTGGATGACCAGCGGGATCGGGAAGTACAGCGGTGCGCGGAACAGGTCGAACGGCCCCTGCACGGCCACCGACAGCCCGTGCAACACCACGCGCCCCGGACCGGCCGCCACGAAAGCCAGGTTGAACTCGCTGCGCGTGCGCGGCGGCAGGATCAAGTCGGCTTGCCCACCACGCACGCACCGCACCGTGTTGCCGTGCGTGGGCAGGAGCTCGGAGAGCACCAGGCGACGCTGGCCGTAGTGGCGCAGCGACACGTGCACCTCGAACGGCACGCCGGACACCACCGAGCCGCGCGCCGCTCCGGTCTCGGCGTGCGCGTGCCACCAGGTCAGCTCGAGCCGCTCGCGGCGCAAGCGTGCGCCGAGCGGCAGGCTGAGCGTGAAGGCGCTGGCCAGCGCGACCAGGATCACGCCGCCGCTGATCACGCTGATCGCGGAGCTGAAGGCCACGCCGAACAGCAACATGAGTAGCGCACCCACGAAGGCGGCGACGGTGGTTTGCGTCGGAAGCGGGACCATGCGCTAAGCTCAGCGGCGCGACTCGCGCCTGTGTCCGACCTTCTCGAGAGCTTCGCGCACCACGCCCTCGCCGGTCACGCCTTCCATCTGCGCCTCGGGAGACAGCACGAGGCGATGCGCGAGCACCGCCGGCGCCAGGCGCTTGATGTCGTCGGGCAGCACGAACGCCCGACCTTGCAACAGCGCGAGCGCCTTGGCCGCCTGGATCAGCGACAGGCCCGCGCGCGGTGAGGCACCGAGGAAGATCATGCCGTGCTTGCGCGTGAACTCGGCCAGGCGCACCACGTACTCGATCATCGAGTCTTCGACGTGCACCGCCGAGACCATCTGCTGCGCGTACAGGATCTCCTCGGGCGACAGGATGCTGCGCACCGTCGGCGCGCCCGCGGAGAAGCGGCGCAGCATGGCTTCTTCCTCGCGCGGGGCGGGATAGCCGATGAGCAGGCGCATCAGGAAGCGATCGATCTGCGCTTCGGGCAGCGGATACGTGCCGGCCTGTTCCACCGGGTTTTGGGTGGCGATGACGATGAACGGATCGGGCAGCGGCCGGGTTTCGCCGTCGATCGTGGTCTGGAATTCCTGCATCGCCTCGAGCAACGCGCTCTGCGTCTTCGCCGGTGCGCGGTTGATCTCGTCGCCCAGCACGACGTTGGCGAACACCGGCCCCTCGCGCAGCTTCCAGACGCCGTCGTGGGGTGAGAACACGTAGGTGCCGGTGATGTCCGAGGGCAGCAGATCCGGCGTGAACTGCACGCGCTTGAACGCGCAGCGCAAGGTGGCCGCGAACGCCTTGGCGAGCGTGGTCTTCGCCACGCCCGGCACGCCTTCGAGCAGCACGTGGCCACGCGCGAACAGCGTCACCAACAACAGCTCGGGAATTTCGGGAGCCCCGACGAACACGCGAGAGACTTCACGCGTGACCTCGGCGGCGCGAGCTGCCACGGCAGCGAGGCGCTCAGGATGAAGGGCTGCACTCGGATCCATCATGGGGACAGGCCCGATGTTCCATCGAGCTCGGTCAGGATACGCTGTCCGGTCGCGACCAGCGCCGAGAATTTCCGCGCCGGTATCTGGGGTGTCGCGCCGTGTGTCCGCGATTGCGTCGTATCCAGCGCGACCAGCAACTCGCGCGTGTCATTCAAGCTGCGCTCGGATACCCCACGCGCACGGAGCGCGGCCAGCACATCGGCCAGCGAGAGCTGACCGCGCAGCCCGAGGTCGGCGATGATCCGGCTCTCGAGCTCGAACTTGAACGCGAGCAGCGGCGGCAGGAAGTTGCGACCCTCGGTCTTGTAGTAGTTGACCTGCCCGGCAAAGCCGGCCGGGCACTGCGGCACTTCGAGGTATTTGCGTCGCGCGTAGATGGCGCGGCGCGGCAGGGCGGTCACCACGCTCACCAGGAGCAGCAATGCCAGCACGGCCGACAGTGCGCTGACCGCGCTCGCCGGCAAGCGCAGGCGCGCGACGTGTGACAGCACGGCCCGGACGCTCTCGAGCGGATGCTCGGCGCCGAAGCGGTGCATGCCGAACTTCCATTGCGTGTCGCTGCCCAGCAAGAACAGGCGCCCGCGGCCCGAGCCCACCAGGTACGCCAGCAGATCGCGCGCGAAGGCGCGGTTGGCGTCGAACTGCAGCATGTTGTTGATCAGCACGCTGGCATCCGAGATCGCCACCAGCCGGCCCTTGCCGACAGCGCCGGTCAGCACGATCGCGTCGTTGCGATTGCGGAGCGCGTAGATCGGATCGAGTTGGCGGTGGGTCAGCACCTGCGGCCGGTTGGTGACGATCTGAGCGGCGCTGCGGCTGAGCGGGTGCGAGCTCTGGCGGGACGCGATCATCAGGTGCCGCTGGCCCCGCAGGTAGCGCGTGTCGGCATTCGGGTTCGGCGGGTAGACGCCGATGCCGAAGGCGGCCAGCAGGGCCTTGCCGCTGCCGAAGTCGTCGGCGACGGCCAGCCGCCCTCCGCTGCGCAGGAAGGCCGACAGCTCGGCGCTGGGCAGGGCTTCGACCGGGTGCACGACCAGCAGGGCGTCCTCGGGGCCGAGCTGCTCGACGTCGAAGCGCTCCGGTGTGATGACCGCCACGCCGGTTTGGTCTGCCAGGGCACGCAGCTCGCTCAGGCCGTTCCACGCCGGCTCACGGGTGGAAAGATCCTCGGCCTGAGCGCCCCCGGCGACGGCGCTAAATGCGAGTAGGAACACACAATACAAGGTCGGGGTAGGTCGCCCAGTGACGCACACGTTGCCTTCGGGGGACGCGTGAGCACTTGAGAAGCGCACGAGAACGCCAGCCGATCCGCGGCTTTTCCGCGACACCCCTCCGCACGGCGTGCAATCCCGCCTCACCCCTCGAGACTTCATTTTTTTCCGAGTCCTCGGTTTCCGATCGCGCGGACAATCAAAATAATTGCGGAGTGTAATTTGCGAGAAGGCCAAGCTGTTACTATGGATTGAGTAGGCACGCGGTAAGGGAATACGGCAATGCTCAACCCCTTCATCATCGACCAGATCAAACGGCGTGAGCTGGAAGAGCGACGGCGAAGCGAGCGCCAACCGGTGGTCGAGCTGCCCGTCCCCATGCCCACCGCGCCCCGGCCCGCCGCCGAGGACGACGAGAGCGGCGAGCGCGGCGTCTTCATCATCGACCTGTTCTGAGGCCTCCTACCTCCCCCCCACGCACTTCAACCTGCCGCGCCAGCGAACTGTTCCGTGGGAGCCGCGGCGCCGGCGACCGATTATCATCGGAAGGCTCGCGCCCATCAGGCGCGAGCCTTCGGGAACAGCACGCCGGTGTAGGGGGCGTGCAGCCCACCGGGGAGGGGACTCTGCGGACAGTCGGCGGTTCATCCGGTATGCTCTCCCGGGTGAAGCACGGGAAAATCGGGCGCTACGAGCTGCTGCACAAGATTGCCGCAGGTGGGATGGCGGAGATTTTCCTGGCCAGGCAGTGGGGGCAGGGCGGCTTCTTCCGCGACGTGGTCATCAAGCGGCTGTTCGCGCACTACGCAGAGCACGAGCACGCGCTGCGCATGTTCCAGGACGAAGCCCGGCTGCTGGCCGAGCTCTCGCACCCGAACATCCCGCAGGTCTTCGACCTCGGCTACGCCGACGGCTTCTGGTACCTGGCGATGGAGCACGTGGGCGGCTGCACGCTGACCGACCTGTGCCGCACCGCGGCCAAGGAACAGAAGCCGATGCCGCTGGCCGTCGCGGTCGGCATCGTCAGCCAGATCTGCATGGCGCTGCATCACGCGCACGAGCGCTGTGATCGCGAAGGTCGCGCGCTGCGCATCGTGCATCGCGACGTTACGCCGCACAACATCATCATCTCGCTCGACGCGGTGGTGAAGGTGCTGGACTTCGGCGTCGCGCAGAGCTCCGCGCGCGTGGATACCGACGCCGGCGCGGTGCGCGGAACCTACGCTTACATGGGCCCGGAGCAGGTGCGCGGCAAGCCGCTCGACAAGCGTGCGGACGTGTTCGCCGTGGGCGTGATCCTGTATGAGCTCACGACGGGCCGCAGGTTGTTTCGCGGCAGCGACGTCGAGATCATGACGGCGATCGTCGAGCGCGACGTGGCGCTGCCCTCGCAGCACGTGCCCAACTATCCGCCGGAGCTCGAGAAGATCGTGCTGCAAGCGCTGGCGCGCGATCGCGCGCGGCGCACCTCCAGCGCCGGCCACCTGGCGATGGCGCTCGATCAATTCTGCATGCAGCGCAGCCTGGTGACCGGACCGCTGGTGATCGCGCAGTACGTGCGCTCGGTGTATCCGTACGAGCGCGCGCACGAGAAGGGCATGGGCATCGTTCAGAACGATGCAGTCAACGCCGAGGCGCTCGAGGCCAAGTTGCTGGCCGACGAGCTGCGCGCGCTGCGCGACCCCGCTTCGGCGGCGCGGCGGCGCGCCACGGCCGAGGGAGACGTCGAAGAGGTCAGCGTCGACGAGCTGCTGGTCGAGGAGGAGGACCTGCCGACCTCGCCGCAGGATCCCGACGCGGCCGCGAGCCTGACGGATCGCCTGGGCCTGGACGCGTTCGACGAAGACTCGGACGTGAAGCCCGTCGTGTTGCTCTCGCCGAAGCGCAAGGCAGCCGAGCGCAAGTCGGACGGGGCGTTCATGAGCGATCTGGAGCGACGTTTGCTCGAGGACCCACCACAAGCGACGCGTGAGCCTGCTGCTGCCAGCGGCAGCGGGATGCGCGGCAACGTGGAGGCCGACGGCGAAAACGTCGGCGGCTAGGACCACGCGTGATCAGCCTGGCGGACATCCGCGCAGCGCGGGAACGTATCCGCAGTCGCATCTACGAGAGCCCGTGCCCGCGCTCGGAGCGCCTGAGCCGGCGCACCGGCTGCGAGCTGCACCTCAAGCTCGAAAACCTGCAGATGACCGGCTCGTTCAAGGAGCGCGGCGCCCGCAACCGTATCCTGCAGCTGACAGCAGCAGAGCGCGCGGCGGGCGTGATCGCGGCCAGCGCCGGTAACCACGCCCAGGGCCTGGCGTTTCACGCCGGCCTCGAGGGCGTGAAGGCTTGCATCGTGATGCCGACCGCGACCGCGTTGATCAAGGTCACCGCGACGCGCGGCTACGGCGCGGAGGTGGTGCTGCACGGCGACAGCTACGACGACGCCGCCGCCGAGGCGCTGCGCTTGCAGCAGGCGCGCGGGATGACGCTGGTGCACGCCTTCGACGACCCGGCGGTGATCGCGGGGCAGGGTACGGTCGGGCTCGAGATCCTGGAGCAGGTCCCCAACGTCGACGCGGTGGTCGTGCCGGTGGGCGGCGGCGGGCTGGCGAGCGGCATCGCGCTGGCGATCAAGGAGCAGAACCCGCGCGTGAAGGTGTTTGGCGTCGAGGCTGCGCTGGTGCCCTCCATGCAGCGCGCGCTGCAGGCGGGCCACCCGGTGCTGATCGAGGCGCACCGCACGATCGCCGACGGAATCGGGGCGCGGCGTGCAGGCCAGCACCCCTTCGAGTTGGCGCGCCGCTACGTGGACGAAGTGGTGACCGTCGACGAGTCGGAGATCGCCGAAGCCATCCTGAGCTTGCTCGAGGACGAGAAGACGGTGGCGGAAGGCGCCGGGGCGGTCTCGCTGGCTGCGCTGCTCGAGGAGCGCTTGCCGGTGAAGGGCCAGCGCGTGGTGGCGCTGGTCTCCGGCGGCAACATCGACGTGAACCTGTTGTCGCGCATCATCGACCGCGGGCTGGTGAAGAGCGGCCGTGCCATGCGTACGCGGGTGTCGATCCCGGACCTGCCTGGCACACTGGCGCGCCTGCTGGCCACCGTCGCGAGCACCGGGGCCAACGTGATGTCCGTGCACCACGACCGGATCGGCGCGCGCACCGAGGTCGGACAGATCGCGGTGGAACTTGATTTAGAAACCCGCGGCTTCGAGCACATAGCAGAGATTGGAGCCGCCCTGGAGAAGGCCGGCTGGCACACTGAGCCATAGGCTGGCACAGGTCGGCTCAGAGGTGGCGCACGCGAGGTCCGACCGAGGCCGATCCCGGGCGGACTGTGCCGCGTCTAAATCATTGAATTGACACAGCTTGTGTGTCTGATTGTGCCGCCTTGTGCAACGTGCGCCAATCGCGTACTGTTGTCGGTCATGGGGCTTCTCGACAGGTACGAGATCATCCGGCACCTCGGGCGGGGTGGTGCAGGAGATGTACACCTCGCTCGTGATCGCATGGTGTTCGGGCGCGAGGTCGCACTGAAGACGATCCGCGCGCGCGTCGATGAAGTCCTACGCGCAGCGTTCGAGCGCGAGTTCGCGATGCTGGCTTCGTTGTCGGTGCCGGGGGTCGCGCAGGTCTACGACTTCGGCGTGATGAGCGAAAAGCAGGGGCAAGCTGCGCGGCCGTTCTTCACCCGCGCCTACATCGATGGCCAGCCGCTCGACGCAGCCATCAGCGGCATGGACCTGGCCGCACGCCTGAAGCTCTTCACGCGCGCCACCACCGTGATAGCGCCGCTGCACCGCGTCGGCGTGGTGCATGGCGATCTCAAGCCGGGCAACATCATCGTCGACGGCGCCGAGCGCGCCTGGTTGATCGACTTCGGCCTGTCGCGGGCGCGCGGCTACCCCAACGGCGGCGAGCACCACGGTCCGGTCGGGACGCCTGCCTTCATGGCGCCCGAGATCCTGCGCGGGGACCCCGCCAGCGTGGCGGCCGACATCTATGCGCTCGGTGTCACGTTATTCTGGCTGACCACGGGCGAATATCCCTACGCCGAGCTCGGGGCGCGCGCGCTACAGGCCAAGCTGGACGGCGCTCCGGTGGCGCTTCCGGCCGCCGTCAGCGGCATCGGTCGCAGCGCGCTCGAGGTCGCGCAGCGCGCGCTGGCCGCGGACGGTCGCGATCGCTATCCGTGTGTGGACGAATTGCACGCCTCGATCGAGC
>DATEOF010000482.1:0-49378 GCA_035274465.1 Polyangiales bacterium
ACTCTTCTGATGATTATCGGTCGCCGGCGCTGCGCGGCGGCTCCCCCGCCAAACTGACAAAAGCCGGCACGAGGCCCGCGCTGGCTTTTGCCAGATTGGCAGCACCCACCGGGAAAAACCGCGGGATGCGCGCGAATTTCGGGCCCTTCCGGCTTGGCCTGGGGGTTGCAATCGAAGCCCCGGTGGAGGCCGTGAGCGATGCAGCAGTCCTCGATTCCATCAGTTCCCCCGACGCGACCCTCGCCCGCGCCCTCATTTGGGCTCGGCGCGCCCCCATCCCTGGCGCGCCGAGCCCGCCCTGATCAAGAACAGCAGCGCTTCGAGCGCGCCGTCCGCCCCTGGCTGCACAGCTTGCGAGCGGTGGCTCTACGGCTCTCGCGCAGCACCGCCGAGGCCGACGACCTGGTGCAGGAGACCGTGCTGCGCGCCTGGCGCTACTGGCCGCGCTACACCGAGCGCGACTCCTGCCGCGCATGGCTGCAACGCATCCTGGCCAACACCTTCGTCAGCAGCCGCCGGCGCGCCGCCCGCGAGCGCATCATCCTGGCGCTGGCCGAGAGCGCGGGTCGCGCAGAGCTGCCGCTGACGGCGGCGGAACCCAGCGACCGTGGCCTTCCTGACAACTTGGCGGGCGGGCTCGCAGCGCTGGGTGTCGAGCAGCGCAGCGTGGTGTGGCTGGTCGACGTTCAGGACCGGAGCTATCGCGAAGCCGCGGCGGAGTTGGGTTGGCCGATCGGGACGGTGATGAGTCGTTTGCACCGCGCGCGCGGCGAGTTGCGCCGCCAACTCCAAGCGACCGGAGCCTGACGGGCTTGCAGCTGATGGCGGCAACGTCGCCTGCCTGTCAGCTGCGTAAGGTGCGCCACCAGGTTTGCGGCTAGCCGGCGTGCGATTTCTTCACTGCTGAATCTGCGTGGTTTGCCTGCGGGCTTCGTGTTATCTGCGCGGAGTGTGCGTACGCCGGCGAATTGTGGTTTTTTCGACGCTGGTACAGTGCGCGAGTCTGCTGGCTGGCGCGTGCACGACCCCGCGCTCACCAGATGATCGACGCGCGCGCTCCAGAGAGAGTGTTTCCGAAGCGGACGCTGGCGCGGCAGGAGATCCGCTCGACGCATCGGATGCACAACGTGACGCCGCTGCGCGCGATGCCGGCGGATCACTGTCGAGCGCGAGAGCGGGCACTGGCGCCAGCATGGTGGGTGCGGATGCGGGTGCGGCGCCGCGTTGCGGCGATGGCCGAGTGTCGAAGGACGAACGCTGCGACACAGCCATCGCCGCCGGCGAGGAAGGCGCGTGTCCGGCGACTTGTCCGGCGCCGAATGATCCATGCAAGCGCGTGGAGCTGCGCGGCGTGCGCTGCGATGCGCATTGCGCAGAGACGACGATCACGGAGCGCAAGGGCGGCGACAGCTGTTGTCCGCCCGATGCACAGCACGCGGACGACTCGGACTGCGAAACCAGATGCGGCAACGGTCGAGTCGAGGAGGGAGAGCTCTGCGAGCGCGATGGGGAGCCACGTTGCCCGGCGAGCTGCGACGACGGCGAGGTCTGCACCGAGGACGTACGCAGCGGCAGCGAGGATCGATGCGACGTCACGTGCATGCACGTGGCGCGCGCGGCGGGCGTCGCCGATCAGTGCTGCCCGATCGGCGCCAACTCGACCACCGATCCCGACTGCGGCGTGCTCTGTGGAAACGGCGTGCGAGAAGCCGACGAAGAGTGCGACGACGGCAACACCAAGGACGGCGATGGTTGCGACGCGCACTGTGCCGAGGAGCGCTCGCAGACTTGTGAGAACCTGGGCGCGGGTGATCTGTGCTCGCTGTGCACGTGCGCGCAATGCGGCGCGCGCTCCGGCGGCTGCACGAGCCTGCTCGGCGCGGAGCGCGTGCAGAGTTGTCTGGCCGTGTCCAGCTGCATCCGCGAGAAGCGCTGCGATCTAGTGGAGTGCTACTGCGGCTCGAACGTGAACATGTGCCTCGCGGGAATGCCGAGCGGCCCGTGTCAGGCCGAGATCGTGCGCGCCGTGGGCTCGAGCGAGGTGCCGGTGATCGTTGCCGAGTTGCGCGACGAGCGCGCGCCACTGGCGCGGGCGCTGCGCCAGAGCGAATGCGAGGCACGGCAGTGCTCTGGAGTATGCGCGAACCGATGAGGCGCTCGACCACGATCCGAGTGTTGTGCGCGTTGCTGCTCTGCAGCTCGGGGCTGCGCGCCCAGGCGCAGGAGCCCGCGAGTGGCTACGATGCGCTGGTCGCCGCGGGGGTGAGCGCGTTCGAGGGCGGCCGCTTCGACGAAGCGCGCGATCTGTTGCAGCGTGCGCACCAGCTGAAGCCGAACGCGCGCACCCTGCGCGGCATGGCGTTGGCCTCGTTCGGGGCTCAGCACTACGCGCAGGCCAGCGTGGACGTCGAGCGCGCACTGGAGGAGACGCAGAATGCCGTCGACGATCAGCAGCGCGAAGAGCTGGAGCGCCTGCAGGCCGAAGCCAACGCGCGTACCGCACGCTTTCGCCTGACGGGTCAGCAGCCGGGCGGGGTGATCCTGATCGACGGGGCGCCGCCGCTGATCGACGGCGGCGGCTTCCTGTTGATGGATGCGGGCGCGCACACAGTGGTGCTGCGCCTGGCCGGAGGTGAGGAGCGCTCGAAGCAGGTGGAGGCGGAAGGCGGCCAGTGGTCCGATCTGGACGTGAGCGGCGGGCCCCGCAAGGGGCAAGCAAATCCGTGGGCAGTTGCGCCTGCATCGACCGCGCCGCTCGCCGTCGAGCCGCCGGCACCGCCAGAACCCGCCGTGCTCGCGAAACCCGAGCACCGCTTCGAGCTGCGCGATGCGCTGGTGCCTGCGGCCTTCGGCGGCGCCGCGATCGCCGCCGGCTTCGCGGTCTGGCAGTGGTCCGTGCGCGAGTCGGAGGTCGACGACTGGAATAGCGAGGATTGCCTCGACGGGGGTCGCACGCGCGCCCAGAACTGCGCCGGACACAAGAGCGCGTACGAGAGCGCAGAGACCTGGGCCTGGGTCGCGGGGGGCATCGCGCTGGCCTTGAGTGCTGGCGCGATCACGCTGCTGGTGATCGACGGCGGTGACGGCGAGCGCGACCGCGGTGCGCGCTGCAGCGCCGGCGTTCTCGCGCTCGGCTGCCGCGTCCGCTTCTGACGCACGGGCCGGGCCGGCACCGCGCTTGACGTGGCCTGCGGGCCTGACCATATTCCCTGCCTATTTTGAGTACGCCGCTGTGAAACCGGTGCTCGGAAACTACAGTGTGAGACTCAAGAATAGAAACGTCGTCGGGAGCTGCTCGAAAACATGAAGACTTACTCCGACTTGCTGCAGGAAGTGAAGTCGCAGATCAAGCTCGTCACGCTGGATGAGATGAAGCGGCGGCTGGACAAGCGGGAAGAGTACACGCTGGTCGACGTGCGCGAGAAGGACGAGACCCGGCAGGGTTTCATCCCCGGCGCGGTGTTCCTGCCGCGTGGCTTTCTCGAGATGCAGGCCGAGCAGAAGCTCCCGGACAAGAACGCCAAGCTGATCGTGTACTGCGCGGGTGGAACGCGTTCGGCGTTCGCGGCCAAGGTGCTGCAGGACATGGGGTACACGCACGTCGAGTCGGCAAATCCCGGCTTCGTGCGCTGGAAGGACACGGGCTATCCGGTCGACAAGCCGGCCGACCTGACCCCTGCGCAGCTCGAGCGCTACTCGCGCCACATCCTCTTGCCCGAGGTGGGCGAGAAGGGGCAGGAGAAGCTGCTCAAGGCGCGCGTGCTGTTGCTCGGAGCCGGTGGCCTGGGATCACCGGCCGCGCTGTACCTGGCGGCGGCGGGCATCGGGACGCTCGGTTTGATCGACGCCGACGTGGTCGACTCGAGCAACTTGCAGCGGCAAGTGCTGCACGGCTCGAGCACGGTGGGTGTGCCCAAGGTCGAGAGCGGCAAGCAGCGCATCGCCGATCTGAACCCGGACACCAAGGTGCTGGCGTTTCAGGAGCGGCTCACCAGCGAGAACATCGATCGCATCTTCGATCACGGCTGGGACGTGATCGTCGACGGCCTCGACAACTTCCCGACGCGCTACCTCGTGAACGACGCCTCGGTCTGGAAGAACATTCCGGTCGTGCACGGCTCGATCTTCCGCTTCGACGGACAGGTCACGACCTTCAAGCCGCGCGTCGGCCCGTGCTACCGCTGCCTGTATCCGGAGCCGCCTCCCGCGCACCTCGCGCCGTCGTGTGCCGAGGCTGGCGTACTCGGAATCCTCCCCGGCGTGGTCGGTACCGTGCAGGCCACCGAGGCGATCAAGATCGTGCTGGAGCAGGGCGAGCCGTTGATCGGCCGCCTGCTGATGTACGATTCGTTGAACATGAAGTTCCGCCAGCTGAAGCTGCGCCGGGACCCGAACTGCCCGGTCTGCGGCGACAAGCCGACCATAACCAAGTACATCGACTACGAAGGCTTCTGCGCCCGCTAGTGCTGTGACCGAGAACAATCACCTCGGAGCGTTGTCGATGTATCGTGCGCTTCATGCGAATGGTGACCTTGTGTGCTGGGGCGGTGCTCGTCTGCGCGTGTAGCGCCGATGGTGCACCCAACGCGCGCGCTCACGTGCGCAACGAACATGCTCCGCGCGTGCAGGCGCTCGTGCTCGATACGCTGTCGCGGCACGCAGCCGGCCTCACGCACGGTGCGGATCGCATCGCGGCCGGCTTCGTGCGCGTGAGCGGCGAGCAGCAGGAGACCGACATGCGTCAGGTCTTGAAGCTGCTGCGCAGCCCCAAGAAGGGCATCTCGGAGCTGGTGATCTCGCCGATGAGCTTCCTGGCCGTGGTCGACAAGGACGGCAAGTGCATCGCGCGCGATGGCGAAGGCGAGAACGACAAGATGCGCGGCATGGATCTGGCGAAGCAGTTCCCGTCGGTGCGCGCGGCCCTCGATGGCAAGTCGGGGCTCGAGGTCGGCGAGTTCGAGAGCACCGAGCCCGGCGGTAAGCCTTCGGTGACGATCATGATGGCCGCACCCGCGCACTACCAGGGACAGATCGTCGGCGCGCTGGTGTTGGGCATCCCGCTGTGGCGTCTGCAGCAGCAGCTCAGCAAGCAGCTGCAGATGGAGCTCGCCGGCAAGGATCGCGTCGTGGTCTGGGTCTACGTCTACCGCGGCGATGAGCTGCATCATCACGGCACGCCGCCCGATCTCGACAAGCTCGTGCCCGATGGCAAGGCGCGACAGGCGGGCCTGGCGAAGAGCCCCGGTGGCTTCACGGGCGCCGTGCAGCAATACGCCTTCTGGTACGGCTACGGCGTGCGGCCGCTTCGCGTGCTCGGCCCGGACATCGGCGTGGTGATCTTCCGCATGGAAGCGGAAGAGAAGAAGTCGTGAAGACTCGCGCCTGAAGGGCGCGACCCTTCCGCTGATTATCGGTCGCCGGCGCTGCGCGGCGGCTCCACACTCACGGGTTCGATTCGGGCCCGAGCGCGGCGAGCGCAGCGGCGGGATCGAGCGCGAGCCTCCACATCCCCGGTGTGGTCGGCGTGGTCAACGCGCGTCGCAGCGCGCCCAGGAAATGTCCGCGCGGCCACTCCTGTGCGCCAAAGCGCGCCAGGTGATCGGTGTAGACCTGGCAATCGACGAAGTGAAAGCCCCAGTGCTTGAGGTTTCCGAGCAGCGTGACCATCGCGATCTTGGAGGCGTCCGCGCTGCGCGCGAACATCGACTCGCCACAAAACGCTCGCCCGATCGCCACGCCGTACAAGCCGCCCACCAGCTCGCCGTCTTCCCAGGCTTCGATGCTGTGCGCGACCCCACGTGAGTGCAGCGCCATGAAGCCGTCTCGCAGCTCCGGCGTGATCCACGTGCCGTCTTGGCCCGGCCGCGGTGAATTCGCGCAACCGGCCATGACCTGGTCGAACGCCGTATCCGAGCGCAGCTCGAACGGTGCCGCGCGAATGCGCTTACGCAGCGAGCGACCGACGTGCACGTTGTCGAACGTCAGCACGAAGCGCGGATCCGGCGAGAACCAGAGCAGCGGCAGGTCGCGATGAGGCCAGGGGAAGATGCCCAGCGAGTAGGCCAGCGCGAGCCGTTCGGGCGAGGCGTCGCCGCCGATGGCCACTACACCTTCCGGGGAGGCTCCTTCTGGCGGCGGGAACCTCAGCTCGTCGCTGAGCATGTAAACCGGCATACGGCCGGCTCAGTGTAGCGTGAACCCGGGTGTGATTGGTGAGCGCCGCGTGTTCAACCGCCGGCGATCACCTTGTGGCCGCGCCAGGCCGCCGCGTACGCCATGCTCGAAGTGCTGCGCGCCCAACCCAATCGGCCGTCGCGGCCGACCACGATCATGCCGCCGGTGGCGGCGACGCGCTGCCGCATCCAGCGCAGGCCCTCGTAGCACGCGTCCGCCGGGGCTGCGCCTTGTGCGATGGCTGCCACGACGCGTGCCGCCAGGGTCACGCGCATGATGCCCTCGCCCTGACCGGTAGCGGACGCGGCGCCGAGTGTGTCATCCGCGTAGGTGCCGGCACCGAGCAGCGGGGAGTCCCCCACGCGGCCGGGGCGTTTTCCCATGATTCCACCCGTGCTGGTCGCGGCCGCGAGCCTGCCCGACGTGTCGCGCGCCACGGCGCCGACCGTACCCGCCGCCCAGGTGGAGCCGCCGGCAGCCAAGCTGCGCGAGAGGCTCTCGCGCGCGCCGTCGGTGATCATGCTCGCAGGATCGGCCGGCATGAAGCCCTTGTCGCGCGCGAACGCAGCAGCACCTTCGCCGCACAACAGGACGTGCCGCGCATCGTCCAGGACCGCGCGCGCGATCAGGATCGGGTTCTTGAAGGGCGGAAGCCCGCACACCGCGCCCGCGCGCAGGCCGGTGCCGTCCATGATCGCCGCGTCGAGCTCGAGCGTGCCGGCGCTGGTCAACGCGCCGCCGGTGCCCGCGTTGTAGCGTGGATCGTCCTCGAGCATGGTCACCGCCAGCTGCACGGCTTCGAGCGCGCTCGCGCCGAGCTCGAGCAGCTGCTGCGCCGCCGCGGCGGCGTCCTGGCAGCCGGCGACCTGCGCATCGAGGCGCGGGCCACTGGCGTCTCCCGCACCACCGTGCACGAGGATCGCGTAGCCGCCCGCAGCTTCGAAGGACGCCTTGACCGTCATTGCTCGGAGCCGGCCGGCGTGCCGCCATCGGCTGCAGCTTCAGCAGCAGCGGGCGGCGGCGGCGGTGCCGCCTCGGCCTTGACCGTCAGGCCCGTTCCGTCCTCGGTCGGCTCGACGTGCGCGATGCCACCGGCGTTCAGCTCGCCGAACAGCAGCGCCTCCGACAGCGGCCGCTTGATGCGATCCTCCACCAGTCGAGCCATGGGCCGCGCGCCGAAGGCTGGGTCGTAACCGTTCTCCGCGAGCCAGTTGCGAGCAGCGTCGCTCACCGCCAGCGTGACCGCGCGATCTTTGAGCGAGACGGAGAGCTGCGAGAGCTCCTTGTCCACCACGCGCAGGATCACCTCGCGCGTCAGGCCGTGGAACAGGATCCAGGCGTCCAGGCGGTTGCGGAACTCGGGCGAGAAGGTGCGCTCGAGGGCGCCCTTGGCCTTGGTCTCGTCGACCGTCTTGCGGCTGCCGCCGCCGGCCAGCGCTTCCACCGAACCGAAGCCGAGCTTGCCGCGGTTCATCTCGAACGCGCCGGCGTTGGTGGTCATGATCAGGATCACGTTGCGGAAGTCCGCCTTGCGCCCGTTGTTGTCCGTGAGCGTGGCGTGATCCATCACCTGCAAGAGGATGTTGAACAGGTCGGGGTGAGCCTTCTCGATCTCGTCGAGGAGCAAGACGCAGTGCGGCTGCTGGTCGACCGCGTCGGTCAACAGCCCGCCCTGATCGAAGCCCACGTAGCCGGGGGGCGCGCCGATCAGGCGCGACACCGTGTGCCGCTCGGAATACTCGCTCATGTCGTAGCGCAGCAGCTCGACGCCGAGCGCCACGGCCAGTTGCTTGGCGAGCTCGGTCTTGCCGACGCCGGTCGGGCCGGCGAACAGGAACGAACCGATCGGCTTGTCCGCGGCGCGCAGCCCGGAGCGCGAGAGCCGGATGGCGCTGGTGAGCTTGTCGATGGCCTCGTCCTGGCCGAAGATCACGCGCTTCAAGTCCGAGTCGAGCGCGCGCAGCCGATCGCGATCCGACGACGACACCGACTTCTCGGGGATGCGCGCCATCTTGCTGACCACCGTCTCGACGTCGTGCTGCGTGACGCGGCGCGTGCGCGCGGTCTCGGGGCGCAGGCGATCGAGCGCGCCGGTCTCGTCCAGCACGTCGATGGCCTTGTCGGGCAGGAAGCGCTCGTTGATGTGCTTGGCCGCGAGGTGCACCGCAGCTTCGATCGCGTCGTCGTCGTAGCGAACCTGGTGGTGCTCCTCGTAGCGCGGCTTGAGCCCGCGCAGGATGTCGACCGCCTCGTCGAGCGTGGGTTCGCCGACCTCGATCTTCTGGAAGCGCCGCGCCAGCGCGCGGTCCTTCTCGATGTGCTTGTACTCCTGGTAGGTCGTCGAGCCGATGCAACGCAGCTTGCCTGCGGCGAGCGCGGGTTTGAGGATGTTGGACGCATCCATCGAGCCGCCGCTGGTGGCACCCGCGCCGACGATGGTGTGGATCTCGTCGATGAACAGGATGGCGTCGCTCTGCTCCTGCAGGCGCTTGATCACGCCCTTGAGCCGCTCCTCGAACTGACCGCGGAACTTGGTGCCGGCGAGCAGCGCACCCATGTCGAGCGAGTAGACCCGCGCGTCCTTGAGGACCTCGGGCACTTGCTTGTCGTGGATCGCGAGCGCCAGACCCTCGGCGATCGCCGTCTTGCCCACGCCGGACTCGCCCACGTAGATCGGGTTGTTCTTGCGGCGGCGGCAGAGCACCTGCATCGTGCGCTCGAGCTCGGCCTTGCGGCCGATCAGCGGATCGATGCGCCCCTCGGCGGCTTCGGCGTTCAGGTCGGTGGTGAAGGCCGCGAGTGGGTCGCCCTGGAAGTCTCCCTCCTCGGGGTCGTCCTGGCCTTCCTTGTGTTCGGGGCGTTCGTCACCCCCCTCGGGCAGACCTTCGGGGCGGATGCCGTGCGCGATGTAGCGCTTGAGCGCGAACGGGGTCAGGCCCTCTTTCTGCAGCAGGTAGACCGCGTACGACTCTTCCTCGTGGAACATCTGGACCAACACCGCCGAGCCGCGGATGGTCTCCTGATCGGACGACACCACGTGGATCGCCGCGCGCTGCAGCACGCGCCGGACGCCGAGCGTCTGCTGCACCTGCACGTCGACGTCCTCGGGCAGCTTCTCCATGGCCGTGCCCAGGAACTGCAGCAGCTCGGTGCGCAACGTCTTGAGGTTTCCGCCGCAGCCACGCAGCGCTTCGATCACGGTCGGGTCATCCAGCAACCCGAGCAACACGTGTTCGAGCGTCACGAACTCGTGGCGATGCTGCTCCGCGGTCATGAACGCGCGGCGCAGTGCTTCTTGCAGTTCCTTGGCGATCACTGGACCGGCGTTTGCCATCACTCCTCGGGTTCAATGCTGAGCATCAATGGGAACTCGCGCTCGCGCGCCAGGGCTTCCACCTGACGCACCTTCATCTCTGCGACCTCGAACGTGTAGACGCCAGCCACACCGACGCCGTTTTGATGCACGTGCAACATGATTCGCACGGCGTCCGGCTCGGGCTTGTGGAAGATCGCCCGCAGGATCTCCACCACGAACTCGCGCGTGGTGTAGTCGTCGTTGTGCAGCAGTACCTTGTAGAGCGGCGGCTTCTTGAGCTTCCGCTCCGTATCGGTGCGGGTCCGGGTGATGACCCCGGTGCCGCCCTCGTCCCTGCGTTCAGCCATTCGGGGATA
Source organism: Polyangiales bacterium (assembly GCA_035274465.1). Taxonomy (GTDB): domain Bacteria; phylum Myxococcota_A; class Polyangia; order Polyangiales; family JAFGIB01; genus JADGRF01. The sequence continues at coordinate 9,847 of DATEOF010000482.1, forward strand.
TTGTAGTCATGATTGAGGCGAGCGCACCCCCGCCAACGGGAGCCGCCGCGAAGCGCCGGCGACCGATTGACATCGGAAGGGTAGCGCCCATCAGGCGCTAGCCTTCCGGGCGGTTTGGATCCACTCACCGAGCTCGTACAGGCCGAGCTCGCCGTACTGCGGCTCGATCGCCACTGCGCGGGAGCCGTCGCGCGGGCGCAGCAGGACCACCAAGCGATCTTCGTCGATCTCGATGGCCGCGATCTCCGACCAGGCCAGCCGGCGCAGCTGCGCACCTGACCTGACGGTCAGGCCGTCGGGGTCACTCTCGAGGTAGTGATCGTCTGCGCTGGCGAGTTGCGCGACGCTCGTGCGTGCGCGAACCACCCACACCGTCGCGAACACCAGGCCCGCCCCCGCCGCGACGCGCAGCAGGGTGTTGTCTGCGGCCCAGAGCAGCCAGACGCCGCCGCCGAACGCGATCAGGGCGGCGGGCAGCCGCAAGCGCATGCGATCGCGTACCTCGCGCACATCCAGCGTCAAGCGCCGTGTCATGGCGGGGTACCCGTCGTGCTATACGGATTGGTCAGGCTCGCACAGGCAGGTACAGGCATGAAACTCGGGCTCACGGTCGGTTACTCGGGGCGCACACTCCAGCTGCCCCTGGATCTGGTGCTGGAGGCAGAGAAGCTCGGCTTCGATTCCTGTTGGACTTCCGAAGCGTACGGCTCGGACGCCATCAGTGTATCCGCCTGGATCCTGGCGCGCACCACGCGCATCAAGATGGGCACCGCCATCCTGCAGATGCCGGCGCGCACACCGACGATGACCGCGATGACGGCGCTGACGCTCGATCACCTGTCGGGCGGTCGATTCATCGTCGGCCTGGGCCCGTCGGGTCCACAGGTGGTCGAAGGCTGGTACGGAGCCTCGTACGCCAAGCCGCTGACCCGGCTGCGCGAGTACATCGAGATCATGCACAAGGTGTTCGAGCGCAAAGAGCCGGTGACCTACGACGGCGTGCACTATCAACTGCCCTACAAGGGCAAGGATGCGTCCGGCCTCGGCAAGCCGCTGAAGAGCATCCTGCACCCCGAGCGCAAGATCCCGATCTACACCGCCAGTCTGCAGCACAAGTCGGTGGCAGTCAGTGCCGAGTTGACCGACGGCTTTTTCCCGATTTGGCTGAATCCGGAGAAACCCGAGCTCTTCGAGGCGCCGATCAAGGAAGGGCTGGCCAAGGTGCCGGGCAAGACGCTGAGGGACTTCGACATTGCGCCGGCGGTGGCCGTGGCGATGGGCCCCGACCTCCAAGCTTGTCGCGACATGCTCAAGCCGTGGTTCGCGCTGTATATCGGCGGCATGGGCGCGCGCGGCAAGAACTTCTACAACGACTTTGCCGGGCGACTCGGCTACCCGGACGCGGCGCGAAAGATCCAGGACCTGTACCTCGACGGCAAGAAAGAAGAAGCCGCCGCCGCAGTACCGGACAAGCTGGTGGACGAGACCACGCTGGTCGGTCCCAAGGAACGCATCCAGGAGCGACTCAAGGCCTGGATCGCCGCGGGCAAGACGCACCACGTCGGCACCATGGTGTTGGGCACGCGTGAGCCCGAGGTCCTGCGCGTGGTCGCGGAGGCGGTCCTCTAACAGCCCGCGTGACCGGCGGCGAAGATCTTGCCGGGGTTGAGTAGGCGCTTGGGATCGAACACGCGCTTCAGGTTTTCCTGGAGCTCGATGACGCTGCGCGTCTGTTCGAGCGCGAGGTAGGGCGCCTTGACCACGCCGATGCCGTGCTCGGCGCTGAGCGTGCCGTCGAGCTCGACCACGCGCTGGAACAACGCGAGGACCGCTCGTTCGACCTCGGGCAGCTGATCGTCGTGGTCCCACAGGAAGTTGACGTGCAGCGCGCCGTCGCCCGCATGGCCGTAGGTCAACGCGCGGATGCCCGGTCGCTGGCCCTGCTCCGCCACGTGCTCGAGCAGCGCCGCGACGTTCACCCGAGGCACCACGATGTCGTGCGCCAGCTTGTTGCGCGCAAGCTTCTTGACCGCGTAGCTCATCTCGCGTCGCGCGGCCCACAGTCGATCGCGCTGCGCGGCGTGGGCCGCGACCTGGACCTCGATCGCGCCGGCCTGGTTGCAGGCATCGCCGATGCGCTGCGCGTGCTCGTGCGCCGCGCGTTCGGGTCCGTCGACTTCGATCAGCAGCATCGCCCCGGCGCGCGCGTCGATCGGGTTGCCCGCGTCGCGCAGAGCTTGCAGCGTCACGCCGTCGAGCAGCTCGAGGCAGCGCGGCTGAAGGCTGGGGCCGATCAGCGTCAGCACCGAGGCCGCTGCGCCCTGCGCGCTCGGAAACAGCGCGAGCAGCGTGATCACGCTCTCGGGCTTGGGCACCAGCTTGAGCGTGGCTTCGCAGAACACCGCGAGCGTGCCCTCGCTGCCGACCAACAAGCTCGTCAGGTCGTAGCCGGTGACGCCCTTGCGCGTCTTGCGTCCGAAGCGCATGCGCTCGCCGCCCATCAGCACCGCCTCGAGCCCGAGCACGTAGTCGCGCGTCGTGCCGTACTTCAGCGCGCGCGGCCCGCTGGAGTTCTCGGCGAGGTTGCCGCCGATCGCGCAGTTCTTCAGCGAGTTCGGATCGGGCGGATAGAACCAACCCTCGGCCTCGACCGCGGCGTGCAGATCGCCCAGCACCACGCCGGGCTCGACCACTGCGCGGCCCTCACGGCGATCGATGTCCTTGATGCTGTTCATGCCGAGCGTCGCGAGCACGATGCCGCCGTGCACCGGCACCGCTCCGCCGCTGCGCCCCGTACCAGCCGCGCGCGGCGTGACCGGCACGGCGTGTTCCTGCGCGATGGCCAGCGTGCGCGCGATGTCGTCGGGCGTCTCGGCCAGCACCACCGCGTCCGGGACGACTCCGTCCGCTTCGGACTCGTCGCGCATGTAGCGCTCGCGGCCTTCGACGCTGTGCAGGAGCTTGGAAGGGCCGAGCGAGCGTTCCAGCGCGAGCAGCACGCGTTCAGTGTCGGAGATGCTCACGGGCTGATCTCAGTGTGCACGTTCGGGGACGCGTCGGCCATTGCTTCAAATGGCGAGCCGGCCGGTGCGCGCGGGCGCACTTGTGCTGGGCGGCCCCCTCGGCTAGCAATACGGGCGGCTTGGTAAGTATGTGCCGGTTGTTTCAGGCTGGGTGGGTCTCGATCTTGCCGGCATTGCTGCTGGCCGGCGGTTGCACCGATCCGCAGACGCGAACCCGCTTCGATGTCATGGTGGACGCCGACAGCGCGGTGCGCGCCGAAGTGGCCGACGTCGACGTTCGCGTCGAAGCGCGGCAGGGCAAGAGCGGTGGCCGCAGTTGACGGCGAACCAGGCGGCCAAGTCTGGGTCTACGAACGCAGCGCGGGCCGCTTCGCGCAGACCGCCGTGCTGAGCAATCCTTTGGCCAGCCAGGCCGACTCGTTCGGCAGCGGCGTCGCGCTCGGCGCGGACTCGATCTTGATCGGCGCCTTCACCGAGCGCGGCAGCTCGCGCGGCCTGGGCGGTGATCCCACCCAGCGCGACCGCCCGAGCGGAGCGGCGTACCTGTACGCGCGCACGGACGAGAGGACGGGAGCGCGAAGGGCGTCGACGGCACGGACGACGACGCCGGCGAAAACGCCGGCGCCGTCTACGTGTTTCACTAGGTCTGCGAGGTCAGCCGCCCAGCGCCCGCGCGGCATCCAGCGCGTGGTAGGTCAGGATCATGTCCGCGCCTGCACGTTTGATCGAGGTCAGTACCTCGAGCATGACGCGCGTCTCGTCGATCCAGCCGTTCTGCGCGGCTGCCTTGATCATCGCGTATTCGCCGCTGACGTTGTAGGCCGCGACCGGAACGTCGACGCTGCTTCTGACTCGCGTAATCACGTCGAGGTAGCTGAGCGCGGGTTTGACCATGACCATGTCCGCGCCTTCTTCCAGGTCCAGGCGCACTTCGCGCAGCGCTTCGCGCGCGTTGGCTGGATCCATTTGGTAGCCGCGGCGATCGCCGCTCTGGGGCGCGCTCTCGGCTGCCTCGCGGAACGGACCATAGAAGCCGCTGGCGTACTTGGCCGCGTAACTCAGGATGGCCACGTCGCCGAAGCCCGACTCGTCCAGCGTCTTGCGGATCTTCGCCACGCGGCCGTCCATCATGTCGCTCGGCGCCACGATGTCCGCGCCTGCCTGCGCGTGACACAGCGCTTCCTTGGCCAGGAGCTCGAGCGTCGCGTCGTTGTCGACCGAGACTTCGCCGCGCGTCTGCACCAGCTTTCCACAGTGGCCGTGGTCCGTGTATTCGCACATGCATACGTCCGTCATCACGACCAACGACGGCATGGCCTCCTTCAGCGCGCGCACCGCCAGCGCCACGGGCCCGCGCGCGTCCCAGCCGCTGCTGCCGATGGCGTCCTTGGTGTCCGGCAGGCCGAACAAGATCACCGAGGGCACGCCGTGGTCGTGCGCGAGCTTGGCTTCTTTCACGGCCTGGTCGACCGACAGCTGGAATACGCCGGGCATCGAACCGACGGGCTTCCGTACGTCGCGCCCTGGGGCGACGAACAGGGGCAGGATGAAGTCGCTCGGACGCAGCCAGGTCTCGCGCACCATGGCGCGGATGGTTTCGGTACGCCGCAGGCGGCGCGGGCGGTCGATGGGGAAACTCATGCAGGGTTCTCGTTCGCGAAGTGTTGATGAAGCGCGTGGACCAGGCCTTCGATCGTGTACTCCTCGGCGGTCACTTGGACCAAGAGGCCTGCGTCGCGTGCAGTCTGTGTGGTGATGGGTCCGATCGAGGCCAGGGTCAAGCCGCGCAGTAGCTCGCGGCCATCAGGCGCCAGTGCCTCCAGTGTATGCTGGACGGTCGAAGAGGCAGTGAAGGTGATCACGTCGAGCTCGCGGCGTTCGAGCAAGCCGCGCAGCTGCGCCCGCGCCTCGGGACTGGCCCCGTGCGTCTCGTACGCCGTGATCACGTCGACCTGTGCACCGGCCGCGCGCAGCGTATCGGGCAACACATCGCGCGCCACTGCCGCACGCGGCAACAGCACGCGCACACCGCTCATGCTGCCGACCGCCGCCATGATCGCCTCGGCCAGCGCCTCGCCGCGGAAGTTGTCCGGGATCACGTCCGGCTTGATGCCGAACGGCACGAGCGCTTCGGCCGTGCCCGGCCCGATGGCGGCCACGCGCAGGCCGCCCAGCGCGCGCGAGTCGCCGCCGATGGCTGCAAGCTCGGTGAAGAAGGTGGCGACGCCGTTCTGGCTGGTGAAGACGAGGAAGTTGTACGCGTGGAGGCTGCGAATGGCCGCGCGCAGTGGCTCGAGGTCTGGCGGCGGCTGGATGCTGATCATCGGGAGCTCGATCGCCGCCGCGCCCGCCTCGCGCAGCGCCTGCGCCAGTGACTCGGATTGCTCGCGCGCGCGCGTCACCAGCACGCGCCGGCCGAACAGCGGTTTTTTGTCGTACCAGCGCAGCTTTTCGCGCAGGCGCACGATCTCGCCTACCACCGTGAGGGCCGGCATGCCAAGGCCCGCCGCCGCTGCCTTCGCCGCGATATCACTCACGGTTCCGACGACCGTGCGCTGCTGGGGCGTCGAGGCCCACTGGATGACCGCCGCCGGACAGTCCGCGGGGCGGCCGTGCTCGATCAGCACCTGCATGAGCACGTCCAGCTTGCGCATTCCCATGAAGATCACGAGCGTCTGGGTGGCCGTGGCCAGCTTCTGCCACTCGTGCGCGCTGCGGTCTTTTTCCGGCGATTCGGTGGCCGTGACGTACGCCACGCTGCTCGACATGTCGCGATGCGTCAGCGACATGCCCGCGTAGGCGGTGGCTGCGCTGGGGGAGGGCACTCCGGGCACGACTTCGAAGGGGATCTCCGCAGCCGCCAGCGCCTCGGCTTCTTCGGATCCTCGGCCGAACAGGTAGGGGTCCCCACCCTTGAGCCTCGCCACGCAGCGGCCTGCGCGGGCGGCTTCGATGAGCCGCTCGTTGATCGAGACCTGGCGTTCGTGGGTGCGCCCCGCACGCTTGCCGACGAACACCCGCTCGGCATCAGGTTGGCAATATTTGAGCAGATCCGGGTGGACCAGTGCGTCGTAGAGCACCAAGTCTGCGCGTCCCAGACAACGTATAGCTTTTTGCGTCACGAGCTCCGGATCCCCGGGCCCCCCTCCGATCAAATACACCGTGCCCAACCTTGCCATGGCCGGCAGTTTAGCCAGATGTTCCGGGGCTTGCGCGCCTTTCCGGCCACTGCGTTGAGCTGACCGCGGGCGCAGGCTATGGTGTGTAAAGTGGTGGTGCGGCAGCTGAAAAAGCGCACGAAACGGCGCTCGCGGACGACTATTGGCATGGGCTTGCGGTTGTGGGCGCTGGGCGTGCTTTGTCTGTTCGTGGCGGTGGGGACTCGCGCTCGCGCCGAGGGGACGGCGGTGATCGAGTTCCGCTACACCCCCGTCGCCCGCGCGCAGGTCGCGATCTGGATCGAAGACGGCTCGGGCAAGTTCCTGGCGACCGTCGCGCTGACCGAAGCGGTGGCGTTCCGCGGCATCGGCAACCGGCCCGGCGCGTCGCAGATGAACAGCGGCTACCGCTGGCCCTACGGTCGTCGCGAAGGCGTGCTGCCCATCTGGGGCCACCGCCGCGCGGCTGCGCCCGGCGCGAAGCAGTTCTCGCGCGTGATCTTCCAGAAGCGCGAAGAGGGCTACGCGTCGCAGACCACCAGCGATCAGTCGAAGGACAGCTACTACTGCCTGCAGTTCGACAACACCAAGTCCACCAAGGACAAGCTCGACGCCGTCAGCTGCGCGACGCAGTTCAACAGCGACAAGGGTCGCTACATCACGCAGGCCGACGTCGACACGGGCTACAACGAGCCGTGGGAAGGTCGCGACGCCGCGGGCATGCTGAGCGGTACGACCCGCGTGATGCCGTTGACCTCGGTGTACCCGCCGCGCATGGACACCAGCCGCTGCAGCATGTCCGGCACGTGCTTCGATCACGCGGACGTCGACAAGTTCGTGAGCGATGCGCGCAAGGTGATGCCCGAGATCGACGCGGTCACGCGCGCGACGGCGCCCGGCGATGCTCCGCAGAAAGTGCTGTTCAGCGTCCCGAGCAGCTGGCCCAAGGGCGACTACGTCGCCTGGATCGAGATCAACGTCGAAGGCGACTACAACGACGATTCAGGGTCCACCGAGGCGCGCATGATGGGCTGGAACGCCACCAGCTATCCCGCGCCGACCACGCCCGACGCCGACTGGGACTACTACGCCAAGGCCTACGGCTATCCGTACCGCGGCCAGCCTTCGCTCGCGTTCAAGGTGCCGTTCAAGCTGGGCATGACGGGTGAGCAGACGGCCTACGCCGACATGCCGGCTGGGCGCTCGTCGTGGGATCACTGGTCGGGCGACTACGGCAAGCTCGAGGCGGTCACGTTCACGGCCGGCACCGAGCGCCACATGTCGGATCAAAACGGCAGCGGCGCTGATCGCTTGCGTCGCGACGGCTCGGGGCACCGCCTGGCGGTCGTGGCCAAGGTCACCGGCGAGTTCACGGAACCGACGCAGCCGGAGCCCGAGGTCGACGGCGGTACGGATCCCGTGATGCCCGGCGATCGCGACGCCGGGGCGCCGACGCAGCCGACAGATGCGGGCATGCCGCAGGCCGGCGCGCCGGGCGAGGAGCCTCCGACGGGGACACCGGACCCGGTGAAGGGCCAGGAGGGCGTGGTTCTAAAGGGCTCGGACGACGCGCGCGGGACGATCGGCGCGATCGAAGGCCTACAGCTGCGCACGCATCCCAATATCCTGCGTGCCCACGAGTGGATCCAGCTGCGCTTCCGCGCCGTGCGCTCGGACGCGCCGCTGCACGAGTACGAGGTGCGCGTCGCGAAAGAGCCGATCTACGACGAAGACTCGTTCATCCGCGTGGGGCGGCCGGCAAAGACTGCCACCGACGACGCCGAAGGCTCAACCGCGTTGATGGTGCCGATCGACAGCCCGCCAGGTGAGCAGATCGAGACGGCGATCGGCGATCTCGTCGCCGACACGCAGTACTACGTGGCGGTGCGCGCGACCGACGAGAACAATCGCCACGGTCCGATCAGCGTCGCGGAGATCTCCACCACAGTCCGCACCTTCGCCACGGTCACACCGTGCTTCATCGCCACGGCCGCGTACGGTACGCCGCTGGCGAGCGAGATCGGCGTGCTGCGCCACTTCCGCGATCGATACCTGCGCGCGCTGGCACCGGGCAGGGCACTGGTCTCCGCGTACGAGCGCTTCGGTCCACCGGCCGCGCAGGTGATCGCGCGCGATGATCGGCTGCGTAGTCTGGTGCGTGGATTCCTCGCACCCATCCTGGCCCTGGTGCGAACGCTGCCCTGAGGTTTTGTCCGACGCGGCGGTGTGCTACGGAACACCCGCCATGTCGGTCTCCCGAGGTTCGATTCGAACAGCGCGCGCGCTCGTGCTGCTGCTGCCGTGTCTCTCGCAGTGCAAGAGCGCGGGCGGCAGTGAGGCGCAGGCCGCGCCGCCGCAAGCTGCACGCGCGACTGCCGCGCCGGAGCAGCCGGTCGTCGTGCTCGAGCCGCTCGGCGGCTCACCCGTGCGGGTCAAGGTCGAGCTGGCGCAGACCCCGGAGCAGCGCCAGCGCGGCTTGATGTTCCGCAAGCAGCTCGCCCCGGACGCGGGCATGTTGTTCATCTTCGAGCGCCCGCAGCACAACGTGTTCTGGATGCACAACACCTACCTGCCGCTCGACATGATCTTCATCAAGGAAGACTGGAACGTGCTGGGCGTGGTCGAGAACGCTACCCCGCAGACCGATTCACCGCGCGAAGTGCCGGGCATCTCGGCCTACGTGCTCGAGGTCAACGCCGGCTTCAGCCGGCAATACGGCATCGCCGCCGGCACCAAGGCGCGATTGCTGAAGCCAACGAGGCAAGGTTCATGAGCAAGCGAGTGCTGCGACCCAGGGCTTTTGGCCGGTTATCGCGAAGGGCCGAGCGTGCAGGGCAAGGCGCGACGACGAGGAATAGCATGGACTATTTTGAGGAGGAGCAACGCAGCCCTGCGCGTTCGGAACGAGCGAGAACCGGTCAAAAGCCCTGGGTCGCAGCACTAAATTGGGCCGCAGTGATCGCCCTGGCCGGTGTTGCAGCTATCGGCTGCAACAAGATCGAAGAGCCACCCGTCCAGGAGGAGGCCAAGGCCGAAAAGCCCGCGGACCCGCCGAAAGCTGCCGAGCCGGCAGCCGAGCCCGCTGCCAAGGCCGAGCGCACCGCGGACGGCTACGAAGTGATCCGCGCCAAGACCGCGTCCGGCGAGAGCACGGACGTCGAGGTCAAGGCGCCGGAAGGCTGGGAAGTCGCGACGCCGCCGAGCACGCCCGATCCGCGCGGGGGCAAGTTTACGTTGAAGGAGGCGCTGAAGGACCTGCCGGGCAAGCAGCCGCTGGTCGCGACCATCCGCACCAACCTCGGCACGCTGTACTGCGATCTGTTCGATGACAAGGCCCCCAACACGGTCGCGAACTTCGTGGGGCTCGCGCGCGGTCTGCGCGAGATCTGGTCGGGCAAGGATCGGGCCTGGGTGACCCGGCCGTACTACGACGGCACGACCTTCCACCGCGTGATCCCGGGCTTCATGATTCAAGGTGGCGACTGGAAGGGCGATGGCAGTGGCAATCTCTGGTATCAGATCGCCGACGAGGTGCACCCCTCGCTCAAGCACGACCGCGCGGGGCAGCTGTGCATGGCCAATCGCGGGCCGAACACCAACGAGGGCCAGTTCTTCATCACCGAGGGGGCTGCTCCGCACCTCGATGGCAGCTACTCGATCTTCGGGCAGTGCATCCCGACCGAGATCGTCAACCGCATCGCGCGCGTGCCGCAGTCCGGCGCGCCCAACAATCGTCCGCTCACCCCCGTGGTGATGGAGAAGGTGACGATCGAGCGCCGCGCGGGCGGTGCGAACGCGGCAGCGGCAGGTGCTGGCGTCGCCAACAGCGGCAGCGCTCCGGCGGCGACCGCGCCGGCGGCGATTCCACCGGCTCGCGTCGTGCGCGAGGACGGCCCGAAGGGCGCGGACTCAGCGAAGGACGCGCCGAAGGCTACGGAAGAGAAGAAGTAGCGATCAGGGCTCGGACGCGGGCGGCGGCTTCGACGACTTGCGCCCCGAGCTCTTCTCCTTCTCGACCTCGACCTGCGACTTGAGCTTGCCGGTGGGGTCCTCGCTGAAGCGCAGCGAGATCTTGGCCTCGACGTTCAGGCCCGCGAGCACCTTGCGCATCTCGGACGCGATGTCGGCTTGGCGCAAAAACCGGCCGACCTCCGTGGCGATGGCGGTGACCAGGCCGTGGCGCGCATCTACTAGCTGCGCGGCTAGGTTGCTCGCCAGCTCGCGCGGGAACAGCGACTCGCTCACATCGCGGCCGGCCGACAAGCCACGCCGCAGGATCTCCGGCACCAGGTCGAGGGGACTGCGGAGCTCGCGCGGGGGATTCTGCCCCTGGCCCTGCGCCTGGGGCTGATTTGGATCCGGACGTGCGCTGGCGGGTGGCGGCGGGACCGACGGCGGTACCTCGCTGCCCGTTTTGCTCGTTCTACGCTCGTCGTCTCCAGCCATGCTGGGTATTTGGCGATGGCGGCGGCCAAAAGTCAAAGCGCCGCTCGATCGGCCCTGCGTCACGGTTGCGTGACAGCGAGAAGCCTCGGAGGATGACCGTCCGCTATGGTCGACGTCTTGCTTGTTTCGAAACCGATCGTGCCGCCGTGGCACGACAGCTCCAAGAACTTGGTGCGCGACCTGGCGATGCACATGCATCGCCACACGCCGATCGTCCTGTCGCAACGCGGCGTGCGGCTGGACATGCCGCGGGCCCGCGTCGAACCGATCTACGGCACCACGGCGCGCAAGTTCTCGCCGGCGCTCGCGGACAACGCGCGCGTGCTCGCACGTCTGCTCTCGAGCCGGCGCGGGGAGTGCTGGCATTTCTTCTTCGCGCCCAACCCGAAGACTTCGAACGTGGCGCGCGTTGCCGGGTGGTTGCGCGGCGCGCGTACGATCCAGACCGTGTGCAGCGCGCCGCATCCCGGCGTCTCGGTGCAGAGCGTGCTGTTCGCGCGGCGCATCGTCGTGTTGTCCGAGCACACGCGCCGGCGTTTCCTGGCGGCCGGCGTCAGGCCCGAACGCATGCGCCTGGTGCGTCCCGCGGTGCCGGAGCTCACGCCATTGCCACGCGAGCGCGTCGCCGGTGCGCGCAAGCGCCTGGGTCTACCGGAGCAGCGACCGCTGATCGTGTACGCCGGGGATCTCGAGTTCAGTCGTGCGGCAGACCTGGCGCTCGACGCGCTGATCGATGCGCCAGCTTCGCTCGATGCGTGTCTGGTGATGGCATGTCGCACCAAGACACCTGCCGCACGCGCGCGCGCCGCGGTGCTGGAGCAGCGCGCAGCGCGCGAGGGCGTCGCCTCGCGCGTGCTCTGGTTCGGCGAGACGCCGTTCATCCACGACTTGCTCGCCGTCGCCGACTTGGTCACGCTGCCGGCGGACACTCTCTACGCAAAGATGGACGTGCCGCTGGTGCTCGTCGAAGCCATGGCGCTCGGTCGCGCAGTGCTGGTGGGCAGCGGCACTCCGGCGGAGGAATTGGCGAGCGCGGGGGGCGCAGTCGCCGTCGAGACACAGCGCGATGCGGTCAGCGCGGCGACGCTCGCGTTGCTGGAAGACGGCGCGCGCAGAGCGGAGCTGGGTGCGAAAGCGCGCGAGCTCGCGCGACGCGACTACGACGCGCGCAACATGACTGCGGCATACGAAGCGATCTACGATGAGCTCGATTAGCCGTGAACGGCACTTGACGCTGGCCGGCTCAGCATCTATCCCCTGCCGGATGGTGGCCCAGTTGCATACCGACGACGCCGAGAACCAAGCGTACTACGACGACTTCAGCGATTGGTACGAGCGCGAACGCGGTCGCGACTACCATCAAATGCTGGATGATCTCGAGTTGCGCGTGTGCGCGCCGCTTGCCATCGGCCGGAGCGTACTGGAAGTCGGTTGTGGAACCGGCTTGATCTTGAGCCGGCTTGCGCAGCATGCGGACAGCGCGTGGGGTGTCGATCTTTCGCCGGGCATGGTGCGTTTGGCGAAAGAACGCGGCTTGAAGGTCGTGCTCGGCAGCACCACCGACTTGCCGTTCGCGGACGAGAGCTTCGACCTCGTCTGCAGCTTCAAAGTTTTGGCTCACGTGCCCAACATCGGTCGCGCGTTGTCGGAGATAGCGCGTGTCACCAAGCCGGGCGGACAGATGGTGCTCGAGTTCTACAATCCTATGAGCTTGCGCTATCTCGCGAAGCGGATTGCGGGGCCGCGCCCGATCAGCGAAGGCCGCACCGAGGCCGATGTGTATACGCGTTGGGATGCCCCACACGTGTTGCCACGCCTTTTGCCCCCCGGTGTCGAGCTCGAAGGCTTGCGAGGCGTACGTGTGTTCACGCCAGCGGCGTTTGTACACAAGTTCCCTTGGGTGGCACGCACACTGGCTCTCGCGGAACAGCTCGCGCTCGATTCTCCACTGCGCTACTTCGGTGGTTTCTTGATAGCGATTCTGCGCAAACGCAACGCGGGTTGACTTGCCGCCGACTCGGGTGCGAGATATAGGACCCAAGACGCTGATGCCGGAAACGATGGACACTCGTTTGAGTCGTTTGCGTGAGCGCGCAGAGCGTGCACTCGCGAGTGGTCGACGTGGCGGCGAAGTGCTGTCGGTGCTCGAGACGATGACGCGCGAAGCGCCCGATGGAAGCGCACACGCGTTGTTCGCGCATCGTCATCTCGCGGAGTTGCAGCTCGCGGGCTCGCCGTGGCGCGCTGCGCTGCACCTGCGACGCGTGATCGAAGCGGGCGCCGCGGACGACAGCGCGCACGCGCTCATGGGTCTGTCGCAAGCGTTACTGGGTAACTACCGCGTGGCCGTTTCGGCGTACCGCAAGGCGGTCAAGCTCGCCCCGCGCAACCCCTGGTACCATCACAATCTTGGGCACCTGCTCGATGTCGGTCTGTCGGATTCGACCGCCGCGCTGGATCACTTGCGGGTCGCGCATCGGATCGAACCGGACGAGGACGAAATCGCCGCCTCGCTCGCGCACTGCCTGGCCCGGCTCGGTCAACTCAATGAGGCCCGTCGCATGGCCGAGTTGGCGCTCTCGCGTTCGCCGAAGAACCGCGAGCACCGCGCGCTGGTCGATTGGATTGCGGAGGGCGCGCCTTCCAACGCGACGCCCGCCAGCCGGGTGAATCGCAAGCCCACCGGTCGCTTCAACGTGCAGGAGAAGACCGAGCCTACCGATGCGGTGCTGGCCTTGATTGAGAACAGCATGGTCGGCGCCGGCGAGTCGAGTCAGCGTCTGGCGCGCGCTCGAGCGTTGTGGAGTGACTTCTGCGGCCGCCGCGCGGTGCGCTCGACCAAGCCCGCGGTGTACGCCGCCGCGGTCGAGTACGCGCTTGCCAAGCTCGACGGCGCGCCCCACATCACGCAGGCGCGCCTGGCGCGTCGCTACGGCGTGGCAGCCCGCTCGATCGGAGCGCGCTACGACGAGATCCGCAACGTGCTGGCGCTCGAACCCGGGGACCCGCGCTACCTCGGCGAAGTAAACTAGCGCTCAAAACTCGCGCGTGCGTCGTGTCTGGGCTATGTGCAGGGGGATGCACGTATCTGCGTCGACCGTGTCGCTCGCGCGCTCCATGGCGTGGCTGAGTCGCGCGCGGGCGACCGGGGTGCTGAGCGTGCGCTCGGATTTCAGCGTCTGCCGCATGGCACTGGTTTCGGGCGTGGTGCGCGCCGTGACCTCGAGCGTGGGGGACGCACGCCTCGGGGAGCTGGTAGCGGAGCAGGTCGGTTGCGAGCCGCAGTCGCTCCTGGCAGCGCTGGAGCAGAGCGAGTATCGGCCGCCTGCGGGCGCGTGGTTCGTGCAATCCGGGCTGGCGAGCCGCGACGCGGTCCTCCGAGCGCTGCGGGAGCAGCAGCGCGTGCGCGTGCGCGGGATGTTTCAGCGGCCCCGTCACGCGCTGCACTTCGCGCCGGGCCCGGCCGAGGTCGGAGTGTACTGGTTGAGCGATCCGCAGCCGAGCGCGACCCTGATCTTGGACGGCATGCGCGCGGCATTCCCGGAGCGAGCGGCCGCGGAGTTTGCGCTCCCGAGTGACCAGCGCTGCGAGCTGCGACCCTGGGCCCAAGTTTTGGCCGAAGCTGCAACTCCGAGCGAGCGCGAGCTGTTCGCGGCGCTCACACGCGGCGCACCCGCGCGCGAGGTGCTCGCTGCAGCTGGCAGCTGCGAGCGAGCGCGGCAGACCTGGCACGCGCTCTGGGCGTTCGGCGCGCTGGTGCCGCAGACGCGCGTGGACTACACGCTGTTGTTGCGCAAGCGCGCGCAGCTGCGCCGGCGCGCGGGCGCACTCGAGCTGTTGGACTTGCAGCCGGGAGCGGCGAGCCCCGAGGCGGCGCGGCATGCCTTGAGGCGTCTGGCGTTGCGTCTACATCCGGACAGGTTGGGACCGGACGCACCGCGGTCGGCACACGCGCTGTCGACCGAGGTGATGCAGGCGTTGACGAGGGCGGAAGCGAGTTTGCGGGCGGATTAGCCGCTCCCTACTTCTTCCCATTCTCCGCCGGCACCCACCACGTGTCCTCTGCCGCTGCCGGAGCAGCAGGTGCTTGCTCTGCCGGCTTCGGCTTCACCACGGGCGCCGGCGTCCCCACCGGCCGCGCCTCTGCCGCCCGCGGAGCCGCGGTCGTCGGCGCATCGATCGCCACGAACAACGGGTTCTGATCCACCCACCATGCCGGCTGCGCCGGTATCTTGGGCTCGTTCCCGGCGGCGTGCTGCGCCCGCGTCCAGAACTCACCGTCTTCCTCGCGTTGCTTCACGGGCCACGCAGGGCTCGCAGCGCTCGGCGGCAGGACCACGCGGTAGCTGATCAGCCGCTTGGCGGCTTCGCGCGGCAACGCGAGCTCACCGAGCTTCTTCTGCATGCACGTGCCGAGCTCTCGATCGATCGGCATGACGTGCACGTCGCGAGCAGAGCCGTCGGGTTGCGCGACGAACCAGACCCGCACCGAGTTGAGCTTGGGGGCGCGGGCGCGTGCCAACGTGAGACACGGCTCGAAGGCTGGGCGCGCTGCATCGAGCACCGCGCGCAGCTCGGGCGGCGGCGGTGCGGCTGCCGGTGCAGCGGCGACTTCGGCCGGTGCTTCGCTCGCCACTGCGGGTGGTTGCAACAGCAGCGTCAGCTGCTCTCGCAGCGCGGGCGGGCTCGTCGGACTGTCGCGCGTGGCCTCGAGCAGCGCGCGGCTGCCCATGTCGCCGCGCGCGATCAGCGCCTCGGCAGCCAGCGCGAGCGCGTGTGGCTCGGCGGCGAGCGCGGAGTCGGCGCGGTACATGCTGAAGAAGCGGCCGAGCGGCTCCGAGCCCTCTTCGCCGCTCAAGGCATCGATCGCGGACACGAGCATGGGCAAGTCTTCGAGCTCGGTCTCGGGATCGAACAGGTGCTCGACCAGGCCGGGCAGCGCTCGCATCTCGTGTTGATGTACCAACCCGGGCACGATCGCACGCAACGGTGGGGCAGGGCGCTGCTCCAGGAAGTCGGCGTGCTGCTCGAGTGCGCGCAGCAGGTGCTCCGCGCCGCGCGTGCGCTCGGCGAGGCGCTTGGCGATGCGCGCTTGCAGCAGGCCGGGGGTGTTCGGTGCGGAGTACACCTCGAGCAGATCCGCGCTGGCTTGGTCGGTATCCAGGCGCGCCAGCTCATCCACGGCCAGGGAGCGGGCGGGCAAGAGGCGCGCATCAGGGTCCGCGGCCACACGCTTCAAGCCAGCCTGTAGTTCGACTGCAGCTGTGGGCTGCGGCCGGCTGCCGCTGCTGGCGGCTGCAGCTCCTGGCTGCACGTCGGCGCTGGCCACGCGCAATCCACCCAGTTCCAGCGCCGTGCGGGCCAGGGGAGCGCCGCTGCCGGCATCGAACATGGTGAGCCCGCCGGCCTCGTCGACCAGCCACAGGCCGGCCACGGAAGCCTGCGCGCGCGCGACGTCCGCGGGGAGGAGCTGCGCCCAGGCCAGCGTGCCGTCCGCGCGGAAGCCGAAGACGTCGCGGTAGAACACGAAGTAGAACGGGTCCGCGCCGAGCTTGCCGTCGTGGGTAGACAAAGGTGCGAGTACGCTCACGCGCCCGTGGGCCGAGCGGGTCGCCGGCAGCGGTTGATAGCTCGACCCGCGAAAGAATGGACGACCGGGTAAATCCGCGCGCGGTAGCTCGAGCGCGGGTCCGCGTTCGCGCGCGTCGGCACCGAGCAGCCGCGCCTCGGCGGCGCCGAAGAAGACTTGCTCGCCGTCGCTCTCCAGCCACTCGACGCTGTTGCCGCCGAGCGGGCCGCAGCCGGTGTCATCGCCGCTATCCAGATCGAGCGTCCACAGGTCTGCGTGGTCCGAGATCACCAGCGCGCGCGAGCCGCGCACGACGGGCCGGCTGAGCGCGAACGGGACCTCGCGCTTCCAGCGCAGGCTGCCGCTGTCGGCGTCGAGCGCGAACAAGCTCGAGCCACGCAGGCGCGGGTCCCAGCTGGCCGCGCTGCTGGTGAACAGCAACGTCTTGCCGCTCTGAGCGGCGCCGAGCAACAGCGGCCGACCGAGCTCCCGGCGGAAGCGCTCGGCCCCGGTCCGCAGATCGAACGCCACCAACGTCTGGTCGGCTCCGGCGACGACCACCACGTCCTGCAGAATCTCAGGACGTGCGCTGGCTTGCAGCGGCTTGCGCCAGCGGACCCGATGTGTGGCCAGCTCCACCAGCACGAGCTCCTGAGCCGTGCCCGGGCGCTCGGCGTCGGTGAGCAGCGCTAGCACTCCCGAGCTCGCGCTCGCGGTGCCAGCGGGACCCAGGCTATCGGGCCCCAGCGGTCGCACGCCGCTGCAGACGTTTCCCGCGATGACCTGTGGTTCCTGTGGCCCTGGTGTCTTGCCGGCGCAGGCCGGGAGCAGCAGGACCGCGCAGCTGACAGCTGCAAGCGTTCGAACTTGTTTCATGGTTTGGCCTGTGTGGCTTGCGCCTTGCCGATGCGCAGGGTGGCGGCCGCGGCGGACTGGCGTACCGCCGGGGACAGTTCTCGCCGCCTGCCGAGAGCGGACACGAAGCGCAGGACTTCGGGACCGGCCACGTCCTCCAGGCGGGCGATGATGCCGAGCTTCGCCTTCTCGTCCAGGTCGGGCCGCGACAACCAGCGGTCGTAACCGGACAGCATGACGTCCAGCGGTTGCTTGCCCAGATACGCGGTGAAACCCTCGAGACTACTCGGCTCCCCGATCGTGCCGAGGGTCACCGCGGCCTCGGGCACGCCGCGACCGACCGCTTGCAGCAAGGTCGCTGTGGCCTCGCGCGCCTTCAAGACTTCGAGTGCGCGCGCCGCCGCACCACGTACGCCGGGCCAGTCGTCGCGCAGACCGTTGGCCACGCGTTGCCGGAGCGCCGGGTCCGCGCCCGCCACCTTTCCGAGCGCCGCATAGGCGCGCGCCCGGGTAGCCGGCCGGCGATGGTGCGTGTACTGCGCGAGCATGCGCCCGCCCTGCGGGGCGCCCAGTGCGCCCAGTGTTTCCAGGGCCCGGTCCGTGACCGCATCGGTGTGCCCGCGCTCGAGCAGTTTCGCCACAGCCACGGCAGCCGCCGCGCGGGTTTCACTCGACGTCCGCGCGTTTGCCACCCGATCCAACAATCCGATGAGCTCCCCTTCGGGGGCATCTTGCAGTTGGGTGTAGGGCGCTATGTCGCTCGCGCCCAGCGGCGCGGGTACGAGGAACAGCAGGCCGCCTGCGAGCGCTGTGCGCAAGACGGTGGCCCTGTAGTGGTGGGTCTCCAAACTCATGTGCCGAACTCTGCCATTTCTCTGCTCGGTAGCCCAACCCGTGATACTCGTGATGTGACTCGAACGACGACTATCGCGTTCTGTTACGCTGGTCATCTGGGCGGTGCAGGACGTGGCGTCGAAGTCGCGGAAGAGGCGTGGGAAGAAGCGCAACACTCAGTCGCTAGGCGGGCAGGGAAGCCCAGCCGTCGCTCCCGAGAACAAGTCTGTGATCGAGTTCGAACGTAGGCAGGACGCCACGCCAGCTCCTTCTGGGAAAGGCCGCGAGGACCCCACACCGGGCGCACTGCTCTTGCAGCCAATGGCTGCAAGCAGTGGCGAGTCTTCGCAACACGTCCGGACCGCGCACGTGGCCACGGCTGTAGCGGCGAATGTGCAGGCGCCGCTGGATCCGTCCGAGCACTCGGGGCTGCGCGAGCTGGCCGATGTGCCGCGCGAGGCCGCGCAATCAGAGCCCGTGCCGGTTGCCCAGCCGCAACGCTCGGAGCCGCATCGCATCGCGGAGCCCGCGCCGGCGAACCCACCCGTGGAGGCGCGGGAGCTGCCTGAGTACTCCGGAGCGCGCGTCATCCCGCAAGCCCCGGTGATCCTGCAGCCTCCGCCGGAGCGCGATCCGGCGCTGCCCTTGCGTGCGCCCGGTCGCATCGCGCGCGCGCTCGCTGCACGCGCGCGGATCTGGATCACGCTGCTCACCGTCGTCGGTTCGCTGGCGGCGTGGCAAGCCTTCGCCGGCGCGACGCGCGGCGCGACGCTGGAGCATTCGCTCGCGCGCTACCTGGCGCGCAGCAAGATCGAGGTCGATCAGGAGCGCGTGGTCTGGCTGTCACGCGGGCCGAACCTGCTCGGCATCCGCCCCGCGCTGTTCGTGGGTCGTAGCGCCCAGGGGGGCCACGAGCTGCACGACATCTACTACGCCGACGTGCGCGTCTCGGAGACCTCGGTCGTCGACGTGCACTTGTTGACCAACTTCACGCGCACGTCGAGCGCGGACGAAGATCTGCTGGTCGGCGCGGGCAGCTACGCGGTCTATGCAGCGCGCGTCGGGTCGGCCTACGACGCGCTCGTCGTGCTCGATGCGCGCGGCGAGTCCGATCGCTTGACGCGCGGTTGGCCCTGGTACGCCAAGCTGCAAAACGCAGTCAGCAACTTGCAGGACACGGGGCGCGTCGAAGCCTTCGGCGTGCGCCGCTACAACTTCGTGCAGCCTGCCGACCAGCTGAAGCTGCAGGTGCGCAAGCGCCGGGTCTACGTGCACGCCGATCAGCGCGAGTTCGTGTTGGATCCGGAGCGTGCCTTGCCGCTGGTCGGGGCCGACGCGCTCGAGGTCGAAGACGTCGAGAAGGGTCAGCCGGGGTTGATCACCTGGGTCGTCGACACGGTGCGACGCGTGCCCTGGATCGGACGCGGTCCGGTCGAGTGGCTCGAGCACACGGTCTTCGGCATCACGGACCGCGCCAACCGCGCCTATCACGAGGTGGTCCGCACGGACACCGCGGCCGAGGTCAAGCAAGCGCTCGCGGTGCAAGAGCTGCCCGCAGCGCCTGCACCGCAACCGCCGCGTGTCGAAGAGCAGATCAACTGGCCGCCGCCGCCGCTGACCCCGTTGCTGCCCGACGTCGTCCAGGGCGAGGGCGTGTGGTTGTCGGTGCAAGACGACCCGTTCGTCGGCGCAAATCCCAACGCGCCACCGCTGTTTCAGCAGACGTTCATCCGCGTCGATCCCGTGCGCAACTTCACGCGCGTGTACGTGACGATGTGGGATCCACGGCAGGTGCAGCTCGGGATCGTGATGGGCACCAAGGAGCCCGAGAGCGCGACCGGCGAGACCGGCACCGGGATGATCCCGCGCGATCCGTACGTACTCTCGCACCTGGTCGGCGGCTTCAACGGTGGCTTTCAGGCCACGCATGGCGAGTTCGGCATGATGGCCGAGGGCCGCGTGTATCTGCCGCCGAAGCCGTTCGCCGCCACCGTGGCGGTGTTTGGCGATGGTCGCGTCGGTCTCGGCTCGTGGCCCGGCCCGGGCAGGCACGCGTGGGACGAGAGCTTCGCCAACTCGCAGATCCCGCAGGGCATGGTGGCCATGCGCCAGAACCTGACCAGCGTCGTCGAGGACGAAGCCTGGAACCCGTGGGGTCGCTGGTGGTGGGGGGCGGCGCCGACCTGGGCCGAAGAGCAAACGTTCATTCCGCGCTCGGGCTTGTGCGTCACGCGCGAGGGCTACCTCGCCTATTTCTGGGGTGAGTCGATGGGCCCCGAGGAGCTCGGCAAGGCCATGCTCGCGGCGCGTTGCGTGCGCGGCATGCACCTCGACATGAACGGCAAGCACACCGGCCTGGAGTTCTACCGGCCGTTTGCCCAGGCGCCGCAGCCGCTCGACCGCGCGCTGCGGCCTTCGGAGTTCGAAGGCGCCGGCTTCGAGACCGGCGGCGTGCGCTTCCGCTCGCGCCTGGCCGTCACCACGATGAGCCCGATGCGTTTCCCGCGCTATCTGGGCCAGGATCCGCGCGACTACTTCTACCTCACGCGCAAACCCATCTTGCCGGGTGCAGAGCTCGAGTTCCGCGGCAGCCGCATCGCGTTCTCGACCGACGATCTGCCGACCGCAGGCTTTCCGCACCCGTTCGCGCGCGCGCGCTTGCCCGGCAACGGTTTCGTCGTGCGCATCGATCCGAGCCGTGCGGTGCCGCGGCCGCTGGCGGACGCCAGCTCGACGCGCCCACTGGCGTATTTGGCCGCATCCAGCGGCGGTGGTCCTGCACCCAGCGACACGCAAGTGTTGTACGCACAGTACGTGCACGGTCGCCTGCGAGTCGCGTTGGGTCGGCCGCCGTCGGCTGCGAAGGCGCTGTACTCCGGGCCGCGCCTGATGCCGGGCACGCAGGCTACCGCCGCGCTGGGTGTCGATGCCGAGGGGTTCCTGGTCTACGCCGAAGCCGCGAGCCCGTCCGAGCTGATGCTCGCACTCCAAGGCGCGACCGTGGTCGAGGCGATCGCGCTCAGTCCGAGCGCGCTGGTCTTCGCCGGTGAGCAAGGCCTGCGTCGCTCGGACGGACAGCCGGCGGGGCCGGTCGACGAGGCCACCAGCCTGGCGTTCATGGCCGAGACGCGACCCAACGCCGAGGTGTTGTTTTCCGACGTCGAGCCGCTGCCGTATCGCAAATGGGGATGGCTACAAGATCAACGAGTTCGCTACTTCCCGAGTGGCCGGCCGTCTCGTTTTCAGGCACCCGACTGGGTCAAATAGAGCCGTTTCGCCAGTGTTGTCGGGCTGCCCGATTCGGACGGTGCGCCTTGACCAAATTTGCTTTGTTCTCGTAACGTCCAGGGCTTGAGCAGGGGCGGTGGTCGACACGGCCGGCTGCAATGGACGCGTATCGACGAGGGCGACTTGAAGCAGCCCATTCCCTTCGGCAAATACTTCCTACTCGAGCGTATCAACGTCGGTGGCATGGCAGAGGTCTTCAAGGCCAAAGCCACGGGCGTTGAGGGCTTCGAGCGGCTGGTCGCGGTCAAACGCATCCTGCCGAGCATCGCTGAAGATGAGGAATTCATCACGATGTTCGTCGACGAGGCGAAGATCGCGGTCCAGCTCACGCACGCCAACATCGCGCAGATCTTCGACCTGGGCCGGGTGGAGGGCAGCTTCTTCATCGCGCTCGAGTACGTGCACGGCAAAGATCTGCGCGCGATCTTCAACCGCACGCGCCAGCGCGGCGAGCTCCTGCCGATCCCGTTGTCGTGTTACGCGATCATGAAGCTGTGCGAGGGCCTGGACTACGCGCACAACAAGCGCGACTCGAGCAACGAGCTCTTGAACCTGGTCCACCGCGACGTCTCGCCGCAGAACATCTTGGTCTCGTACGAGGGCGAGGTGAAGATCATCGACTTCGGCATCGCCAAGGCGGCCGGCAAGGCGGGGCGCACGCAGGCGGGGATCCTGAAGGGCAAGTTCGGGTACATGTCACCCGAGCAAGTCTTGGGGCTCGACATCGATCGACGTAGCGACGTGTTCGGGGTCGGCATCTGCCTGTACGAGCTCCTGACCGGCGAGCGCCTGTTCGTGGCCGAGAGCGACTTCGCCACGCTCGAGAAGGTGCGTGCGGTCGATGTCATGCCGCCGAGCACGTACAACCGGCGCATCCCCGAGGAGCTCGAGCAGATCGTGATGCGCGCGCTGGCGCGCGATCGCGACCAGCGCTACCAGACGGCGATCCAGCTGCACGACGAGCTGCAGTCGTTCATGCACACCAGCGGCAACATGTTCTCGCGCAAGGATCTGAGCGGATACATGCACCGCGTGTTCGCCGAAGAGATCGACAAGGAGTCGGCGCGCGACCAGGAGTATGCACAGCTCGGCACGCCGAACTTCGTGGCCGAGTCTTCCGGGCTCGAGGTGTTCGACGAGATCGATCCCGTGAGCACGGTGAGTGCGCTGCATGCGCAGCCGTTCTTCCCGGGCTCGGGGCAGGCCGCACCGAAGGCCGAACAGATGACCTTCTCGTCGGTCGAGGCGAGCTCGCGACCGAGGACCTTGCCTCCGACCGATCCGGGCTCGCGGCTGCCGTCGAACCTGGATGGCGAGCCAGGCTCGTGGCCGGTTCTCCATCCTGCGCCCGACGGGAGCTCGCGGCCCGTATTGAATCCGTTGACTCCGGCCGTCGAGCAGAGCTCCCGGCCGGTGAGCTCGCGGCCGCGTAAAGCCACGTTGCTGGGTATCCCGCAGGTGGCCGTGCGTCCGAACAACAAGGCTGCGCCCGCGGTGCCGCGCCTGGTGCCGCGCCTGCAATCCGTTCCCCCGACGGCGGCCGAGCGCGCGGCCGCGGCGGCGCCTGGGTTGAACGCCCAGCTGCAGCCAGCAGCTGCATTGCCGAGCTCGCCGTCGAACCCACCGCTCGCGCCGCCGCAGTCGTCGCCGCAGCTGACTCCGCCACCGGATCCGCACGCACCGGACGCGCACGGGATGGAGTGGGACGACGAAGAGCTGTCGACGCAGATCTACGACAAGCCCGACGCGGACTCGCTGGCGTTCGTGTTCGGAGCGAAGGTCAGCTCGCCCGAGTCGATGCCGTCCGCGCCGCCCGCCGCGCTGATCGCGCCCGCGTTCGAACAGCAGGTTGCACAAGCGCGGCCCGACATGCTGCCCATGCGCACGCAGCCGGCGTTGCCCGCGCCCGCGCCTTTGCTGCAGGCGGAAGTGCCGCCGTGGGAGCGCAAGGCCAAACCCAGCCCGATGTTGGTTGCGGTGCTGGTGGTGATAGGCATCATCGCCTGCATCGTGTCGGGCCTGGTGCTGTTCGGGAAGCCGGAGCCCGGCAACGTGCAGTTCGCCACCGTGCCCACCAAGGTCACGGTGACAGTCGACGGCCAGCCGATCGCCAGCACCACGAGCCCGTTCGTGCTGGCCCAGCTCACGCCCGCGCAACCGCACACGATCGAGGTCAGCCAGCAGAACTATCGACCGTGGACGAACAAAGTCGAGCTCGAGCCCGGGCAAACCCTGCAGCTGCCGACGGTCACGCTCGAGCGCATCGAGACCGGTTTCGCCGTCGACTCCGAGCCGCCTGGTGCGAGCGTGGTGGTCGACGGCAAGAAGCTCGGCGAGACACCGGCGCGCCTGATCGATCTGGCGCCTGGCGAGCACCAGTTGCGGCTGGAGCGCGAAGGTCACGCGCCATGGGAGAGCGTGCTGCACGTCAGCGTGGGTACCGTCTTGCCGCTGCAGACGGTCAGCCTACAGGTGCTTCCGGCCGCGCCGCCCCCGACACGCGGCCGTGCTGCAGCTACGAGCGGCACGCTTTCGGCCAGCGACGCCAGCACGCGTCCGCGCACGCGCACGTCGAGCGCCGACGCCGATCCGACGACGCCCGCGCCGGAGCACGCGACCGCGGCACCGAGGGCGCCCGAGCCCGACGAGGCTGTCGACGACGAAGGGGAGCCGCCGCCTGCCTCTCGTTCGGACGAGCCAGCCGGCACCGACGAAGGCGGCCCGGGTACGCTGCGCGTGAATTCGCGGCCGTGGTCGCAGGTGTTCGTGGATGGCAAGCTGATCGGTGTCACACCGCAACGCGCGATCTCGCTGCCGCCCGGCAGCCACACGCTGCTGCTGGTCAACGACGAGTTCAGCATCCGCAAGACCGTGCAGGTCGAGATCAAGTCGGGCCAGATCACGACGCAGGTTCTGAACCTCGCACCCGAGTGAGTAAGGGACAGCTCCTACTCGATGCGGTCGGTGATGTGCAGCATGCGCTCGCCCTCGAGCTCTCCGTGCGCGCGCAAGCGCGCGCGGCGTTCGAAGCGCGAGAAGGTGCCGTCGCCGTCCAGGTCGCCCTCGGCGCGCAGCGTCAGCGTCGGCACCGGGAAGGGGTCGTCCACCACGCAAGCCGGTCCGCGCGGCAGGAACGTGTAGCGATAGCGCAGCGGCACCTTGGGCGCGAATTCGAGGGTGCGCCAGGTATCGAGGCCAGGTGTGTCGGGCGCGGTGAAGTCGAAGCTCACCGGCGCGGGTGAGGGCGACAGTGGGGCAGGGCCCGCGGCGGCGGGCAGACAATAGGCCGTCTTCCCGTCGCTGGTCGGGCGGGCGACCGCGTAGTACGCGGCGCTGCCCTGGAACAACGTGGCCAGCTGCTGCGAGGCCTCCGCAGCCTTGCTGGTCTCGAGGCTCTGGATGAACGTCGGCACCGCGACTGCCAGCACCATGCCGGCGACACTGAGCACCAGTGCGGCCTCCAGCAGCGTGAACCCTTGCGTTCGGTGATCGCTCTGCACGCGCGGGAGTGTGTGGCGGCTCGCGTCCAGGTTCAATCCTCGCTCGGCTGGGTCGCCTTGGGATCGAAGCCGCGCAGCAGCAGGCTGTCGCCGTCGAATGGTGGGCGGTGGCCGACCAGCATGTACAAGGTCGTGTTCATGTAGGGAAAGTCGCGAACGCGCTCGGCCTCGAGCTCGTCGCCAGCTGCGCGCATGGCCTCGGCGTACGCCTGTGTCTGGAGCGCGGCCAGGCGTCGTTCGAGCTGCTGCTTCACGCTGGGATCGGTCGCCGTCGCGTACAGGTCCTGTAGGTGCCGCACGGCCTGTTCCTTGCGGCCGAGCGAGTTCAGCTGCGTGGCTGTCTGCAAGCCGAGCCAGGCCGGACCCGCACCGCGCAGGGCTGCCGTCTCGAGGTACTCGAGGCTCTTGCGGCGCGCTTCCTCGCGCGGCGCGCCGGTCGGCAGCATCGGTACCAGCTCGTAGGCGTAGGTCGCGCCGAGATCCCAGGCCAGCTCGCCGTCGTCGGGAAACATGCGCGTCCCGCGCTCGAGGTAGGCGATCGCATCCAATACGTCCTGCACGCTCACGTCGCCGGTACGATAGATGGCCGAGCTCGCGACCCAGCGATAGACGCGCCGGAAGGTCTCGTCGAGCGCGAGCATGGCGTCGGTGTAGCGGAACAGGTTCGCGACGTTGCCTCGGTGCGAGAGCTCATCGCCGAAGTAGACCAGCGCCTTCATCCAGATCAGATCGGCGAGCGCGGCGCGATAGCCGAGCGAGCCGACCACCAGCTGATTCGGCGGCGGCAAGTAGTAGATGTCTTCGTAGCTCTGCGCCGCGGCGAAGCGCAGCTGCGCGCGCGAACGCAGCTGATCGGATGCGACCGCGAGTGCCAGCACGAGGACCACGCCAGCTGCCGCTCGGAGCTTCATGATCAAAGCGATTCAAACACGCCGCCGCGTGCCGCACAAAAGAAAACTCCCCGGCTCGAAGGAACCGGGGAGTCATGTCCCGGAGCTTTAGTCCGGGTCACACACGCAGACGAGGAGGGTTACTCGATCTCGTTCACGATGTAGAAGCCGCGTGCGTGATAGAGCGTGATTTCGTTGTCCGTACCGGCGGCCAACTCGAAGCGGCTGGTGGTGGCGTCGCTGTCCAGGTTGCCTTCGGCGAAGAACGTGTAGACGGCCGAGTTCGCGGTCGTCTTGCACAGGCCGGCGAACGCCGCGTCCGTGCTGAAGCCGTAGCCGTAGTACACGTAGTCGGCGATCGAGAAGCCGAGCGCCTGGGCGTTCGCGCCGGGCACGTAGCGCTGCTTGTCCTTGCTCGGAGCACCCGGGTTCAGGCTCTCGTTCGCGACCGCGCAGTACGACGCGGTACTGGCGTCCATACCCTGCGACGTGCGCTCAACCGACATGTAGCTCGCGGCAGCCTTGAAGATCGAGTTTACGTTGCCGGTCGCTTCCGAGGTCTTCGAGCGACGCACGTAACCGATGAACGCGGGGATGGCGAGCGCGGCCAAGATGCCGAGGATCGCGACCACGATCATGAGCTCGATCAGGGTAAAGCCTGACTTCTTCTTCCAAAGTTTGGACATGTACTGAATCCGTGCCTTTCTGGGTCCACACGGGACTTCCATGTGGTGTCTGATCAAGTGCTACTGCACTCTTGCTGACAGACTGTGATGCAGGCGATGTGCCAGCGGCCAGGGCGCGGACAGGCTTTGAAACTATTGCTGAATCAGACGTGTGCTATGTGTGCAACTGGGTAGTGAGACAAGAATCGTCACGTCGAGGTCCCCCACGCTGACAAAAAAAGTCACTCCCAGCCCTTCGAGATCGGCTTCCCATCCGGGTACGTGCCGATGAAGATGCCCTTGTTGGCGGAGTAGGTCTCGAACATGACGAACGAGCCATCCTCGTCGAGGTCCGCGACTGCCCGCGCCACCCACCAGAAATCGCGCCGGGCCTCGAAGCCGAGACCCTTTGGAATCTGGCTGGGATCGCCGGCGACGACGCCGTAGCCGAATCGCACCGGTCCGGAAGGCGAGGCGCCGAGCTGCCTCCACTCGGTGTTGCCGGTGGGTGGCTGGAAGAACACATTCTCGCGCCCGGTGGTCTTGGGGTTGGGCACCAGGTTGTCCATGGAGTCGAGCGAGCTGAACTCGGTCGGGTTCTGCGAGGTCGTGAGCGTGGGGCAGTAGGCACCAAACTCCGAGCGGTACGCTTCCTCGCGCAACCTGATTACACCGAGGAACTCTGTGGCCTCTGTCGTGCGCGACTTGTAGAGGTAGTCAGAGAACGTCGGAATCGCCATCGCTGACAAAACACCGACTATCGCAACGACGGTCATGAGCTCCATCAACGAAAAGCCTGCGTTTCGAGCTCGTGAGCGCTTCAATGCTGACATCGTGTGTGTACCTCTATCTGAAAGCATAACGGGGAATCTTTAGGTGGCCAAACCGACGTTGTGACACCTGACTCAAGCACCCTCTGCGAGCTCCTGCTCGAGGTCGCCCGGTTCGCCCAGGCCGTACTTCGCGAGTCGATAACGAAACGACCTGAATGTCATGCGCAGCATCGTGGCTGCGTCCTTGCGTACACCACCGGCCTTGCTCAAGGCGGCGAGCAGTACTTGGCGTTCGATGTTGGCCAGGTAGCCGTCGAGATCGAAGCCGGAGTCCGGGATCTGGACCGGTAGCGCCAACGATTCGGGCAGCTCGCTCAACGTCTCACCAGTCAGATCGACGAGCTCGATACGCGCGCCGAGTGCGAGCGTCACCGCGCGCTCGACCAGGTTCTCGAGCTCGCGCACGTTACCGCGGAAGCTCTGGCGCACGAGCCAGCGCAGCGCATCGGGTGCGAAGCCCAGGCGCTTGTTCTGGGTGGCGCTGTGCTTCGCCAGGAAGTGCTCGGCGAGCAGCGGGATGTCTTCGGGCCGCTCGCGCAGCGGCGGCAAATGCAGATTGATCACGTTGAGGCGGTAGAACAGGTCCTCGCGGAAGCCTCCGCCCTGGACCTCGCGCGCCACGTCGCGGTTGGTGGCGGCCACGACGCGCACGTCGATCGGGAGCTCTTCGTGGCTGCCCAGCGGCCGCACGGTGCGCTGCTGCAGCACGCGCAGCAGCTTGACTTGCAGCGCCGGCGGCAGCTCGCCGA
This sequence comes from Polyangiales bacterium, assembly GCA_035274465.1. GTDB lineage: Bacteria > Myxococcota_A > Polyangia > Polyangiales > JAFGIB01 > JADGRF01. Next base: position 37,657 of record DATEOF010000482.1, read on the forward strand.
CCTCGTCCAGGAACAGGCTGCCGCTGTTGGCCGCGCGGAATAGGCCTTCTTTCTTGCTGTTGGCGCCCGTGAACGCGCCTTTTTCGTAACCGAACAGCTCGCTCTCCAGCAGCGGTTCGGGCAAGGCCGCGCAGTTGACGGCGATGAATGGCTTGCTCGCCCGGTCGCCACGATAGTGGAGAGCGCGTGCGATCAGCTCCTTGCCGGTGCCGCTCTCGCCGGTGATCAACACGCTGGCGGGTGCGCTGGCCACGCGCTCGACCAGCCGCATGATCTGCTGCATCGCTGCGCTCTTGCCGACCACGTCTCCTGCACGGAAGCCTTGTTGCAGGTGGCGGCGTAGCGTGCGGTTGTGATCGACGATCGCCCGCTTGTCGCAGGCCTTCTCGATCACCGCCAATAGCTCGTCGTTCTTGAACGGCTTCTGGATGTAGTCGTAGGCGCCTTCGCGCATGGCCTGCACGGCCTGCGTGGTGGTGCCGTAGGCCGTCACCATCACGACTTGCGTGGCATCGTCGAGCGCGCGAGCTTCGCTCAACACGCCCATGCCCGACCCATCGGGCATGGACAGATCGGTGATCACGACGTCGAATGGATCGCCTGCACGCAGGCAAGCGACAGCGTGGGTCTGTCCATCGGCGATGACGACTTCGTAGCCGGCGCGAGACAACAGCACGCGCAGCATTTCCCGCAGCCCGGCCTCGTCATCGACCACCAGGACTCGTCCGCCCATCGCCTAGCAGGTTAGCAAAATCCGCCGCTCAGTGCGGCGGGCAAACCCCACGGCTTGGAGGTTGTGTCCCTCGACAACTCGCACCTACATCGGTGAAGTGTCGAGTGCGCGCGTGTGGTCAGAAGTCACTAAGTTTATAGTGACTTCTGGAAGACCCGGTAACGCTTGTAAACACGCCCGCCCATCATCTTGATGCCCAGGTTGATCGGGGCGTCGTCCTCGCGGGTCCAGGAGAGCTCGCTCCACTTGTAGCCCTTGGCGAAGCCGCGCTTGGCCGTCTCCACGTACATGGCCGCGGACAACCCGCCGTAGCGGCGCTGTTTGCGGATGTCCTCGCGGATGCCCAGCATCATCAACCGCGTCGAATACGGGTGCTTGACCTTCATCCGGTACAGCAGCTTGAACAGACCGGTCGGGAACAGCTTGCCGTTCAGATCGGCGATCGCCTCGTTCAGGTTCGGCAGCATGATGCACATGCCCGCAGCCGTGCCGTCGACCTCGGCCACGAACGCGATGTCGGGATCCACGATCAGCTTCAAATCGGTGGCGACCTTCCGCACCTCGTCCGGGAGCGCAGGCACATAGGCCCATTTGCCCTGCCAGGCGTCGTTGTAGATTTGCATGATCACCTGCACTTCTTGCTCGATGTTCGACAGATCGAGCGAGCGCAGCTTGACCTCGGGCATGCGCTTGACCTCTTCCCAGGCCTTGAGCGCGCGCGGTGGCAGCTGGGGGTCGTCGAAGCGGAAGGCCAGTAGATCCTTCTCTTTGGTGAGGCCGGCCTCCTCGCACAGCGCGGCCTGGTAAGGCCTGGAGTGCGCCATGAACATGACGGGGGGGTGCTCGAAGCCTTCGATCAGGATTCCCACCTCCTCGTTCACGTAGAGCGAGAAAGGGCCCACCATCCGCGCGGCGCCGCGCAGCTTGAGCCAGTGGGCGGCGCTGTCGAGGAGGGCGCGCGCCACCTCTGGATCGTCCAGGGTGTCGAAAAAGCCGAAGAACCCGGCGTGGTCGTTGTGCACGCGCCAGTGTTCGCGATCGATCTGTGCGGAGCAGCGCCCGACGAGCTGCTTGTTGCGCCAGGCCGTGAAAAGCGCCACGTCCGCACGCTGGAAGAATGGGTTGCTCTTCGGCGAGAGCCGATCGCGCATTTCCCAGGTCAGCGGGGGGATCCAGTGTGGATCGTTCTCGAAGATGACGTGGCCGGCGCGTATGAAGTCGCCGACGTCTTCACCGGGCAAGTGCTGTCGTATTTCGACTGGCATGACGAGTTCGGGTGCGGAACATAGCCAAGCGCTCCAAGACAGACAAGTCAGGCATTCGCACCACATCGTCGGAGGCTGGTTGACAACGTAGTCGTGTGCACAAGTTGCAGGTTGGACCGCGGTGCTGGGTCTGTCATAATCAAGGTCGGGATCGGGGGATTGGGGATGGGTAAGAGCGAGGCGGAGCCCGAGAGGGTACGGAACGCGTCCGAAGAACTCGAGGTGGGTGAGCGCCGCGAGCCTCGACGTCAGGGCCGCGAGTCGGATATCGAGCCGCTGCGGCAGGGTCACGCGCCGGCGCAGCCGCGGCCATCACGCGCGGAGCGGTCGAGCTTCCAGCCCCAGTCGCGGCACCAGCAGCGACTGGAGGCGATCGGCACGCTCGCCAGCGGGGTCGCGCACGAGATCAATAACCCCGTGCAGAGCATCATGAATTATGCGCTGCTGATCGAGCGGCGCTCGGACTCGCCGGACGTGGAGCGCTACGCCCAGGAGATCCTGCACGAGGCACAGCGAGTGGCTGCCATCGTGCGCGGCCTCTTGTCGTTCGCGCGCCAGGAGGGCGAGCCCTACACCGAGGTCGCGGTGAGCGAGCTGGTATCGAGCACGCTCTCGTTGATCTCGGCGATGCTGCGCAAGGAGGGGATTCAGGTCGACATCAGCGATCTGGAAGACGGCCCGGCCGTGCGCTGTCACCCGCAGCAGATCCAGCAAGTGCTGATGAATCTGCTGTCGAATGCGCGCGATGCGCTGAACGAACGCTACAGTGGTGCGCACGACGACAAGCGCATCATCGTGCGCAGCCGATCTTGGCGCCGTGAAGGCGAGGTGTTCGTGCGGCTGACCATCGAGGACTTCGGCACCGGGATCCCGCCGGGGCTGCTGGATCAGATCTTCGATCCGTTCCGCACCACCAAGGCGCAGGGCCAATCGGCCGGGCTCGGGCTGTCGATCTCGCACGGTATCGTGGTCGAGCACGGCGGCGCGATCAGCGTCGAGAGCGAGTTGGGGCACTTCACGCGCTTCCACGTCGATCTGCCCGCGCCAGCCCCCGTGCCGGCGCCCTCGCGCACGCTGGTCCGCGAAGTTGTGTCACGCTGAGCCTCTGATAGTCTGCGCACGTGCAGCTTCCCACGGTCGCCGACGGTGGCTCCGCGCCGGCACAGACAGGGCAAGCGTCGCGTAGCGGCTCGCGCAGGCTCTGGCTCTGGCGCAGCTTGCAGCTGCTGGCGACGGTGGCGGCCTTCGTGTACGTGTCGTCGCTGGTCGACGGCGCGCAGCTGATGGCGGCGCTACGGCGTGTACCGGCGTCGCGGCTACTCATGGTGCTGGGCCTCGCGTTCTTCGGCCTGACCCTCGGCGTGGTGCGCTGGTGGCTGCTTTTCCGTGCGTTTGGCGCGCCCCGCCCGCCCGCCTTTGGCCGGCTGTACCGCTACTACCTGGTCGGTACCTTCTACAACACCTTCCTCCCGGGCGGCGTGGGCGGCGATCTCGTGCGCGCCCTGGCTGCGCGCGATGCGTGGGGCCCGGAGCGCGCAGCGACCGCAGGCATCGCCACGGTCCTGATCGAGCGGGTGCTCGGGCTGGCCGGGCTGCTGGCGCTGGTCTCGCTGGTCTCGCTGCTGCATCCGTTGCCGGTCATGGGCCAGGCATGGCTGCCGGGCGTCCTCGGCTCGTGCGCGGTCGCCGGCGTGCTCATCGGCCTTCGCACGGCGCACTGGCTGGCGGGGTACTTGCCCGGTCGGTTGGCCGGCCTGCTCTTGCGCTTGCCTCAGGCCGAGCGCTGGTTGCCGCTGTTGGGCGCAGCTCTGCTCTCGATAGCCACGCAGCTCTGGCCGGCGTTCGCGGGCCAGCTGCTGCTGTCCAGCCTGAGCGACAAGGCGCGGCTGCTGGACGCGCTGCTGTTCGTGCCGCTGGCGACGGCCACCGCCTACCTGCCGATCAGCGTCTCCGGCGCGGGCGTGCGCGAGGTGCTGTTCGTGAAGCTGTACGAGTCGGTAGGCGTGCCGGCCAGCAGTGCGCTCGTGGTCTCGCTCCTGATCTGGTTCTCGATCGCGGTGATCGCCGCTCTGGGCGGCGTGCTCACCTTGTTGCGGCCACTGGCGAGCGACATCGAACGCTGATCCACACACAGCGAGCGGCAGTGTGCGCGGCGCTGGCGAGCATGGAGGCGGCTCTGCCTGTGATAAATTCGGAGCCCTACGCACGAGGGTTTCGGGACGATCGTGGCGGCGGGAGGCAAACGGCAAGCGGGGGCAGGCGGGGGTGACGTGTTCGACGTCCGCGTGGTCGCATTCGCGGGCGGGTCGGCGCGGACGCTGCAAGCGCTGCAAGAGCTGTTCGGCCTCGATCGCGACGCCGCGCAGCGCCTGGTCGACAACGTGCCCATGGTCGTGCGGCGTGCGGCTCCGGCTAATGAGGCGCAGAACTACGTCGACGTGCTGCGCGGCATCGGCGCGGAGGTCGCGCTCGAGCGTCCGGACGGCGCGCCGCTTCCAGCTGCGGCGAACAAGCCTCCGGTTCCACCTGGCGCGCGCAAGGTGCCGGCGCCGCCGCCGGGCAAGGTTCCTCCACCGCCGCCGAAGGCTGCGCCCGTGCAGGTCAAGGTGGCGCCTCCGCCGCCGCGCGATGCCGAGCCGCTGCCACGGCCGATCCTGCGCCAGCACACGGCCGATCTGGAGTTCGATCTGGCGACACCGGGCGCCGGTGCCGGCGAGCCCGTGACTGCGCGCGACGCGGAGCCGCAGAGCGCGGTCAAGCCGATCAAGGGCGGCGGCGCAGGCGCGGGCAAGCGCCGCAACGAGATCGAGTTCTCGGACGACGACACCGGCCGGCTCGAGCTCGATGTCGGCCCGACACGTGGCCCGCAGAAGGTCGAAGACAAGGCCGCGAGCCCGACCGGGAGTGAACCACTCAAGCCGCCTGCAGCTCCTAGCGGCGAACATCAGACCATCCGCGGGGAGTCGCCCGAGCGGCCGATGTCTCGCGCCGCCGTCGTGCACAAGCCGGGCATCACCGACAAGGCGCCGTACTCGCAGCGGCGCCAGCTGAGCTTGCTACGCATGCTCGGCGCGGTCCTGGTGGTGGCTGCCGGCATCTGGCTCGACAGCTCGATCATCTACGGCAACGCCAACCTCCTCAGCGTGATCGCGCACGGGGCGGCCATCTACCAGTTCGGCGTCGGGCTGCGCGGGATGTTTCCATGAGCATCATCCCGAAGCTGATCTGGGGCGCCGTGTCGATGGCGCTGGCGTTCGGGCTGAACGTGCAGATGCATCCTCGCTACGCGGCGCCGTTCGAGGCCGGAGAGCCGCTCGATCAGCACGGCACGCTGGTGCTGAGCGACCCGGCGCTCGAGGTGCCGACGCTGTCGCTGCACGTGCTCGCCGAGGACTTCGTGCACATGGGCAAGCGCTACCCGGTGCGCGAGCTCAGCTTGCGCTCGCAGCAAGCGCGCGGTGGCGGGCCCAGCTTCGAGCTGTTCGTGGATTTGCCCACCAGCGTGGGCGCGATTCCGGGTCGGCGACTCGACCCGAACGCACTGCTGCAGCTCGAGCTCACGGTGCAACCAACCGGCCGGCTCGGCGCGCGCTCGTCGTTCGTGCAGCTTCCGGGCGCCGAGCCGGCGTCCGTGCTGACGGGCACCCTGCAGCTCACCGACCTGCGCGCAGTTGACGACACGGGCCAACCCGAGGTGCGCGGCGAAGCGCGCCTGGAGCTGCAAGTGGAGCAGGGGCGTGGCGTGCAGCTGATGACGGGCAAGTGGAGCGGTCGCGTGATCACCGAGTGACCGAGCACCGCTCAGATCAGGTGCACGCTCCAGATCACCGCCAGCAGCCAACCCACGCCGGTCAAGATCAGCGCCGGTGAACCGAGCAGCACGTCTTGCGGCGAGCCTCCGCGCTGGTTCACGTGCGCCAGGCGCAGGTAGTCCAGCACGCCGAACATGACGAACGGCAAGGACGCGAACTTGCGGCTCGGCAGCAGCACGCTCGACTCCATCGAGTACAGCGCGTATCCGACCACTGCCATGCTGGCGGTGATGCCCATCGCGTGATCGAGGAAGGCTTGGTTGTAGCCGAGCAGCGACGGGCGGTGACTCTCGTCGAGCCCCTTGAGCACATCCGAGCGGCGCTTGGCCAGCGCGATGAACAGCGCCAGCGCGTAGGAGCACAGGAGCATCGGGTTGGAAGGCGGCACGTCGAGTAGCGCGCAGCCGAGCAACACGCGCAGCATGAAGCCCGACGAGAGCAAGAACACGTCGAGCAACGGGATGTTCTTGGCGCCCAGGCAATAGGCCAGGTTGATCAGCAGGTAGCTCGCGACGATGATCGGAGCGTTCTGGCTGGCCGACAACACCGAGAGCGCGATGGCGCTCGCCGCGAGGCTGGCCGAGAAGAAGTAGGCCGCGCGCTTGCTGATCCGACCCGAAGCGATCGGGCGATTGCGCTTCTTTTCGTGCGCCTTGTCGCGCTCGGCATCCTGCGCGTCGTTGAAGGCGTAGACGGCCGAGTTCGCGCAGCAGAACGCGAGCAGGCCGAGCACGAACACGCGCAAGTCGAGCCGCGCGCCGCTGGCCAGTGCGAATGGCACGGGCATGAAGACGAAGACGTTCTTGACCCAGTCTTTGGGGCGGGAGAGCTCGAGGAAATCACGGACCATCGTCGGGGGGCTCCTCCTATATCACACCAAACGTCTCACCACCCCGTCAGGGCACGACCCGAAGGCTGTACTGCGCGAGGGCCTCGCGCAGCGCGGGGTCCTCGCTCGGCTTCTTCATGTTCGCTGCGTAAAACCTCGCCAGTGAGCCGCGTCCCTGCTTCAGCTGCGCAAGCGCGATCTTCTGCAGCGCGTCGTCCGGCAGGGGTTCGCGAGCCAGGACGATCTGGAGGGGAAGCTCGAGGCTGCGCACGTAACCACGCTGCAACAAGTATGCGGCGAGTTCCTGCAAGCCGCTCCCGCTGTCCATCTGTTCGTAGAAGCGCTGCGCGAGCGCGCGAGCTTGGCTGGGGCTGATGCCGGCGATGCGCTCATCGCGCAGGGCCACCGCCTCGAACAGCGCGGCGCGCGCGAGCTTGCGGAGCGGCGCGGTTTGCACCGCGGCTTGATACGCCGCGATCGCCGCTTCCAGCTCGCCGCTCTCGCGGCGCACCTCGCCCAGCTTGAGCCAGGCGTACTCGGCGTCCGGCTGCGTGCTGGCCGCGTGTCCCCACAGGCTCGCTTCGTCGCGCCAGACGCCCGCGTATTGAACCGTGCGCAGTCCGAGACAGGCGATCAGCGCGCCCACGAACAGCAGCGCGGCGCGCTGGTGCTTCGCGGATACGCGCTGGCACTCGGCAGCCAGCGCCAGGCCCAGCCCTGCCAGCGGCAACGACAGGTACCGATCCTGCAGCGGGAAGTACATCGGCACCAAGTTGCTCACCGGTAGCATGAGCAGCCCGAACGCTATCAGCCCCGCGGCGACCAACCGTGCGCCGCTTCGCCAGCTGAACACGCAGGCGGCGAGCCAGGCGACGACGGCCGCGATGTTGCCTGCGTCGAGCCGGACCACGCTCTCGGTCGAGTACATCGGCGCGGTGTGCGCCGGCCAGAACGCCGTGCACAGCTGATGCCCGAGCGTCTGCACGAAGCGCAACGGCGCGAGCTCGGGCCCGCCCAACGTGGTGCGCAGCATGGTGTGGTCGCGCCAGATCAGCAGCACTCCGACGCTGGCAGCTGCAGCCAACAGCAGGTTGGGCAACTGCGCCAGTAGCGCTCGCCAAGGCCGCGCGCGCCCGGTCAGCACGTCCAGCGTGATCATGACCAGCGGTAGCGGCAGCGCAGTCGTCTTCGACAGCAGCGCGAGCGCGTACGCGACGCGCGAAGCCCACGCCGAGCCATCCCAGCTCGAGCGCGCGCGAAGGTGCAGCCACAGGCTCGCGCTCGCGAACAGCAGCGCGAGCACGTCCTTGCGTCCGGTTGCCCAGCTCACGGCTTCGACCTGGACCGGATGCAAACCGCAGGCGAGCGTGCCGAGCACGGCCGCCCAGGGTGCGAGGGCGAGCGCGCGCAGCGCGCCATACAGCAGCCACAGAGCGCCGATCCACAGCGCGAGGCTCACTGCGTGCAGTACCCACGGTACCGGCCCGAACCACGGCACATCCAGCCAGTAGCCGAGCAGATGCAGCGGGTGGTACGCCTCGAAGTGTTGCTCGCCGAAGATCTGCCCGAGCGCGCGCAGGCTGGGCTCGCGCACTGCGGTGTTGTCGAGGATGAACCGCCCATCGTCCCAGGAGCGCTGCAGTGGATACGGCAAGGCGCGGCCGAAGACCGCGATCGCCGCCAGCGCGATCAGCCCGCGTGCACGCCAATCGGATGCAGCGCTCGGCGGCGGGACGCTGCTGGCCTGCGTCTGCGCTTGGCTCGCTCCGCTCGCGCCTTTTCGCCGAGCGGCGGGGCGCCGCGTGCGTGCCATGCCGGTCAATCCAACGTGATGGGGTAATGGATGACCATGTCAGGCCCGTTGAACGAACGAAATTGCATGGCGGAGGCGGCCTTGCGCAAGCACGCGCCGCATTCGCCCTGGGAAACACTCGAGGGGCCGCTCAGGTTCACGGCGGTGACTTTACCGGATCCCGCGATGCGCACGCCGAATGTGAGCTTGCCGTGCGCGGGCTCGTCGCTGGCCGCCAGGATCAGGCACCTTCGGATCTGGGCGAACGCACCGTCGAAGGCCTTTTCGATCTCGGTTCCGCGCAGTTGCTCCTCGCCACCAGCGCCGTGCATGTCGACCGTGCGTGTGCTGTCCTCGCCGAGGTCGTCACCCGTCAGCGCCTCCCGATCTTCGGTTTGCGCACCGGCGCGTCGTGGTTTGGATGCTACGCTGCGTTTGCGCCGCGGCCGGCCCGGTTTGTCCGCGGTGTCGGGTTCTTCATCGGTAGGCTCCGCTGTCGCTTCCTGTGGTGGTGCCTCGGGCTCGAGACTGATAGGGATAAAGCCCTGCTTGTAAGCCACGAGGAAGACGCCCCATAAGAGCGATGCGAGTGCGAATCCCGAGAAAAACTTCGACACGCGGGCCTTATATCACGCTGCGCGTTGCGCACAGCCTGGCTGTGCTGCTGGGGCTCGCCTGCCTGATTTCGAGCAGTGCGGCGCGCGCGCAAGACGACGACGCCCCGCGGCTTGATCCACCGCGCTACGTGGGGCTCGGTTCGGCGGGTCTGCCGCTGCGCTTGACCGTCAACGAAGACTACGGACAGGACCGGGTCGGCGCGTCGTACGTGGACTTGCTGGGCGGCTACATATTACCCGGCCGCGGGTGGCGCCACGGCGTGGGGCTCGGTGTGGCCTGGAATATCGGGCATGACGGCGGCTATGACGCGCCGATCTACACCGCCGATCAGTGGGTCATCATGCCGGCCTATCTGGCGTACATCCCGCTCAGCCGTGACGTTCTCGTCTTGGGGCACGTCGGCCTGCCGATCGTGGTGGCTGGAGGCTCCGGCCTGGGGCTCGAGGTGGGCGCGGCGCTGGCGTATCACGTGGTCGCGGGTGCGGGCTTCTTCGCCGAGGCTGCGCTGAGCGGCTACGCTGTGGGTGACGCAGGCGTCACGTTGCTGGCCAGTCTGGAAGCAGGCATCTTGCTCAATTACGAGGTGTTGCCTTGAGTGCTCGCTGGTTGTTGATCGGCTTCGTGTGGTGCTTGCTGGTCGCGCCGACGCCGGGAGCCGTGGGTTCGTGTAACGACAACGAGCTGAACGAGCCGGTGGAGTTCACGTACTACTGCCGCAGTCGCGAAGAGCTGGCGTGCGTGCGGAAGTACTTGCGCAAGGACATCACGCAGCGCGAGCGCGACACCTGTCGCTGGGACGCGGTGGACGCCTGCAACCGACGCGAGTTTCCCAGCACCTGTCATCCGACCAAGCGCACCGCCGAGGCTTGTCTGAACGCCTTGCGCTCGTTCGACACGCTCGACACGCCGGAAGAGGACCTGCCCGAGTGCAACACCGACGCGCTCTGCCGCGCCACGCCCGGCGAGGAGCCGGATGGCGGAGGGCTCGCGGAATGAGGCTCTCGGTTGGCATCGCGCTACTGCTCGCAGCTAGCGGCTGCAGGGTGTTCGCGGGCAAGAGCGACTACGAGGACTACCGCGCCGTGCGACTCGCGCGCGACTCCGACCAGCGCTTGTACGCCATGCAGCGCTACACCGAGCGGCACCCGGACGGCGCCTGGGAGCCCGAGATCTCGATCGAGCGCAACGAGCGCGAGGCCGCGACGTTCGAGACGGGCAAGAGCACGCGCGATGGCCTCGAGCGCTACCTGAAGGCCTATCCGGAGGGCGCGTACGCGGCGCAAGCGCGCTCGAGGCTGGCCGCGGTCGACGTGCTCGAGAAGCGCAAGCGCGCGGAGCAGGAGCAGGCCAAGCAGCTGGCGGCTGCGCGCAAGCAACGCGAGCAGGAGCTGTCGCGCACCTGGGTCACGCGGTTTGCTGGCTACTGGGCGGGCACGCTGCTGCGACTCACGGACTGGGGCTCGCCGATCCCCGAGGTGGCGCGGCAGAACCAGCAATTCTCGCGTGCGTTCGGCGCCGCACCTCGCCCGCGCTGCACGGCGGACGAGTGCGTGAAGTACTACCAGAGCCCGTACGGCGTCCCGGTGCCGGGTGGCACACGCGTCGAGCGGACGCTGAGCTTGGTGCTGCGGCTGCGCATGATCGAAGGCAAGCTGGATCGCGCCGAGTTGTTGTTGCCCGCACATGGCTTCTCGCGTTGGTACGAGCTCGAGCAACGCAAGGTGATCGCTTCGGGCGACGCGGAAGGTCGCACGCAAGCGGTGCAGTGGGCGCTCGCACGTCTGCAGGACGCCATCAAGCCGATCGCGCCCGGGCTCTCTCCGCTGTCGAGCTACACGCTCGCGCCCATCCCCGCGCCGGCGATCGCATCCTCGGGCGAGCTCACCGACACGAGCGCCGAGGATCCGAGCGAGCCGTCCAAGCAGCTGACTGGCGTCGAACCGAGCGCTGCGGGGCCCGACATCGGCGCGCTGGTCAAGCCCAAAGAGGCCGAGCCCGCGGCCGACATGGTGTTGGCGCCGATGGGCGTGACCAAGGAAGGTCGCTCGTTCACGCCCGGAACCGCGCCGGCGAGCCAAGCTCCTGCAGCTGAGGGCGGCGGCGAAGTGATGGTGATGGACACGCTCGCAGTGCCCAAGGAGGGCGGTGCGCAGGTGGCACCTGCAGCTAATGGCGGCAGCGTGGCAGCTCCAGCGGCGGCGGACGTCGCCGCCGTACCCGCGGTGGTGCAGGCGTTTTCGAGCTCCGGCTTGCGCGTCGTGTTGTTCGCTGCAGCGGGCGCTGCCACGGGCAGCGAAGCCTATGACGGTTTATTGATAGAGCGCGCCAGCGCACCGACGACGACTCCGGCTGCCAAGCCCACCAAGGCAAAGCGACCCGCACCCGCTGCGCCGCCGCCGCAACAGCCTTAGTGCTCCGACAGACGGCTGCGGACACGTTGGCGGGATTTGTTGTGGCATTTGTCGCCAGAACTCTAAGCAACGTCGTCGCAAGTTAAGCAACCGTATCGAAGTCTATCTAGTGCGCGCGGCAACTAGGCAGCCTGCCTGCGCGGGGCTAGAGCGATCGAATCATGAGAGATCGCATCATTTGGCTGTGCCTCAGTGCGCTGGTTTGTGGCGGCTGCGGCGAAGCCGGAACGCAAATGTTGCCTCAAAACCCTCCCGCAGGGAC
>DATEOF010000483.1:0-2930 GCA_035274465.1 Polyangiales bacterium
TGGCTGTAGAGAGCTCGCCGGCAGCGCGCGGCCGGGCTCGGGCGGCAGCGCCGCGTGGGCGCAAGCGGACGACAGCATCGCTGCGAGCAGCGCTGCCCGCAGGTTCACTTGGCCGGCTCCGGCGCGCGATTCGCCGGCGGCGCCGACTCCGACTTCGCCGCTTTCAGCTGCGCCTCGGCCTGTTCGCGCCGCTTCAGCGCAGTCTGCAGGGCCGCGGCCAGCTCGGCCCGCGCCATCTGACGATCCGAGAGTGAGAGCGCAGCCCAGACCAGCTGCTTGCGCCGGGCGATGGCCTGCGGATCAGCGCGCCGCTCGATCAGCTGATGCAGGCGTGTGAGCTCCTCCCGAGCGCGATCGAGCCCTGGCTTGCCCGCTGTCTTGGCCAATGGACGCTCGGACAACTCGGTCCAGGTAGCCTCGAGCTGCGCCACTGCGGGATCGACCCCGGCACTCTTGCCCGCCAACAGGCCGCGGAGGGCGGCATCCGACTCATCGGCCCTAACTAGAGAGACCAAAGCAAGCCAGTACACGACGCTCGCGATGACGACTGTCGACGACCGACTGCGACTACACATAGTCGTATCGAATCATACCGATCGACAAACAGCCAGCTGCGCCTGCGGCAAATCACCGCAGAGGCTGCTCGTGCGACACCAACAGTTCACTTCGCGAGCGTGGCCACCATTGTTGAGTGGACTTGCGGGCTTTGCACAGGGGATTATGCAGCTCCTCATGGACGTTCAACGACAGGACCTCCCCATCGGTGTCCTCAGCGACGCCCAGGTCGAGGCATTTCGCCTCGAGCCCAGCGCAGGCTTCCCAAATAACCCGCGTTTACCGGCGCTGCTCTACCGCGGTGCGTTTCGCCTCCCGGGGCAGAGCAGCACATACTCCGCGGTCTCTCGTCATCTGCGTGCAGCCGGAGATCCTGCAGCGCACGAGCTCGCCGCGCGCACCGTCGAAAAAACTTTTGCACGTCACCGCTGGTCCAGCGGCTGGCGCGACGGCGTCTACGACTATCACCACTATCACAGCACCGCGCACGAAGTGTTGGGCTGCTACTCGGGTCGCGCGACGTTGCAACTCGGTGGACCGTTCGGGCAGAGCATCAACTTCGCGTGCGGAGATGTGTTGGTGTTGCCGGCCTGCACCGCGCACAAGTTGGTGGTGGCGAGCGAAGACTTCTGCGTCGTCGGCGCATACGAACGCGGTCGCAGCTACGACATGCAGGTGGGGAATCCCGCGGAGCACGTCGCGTCGGAACGGCGTGCGCGCGAGGTGCCGCTGCCGCAGTTCGATCCGGTCTACGGCGATGGGGGACCGCTGTTGCTCGCTTGGCGGTCGGGGTTCGAGGAACAGCTGCAGAGCTGAGATGTGCCGTGCTCCGGCTGATTCGGTCACTTGGGGTGCAACAAGTGGCGTGGTATGCCGCGCCCAATGTCCGAAGTCATCGACACGGCCCGCCCCGTTCGCGAAGGCGAAGAAGTCGACGCCCGCGCGCTCGAGCAGTTCTTCTCGAAGCACGTCCCCGAGCTCGCGGGTAAACCGGTCTCGGTCCTGCAGTTCCCCGGCGGGCACTCCAACCTCACGTATCTATTGAAGGTTGGCGAGCGGGAGCTCGTCATGCGGCGGCCGCCGTTCGGGACGAAGGTGAAGAGCGCCCATGACATGGGACGCGAGCACCGGATCCTGTCAGCGCTGTCAACTACGTACAGCTACGCGCCGAAGCCGCTCGTCTACAGCGAGGACCCGAGCGTGATGGGCGCGCCGTTCTACGTGATGGAGCGGCTGCGCGGCGTGATCCTCCGCAAGGACTTGCCGCCCGAGCTCGGGCTCGATGCCACGCGCTTTCGCTCGATGTGCGAGCACCTGGTCGATGCGCTGGTCGAGCTGCACGCGCTGGACTACCGCGCGATCGGGCTCGACGGACTGGGCAAGCCCGAGGGCTACGTGCAGCGTCAAGTGCAGGGTTGGAGCGAGCGCTACGTGGGCTCGCAGACCGATGACGTGCCCGTGGTGGACCAGGTCGCGAAGTGGCTCGAGCAGAATCGCCCAGCGGACTCCGGCTCCTGCCTGATCCACAACGACTTCAAGTTCGACAACGTCCTGCTCGACGCCGACGACCCGATGAAGATCCGCGGCATCCTCGACTGGGAGATGTCGACGATCGGCGATCCACTGATGGATCTGGGAACGTTCCTCGGTTACTGGGTGCAGACCGGCGACGACCCGATGATGCAGTTCCTCAAGGGAGGGCCGACCGATTCGCCGGGTGGGCTCACCCGCGCCGAGATCATCGATCGCTATCAAGCGCGTTCGGGGCGCAGCGTGCCGAAGCCCGAGTTCTACTACGCGTTCGGTCTGTTCAAGACCGCGGTGGTGATCCAGCAGATCTACTATCGCTACCGCAAGGGTCTGACCAAAGACGAGCGCTTCTCTCTGTTTGGTCACGCGGTCAAAGCACTGTGCGAACAAGCAGCCCGGACACTGGAGTTACAGGGCTGACGCGCGAGTTATGTCTACTCGCTGTGAGGGACACTGCTGCGTGGATCGTCTCGCACTGAACGCACGCGACTATTGAACTTCGACTACAAAAGTGCGAGACGAGGGCGTTCACGCTGGGCGGCGGATGCTCCCTGCCGCTGAAAGGGTGCTCTGCATGTTGTCCGTCGTCCGCCCGCGAACCCTCGTGGTTCTGGGTTGCTTGTCATTCTGGGCTCTTTCGCCGCTTCGTTCTGTCAGCCACGCGCAAACCGCGACGACCGAAGCCGCCACGAGCGGCACGCCCGCGGCCCCGACGCCGATGCCTGCTGCGACTGTCCCCGCACCGGCACCCGCACCGGTGGCTGCGCCAGCGCCCGCACCCGTGGCTGCGCCAGCACCCGCGCCTGCTCCAGCACCCGCGCCTGCGCCTGCGCCAGTAACAGCCG
>DATEOF010000484.1:0-50746 GCA_035274465.1 Polyangiales bacterium
AACCCCGATTTGCCCGCTGCGACAGGCACGCGTTCGCGCCGGTTTGAGAAACGCCGGGGTGTCTTTAGCCTGACCCGGCGCGAACGCGCGCCGAGGTCTCGTAGGAACATGCCCCCGACCGAGCCGTAAGCGAGCCTCAAGCCTCCTCCACCCGCGATCCAACGACCCGCGCGGCAAGCGCGGCGTAGCGTGGCCGGTCATAAATCTCGACAGCGCGCGGCAAGCGGAGGCGGGGCGCGGCAAGTGGCAAGTGGTCCGTGGTACGCTGCACGGCCATGCAGCGCTTTGCTCAGGGCCACACCCAACGTCTGGCGACCGACTTCGACCACGTGGCGGCGCGCTACGACACGCTTCAACACTTCAATCCCGGCTACCGCAGCGATTTGTTGCGCAGCGCCCGCCGGCTCGCAGCGCCCGCCGATGGTCACATCCTCGACGTGTGCTGCGGGACGGGTCTTTCGACCGCCGCGCTGCGCGAGGTGTACCCCGCGGCGCAGATCACCGGCGTCGACATCTCGGCAGGCATGCTGGCGACGGCGCGCAAGAAGCCCGAGCTGCGCGCGGTGCGCTTCATCGCCGGCGATGCCATGGAGCTCGAGCAGTGCGGCGCGCAGGGGCCGTACGACGGGATACTCATGGCGTACGGCATCCGCAACGTGCCGGACCCGGACCTGTGCCTGACGCGGCTGCGCGAGCGGCTGAAACCGGGCGCTCGCATCGTGTTCCACGAGTACTCGGTGGCCGGCTCGCTCGTGAGCCGCGCGGTCTGGAACACCGTGGCCGCGGCGGTGATCGTGCCGCTCGGCGCGGCGTTCACCGGCTCGGGCGAGTTGTTTCGCTACCTGAGGAAGAGCGTGAACGAGTTCGACAGCATCGAGCAGTTCGAGCGGCGTCTCGGCAGCGCAGGCTTCGTCCAGGTGCGCGCCGAGCCGATGGCCGGCTGGCGTCGCGGCATCGTGCACAGTGTGATCGCCGAGCGCGCCTGAACCGCGCCTCGAGGAAGTCATGGCCAAGCAAGCGGAGCGCGAGACGATCGTCGTGGCTGGCCGCGAGGTGTCGGTCTCGAATCCGAGCAAGGTGTTGTTTCCGGCGCTGGGCTACACGAAGCGCGATGTCGCTCACTACTACCTCGCGGTCGCCGACGGTGCGCTGCGCGGCGCGGGCGGTCGTCCCAACGTGATGGTGCGCTATCCGAACGGTGTGGGCGGCGAGTTCTTCTACCAAAAGCGCGTTCCGAGCACGCGCCCCGACTGGCTGGAAGCGGTCGTGCTGCGCTTTCCTTCGGGTCGCAGCGCCGAAGAGCTCGTGCCGCGCGACGCTGCCGCGTTGATCTGGATGGCGAACATGGGTTGCCTCGAGCTGCACCCGCACCCGGTGCGCGCCGAAGATCTGGATCATCCCGACGAGCTGCGCGTGGATCTCGATCCGGTGCCGGGCGTGGCCTGGCCGCAGCTGCAGCAAGTCGCCGAGGTCGTGCACGCGACGCTGGACGATTTTGGGCTCGTCGGCTGGCCCAAGACCTCGGGCTCGCGCGGCATCCACGTCCAGGTCCGCATCCATCCGCGCTGGTCGTTCGACGAAGTCCGCAGGGCGGCTTTGGCACTCGCGCGCGAGATCGAGCGCCGCGCGCCGAGCATCGCGACCAGCAAGTGGTGGAAGGAAGAGCGCCACGGCGTGTTCATCGACTACAACCAGAACGCCAAGGACCGCACGGTCTGCAGCGCGTACTCGGTGCGGCCGGTCGCGGAAGCGCGCGTCTCCGCCCCGGTCACCTGGCAAGAGCTCGCCGAGTGCGAGCCGGGCGCATTCACGCTGCGCAGCATGCCGGAACGCTTCAAGCAGATCGGCGATCGTCATCGCGAGATCGATCAGCACCCCGGCTCGCTCGAGGGCCTGCTCGAGCTCGCAGCAAAGCACGAGACCGAAGGCCTGGCCGACGCACCCTGGCCGCCGCACTACCAGAAGCAGGAGAACGAACCCGCGCGCGTCCAGCCCTCGCGGGCCAAGAAGGGCGCCACGCGACGCGTGTCGAAGAAGCCACTGATCGAGATCTGCCGCGCGCGCACGAAGGACGAGGCGCTCTCCGGCCTCGAGCGCTGGAAGGCGAGGTATCCCGCGGCCGCCCCAATGCTGCAGCCCGCCGATGTGCTCGTGGATTCGATGCGCGGCCGATTCACGACCTGGTTTCGCATCCGCGTCAACCTCGAGCACGTGCCGGAAGCCGAGCGTCCGGAGCAGGGCGCGCTGGATCCCGACTACGACCCTTGGCAGGAGTTGGTTTAGCCGAGCACTCGCACAAGCGAGCACGAGCACGAGCACGATGGTCGGGCTCGTATTCGTACTCGGTAGTGAACGTCGTCTACCCCGACTCTTGCCGTCCACCCCGACTCTCGTCGTCTACCCCTGCGCCCCAAACACCTTGTCCAGCTCGAAGGGTTTCGTCACTTCGAGTTGGTCGTAGCGACAGGCGCTGGGTGGCTTGTCGGGACGCCAGCGCAGGAAGGTGGCGGCGTGGCGGAAGCGGTCGCCTTGCAGGTGGTCGTATTTGACTTCGCAGACGCGCTCGATGCGCAGCGGTTCCCACGACAGGTCTTTACCCGCACTCCAGCGGCTCTGGCCGCCCGGCATGCGGCCGTCGGCTTCGCCCGCGTTGGCCCACTCGCGCCAGGGGTGTTCGTCGAGTGCTGCTTTTCGCAGCGGCTCGAGCTCGGCGGCCAGCTCTTTGCGCGCTTGCATGGTGAACGACGACGTCACGCCGACGTGCTGGAGCTTGCCCTGGTCGTCGAACAGCCCGAGCAGCAGCGAGCCGACCAGCTCGTTCTTGCCGTTCTTGTGCCAGCGGAAGCCGGCGACCACGCACTCGGCCGTACGCGCGTGCTTGATCTTGAACATGCTGCGCTTGCCCGGCTCGTAGCTGCCGTTCTCGAGCTTGGCGATCACGCCGTCCAGCCCCGCGCCCTCGAAGCGTTCGAGCCACTCGACCGCCAGGGCTCGGTCGCGCGTGACCGGCGTCAGGTGCACGGGTCGCTGCACGCCGCTGAGCGCGCGCTCGAGCACGGTGCGGCGTTCGTGCTGCGGTGCGCCGCGCAGATCGCGACCGTCCAACCACAGCGCGTCGAACGCGACGAACGACGCCGGATTTTCCTGTGCCAGCTTGGCCACGCGCGAGGCCGCCGGGTGCAGCCGCAGCTGCAGCAGATCGAAGCTCAGGCCGGCCGCTGTGGTGATCACGATCTCGCCGTCGAGCACGCACGGGTCCGGCAGCCGTTCGAGCAGTCGCTCGTGCAAGTCTGGAAAATAGCGATCGAGCGGGCGCAGATCCCGGCTCTGCATGTACAGGTGCGCACCGCTTCGAAACACGATCGATCGGAAGCCGTCCCACTTGGGCTCGAACAGGAAGCCCTGCGTCGTGGGCAAGGCCTCGGCGGCCTTCGCCAGCATCGGTTCGATGGGCGGCTTCAGCTGAAACACGTCCGGAGGCGGTTCTGGCGGCGGGCTCGTGGTGGGTCTGCGCGGGGTCATGGCGACGGGACCGCACACTAAATCAGAGAGCGCGGTTCAGTCACGGCGCCTCGCTCGTTCGCGACGCCGCGCTCGGCCGCGGAGCGCCTCGAAAGGGCAGCCACCCTGTCTTCGGCGCTCCGCGGCCGACCGCGACGCCGGGCCCTTCGCGATCCGCCATGGCTGAACCGCGCTCTCTGATTTGGCGGCCGGTTCGCCACAGGTCACGCGGCTCAGTCTTTGGACCAGCCGAGCCAGAGCAGAAAGTCACTATCCTCGAGCGCCTCGATGCTGAACGGGACGTGCCGGTCGAGCGAGACCAGCTGGTTGACCCGCAACTCGACCGACTCGGTCGGCACGTGGAGCTTTACGCGGCCGTGCAGCAGCTGAATGGCGAGCCGCTCGTCGGTCTGCTTCTCGTGTACCTGCGCGCCCTGCTGTAGCGCGATCAGCACCACGCGGAACTCGCTGTGCTTGATCAGGGTGCGCGCGTTGTGACCGTGCGCGCGCCAGGTCTCCTCGTCGCGCAACCAGGCCGTCTCGGCGTCCAGGTCGAAGTTCAGGATCGGGCCCATCAGTGGCCGGGGTGTACGGTCTGAGACGAACTCGCTGATGGCGATGGCTTGCCGCCTATCCATGTCGACCTCCGATTTCAGAACCAGGTACGCCCGGGCGTGCGATTCACCAGCTGTCACGCCTCAATTTCGGGCAGACTGCGGAGCCGCCGCGCAGCGCCGGCGACCGATCATCATCGGAAGGGTCTCGCCCTGAGGCGCGAGCCTTCCGGCCGGCAAGACACATCATAGACACAGTCTTGCAGCTGGGGTGGCAACTTTGTGGGTCGGTCGGTACGGCTACCGTGAGCGTCCCTGGACAGCATGAGTTCTGTGCATCAAAGACTACCTTCGGGCAGAGAGTGATGGAGGCGGATACATGGTCGAGCGCTCGGGGCCACGTCCGTTGCGCGTGCTGATCGCGGACGACAACGAGGATGCAGCGGAGATGCTCGCGCAGCTGGTGCGCATGCGCGGCTACCAGGTCGCCGTGGCACACGACGGGCTCGAGGCCGTCTCGAGCGCGGCCAGCTTCATGCCCGACGTGGCGCTGCTCGACATCGGTATGCCCGAGCTGGACGGCCACCAGGTCGCGGCAGAGCTGCGCAAGGAGCGCGGCTCCGACGTCACGCTGGTCGCGATCACCGGCTGGGGTGATGGCGCGGCGAAGGAGCGTTCGTCCACGGCCGGCTTCGACCATCACATGACCAAGCCGATCGATCTCGATGGCTTGATCAGCTGGCTCGCCGAGCGTTCTCAGCAGCGCACGTAGTGCCGCTGTCAGCTGCGCTGTGGGCGCGAGGCACACCTTGTGCCGTCGGCATGGTTTCGCGACCATGAACGATGAGCGTTGAACTCAAACCCGCGCAAGCCACGGCGATTTACGCGCTGGTGTTCGCGACCACCGAAGAGCAGCGGCGGCCGTACAAGAGCCAGTTGGAGCCTTTGAAGGCCAAAGATCGCAACCAGCTGATCCAGTTGGGTCTGCTCGAGATCGAGAAGGTCAAGCCGCAGGGCGAGCGCGTGTGTTTGACCGACAAGGGTTGGGCCTGGGCCGCCGAGCACCTCGGTTCGACCGATCTGACGAAGGCGCGCGTGACAGTCAGGACACTTCAGGCAGTACTGTTGCGCCTGCGCGACCACCTCGCGGCCAACGACGCGAGCCTGGCGAGCTTCGTGGCTCCCGAGATCAACGTGCCGCCCCAGCTCGGCGCGCGCATCCGCAACACCTGCCTCGATCTCGGCCAGGGCGTCGTCAAGAAGCGCGTGCGCTTGCGCGAGCTGCGCGACCGCCTGGCCGATGTGCCGCGCGCGCGGCTGGATGGCGAGCTCGTGCGCCTGCAAGACGCGGGTGCGCTCGTGCTGTATCGCATCGACGATCCGACGGACATCGCAGCCGAAGACGAACGCGCGGCGCTGCACGTCGCCGGTGCACCGCACCACATTCTTTACCTGGAGCACTGAATGAGTAGCGACCTCGAGGCACTGCAGTCGATCGACTTCGAGTGGACCACCCACATCGATTCGATTTGGCGTGACCTCCCGTACGACGTGCCCGGCCTCCAGGAGACGCTGCGCAACGAGGCGCTGATGGTGCTCGAGCGCTTGTTGGCCACGAGCTCGCGTGCCTCGCCGTTGGGCATGGTCGTGATGGGGCCCGGCGGTTCGGGCAAGACGCACCTCTTGAGCTTGCTCCGCGCTGCGGTGGTAGAGCGAACCGCGTTCTTCGTGTTGGTCGACATGACGGACGTGCGCGAGTTCTGGGACATCACGCTGCTCGGCTACATCCGCTCGCTGACGCAGGGACAGCCGACGCAGCAAGAGCGCTTGATCCGCGGGCTGACGGAGCTCGCCGGGGGCGTCACGACCTTCGAGAAGCTGCGCTCGGGGCGCCCGCCCAAGCTGATCAACGCCTGCAATGCGCTGATCACCGGCTTGCGCCAGAAGTTTCCCGAGTTGCACGAGCACCAGGACGTGTTGCGCGCGCTGGTGCTGCTCGGCTCGGACGACAACGACATCCTCGACCTGGGTTGGAAGTGGCTGCAGGCGATCGGCATCGACGACGGCGAGACCATCCTCCACGGCTTTCACAAGAGCATCGGCACGCCGCGCGACATCGTGCGCGGGTTGTCGTTCTTGATGAGCCTGGTCGGGCCGACGTTGCTCGCGTTCGACCAGCTGGACGCCATCGTGGCCGAGCTGCAGCTGGTCAGCGCCGCGGCTCCGCGCGATGCAACCGGTGAGATCGATCCGCGCCACGCCGGCGCGCTGGCGATCATCCAGGGCATTGCCAAGGGCCTGATCTCGCTGCGCGACACGACCTCGCGCACGCAGACGCTCGTCGCCTGCCTCGAGCAGACCTGGCACGCGCTCGACAAGCGCGCGCTGGTCACCATGGCCGATCGCTTCCTGCCACCGCTCTTGCTGAAGCCGGTCACGAACGCGCAGCACGTGCAGCAGCTGGTCGAACAGCGGGTCACGCCGGCGTATCGCGCGCACGCCTACACGCCGCCGTACGCCACGTACCCGTATCCAGCGGGCTTCTTCGCGACACTGCGCGGCCTGTCACCGCGCGCCGTGCTGAAGCGCTGCGACGAGCATCGCTGGAACTGCTTGCGGCGCGGCGTGGTGCTGGAGATCGACGTCGACGCGCCCGAAGCGCCCGGCGGCCTGATCGGCGACGTCGAGGACGCGCGGCGCGACTTCGAGGCGCTGAAGAAGCAGGCCGACGTCGAGCGCATGCTGCACGACGAGGACGAAGACGCGCTCGACAAGCTGCTCGAGACCGCTTGCCGCGCGCTGGTCGAGGAAAATCCGGTGCCGGACGACATCGACGTGCCGGTCGATCTGGACTTCGTGGGCGCGGGCGCCTACGTGCCGCTGCACGCCCGCGTGCGCGTCGTGTACCGCTCGGAGGCCGAGCGCGAGAAGCACTACGCCACGCGCTTCATGCAGAAGTCGAACCACATCGCGTTTCAAGCGCGGCTGAAGGCGGCGATGACTGCCTCGGGGATCGATCGCGACCTGGGCTTCCGGCGCCTGGTGTTGTTCCGGCGCGGTCCCGTGCCGGGCGGGCCGACGACCGCGCGCTTGCTCGCCGAGCTGAGCGCGCGCGGCGGCGTGCTCGTCGAGCCGAGCCTGGACGAGTTGCGCACGTTGTGGGCGCTTCGGCAGATGATGGCGCTCGGTTCGACTGCAGTGCTGGTGCGCGACTGGCTGCGGAGCGAGCGCATCGTCTCGCAGCTGCCGTCGTTCGCCGATGCAGCGCGCTACCTGTTCGGCGATGCGGCCGCGCGCTCGAACCTGCCGCCGAAGCCTGCAGCTGAGAGCAGCGAGCCGCCGCTGTCCGTGGAGCCGGCGCGCCGCACCATCTCGCTGCAACCCGAGCCCGAACCCGGTGCGTTCGAGGATCTGTTCGAGGATCAGCTGCTCGTGGGCTCCAAGCTGGTCGCGGGCAGGCCCAAGGAGCTGGTGCAGCTGCCGCTCGCCAACCTGGCCAAGCACACGGCCGTGCTGGCCGGCTCAGGCTCGGGCAAGACCGTGCTCGTGCGGCGCATCGTCGAGGAGGCCGCGCTGCTCGGGGTGCCTTCGATCGTCATCGACGGGACCAACGAGCTCGTGTGCCTGGGAGACGCCTGGCCCGAGGTCCCGCAGAGCTTTTCGGCGGCGGACCAGGAGAAGGCCGAGCGCTACGCAGGGACGGCCGAAGTCGTCGTCTGGACGCCGGGGCGCGAGTCGGGCAACCCACTCACGCTCGATCCGCTGCCGGATTTCTCGGAGATCGGCGGCGATCCCGAGGAGCTTCAGGCCGCGCTGGACATGGCGCGCACCAGCCTGGATTTCGCGGTCGGCGGCGGCAAGGGGGCGGACAAGCGGCGCGGCGTGCTGGCGGGCGCGCTGCGCTACTTCGCGAAGCTCGGCGGCGGGAGCCTGAGCGAGCTGTGCGGCCTGCTGTGCGACTTGCCTGCGGATGCCAACATCGGCTTCGAGCGGGCCGACAAGCTGGCGCGCGACATCGGCGAGTCGATCCTGGCCGCGATCGAGCTGAATCCGCTGCTGCGCGGCCAGGGCACGCAGCTGGATGCCGCGAAGCTGCTCACGAGCCCGAGGCCCGGCAAGGTCCGCGTGTCGGTGATCAACCTGTCCGGCCTGCCGGATCAGGAAGCACAGCAGCAGTTCCTCAACCAGCTCGCGACCACACTGTTCGTGTGGATCAAGAAGCACCCGGCGCGCGGGCGTGCCTTGCAGGGATTGCTGGTGGTCGACGAGGCGCGCGACTTCGTGCCCGCGGGCAAGTCCGTAGCCAGCAAGGAGAGCTTGCTGCGGTTGACCGCGCAGGGTCGCAAGTATGGTCTGGGCATGGTGTTCGCGACCCAGGCGCCCAAGAGCATCGACCACAACGCGATCGCCAACTGCTCGACCCAGTTCTACGGGCGCGCCAATTCGCCGTCCGCGCTCGAGACGGTGCAAGCGCAGCTTCAGCAGCGCGGTGGCGGCGGCAATGACGTGGCCAAGCTCGAAAAGGGCCAGTTCTACGTCTACAGCGAGGGTATGCCCGCGCCGGTCAAGATCGCGACGCGGCTGTGCCTGACACATCATCCGGCGAACCCGCCGGACGAGAGTGAGATCGTGCGCCGCGCTACTGCCAGCCGCAGCCTGGTTTGACGGAGGCGCCGGCGGAGAATCCGGCCCTGTCGCGGCTCCTAGTCCGAGCAAGCCACATCCCTCACGACTATCCGTTCCGTAGCGAGACGATCGTTGGCGGCGCCGAGCTTCAGGACAGCCCGAACACATACGTCACTCGGATACAGCGATCCTGATCCGTCTGGCTCAGCAGGAACAAAGCGACGGCGCGGTAGCTTCCGCCATCGGCGCCTCCCTCGCGCCGAACCAGGAGGTCTTCGACGCCGTCGCCATCGAAATCCGCACGCGCAAGATACTGAACCTTACCGAGCCAGCCTTCCGCTCGCACTTCGAAGCCGTCCGCAGTCCTATTCTTCACGCGCAGTGATGCATCGAACGCTTTCCAGGACCGGCACTTCGCCGCTGCTGCCTCTACCTTGCTGCGATCTTCCAGGAAGTCGGTGAGTGTCAGCAGTGGAGGCAAGAGCCGAGTCGGATCCTTCGCCGACACGAGGGCGTCCAGACGAGTGTGACTCGCGGCACGCGCGGTCTGGACCATGCCCCACGCCGCGCAGTCCATCACCGAGAACCAGAAGCTGCGCTCTTCGAGCTCGTTCTCCAGCTCCACCTCGCTCTCGGCCGTGAACGGCAGCGCCAGAAAGGTTCGACACGAGGATACGACCTGCACTGGCGCGTCGGCCTTCGCGTGTACGATGTGCTCACCGAAGTCGTCGTCGAGATCCGCCGGCGTCAGCTGCCGAAAGCCTGCAAACGTGTGGACGCCGGGGGGGATGCCGCCGCTCGCTGGCAGAGTTGCCCCGGTGCCCGCATCGGGAGCGCGTACGGGAGCTGGCTCGGGCTGCTGCACATCGGCCGGCTGCGTCTGCGCCGACGCGGTGGGATTTGCGGTGGAGGGCTCGGGGACGACCGCCGCTGCCGGAGGCCTCGCCGGTACGACCGGGGGCGTTGCGTGTGATGAACAGCCCAGCGCGAGCAGCACCGCAGCGAGTAGGAACCATAGACGACGGCCAACCGGCATGGCTTCGTGCGCACGCACTAGTTCGACCCGCATCACGTGCAGAGCAGCTTTTCCCCTCATGACTGACCCACATCCGCGCGCGTTGTCTGGCGAGCTCTGCCTCAAGGCGCGTCCGCTGCAGCCGCTTCTCGCAGCATCTGGTAGCGCCAATACATCCGCGCTCGTCTCTTCGGGTCCGGGGGGACCTTCACGAGTGGTATGCAAGCGAGCCAATCCCGGTTCTTGATCGCCCCTACCATGCCGCGCTTCGCAAAGTGGCCCGCGCCACCGTTGTACGCCATGTCCACCATGAACCGTTTCGCGGGCTTCGGGTAGTCGTCAAAGTCGGGAAACCTCTTGATGATCTGCGGGAGGAACTCCTTCTTGAGGCGAGCGATGGCGAGCTCGTATGCAAAAGCCTCCGTGATTTCGAGACTCGGCGAGAGACGGTACTTCGTCCACCACTGATTCGGTGGCATCTGGCTCACGGCCGCATAGGCAGTTGCGATCTCTGCTTCGGATGCGGGCTGGGAGGTGCTCGTATTCACGAGAGGCAGGCGCTTGGCGGTCTCGACCGTCGGCAACATGTTTCCAATGCCGATGGTCACTTTTCCGGCGGAGCACAGGTACATGTGCGGAGCGAGCCCTTCATAGACCCTGAGATCGTCCATGTACAACTCTTCGAGGTCGGACGCCTGCGGGTGGATGTGCTGGAGCCAACGCGGCTCGGGCTCGGCGCCGAGGCCGGCCGGTCCGGGGCGATGGTGGCGGAACGGAGCTCCCGCGAGATACGGCCAGCCTGAGCGAGAAGCATCAGGAGGAGGGTCATTGTCATCGCGCAGAGGACCAGGGATTGCTGAGCGAGCCATGGGTCTTTCCTCTTCCTGAATGGGTGGGTCTGCTCGTCGACTAGTTGAGCTTGATGGGCATGCCCTTCACCATGACCGCGCCGCCCATCAGCTTGATCTCCGCGATCCCGTCCGTGAGCGTGATCCCCGTCTGGTCGATGATGATCTCGTTTTTGCCGACGTGGAGATGAATCTTCTTCCCAGAATCGACCTCGAAGGTGTTCATCGGCACTTTGGTCGTCATCTTGCCCTTCTTGACCAGCGTGTCGTACTCCGCGTCGTCGACCGTGACGCTCAACTTGTTCTGGATCTCGTGCGTGCTGTCGTGCTTCGTCTTGCTGGTGAAGTCTTTCTGGGCCTGGATGTGGAGCTCTTCCTCGCCCTTCTTATCCTCGAAGCGGAGTTCGTTGTAATCGTCCCGAGAGCCACCCTTGGTGCTGTGGGTCTTGAACCCGCTCTTGGTCTCTTGCTCGGTCAAGGCGTAGGGGACTTGGTTGCTTTCATTGTAGACGCTGCCGATGATCAACGGCTTGTCTGGGTTGCCCTCCAGGAACTCCACCACGACTTCTTGACCGACACGCGGGATGAAAATCGCGCCCCAACGTGCACCTGCCCAGACTTGAGCGACGCGGATGAAAACCGAGCTGTCCTGATTGCGCTTGCCTCTGCGATCCCAGTGGAATTGGACCTTCACCCGCCCGTACTTGTCCGTGCAGATCTCTTGACCTTCGGCGCCCACGACCGTTGCAGTCTGCACGCCTGCGATGAACGGGGCAGGCGTGACGCGTGTTGGGCGAAAGGCCACACTGCGGGGGATGGCTTTGACGCGCGCTTCATAGATCAGTCTCCCACCGCTCTCGTCAGTCTCGAACGAGCCCGAGTCTGCCGTGTACGACATTCCAATTACCAAGTACTCGCGGTTCTGATCCTTCCGAGGATGATCGGCGAGCTTTACAGCGCAACCCGGGTACAAGCCGACCGCGTCGGTCGAACCTTCGCTCACCTCGTAGCTCGACATCCGCTCCTCGCCCCGTATGCGTGCGATGGTCTTGCCGTCGGGTACGACTTTGTAGTGGCCGGGATAGTCGAACCACTCACCGTCGGCGTACTTGTGCTCCTTTCGCTCCAAGCGGTCTGCGCTCAGGTCGGCACTCGGCTTTTTGAAGTCGTAGTCCAGCAACGTGTAGATTCCCGGCTGCACGCGCTTGGTCGCAGCCCAGTCGAAGAACGTACGCGGTTCCCCCTTGTCGTCTTCGAGCCGGTTGTAGCTCAGCTCTTCGAATCCGGGCGCTGCATCGTGGGACGACATCGAGTCGTCCGCCAACACGAGGGTGTGCTTCTGCTTCTCGTGCGTGAAGTAGTAATAGATGCCGTCCGACTCGAGCAGCCGACTGATGAAATTCAAATGACTTTCACGGTACTGCACGCAGAACTTGCGCGGCTTGTACCGGTCTGTGTGCGTGAGCCGCTCCTTGATGGGCCCGAGACCGAACTCATTGAAAAGCTGCTTCGCGATTTCGAAGGACTTTTGCCCCTGGAAGATGCGGCAGTCACTGTTCTGAGCCAGCACCCAGAGCCAGGGGCGCAATGTCATTTGATAAGTCGCGTAGCGAAGGTGATTGCCCACGTGAGCGAACTCGAAGACGACACCGTCGAAGAAACGCTCGGTCGAGGCGGTGCGCACGCGCACGGTCGCATGCGTGCCGAGCAGCGACTCCATCTTGATGTCATGATCGAGGCTGTACAGGGTCAAGGTGTACTCGAAGCAGCGTCCGAGGCCTTCGGTGCCCACGAAGTGCCTGATCAGCAGCTTGTCCGGACCCAGAGCGCTGGTCAGCTCCAAATGTCTGTCGGTCTCGATACCCATGTCATCCTCCCGAGCAACACTACGCGTTAGCACAAAGGGGGCGTCACGAGAACTCGAACTGCGCGCTTTCGGGCGTCGGGACTCGTGCTGGCGCGCGCCGCCAACAACTGCGGCGAGTGCCGGCACGATGCGCTGTTTGATTAGCCGCTGCGGGTTGGTGACTCGCCGTCGATGACGTCGGCCGATTCTAGGTGCCATCCGTTGATGCGCCCTGCGTGCCGCGCGCGGAGTCGCTGTTGCGAAGATCGAGGAGATCCACACCGACGAGTACGAGCGCATCGAGGTGCAGGTTCACTGGGATCGCCGGGGCAACCAGCCGCTCGTCACCAGCTGCGTGTACAACAAGAGCCCAACCGGGTCCCGTACCAGCTGACCGACAACCAGACCCAGAGCGGTATCGAGACGATCAAGCCGATGGGCGGTGCGGTCGCGCTGAAGGGGTTACCCATCAAGCTGAACTGATCGCGCGCGACCTGTTCGAAGAGATTGGGTTGAAACCGCCAGGGCGCCCAAGATCGCCAAGCTCCACGGACTCTAGTAACCCAGGACCCAAGACACGGTGGACCTCCATCGCAGCGTCGAACAGGATGCGGGCAGTCTCGTGGAGCTCAGAGTCGGGTTCAGGTAGTTTGGCGTCTTTGGCGCGTTGATGGTCAACGCTTCCCGGCGTATTTCGGGGCCGAAACAATTGGCGTATCCCCCTTCCACGCGACGTCGGGTTTGATTACCACTCGCGCCTATGGATCTGTCCCCGCGTGAGAAGGACAAGCTGCTGTTGTTCACGGCCGCGCTGCTGGCCGAACGACGCAAGGCGCGAGGTCTGCGCTTGAACTATCCCGAGGCCGTCGCGTTCATCTCGGCCGCGATCCTGGAGGGCGCCCGAGATGGGCGTTCGGTCGCGGACCTGATGAGCTTCGGCACGACGCTCTTGTCGCGCGACGACGTGATGGATGGCGTCCCGGAGTTGATCCCGGAGGTTCAGGTGGAGGCGACGTTCCCCGATGGGACGAAGTTGGTGACGGTGCACAATCCGATCGGCTCGCGGCCCGCGGGGGAGGCGCCATGATCCCCGGCGAGGTCTTTCCGGCGGCAGGTTCCCTGGAGCTGAACGCGGGTCGCGAGACGATCACGCTGAAGGTGAAGAACACCGGCGATCGTCCGATCCAGGTCGGTTCGCACTACCACTTCGCCGAGACCAACGGCGCGCTCGACTTCGATCGCGGTGCCGCCCGGGGCTTCCGGTTGAACATCGCCGCGGGCACGGCGGTGCGTTTCGAGCCCGGTCAGGAGCGCACGGTGGAGCTCGTGGCGCTGGCAGGGGATCGCGTCGTGTATGGCTTTCGCGCCCAGGTCATGGGCAAGTTGGGAGGCTGAGCGTGGCTCGCATCACTCGCAGCGCGTATGCAGACATGTTCGGTCCGACGACCGGCGATCGGGTGCGCCTGGGCGACACCGAGCTGATCATCCAGGTCGAGAAGGACTTCGCGGTCTACGGCGAAGAGGTGAAGTTCGGCGGCGGCAAGGTGATCCGCGACGGCATGGGCCAGAGCCAGCGCACGCGGCGCGAGGCCGTGGATTGCGTGATCACCAACGCGCTGATCGTCGACCACTGGGGCATCGTCAAGGCCGACATCGGCATCAAGGACGGGCGCATCGCGGGCATCGGCAAGGCCGGTAACCCCGACATCCAGCCGGACGTGACGATCATCATCGGCCCAGGAACCGAGGCGATCGCCGGCGAGGGCTTGATCGTGACTGCGGGCGGCATCGACTCGCACATCCACATGATCTGTCCACAGCAAGTGGAAGACGCGTTGATGAGCGGTGTCACCACGATGCTCGGCGGCGGCACTGGCCCGGCGACCGGCACCAACGCCACGACCTGCACGCCCGGCCCCTGGTACATGCACCGCATGCTGCAGGCGGCCGACGCGTTGCCGATGAACATCGGCATGCTGGGCAAGGGCAACGCCAGCTTGCCGCACGCGCTGGACGAGCAGATCGAGGCCGGCGCGATCGGTTTGAAGTTGCACGAAGACTGGGGCACCACGCCCGCGGCCATCGATTGCTGTCTGGGCGTGGCCGAGCGCTACGACGTCCAGGTGGCCATCCACACCGATACGCTCAATGAATCCGGCTTCGTCGAGGACACGCTGGCTGCGTTCAAGGGCCGCGCCATCCACACCTATCACACCGAAGGTGCGGGCGGCGGGCACGCCCCGGACATCATCAAGGCCTGCGGCGAGAAGAACGTGCTGCCGTCGTCGACGAACCCGACGCGGCCGTACACCGTGAACACGGTCGACGAGCACCTCGACATGCTCATGGTCTGTCACCACCTCGACCCGAGCGTGCCGGAGGACGTCGCGTTCGCCGAGTCGCGCATCCGGCGCGAGACGATCGCCGCCGAAGACGTGCTGCACGATCTCGGCGCGTTCAGCATGATCAGCTCGGACTCGCAGGCCATGGGCCGCGTGGGCGAGGTGATCACGCGCACCTGGCAGACCGCGCACAAGATGAAGCTGCAGCGCGGTGCGCTCGAGACCGACAGCGCGGAGCACGACAACTTCCGGGTCAAGCGCTACGTGGCGAAGTACACGATCAACCCGGCGATCACCCACGGCATCGCGCACGAGGTGGGCTCGGTCGAGGTCGGCAAGCGGGCGGACCTGGTGCTGTGGCGGCCGGCGTTCTTCGGCGTGAAGCCGTCGATGATCCTGATGGGCGGGCTGATCGTGGCGGCGCCGATGGGCGATCCGAACGCGTCGATCCCCACGCCGCAGCCAGTGCACTACCGGTACATGTTCGGTGCGCTGGGGGGTGCGGTGGCATCGGCCGGGCTGCTGTTCGTGTCGCAAGCCGCGGCGGACTCGGCCGTGGCTCAGAAGCTCGGGCTGCGCAAGCGCACGGTGCCGGTCAAGAACACGCGCAAGATCGGCAAGCGCGATCTGGTGCACAACGCGTACATGCCGAACGTCGAGGTCGATTCGCAGACCTACGAGGTGCGCGCGGACGGCCAGCTGCTGACTTGTGCGCCGGCGAGTGTCTTGCCGCTGGCGCAGCGCTACTTCTTGTTTTGAGGTGCCGCATGTTGCGAGTGGAGAGCCGGGCAGAGCCGAACAGTACGCCGACCGACACGCTGCGGTTGGTGTACGACGACCGGAAGAAGAGTCGCGTGCGGGTGTGGTCCGAGCTGGGGCGTGAGGTGGCCGTGTTGCTCTCGCGGGGCAGTGCGCTGCGCGATGGCGATCTGCTTGCAGCCAACAGCGGCGAGGTGTTGTTGGTGCGGGCGAAGCCGGAGACGGTTTCGGAGGCGTGGAGTAGCGATTGGGCGTTGTTGACGCGGGCGGCGTACCACCTCGGGAACCGGCATGTGGCGTTGCAGATCGAGCCGGGGGTGCTGCGGTATCAGCATGATCATGTGCTGGATGGGATGTTGGAGGGGATGGGGCTCGGGGTGAGGGTGGTGGAGAGGGCGTTTGAGCCTGAGGGCGGGGCGTACGGGGCTGCCGGGAGTGCGCACGGGCACGGGCACAAGCACGAGCACGAGCACGAGCACGAGCACGAGCATGACTGACGAGGCGGCACTGTTTGCCGTGCTGCGGTTTGCGAGCCCCGGCTTGCCCATTGGGGCTTTTGCTTATTCGCGGGGGATGGAGTTTGCCGTGCAGGCGGGGTGGGTTTGCGACGAGGCGAGCGCCGAGGGGTGGATCCTTGGGTTGATCGAGGCTGTGGGGCGGCAGCTCGACGGGCCCGTGTTTGTCCGGTTGTACGAGGCCTGGGCTGCGGGCGATGAGGCTGCGGTCTCGCGCTGGAATGGGTTCTTGGGGGCTTGTCGGGAGAGTTTCGAGCTTCGGCTCGAGGATTCGCAGCTGGGGGCTGCTTTGATGCGGTTGCTCGGCGAGTCCTATCGGGGCGAGGTGGCGTACGCGACCGCGTTCGCGTTGGCCATGGTGAGACACCGGGTGCCGCTCTCGGCTGCGCTGGGGGCGTTGCTCTGGGCCCAGGCGGAGTCGCAGACCAGTGCCGCGTTGCGCCTGGTGCCGCTCGGGCAGTCGGCCGGCCAGCGGATCTTGAGCAAGGTCACGGCGGTGCTGCCCGGGCACGTGGAGCATGCGCTCGTGGTGCCGGAGGCGGAGATCGGTGGCTTCGCTCCGGGCCTGGCACTCGGCAGTGCCTTGCACGAGACTCAGTACACTCGATTGTTCAGGAGCTAGCTGCGTATGACTCAGACGTTGCGAGTGGGAGTGGGCGGTCCGGTCGGTTCGGGCAAGACCGCGTTGGTCAACGCGCTGTGCCAGGCGATGCGCGACCGCTATCAAATCGCGGTCGTGACCAACGACATCTACACCAAGGAAGACGCGCAGTTTCTGGTGCGGGCGCGGGCCTTGCCGGAGGAGCGCATCATCGGCGTCGAGACGGGCGGCTGTCCGCATACGGCCATCCGCGAGGACGCGTCGATGAACCTGGCGGCGGTCGACTCGCTGATCGAGCGCTTCGGCGAGCTCGATTGCGTGATCATCGAGAGCGGGGGCGACAATCTGGCGGCTACTTTTAGTCCCGAGTTGTCCGATCTGACCCTGTATGTGATCGACGTGGCGGCAGGCGACAAGATCCCGCGTAAGGGGGGGCCGGGCATCACCAAGAGCGACCTGCTCGTGATCAACAAGATCGATCTGGCCCCCCACGTCGGGGCTTCGCTGGAAGTCATGGATCGGGACGCACGCGCGCAGCGCGGCACGCGCCCGTTCGTGTTCAGCAATCTCAAGAGCGGCCAGGGTTTGCCCGAGATCGTGCGCTTCATCGAACGCCAGGGCCTGCTCGCCGACTGAGCCAGCCCACTACCTGCGCACCCCGGCCAAAGGGCTCGCTTTGCCCGAAAATATGGTCTAGATCCGCTCCCGGCTACATACGCAAGGAGCGGTCATGGCGAAGGTGAACGACGTGGTGGACTTGGAGGTGCGCGGGGGCGTGGCGGTCGTCCGTGTCGATAACCCGCCGGTGAACGCGCTCGGGCGCGCGGTGCGGGACGGCATCTACGACGCGGTCAACAGCGCCCAACAAGACTCCGCAGTCAAAGCCATCGTGCTCGTGTGCGCGGGCAAGACGTTCATCGCCGGCGCGGATATCCGCGAGTTCGGTAAGCCGCCCGAGGGGCGCATGCTGCCGGACGTGATGGACGCGATCGAGAAGGGTCCGAAGCCCGTCGTTGCAGCCATCCACGGCACCGCGCTCGGCGGTGGTTTCGAGGTCGCGCTGACCTGTCACTACCGCGTGGCGGCCCAGGGCGCGAAGTTCGGCCTGCCCGAGGTGAAGCTCGGCATCCTGCCTGGCGCGGGCGGCACGCAGCGTCTGCCGCGCGTGGTCGGCGTCGAGCGCGCGCTCGACATGATGACCTCGGGCGATCCGGTCGGCACGGGCGAGGCGCTCGAGCTCGGCCTGATCGACGCGCTGGTCTCCGGCGACCTCACGGCCGACGCCGTGGCGTTCGCGACCAAGGTCGCGGGCGAGGGCAAGCCGCTGCCGCGCGTGCGCGATCGCAACGAGAAGCTGAAGGTCGACGCTTCGGTGTTCGCCAAGTTCCGCAAGAGCATCGCCAAGAAGACCAAGGGCTTCCCGGCGCCCGAGAAGATCGTGCAGTGCGTCGAGGCCGCCGTGAGCAAGTCGTTCGACGAAGGCCTGCAGTTCGAGCGCCAGGCGTTCAACGAGCTGCGCGCCAGCAACGAGTCCAAGGCCCAGCGCTACTACTTCTTCGCCGAGCGCGAAGCGGCCAAGGTCCCCGACGTCCCGAGCGACACGCCGCAACGCGCGATCAAGAAGCTCGGCGTGATCGGCGCAGGCACGATGGGCGGCGGCATCGCCATGAACTTCCTGAACATCGGCGTCCCGGTGGTGATCGTCGAGACCAAGCAGGACGCGCTCGATCGCGGCATCTCCGTGATCCGCAAGAACTACGAGCGCACGGCAAGCAAGGGCAAGCTGACCACGGCCGACGTCGAGAAGCGCATGGGGTTGATCACGCCCACGCTGCAGATCGAGCAGCTCGCCGACTGTGATCTCGTGATCGAAGCCATCTTCGAGAACATGGAGATCAAGAAGGAGGTGTTCGGCAAGCTGGATCGCATCGTCAAGCCCGGCGCGATCTTGGCCTCGAACACCAGCTACCTCGACGTGAACGAGATCGCGTCGGCCACCAAGCGCCCCGAGGACGTGATCGGCCTGCACTTCTTCAGCCCGGCCAACGTCATGAAGCTGCTCGAGATCGTGCGCGGCAGCAAGACCGGCAAGGACGTGATCGCCACGTCGATGAGCCTGGGCAAGACCATCAGCAAGATCCCCGTGCTCGTCGGCGTGTGCCGCGGCTTCGTCGGCAATCGCATGCTGGCTGCGCGGCGCGATCAGGCGCAGGCGTTGCTGATGGCAGGCACGATGCCCTGGGACATCGATCGCGTGCTCGAAGATTTCGGCATGCCGATGGGCCCGTTCGCCATGGGCGACCTCGCCGGTCTCGACATCGGCTGGGACGCCAAGACCTCCAAGCCCGACACGGTGCTGCGCGACAAGCTGGTCGAGATGGGCCGGCGCGGCCAGAAGACCGGTGCCGGTTGGTACAACTACGACCCGCAGACGCGTGAGCGCAGCGTCAACCCGGAGATCGAAGCACTGGTCACCGAGTATGCGAAGAAGGGCGGCGGCGAGCAGCGCAAGGCCAGCGATCAGGAGATCCTCGAGCGCTGTCTGTACGCGATGGTCAACGAGGGCGCGAAGATCCTCGAAGAGGGCATCGCCCTGCGCGCCAGCGACATCGACGTGGTGTGGGTCAACGGCTACGGCTGGCCGGTGTACCGCGGCGGTCCGATGTTCTGGGCCGACAGCGTGGGCCTCAAGAAGATCGTCGAGGGCATGATCGGTTACCAGTCACGCCTCGGCGACAGCTGGAAGCCATCCGAGCTGCTGAAGAAGCTCGCAGAGCAGGGCAAGAGCTTCACGCGCTGAAGGAGACTGCATGGCCAGGTTGAGCAACAAACGGGCGATCGTCACGGGTGCGGCCAGCGGTATCGGCCGCGCCAGCGCGATCTTGTTCGCGCGCGAAGGCGCGAAGGTCTTGATCGCGGATCGGGCGGAGGCCGGCCTCGAAGAGACGCGAGCGCTGGTTGCCGCTGAGGGCGGCACCGTCATCGCGCAGCTCGCCGACGCCGGCAGCGAGGCCGACGTGGTCTCGCTGGTC
The DNA here is from genome assembly GCA_035274465.1 of Polyangiales bacterium. GTDB lineage: Bacteria > Myxococcota_A > Polyangia > Polyangiales > JAFGIB01 > JADGRF01. The sequence continues at coordinate 19,640 of DATEOF010000484.1, forward strand.
GAGCGCGCGGTGGCGGAGTTCGGTGGCCTCGACGTGATCTACGCCAACGCGGGCATCAGCGGCTCGGCGTACACGTTCGAAGACACGACGGTCGAGATGTTCCAGGAGACCTTGCGCATCAACCTGATCGGCCCGTTCTTGATGATCAAGCACGGCGGCGCGCAGATGAAGAAGCAAGGCAAGGGCGGCTCGATCGTCTGCACCGCGTCGGTCGCGGGCATCCGCTCCGGCGCTGGGCCGATCGCCTACAGCGCGAGCAAGGCCGGCGTGATCAACATGGTGACCGTCGCGGCCAACACGCTGCGCGGCACCGGCATCCGCGTCAACGCCATCTGCCCGGGCCTGATCGAGACCGGCATGACCAGGCCGCTGTTCGACTACGCCAAGCAACGCGGCACGAGCGACAAGATCGGCCAGCTCAACCCGCTGGGGCGCGCGGGCCAACCGCCCGAGATCGCTGCGGCGGCGTTGTTTCTCGCCAGCGACGAAGCCTCCTACGTCACCGGCCAAGCGCTGGCGGTCGATGGTGGCCTCACCAGCAGCCTGCCGATCGTCCCGCCGAAAGTGTCACCAGTGCGACGCGATTGAGCGCGGGTCCTTGGTGGCCGCCCCCACCAAAATGGCGGCGGCCTGATCGACCAGAAGTTTGTCAATCGACTGGGGAACGTGCTTTCCTTGCGCGCATGATTTCCCAGCGATTGATGACGACTTGCTTGTCCGCTGCGCGCGCGCAGCTGTTGGTTCTCTCGGCCGCGGTCGCGATCGCACTCGGCGTGGCGTCGAGTTCGGTGCAGGCCCAAGAAGAGGCCGCTCCGGTCGCAGGCAACGCGGAGCGCGAGGGATCGATCCTGCTCGGCGTAGGCCTCGGGCCCGCGTTCTCTTTGAACGCGTACGGCGGCTCCGGCTTCCACCTGCAACTCAACGCCAGCTACGCGTTCATGGATCGCCTCTACGGCGTCTTCACGCCCAGCTTCGTGTTCGGCGGCGGTGGCACGCTGATCACGCTGCCGATCGGCGCCCAATACGACATCGAGATCCCGACGGTCCCGGGCCTCTACGTCTACCCGCGCTTGAGCATCGGCGTCGGCATCTTCACGGGAGGCGGCAGTGCCGCGGCCTTCGCCTTCATCCCCGAAGCGGGCGTGAAGTACGTGATCCAAAACAAGTACTTCATCGGCTTCGAGCCGTTCAGCTTGGCGATCTACATCCAGGACTACACGGTCACGCTGTACCGCTTGAACTTCCTGGGCGGCATCTACTTCTGATCTTCTGATCCTACGGCGCGTTGCTGGCAGGCGAGCTCACTTGAACGGGTTTACGCCTGCCGTACCACCGCCGTCGACCATGAGCGTGGTGCCTGCGACGAACGAGCTTTCGTCGGAGCACAGCCAGACCACTGCGGCTGCCACCTCTTCGGCGGTGCCGAAGCGGCCCACGGGATGCGCGGCCCGGAACTTCTCCAGCATCTCGGTGTTGTCGCCGAGCGCGCTGCCCAGGATGTCGGTCATGATGCCTGCAGGGGCCACGGCATTGATGCGGATGCCCGCCGGTGCGTACTCGATTGCTGCGCTCTTGGTCAGCCCGAGCACGGCGTGCTTCGCGGCGACGTACGCGGACAATCCCGGCGTCCCCCACACACCGGAGACCGACGACATGTTTACGATCGCGCCGCGCTTCTGTTTGAGCATGACTGGGATCTGATACTTCATGCACAACCATGTCCCCGTGACGTTGATGGACATGACAGCCGCCCAGTCCTCCGGACTCACGTCCGCAGTCGGCCGCATCGGTCCGGTGATGCCGGCGTTGTTGAAGGCACAGTCGAGTCCGCCGAACGTCTCCAGCGTTTGATCCACCAGATGCCGCACCGCTCGCTCGTCGCAGACGTCGGTCTGCACGAATCGGCCTCGCCCACCAGCCTCTCGTACGAGCGCCTCGGTCTCGCGGCCTTCGGCTTCTCGACGCCCGCAGAACACTGTGGCGTAGCCGCGCTTCGAGAACTCCAGCACGGTCGCGCGGCCGATTCCTGTCGTGCCGCCCGTCACCAATGCAACTCGATTGCCCATAGCATCCCCTCCAGCTTAAACCACACGCGGAAACAGCTCACCGCCGATCGGATCGCCGGGCTTCAATCCGGGGTCCGAAGGCAGCGGTGGAACCGACCAGGCTCGCGTTGCGTAGCGCGCGTCGTCGCCGACCCAGCGGGTCGAGTACACGCGGCGTTGCCCCAGCGCGGCGAGATGCGGCGGAGCAGAGTGGAGCATGTTGCAGAAGAAGACGACGCAGTCGCCCAGGGCGAGCTGCCACGAGAGGATCTCGTATGCCTCCGGATGGGCATCGATATCGGGCACGCATTCGGACGAAACGGGCTCGCCGCTCGCGTTCACGTACGCTTGTGATGTCCCGAACTCGACTGGAAGAAACGTCTTCCCCCAGCGATGAGAGCCTTTGACGAGTCTGAGTCCTTCGCCTTGAGGGATCGGATCCAGCGGCAACCAGATCGTGCAGAAGTCCTTGCCGTCGACGAAGCAGTACGGCGTGTCGTGGTGCCACGGCGTCGACCTGTCGGTGTTCGCGTCCCTCAGCAGAATGTGATCCATGTAGAGGTGCACGCGGGAAGCGCCCATCAACCCGGCCACGATTCGCGACGCCGGTGACTCGAAGATGAAGCGCCGCAAGGTGTCGAAACGATTCCAGGCGAAGCCATCCTGGAAGAATCGCCCGCGCTGGGCGCCCGCCCAGGTCTTCGACAACGCCGACGGGTTGCCGGCGCACTGATCGATCCCCAGCCTCACGAGCTCGATCCAGCTCAGGTCGAACATGCCGCGCAAGCACACGGCTCCGGACTCCATGAACTCGGTGCGCGCCGCGGAGAGTTGCTGACTATCGAGCTGCATCATGGTTCTCCAGCGTGGCCTCGATGATGTCGCGACGACCGTGTGTTCGTATGGTGCGGTTCAGGCGCAGCCCGGCACACCGCAGCAAACGTGCGTATTCCTCGGCGGTTCGCTCGCGACCCCCGGGCGTCAGCACGAGCATCTCCAGGTCCAGCCATTTCACGCGATCTGCTTGGTCCCCTGGTGCGACGATCGACTCGATCACGAGCAGACTGGCCTGCGGGTGCATGGCCGCACGACAGTTCGACAAGATCTGTATACAGGTGTCGTCATCCCAATCATGCAAGACGTGCGACAGCATGTAGAGGTCACCGCCCGCGGGAACGCTCGAGAAGAAGTCGCAGGTGACGACTTCGCAGCGCGCTTGCAGCTCCGCCAGGCGAACTTGCTCTCTTGCGCCTGCTGCGACTTGCGCGACGTCTCCAATGATCGCCGAGAGGTGCGCGTGCCTTCTCAGCAGCGAAATGACGAGTGAGCCATGACCACCGCCGACATCGACCACGCGCCGCACGCCCGAGAAGTCATAGTGGCTCATGATCGCTGCATCGTGGTGCAGCTTGCCAGCCGTCATGGCTTGACTAAAGAGCTCGTTCTCTTCGGGGTGCTGGTTCAACCAATTGAACAGCTTGTCACCGTAGACATGCTCGAACGCCGATGAGCCTGTCTTTAGGCTGTAGAACAGCTCGGCCCACGCGCGATCATGCCAGCTGCTGTGCGCCAGCAAGCAGGCTGCTCGCATCGCCTCGCTGCGCATGAGATCTCCAACGGGCGTTGATGCGAAGTGGCGCGGCGAAGATTCGCGAAATATGCCGATGCTGGCGAGCGCGCGTAGCAGTCTGTAGAGCGACGGCGCGTGCGTGTTCGTGGCCTCTGCCAGCTCCGTCAGTGACTTGTCTCCGTCGGCCAATAGATCCGCGATCGAAAGCCTCGCGGCTGCGTGGATCGAATGACTGATCCATTTACCCGTGATCCACTTCGCCAACTGTTCTGCGGGCGTACCACCAATCGATTCCTCGTGCGGCATGGAATGGGGTGATGTTGATGAGGACAGAACCTATTTGCAAGACTTCAGCTGACAGCCAATCACGAGACAAGGCTTCGAAAAGAGCCTCCATCTAGTGACGACCGAACAACGAGTGAGCGTTCGGTGCGTACAAAGCATACCCGCACCGACACGCACTTCGCGTGCGTTGTGTCGACTATGCTCGCTCGCTTCGCGCGAGCGATGCGAGCTACACTGGCGCCTGCATGTCGCCGAGTTCCGCCGTGCTGGCCGCCGATGACAGCCCTGATGAGCTGCTGACCAAGCGGGAATATCTCGCGCTGCGCTCACAGCTGAACTTCACGCCTTCGCCACTAGTCAATGCGGCCATGTTGCTGTTCGACGCTGTGCTGCTCGCGGTCGTCGTGCTGTTGTTGCGTCGGGGTGGATCGGTCGGGTTCGTGCTGTCTCAGCCGCTGCTCGTGGTGGTGTTTTTCAACGCATTCTCGTTGCTCCATGAATGCGGTCACGGCAGTGCGTTCAAGAGCAAGCTGGCGAACAGGGTGGTCGGTCATCTGTGCAGCACGTTCTGCTTCATCCCCTACTATCCGTGGAAGTACATCCATCAGCAGCATCACACCTGGACCGGCAATATCGATCGCGACCCCGTGCTTCGGTCGCTGCGTCGCTGGCGCGACACGGGAGTTCCAACGCTGGTGCGTGCCTCGTGGCGAACGTGGCTGCCGCTCGGCGCGATCATTCAACACGGTGTGTTCCTCTCGTACCCGATCCAGATGTGGCGAGCCGGTGAACTGACCAAGCGCAGGCTGCTGCGCGTCGCAATTTCGGTGGCCTGGATGCCGCTGAGCTGGGCAGCGCTCCACTTCCTCGCGCCCGAGTTGGTTCGATTTTCAAACCTCGCGATCGCGCTGCTCTTGTTCGTGATAGCGGAAGAGATGGTCAACACGCCGCATCACGCGGACGTCGCCGGCTTCGACTGCAAGCTTCCGGTCTGGGACCAGCATCGCGCTTCGCGGTCATGCTACTACCCGCGCGGAGTCTCGGAGCTGTTGGTGATGAATTTCAACTTTCACACCGAGCACCATCTGTTCCCCAACCTGCCGTGGTTTCGCTTGCGCGCGGCCCGCACGCTCGTGAAGAGGCATTTGGGCGGCAACTATCATGAAGCGATCGGTCTGCGCTGGAACGTGGAGAATCGACGCTCGAGCATCCAGATCATCGTGAACCGCTACAGTTTGAAGCCGACCGACACGAGGGCGACCGAAAATGGCTGATCTACGAACTCGTGTGCCCCCGGAAGCGTTGTCTAGGCTGCGCAGCGCCTATGCGCCGGCCGACATGAGTGCTGCGAATTCGGGAGCGTTGCGCGATATCTATCCGCCGCTACAGAGTTGGGGCGAGGAAGTTTCCGCGACGTTCTACGACCGCCCCGGACCGTTGACGGCAAAGGATCGCGAGCGCTGCATCATCGCGCTCGTCACGCTGCTCGGTGCGACTCTTCCGCTGGCCATCCACATCTACTGGGGGCTGATGGAAGGCTTGTCCGTCGAGGAAATTTGCCATACCATAGGACTCAGTGGGTGCTACGGTGGGCTACCGAAAGCATCGCACGGACTTCTCGTAGTAGAGCGCACCCTTGCCCTCTTGAACCGGGTCTCCGAAGCGGGACCCAACGCGACGGCAGTTCTTGAGGCTCTCATTTCAGAGTTTCGCCCTTGAGCTGTCGCGACCGGGAGCGATCGCAACAGCGGCTCCGGCTGACTGAGTTCGCGACGGGCTATGGAGATCTTCCGACCGGAGTTACACAGCTTTCCGCTTCGTTCATTCCTCGATGAGGCGCGGACGACGCTGGGACCCGCTGGACTCGACGATCTCCTCAACAGCTACGGAGTGAGCCTGGCGGAGCTAATGGACTCCTCGGCTTGGCTATCTGTCGAGTTCGTCGAGAGTTTCATCCGAGAGCTCGTGAAGCGATCGCAGGACCCGGGCTTGTTCGAGCGCGCGTGCTTGTTGTCGATGTCGCCCAAGTACATCGGGCCACTCTATCCGTTGCTGTTTGCCTTCGGCTCACCGGGCTTCACGTACAACCAGCTTCCGCGGGCCGCGGGTCGAGTGAACAAGACCGGGCACTGGGAGGGGTCCTCCCTGGGTCCGGGACAAGTCGAGATGTCTTGGATTCCGAACCCAGAAAGCACGCAGGAATCGGAGCAGTACATTTGCCGGGCTCGCAAGGTGCAGCTCGAGCGTGTACCTGTCTTGTTCGATCTGGTGCCTGCGACCGTCGAGCATCCACGCTGCTTGTTTCGCGGCGACTCGGCGTGTGTCTATCGGGTCCGTTATGAAGAGCCGCGGAGGAGCCCGCACGCGCTGCTGGGGATCGCCGGCGGGGTCTTGCTGGCTGCTCTACTGACGCAGAGCCAGGCCTCTGCCGTGGTGGCGCTGGTATCGGTGGCGTTGGTCGTCGGGGGATGGGCGCTCGGACGCACGCTGACCCTGCGTCAGGACGTGCGACGCCGCATTGGCGACATCGAGCGTCACAACGAAGCGCTCGATCGCGTCACGCGGACGAACGAACAGCGCTACACCGACCTCTTGGAAGCCAAGTCAGAGGTCGAACAGAAGGTCGAGCAGCGCACCACCGAGTTGCGCCAGGCGACACAACGCCTCTCCGAGACGTTGAACGAGATCCAGGCGCTCGACCGCGCCAAGACCGACTTCTTCAACAACGTATCTCACGAGCTGCGTTCGCCGCTGACTCTGATCCTGGCTCCGCTCGAAGAGCTCGTGGCGGGTCGCACGCCGCCCGGTGGTGAGCGTGCGGCATTCCAGGCAATGAACCGCAGCGCGGTACGCCTGCTGCGTCTGATCAACCAGCTCCTCGATCTCGCCAAGATCGACGCCGGCGAGATGAAGATCGTTGTCGCGCCCGTCGACCTGCCGAGCTTGATCAAGTCGGCGATGTCGAGCTTCGAGGCAGCAGCAGAGAAGAAGGGCGTGGCACTCCACACGACCACACCCGCGGAGATGCCGCGCGTGGTCCTCGACGCGGCATGGATCGAGTCGGCGTTCACGAACTTGTTGGCGAACGCGCTCAGGCTCACGAAGCGCGGGGGCAGCGTTCGCGTTCGCGTGGAAGATCTCGGCAGCGACGTGGAGATCTCGGTTTCCGACGACGGGCCGGGCATCGCGGCCGATCAACAACAGAAGGTGTTCGAACGCTTCGCCCAGGGCGATAGTACGAAGGGCATGGTCGGCGGAACCGGCATCGGGCTGGCGCTCGTGCGCGAGGCGATGCGCTTGCACGGCGGCGACGTCAGGCTCGTCTCGGAGCTCGGTCGCGGTGCAACCTTCACCTTGACGCTGCCGCGTCGTATCGACCAGGTCGTCGCGGTCGAGACATCGCGGAGTACCGCGAGCATCCCATCACAACTCCCGCCGCGCATGATGATGCAAGAGTTCATCGAAGAGCGCGAGACAGGGGAGCGAGCGGGCGCCGGGCCGGGCGCTGCGCTGGCCCTGGTGGTGGAAGACAATCCAGAGCTACGCGAATTCATCGCCAACGTGTTGGGTACTCGCTATCGGGTGCAGACGGCGAGCGATGGCAAAAAGGGCACGGCGCTGGCCTTCGAGTTGTTGCCGGACGTCATCGTGAGTGACGTGGCGATGCCCGAGATGGACGGCTATCAACTCTGCCGTGCGATTCGGGCCCACGCCGAGACGAAGACGACCCCGATCCTGCTCGTCACGGCGCGTACCGAGGTCTCGAGCGTCCTGCAAGGCTTCGACTCGGGCGCGAACGACTATATCCTCAAACCATTTCACGGTCGCGAGTTGCTCGCTCGAGTGGACGTGCACGTGCGCCTGCGCCGCATGATGCGCGAGTTTGCGGTGCGCGAACGGCACGCGACGCTCGGTGTGCTGGCGGCATCCGTCGCACATCAGGTCCGCAATCCGCTCACGTCACTGGTGAGCGGTCTGCCCGCCATGCGTTCCAAGCTCGGAAATACCATCGGCGAGAGCACCCAGGAGCTGATGGAAGTGATGATCGACTGCGCTCAGCGCATCGAACGGCTGACCGCGGATCTCACGGATCTCTCGCGCGTCGATCGCGAGGTCGGAGGCCCGTATCGCCCCTCCGACGGCCTCCGGGCGGCGATACGCCTGGTCAAGGCGCGGCTGCCCGAGGCGGTTGCGATCGACGAAAACATCGATGATGCGCCGATCATCGATGGCCGTCCCGGCGATATGAATCACGTGTTCTTGAACGTGCTCGACAACGCCGCGCGCGCGGTCGGTGAGCAAGGCCGAATTCTAGTCGAGGCAGCCGTGAGCGACGGCGCGTACATCATCCGCGTGGGCGACACGGGCCCGGGAATCGACGACTCGATCGCCAAGCACATCTACGAGCCATTCTTTACCACGCGGCCAGCCGGCCAGGGCACAGGTCTCGGCCTCGCGGTCGCACAACAAGTGATCATGCAGTGTGGCGGCCAGATCGAGCACGGCCGGTCGGAGCTGGGCGGCGCTCAGTTCACGATCAGCATTCCGATCGTGGCGCGGCCGTCGATCCGCGAAGTGTTGCAGTCCAGCTCGGTCCACTGAGCTAGCTCTGCCGTTGTGTCTGCGCCGGTGCCTTGGTCAAGTCGCCGAATGCGATCAGGCGGGCGAGCACCTGGTAGTGTCCGCGTAGCGCCTGGTTCCAGTTCCAGACTTGCTTGGTGATCGCCGGAATGCTCCAGGTGTTCAGGTTGATGTTCACGTCGCCCAACGACGTGACCTGATGCCACCAATACGCCGGCAGGTAGAGGATCTCCCCCTCTCCCAGGATCACTTCGCGACCTTTCGATTCGTCAAACCGAGGATACTTGGAGCGGTCGAGTTCGGGCCCTTCGCGGAACACCCGCGAGATGTGCGCGGTCTGCGAGAACATGGGGCACGGGTAGTATCCAGTGACTCCCGGCGGATAGAGCATGAAACGTTTGCGACCGCGGATCTGGATGTTCAAATTCTCCGCTGCGTCGAAATGCAGTCCGACGGTCAGACTGCCCCGCGAGATCCACAGGTTCTTCATGACCGATTTGGTAAAGAACGGTGCGAGTCCGCTGATGTCAGCGCTGTCGTCCAGGTGCGCTGGCAGTAGCTTCGTCGAGTTCTTGAAGTAGTACTTGGGCCAGCCGGCGTCTCCTTGAAATGTCGCCTCGATGAAGTCGTGGAAGCTCATCTTCACGCTGTCGCGCTCGTAGCTCAAGAAGCCCGTGTCCGTGCTGACAACCGGGAACTCTCGACCGCCGAGCGCGCGATCGAGGTACTCCGGCGAGAAGCGGAAGATCTCGAGTGGATGATGCTCGGGTACGCCAACCAACACCGCGGGCTCATTGGTCGCGTAGTGGTTACGATAGAATCCGTTGAGCTCCGGATAGCGAATACGCGCGACAGAGTTCATGGTCATATACTCGGCCAACGCGCACGCGTTTCAAGTCACTAGTTGAGTTGTACGCGATGTGGTCGAGTTCGGCAGAGTGCTCACCCCAACACCACGCGTCGATAGATCTTCGGCAACTCGCTCGGGAGTTGTTCGATCTCGTCGATCACCAGGTACTGCGCGGGATTGCACATCTCTCGCAAATAGTCGTGGCCGGCGCGATCGACGGTGATGCAGAACGGGGTGATGCCTGCGCGGTTTGCTTCGCGCAGCGCCACCGCCGTGTCCTGGATGCCGTAGGTGCGGCTGCGGCGGTCGGGGCCGTATTCCTGGTCTTGGGGGTAGCCGTCCGACAGTAAGATGAGGTGCTTCGAGCTGGCGTGGACTCTGCGGAACTTGCCGATCGAGTGGCGCAGCGCAGCGCCCATGCGGGTACCGCTCTTGGGGCTGATGCCACCGATGCGGGATTTGACCGCGCTCGAGAGCGGATCGTCGAAGGTCTTGACCGGATAGACTTCGACGCGGTCGTGGCCTTGGCTGGAAAAACCGTAGATCGCGTAACTGTCGCCGAGGTCGCTCAGCGCGGTGGCCATCACGACCAGGGTTTCTTTCAAGGTGTCGATGATGCGCCGCACTGGCGGGTCGCCGGGTTCGACGTAGGGCTGTTCGGTGGAGGCGCTCATGTCCAGGAGGAAGAGCGTGGCGACGTCTCGCGTCTGGCGGACGCGCGCGGTGTAGACGCGATTTTGAGGGCTGCGTCGCGCTCGCGTCTCGACCCGCGCTTCGGTGAGCGCGTTCAGGTCGAGGTCTTCGCCGTCTTCCAGGCCTCGCAGGTGCCGGTAGCGTTCGGGGCGGATGCGCTCGAAGTGCCGGCGCACGTCGCTGAGCAGGCTCGCGTAGGCGCGCCGTGTGTGGTCGAAGAACTCTCCGGCGTCGTGGCGGGCTTCGAGCTCGTGCACGCGGCAGTGTCGGCTGCGGTAGTCGCCGATCGTGTGGTCCCACTCGTCGTAGACGTAGGTCTGCGCCGTCGCGCCGGTCCGCGCCGTCAGCCGGGCGTGGGCGAGCTGTGCCGCCGACAGCCGCGGAGGTGAAACGCTCGCGGTCGTTGCGTCGCCTGGCGCGCCGTCTTGCTGCTGACCACTGCTGCTCGCATCGAGTGGATCCTCGGCGGCTTCGCCCGGCTCCGAGCCGCCGCTGACGGCCGCTCCACCCGGCAGCTCGGAGAGCACCTGGGCGCCCTGCGAGCCGTCGAGCCCGCCGCTAGCCTCGGATCCCTCCTCATCGGAGGGTTCGTTCAGGTAGCGCGGCAGGGCGAGCCAGCCGAACAGCCGCTCCGCCACCCGCAGTGAGTGTTCCACCGTGGCCCCTGCCGCGCCGAGCGTTGCGAGATCCGACAGCACGCGCTCTGCGATGGCGTGCGGCAACCACGCGGGCAGCGCCGCTCCGGGCTGCGGCACCAGAGCCAGCGCGAACAGGTAGTCGAAGACCTGGGTCCGCGTCGGCCGCGGGGCGGTCTGCCAGTGCGCGAGCAGGGTTTGGGCGAGCTCTCGACTCTCGAGCGCGCTGCCCGGATACGCCCGCGCGACTCGGTGCTGAACACGCACGCTCTCGGCGAGTGAGAACAACGGCTCGAGCGGGGAGTGCCGCAGGCGCGCGAGCAGTGCGTCGTTCGCATACGTTCCGAACTCGCGCCGGCCGGCCAGCTGCAGCGCGAGGAAGCGGTAGATGCCCCGGTTTTGTTCGGCGCTCGGCAGCCAGTCGATACGCGCCGGCAGCGCGACCTCTCCGGCCTGCGGTTCTGCCTCGAGCTCCGGCCGCAGGCTCACCGCCTCGAGCCGGCGGATCGCGGCATTCTCTCCGCTCGCCATGCGGATCACGCTGCGCCAGACCTCGAGCGCGTCATCCAGCGTGGCGGCGCTGTCCTGTGCTCGCGCCACGCCCGCGCGCGTGCGGCACTGCAACGCCACGAACGCCCGTTCCAGCTCGGCAGCTTGTGGATCGCGCGCCTGCATGGCCCGTCACTCGCTGAACACGGCGCGGACGAGCTCCGAGATCGCGAGCTGGCTCTCCGCGTTGTCGCTGAGCGAACGACTGACGGTCACGTCGCAGGCTCGCCTCGGCGACACGCCGCTGCCGATCAAACGCGCGGCGTAGATCAACAGGCGCGTGCTGACGCCTTCCTCGAGACCGCTGGCCTTCAAGTGCCGCACCTTCGCGGCCAAGCCGGCCAGCTGCAGCGCGACTTCGGGCGACACTCCGCCTTCGTGCGCGATCACGCGCGCTTCCTGCTCGATCGGCGCATAGTCGAAGTCGATGGTGACGAAACGCTGCCGCGTCGACTGTTTGAGGTCCTTCGAGATGCTCTGGTACGCCGGGTTGTAGGAGATCACGAGCATGAAGTCGCGATGTGCCTCCAGGATCTGGCCGAGCTTGTCGATCGGCAGGATGCGCCGGTGATCCGTCAGCGGATGGATCAGCACGATCGTGTCCTTGCGCGCCTCGACGATCTCGTCGAGGTAGCAGACGGCTCCGTGCTTCACGGCCTGCGTCAGCGGACCATCCACCCAGAGCGTCTCGTCGCCGTGCAGCAGATAGCGGCCGACCAGATCGCTGCCGGTCAAGTCTTCGTGGCACGCCACCGTGATCAGCCGCGGTCGCTCCGGACTCGCCGAGGACGGCAAGCTGTGCGCCATGTACTCGACGAAGCGCGTCTTGCCGCAACCCGTCGGACCGCGCAGCAGCACCGGCAGGCGGCACTCCCAGGCCGCAGTGAACAACTGGATCTCGTCCGCGATGGGTAAGTAGTAGGGTGCACTGCTCACGATGCGGCGCAGTCTAGCTCAGTACTCGTCGTGCCGCTTCCACCAGGCGTACGGAGCGCTTTGAGGCCAGCCCGCGGGTGACTGCTCCCACGTCTCCTGCCGGCCGTACGGCGTGAGATCCAAGAGCGACCAGATGGTCCCGGCCGGCTCGAGCCCGCGCGCGCTCGTGAAGTACGTGCGGAAGAGCGCCTCGCCATCCCGCACGAACACGCTGAGCCCGTGGTTCTCGCCGCGCTCGGTGGTCAGGCCGAGATCGACGTTGAACGAGTTCTTCGCGGACGACACCCACGGGGCGTTCCACGACATACGCTTCTGGTACGCCGACAGGTTGGCGAGCGGCCCGCGCGATACGACCGCGAACGAGACGCCGCGGTGCGCGAGGTGTGTCAGCGTGAACTGCCCCAGGTTGTCCATGAACATCGAACAGCCAGGACAGCCCGCCTCGGGCCAGCCATTCACTCCCTCGGCGAACATGAAGTGATACAGCAGCAGCTGGGGACGACCTTCGAACAGGTCGAGCAAGCTCACGTTCCCGTTCGGTCCCTCGAACACGTACTTCTTCTCGATCCGCTCCATGGGCAAGCGCCGGCGCTCGGCCGCGAGCGCATCCCGGGCGTGGGTGAGCTCCTTTTCCTTGGCCAGCAGCGCGTCGCGCGCTTTCTGCCATTCTTGGTGCGAAACCGCGGGTGGTAGGGGCAATTGGCTCGACATGGTCTTCTCCTGGTCGACACGTAACCGCACGGTCCAAGGACGCACGCGGCGCTGCGGTTCCGACAATTTCTCAACCTGGACCGAGCGATCGGGCGAATTCTCGCACCGTGGGCGCGGCTGCCCAGCGCGGGTCCTGGCTGCGCCGCGGCAGAGACAGCGAACGCAGATCGGGTGAGCCGAAGATCGCGTAGAGCGTGGCCTCCAGGCCCTCGACGTTGGTCGTGGTGCAGCCGCACTTGGCGAAAGCCTGGACGATCTGTGCGGGGAGGTCGGTGCTGCCTCGGCTAGCCGCGTTGAGTGCGCTCCGGAAGGCGTTTTCCGCGGGTTCGCAGAGCACGACGTGGGCGAGCAGGAGACTGTGCAAGCGTACCTGGCGCTCGGGCGAGTCGGGTGCGGTGAGCGCGAGTCGCAAGCGCTCCTCGAGCCAGCGCGAGGCTTTGGGCGGCGGCGCCGGAGCTTGCGGATCGCGCACGACCAGCCGCGGCGTGCTCTGGCGCGGCAATGCGCTCATCAACGCGCGCAGGCGCTCGAGCGGCAGCGCCGCATCGGCGTAGACGTACAGCGCTCGGCCGTCGCCGTTCGCGCGCACAGCCGCCGCGAGGTCCTTGAGATCGATCGGCGCACCGTCGAGCTCGACCTGCTTGGGTTCGGCCGACAGCACCAGGCTCATGCCCGAGTCGCGCAGCGCCTTGCCGCCGTGAGCGGCAGGCAACCCGTCGCCGTGCAGTGCGCTCACCAGGTGCACGCGCTGGTGTCCTTCCGCGGTGCCGACGCGTTCCGCCGCCGCGGCCAGCGACTGGGCGCAGTCGTGATCGTCGGCATCTTCGGGTGGCTCGAGCGTCGTCGGCTCGGCGCGCAGGTTGGGCGTCTGGTTCAGCGCCGTGGTGAAGACATGCGCGGTGGCAGAGATCTCGCGGAAGCCGAGCACCTCGCTGCCCTGCGCCGTGATCTCCTGGCTGAAGTGCAGGACGGTGCGCGCGTCGCGCAGCACGCCGTCGGCGACGCTCACGCGCAGCGTGCCCGAGGCGCTGCCGCCGCCCTCGATCGTCACGCTCTCGACCACGTTGCTCGGCACGAGGTCGACCTGGATGTCGACCGCGATCACCGCTTCGGCTTCCGTGCCGCGCTTCTCGATCGCCGAGAGCGTGTACGTCGGTCGCAGGTTGGCCGACGCCCCACCGGGCAGCGCGTGCGCGCGAGGCTCGATGCTCCAGCTGTCGCCGACCGCGACCGCCTGGTCGGGGTACTCGATCAACATGCCGAAGCTCGCCGTCTCGAGCAGGCTGCGCAGCGCAGTCTCGAGCTCGAGCGTGCGGGCCGAGACGCCGATCTCCCCGACCACGGAGTGGTCGCTGGCCCACTGCTGGGTGATGGACAGCCCGCGCAGGCTACGCTCGGGCAGCGGCTTGCCGTCCTGCAGCGCCTGCCGATCGCGCAGTGTGTGGCGAACCGCGTAGCTGCCCTGGTCCATGCGCCCGAGCAACGCCACGTCGAACGACAGCGCATCGCGGCGTATGCCTTCGCCGGGCAGCGCCTGATCCAACACCCAGTGCTCGCGGTGTTGGGTGCCGTCCTGCGGCCGGAAGCGCAGGCTGACGCTGTTCACCGGCCGCGGCTGCTGCGCCTTTTGGCCGGCCGCGTCGCCGCACCCGCCCACCGTCCCCGTGCAGGCGGCGAGTACACCGGCGGCCAGCCAGGCCAGAGGCAGGACCCGAATTCCCATGCTTCTCGTGCTTCGTAACATGCCGAGCACGCCCCGGCGGACCGCGTCGTGAGCTGTACAAACGATCAGTAATGCGCTAAGCCAGGCGACATGCGGCGCAGCCACAATCCGCCGAATCGCTTCGAAGCGCAGGCGCTCGAGTGGCTCGAGCCGCCGCCCTTCGCTGCACTCGAAGTCCACGAGGAGCGCAGCAAGTCCATCCTCAGCGAGAACGACAGCCCCGATCTTCCGTTCCGCTACAGCTTGAACCCCTACCGCGGCTGCTACCACGCTTGCGCTTACTGCTATGCGCGCCCGAGCCATCAGTACTGGGGCTTCGGCGCAGGCACCGACTTCGAGCGCAAGATCATCGTGAAGGTCAACGCGCCCGAGCTGTTGCGCGAGCGCTTCGATCGCGACGACTGGGCCGGCGAGCCGATCACCTTCTCCGGCAACACCGACTGCTACCAACCGCTCGAAGCTGCCTGGCGGCTGACACGCGCCTGCCTCACATGCTGCGCCGAATACTCGAATCCGGCAGTGATAATAACCAAGAGTGCATTGATCCGCCGTGACATCGACGTGCTGGTCGAGCTGAGCGCCCGCGCGCGGCTGCGCGTGTACTTCAGCATTCCGTTCGCGGACGACACCAAGGCGCGAGCGATCGAGCCCGGCGCGAGCCCGCCCAGCAAGCGCTTCGAGGCGCTCGCTGCGCTGTCCCAGGCCGGGATCGACACTGGGGTGGCGATCGCGCCGATCATCGTGGGCCTGAACGATCCGGACATTCCGGAGCTGCTGGCTCGGGCGCGCGCGGCGGGTGCACGCCACGCCTTCCGCACCGCGCTGCGCTTGCCGTCCGAGGTCCTGCCCGTGTTCGAGGACCGCCTCGCCGAAGCCTTTCCCGACGCGGCAGCCAAGGTGATGAGCGCGGTGGTGCAGATCCGCCGGGGCAAGAAGAACGAGAGCGCGTTTGGTGAGCGCATGCGCGGTTATGGGCCACGCTGGCAGGTGGTCGACGATCTCTTCGAGCTGCACTGCCAGCGCCTCGGCTTCGAGATTCGCCGGGAGGACATCTTCGAGCAGCCCAGCACCTTTCGCCGCCCGCATGGCCAGTTGCCCCTATTTTGAAGCCCGCCGCGCATGGCTGCGTTTTTGCAGGGTTGGCGCAGGGGTCGCATCGTGTGACATTCTGCGCCCATGACCGTCGACACCCAGGGCTTCAAAGACGTGCTCAGCCGGTTCGCCAGCGGCGTGACCGTCGTCACGACCATGTGCGAAGGCGTTCCGCACGGCTTGACCGTGAGCGCGTTCAGCTCGGTGAGCTTGTCGCCTCCGCGCGTGTTGATCTGCCTGGGCAACGACACGGATAGCAAACCACTGATCGATCGCTCGCGCTGTTTCGCGGTGCACATCCTCGGTCGCGATCACGTCGAGCTCGGGCCGCGCTTCGCGAAGATGGTGCCGGGGCTGGGCGATCCGTTCACCGGCCTGCGCTACGGCTCCGGTCACACCGGCAGTCCGATCCTCGAGGACTGCATCGCGTGGCTGGATTGCCGCGTCGAGAGCGCGGTCGCCATCGGCGATCACACGATCTTCATCGGCGACGTGCTGGCCGCGGGCCGAGCGCAGGCCGACGGCGATCCGGTGCTGTATTACCGGCGCGCCTGGCGCGTGCTCGACCCGAACGATCTGGCTTGAGGTAGCGCGATGCCCAGCTGGCCTTACGTCAAGGGTGTGATCGAAGTCGCCGACGGCGCGTACGCCTACTTGCAACCGAACGGTGGTTGGGGCTGGTCCAACGCGGGTCTGATCCGCGACGGCGATCAGGCGCTGTTGGTCGATACGCTGTTCGACGAGCGCCTGACGCACGAGATGTTGACTGAATTGGCTGCAGCCAGTGGCTGCAAGGCCGAAGACATCGGCTCGCTGGTCAACACGCACGCCAATGGCGACCACACCAACGGCAACGCGCTCTTACCTTCTGCCGAGATCTACGCCTCCGCAGCTTCTGCGCGTGAGCTCGAGGAGCTGCCGCCCTCTGCACTGGCTGCGTTTCAAGTGGCCGGCGCTGCGGGCAACCTGGGAGAGGCGGGCAAGTTCTTCGCCGAAATATTTGCGGGCTTCGACTTCGCGAACAGTCGCGGTCGCGCGCCGACGCGCACGTTTTGCGGCCGCTACGAGCTGCAGGTGGGTGACAAACCCGTGTCGTTGATCGAGGTTGGCCCGGCGCACACTGCGGGCGACGTGCTAGCGTATTCACCGCGTGACAAGACGATCTTCACCGGCGACATCCTGTTCATCGACGGCACGCCGATCATGTGGGCAGGGCCGGTCAGCAACTGGCTCGCGGCGTGCGACGCGATCCTCGAGTTGCCCGTGGAGGTGATCGTGCCTGGCCACGGACCGATCACCGACAAGGCGGGCGTGCGCAAGGTGCAGGAGTATCTGAGGTTCGTCGATCGCGAGGCGCGCAAGCGCTACGACGCGGGCATGACGTCGGAAGAGGCCGCGCTCGACATCGCGTTGGGCGAATATGACGCATGGGGCGACGCGGAGCGCATCGCGGTCAACGTCGAGAGCCTGTACCGCGAGTACCGCGGCGGGACAGGCGGGGCCAACCCCCTCGAGCTGTTCGCTCGCATGGCCAAGGTCCACGCGGCGCGCAAGCGGCGGGTGCCCGCGCGCCCCGGGTCGTGATAGAGCTGTCGCCTGGCGATGCTTTCTTGACCCCGGAGAACCCAGATGAGCTCCTCCATCCTCAAGGATTTTCGCGATTTCATCGGTAAGGGTAGCGCGATCGACTTGGCGGTCGGCTTGATCGTCGGCTCGGCCATCGGTGCGATCCTGAAGTCGTTCGTCGACGAGTTGGTCGTGCCGCTGACCGGGCTGATCACCAAGGTCGACTTCTCGAACATGTATCTCGTGCTGAAGGGCGATGTGGCCGAAGGCACGCCGCTGTCCGAGGCGCGGAAGACGGCGGGCGTAGTGGCGCTCGGCTACGGGCAGTTCTTGACCGTGGCCATCAACACGCTGATCCTGGCATTCGCAGTGTTCATCGTGGTGCGCTTCGTCAACCAGCTGAAGGCCACGCTCGAACGCGAAGAGAAGCAGGCTCCGGCAGCGCCCGCGGCGCCGCCTGCGGACGTGGTCCTGTTGACCGAGATCCGCGACCTGCTGAAGAAACCCAACGCTGCAGAGTGAGCCGCCGTAGTCTCAGCACGATCCTGCTTTCGCTGGCCTGCGCGTGTCAGGCCGCGGAGCCCGGACCAGTTGTGACGCCCGACGCCGCGGTCGATGCCGCGGTCGAGAAGCCGTACAGCGCGTGCGCCACGCCCATGCCGATCGCAGCGTTGCCGCGCAGCGTCGACGAGGTCGTGGCGCTGCTCAACGGGCTACCGAAGCCCGTCACGCTGCCCTGCTTCCTCGAGAGCCTGCCGCGCCCGCTGGCGATCGAGGCCACGCGCAGCATCACCAGCGCGCAACCGGCGGTGGGTGCGCGCAGCCCGCGCATGTTCTTGTTCTTCGATCCACTGATCGTGTCCGTCGTGCCTGCGGGCGACGGCGAGCGCCTGCTGGAATTCGGTGAACGGCGCGACGAGGTGCGATCGCTCAAGGCCGAGCTCGAGTTTCCGATCACCGATACGCTCGGCCCCGGCGCAGCCTTCGATCGCTTGCGCTACAACGAAACGAACAGCACCTGCGACTTCTGTCACGCAGAGTCCGAGCCCGCGCCGGGCCTGGATCATCCCTACGCGCAGCTCTCGCGCGGCATCCGCCCCTTGCCGCGCGAGCGCGTGCCGCTGGCCGACCTGGTGCGGGAGATGCAGGCCTGCGATCCGGAGGCAGAGCCCGACCGCTGCGCGATGTTGCGCGCGCTGTTCGAACGTTCGCCGCAGCCCACCGAGGGCGAGTTTCCCGAGGCGTACAAGACGTTCTTCTGAGGCTGCACTACATTCTCGCCGTATGACGGTTGCATTCGTTTTGTCGGGCGGCGGCAGCCTCGGCGCCGTGCAGGTGGGCATGCTGCAAGCGCTCGCGGACCACGGCATTCACCCCGAGCTGATCATCGGCACGTCCGTCGGCGCACTGAACGGCGTGTTTCTCGCCGCGCAGTCCAGCCGCGAAGGCCTGGCGATCCTCGAAGGGATCTGGCGCTCGCTGCGCCGCAGCGACGTGTTTCCGATGGGACCGCTCCAGGGCGCGCTCGGCTATTACGGCCTGCGCAACTGGCTGGTGCGGCCGGCGTCGCTCGAGAAGCTCGTGCGCGATCACATCCGCTTCGAGCGCCTGGAAGACGCTCCGGTCCCGTTTCACGTGGTCGCGACCGACTTGTTGAGTGGCACCGAGGTCCTGCTCTCGAAGGGCGAGACGGTGAGCGCCGTGCTCGCCAGCTCGGCCATCCCCGGCGTCTTCCCGCCGGTCGAGATCGAGGGCCGCGCGCTGGTCGACGGCGGGGTGGCGGACAACACGCCGATCGCCCACGCGCGCCGCTTGGGCGCCGACACCATCTACGTGTTGCCGGCCGGCTACGCGTGCACGCTCGACCACGCCCCCAAGAGCGCACTCGGCGTGGCGCTGCAAGCCCTGACCATCCTGATCGGGCGAGGCCTGGCCTGGGATATCGAACGCTTCGACGGAACCTACGCCTTGCGCGTGGTGCCGCCCCTGTGCCCGCTGGACGTGGCGCCCACCGACTTCAGCCGCTCGCCCGAGCTCCTCCAGCGAGCTTACGAGTCCACCCAAGCCTGGCTGAAAGACCCGCAAGGAGCTGACCCCTTCGCCCAGCTGCACGGCTTGCGCCCGCACGAGCATCAATAACCGGGGGAACGTCGCCGTTCCCCCGCGGCGGCGGCACGCCGCCGGCCCCACCGACTGGCGACACGAGGTTCGCTTCGCTCACGTTGACACATTCGAGCTGGGTTGAGCATTCTACGACCAACGATGAGGACCTAGTCCATGCGCGAATCCCGGGCTGAGAAGATTGCAGCAGACACCGACGCCACGCTCGAACTGGATAATCAGCTTTGTTTTGCGCTGCACGCGGCGGCGCGCCAGGTCATCCGATCGTATCGGCCGGTGCTGACAGAGCTCGAGCTGACGCATCCTCAATATCTGGTGTTGCTCGTGCTCTGGAGCTGGGCGCGCGATCGCGAGAAGCGGCCGACGATCAAGGCGCTCGGCGAACGACTGGACCTCGACTCGGGCACGCTCACGCCGCTGCTCAAGCGCTTGCAGAGCCGCGGCCTGATCACGCGCACGCGTTCGACCGTGGACGAGCGCGAGATGTTCGTGCACCTCACGCCGGCCGGCGTGGCGCTCAAGAAGCGCGCGCGACGTGTGCCGGCGCAGTTGCTCTCGCAGTCGCCGATGCCGCTCGCGAAGATCATCGAGCTGCGCGAACAGCTCAAGCAGCTGCGAGCGGCATTGAGTAGCGCTGGTGCTCGGACCGAGAGCACTAGCGCCCCTTGAAGTCCGCCGGGCGCTTCTCGAGGAACGAGAGCATGCCTTCGCGCGCGTCCTCGGTGCGGATCAGCGCGAGGAATTGCAGGTACACGTGGTGCACGTGCTCGTCGAACGACTCGCCGAGGCCCATGCGCATCAAGCGCTTGGCGGATTGGACGGCGAGCGGCGCGTTCGCCGCCATCTCGGCGGCCAGCGCACGTGCACGCGGCAGCAGCTCCGCGTCGGGCACGACGTGCGTGGCGAGGCCGAGCTCCAGGCTTTGCGCCGCCGACAGTGTGCGACCGGTGAAGATGATCTCTGCGGCGCGCGCCCAGCCGATCAGGCGCGGTAGGAACCAGGTGCCGCCCGACTCGGGCACGATGCCGCGCTTCACGAACGCAGGTGCGAGCTTCGCGCTCTCCGCCATCATGCGGATGTCGCACCCCAGCGCGGTGTCCATGCCGTAGCCGGCCGCCGCGCCGTTGATCGCACACAGCGTGGGCTTGTCCATGTTGAACAACACGGTGGGTGGCGCGGTCTTCAAGTCGAGCGTGACCGGGATGCTGGCGTTGGCGCCGATCGCGGCTTCACCATCGGCACCTTTGGCGTTCGTGGCCGTGGCGCTGACCAGATCGAGCCCGGCACAGAACGCGCGCCCCGAGCCGGTCAAGATCACGGCGCGGACTTCGGGATCGCGATCGGCTTCGAGCAAGCGCTGCGAGAGCTGCGCCAACATGGTGCGCGAAATCGTGTTCATGCGCTCGGGTCGATTGAGCGTGATGACGGCGACACGGTCCGCGACCTCGTACAACACTTCGTCGGTAGGCATGGGCGCGACTATACCGCGACTCACGGATCAAATTTGCAGATCGGGTCGTTCGGGTCGATCGGCCCGAAGTCGCTCAGTGTCCCGCTGGGCGCCACGAGGATATCGAGCGGCCGGTGTGTGGCGTTCGGCGTCGTGCCGCAGATCGTGCTGAGCGCGCCCTTGATGCGGAAGCCATCCTTGGTGGCCTCCACCTTCAAGTCGCAGGGCAGCAGGTAGCTGCCCCCAGATCCGATCCACCACAGGGCGTCGGCCGGCGTGTCGATCACGCCGAGCAGCTGGTGCGCAACTTCGCGGCTCCAGAGCTGGACGCTGTCGCCCGCGCTCGTGAGCAGGTGCCGCCCCATGCCGCCGCCGCCGGGAACCTTGAGCGCGGCCATGCAACGCGCGCGGTCCATCGCGCGCGCGCAGGCCATGCCGGCTTCGGACAGGACGACCACCACATCCGAGGCCAGGCCGTCCTCGGTGATGGGCGTATCTCGGTCCGCCACGTAGTCGACCTTGCGCGACAGCAACAACCCGGGGGCCAGGCGCCAGACCCCGTCGGTGCAGACCGGGGCGGGAGGCGGCGCTTCACCGGCGTCGTCTTCCTCGCTGTGCGGCGGCATCGCGTCCTGCGGTGGGCCTGCGTCGCTGGGGACCTCGGCGTCGAGCTTGACCTCCGCGTCGGGCGCGGGTGCGACCACCTCTGCTCCGCCGCTGCCAGCTGCCGTGGCTGGCGCGCCGGAGGCCCCGGCACTGGGGGCCGGCGGTAGGCCCGGCTTCGCCGCCGGCCGCTCGGTGCACCCCAGCAGTACCAGGCTGAGGGCGGCGGCAAATGGCGCGATTCGCTGCACGGTCGATCTCGCCATGTCAGCCGCAGGCGCGGTTGTCAAACTCATTTGCGCAGCTCACAGCGGCGCTTCAGCGTGCGACGCGGGCGTCCGCTCGTGCGCGCACGTCGTTCGGCACAGGCAAGTCGAGCGCGGCATACAGCGCGGCCGTGGCCTCTTGCAGATCGGCGTAGCCGGGTGTCTCGCGGTCCGCCGCGTCCCGCATGCGGGCCAGCCCTGTGTCGATCGAACGCTCGACCACCAGGCGTCCGGAGCCCAGCGGGATCGCCAGCAGCCGCAACACCGTGCGTACGACGGTCTGGTGCAGCTCGTCGCCGATGATCACCGCCACCACGCGCCGCAGCTGGCCGGTGAGCCGTCGCAGCCGCATGAGGTTCTCGCTGCGGGTCTGTGCGTCCGGCGGATCAGCCGTGGGCAGGATGATCATCAGGCCGACCACGCCGTGCGGCTGTACTGCAGCCAACACATCCAGGTGATCGAAGACCCAGCGCGAGCGATGCAAGCGCGCGGGCGCATTCCAGAGCGTGAGCATCGCATCGCCGCGGACGATCAGTGCGATCCCGTCGTTGACCTGCGGCTGTGCCTCGGCCGTCATCCCGAAAGCGTAGAGGAACGCCGGCCAGGACGCTAGAGTGGCCGCGATGGCCAACCGTCCATACATCTTCTACGAGCTGACCAACAGCCTGTGCTCGGAATGTCTAGTCAAGGTCGAGGCCAAGATCGTGGTCGACGCCGGCCAGGTCTTCATGCTGAAGCGCTGCCCGGAGCACGGCGCACAGCGCGTGCTGATCTCGACCGACGCGGACTACTATCGCGTGCAGCGCGACTTCTTGAAGCCGGGCCAGCTGCCGCTCAAATTCAACACACCGTTCAAGTACGGCTGTCCGTATGACTGTGGGTTGTGTCCGGACCACGAGCAACACAGCTGTCTGTCGCTGATCGAGATCACCGATCAGTGCAACTTGAGCTGTCCCGTGTGCTATGCGGAGTCGTCGCCCGCGCGCGCCGGCTTTCGCTCGCTCGAGCACGTGTGCCGCATGCTCGACCGCGTGGTCGCGAACGAAGGCGAGCCGGACGTCGTGCAGATCTCGGGCGGCGAACCCACGTTGCACCCCCAGTTGTTCGAGATCCTGGCCGAGGCGCGGCGTCGGCCGATCAAACACCTGATGCTCAACACCAACGGTCTGCGCATCGCGCAGAGCGAAGCGTTCACGGCGCGGCTGGCCGAGCAGATGCCGGGCTTCGAGCTGTATCTACAGTTCGATTCGCTGCGTGCCGCGCCCTACCAGGAGCTGCGCGGGCGCGAGTTGCTCGAGATCAAGCTGCGGGCGCTCGAGCGCCTGAATCAATACGGCATCAACACCACGCTGGTGACGACGATCAAGCGCGGCACCAACGAGGACGAGCTCGGTGAGCTGACGCGCTTCGCGCTGGCGCAGCGCTGCGTGCGCGGCATCACGTTTCAGCCCGTGCAGCACGCCGGCCGCACCGACGGCTTCGATCCCGAAAGCGACCGCATGACGCTGGGCGAGGTCCGCAGCCGCCTGCTCGCGCAGCAAGACATCTTCGCCGCCGAAGACGTGATCCCGGTACCCTGCCACCCGGACTGTCTGGCGATGGCCTACGCGCTGAAGGTCGATGGCGCGGTCGTGCCTCTGTCGCGTGCGATCGACAAGCAAGTGCTGCTGGACGCGGAGCACAGCACGATCGTCTACGAAAAAAGCCCGGAGATCCGCGCGCGGGTATTCGAGCTGTTCTCGACCTCGCACTCGCCGAGCTCGTCGGCGGGAGCGCTGCGCCAGCTGCTGTGCTGCCTGCCGAACGTCGACGCACCGGCCGCGCTTCACTACGAAAACGTGTTTCGCGTGCTGATCCTGCAGTTCCTGGATGCCCACAACTTCGACGTGCGCAGCGTCAAGCGCTCGTGCATCCACATCGTGCACCCCGAAGACGGCAGGCTGATTCCGTTCGACACGTACAACATGTTTTATCGCGACCAGAAGGAGCGCACGGTGTTGACGCAGCTGCGCCGAGCCTGACCTGGCCGGGCGGGGTAGCCGCTGGGCCTGTCCGGATCTAGACTGCGCGACCATGGAAGCCGTCGGAACCTGCCCCTACTGCGGTGAGCCGATCAGCGTATGGATCGACGACGGAGGCGGCAGGCACCAGCGCTACGTCGAAGACTGCGCCGTCTGCTGTCGCCCGATCGATATCGAGCTCACGCCCGGCGACGACGCGGACGAACCGTACCTGCAGCTGCGACGTGATGACGAGTAATATCCGACCGCCTTCAATTGCCATCATCCCGTCGGGTCCTGAGAGAACCAGCAACTAGGAACATGAACTAGCACTCGTGCGTCTCGGCTCGCGGCCGTTGGCGACGGGAGCGCCGGTGCGCGGCGGGTGTGGTTTTTCTCTCCGTGTTCGCGTTGTGACGCCCCAGTTGCCATCCACCGCGCCGGCCGGATGAAGCGCCCCTTTCTCGGGCCCAGAACTAAGCCGTTCACTCAAACATGACGGTTCATCTCGTAAGCTGGCCCCGGCAAGTTCGGTTGCTGACGGCACCGCCGTGCGTTAGTGATGCGGTTTCTAGGAGGTCACGAGTGCCTGACCGCGTGGCTTGTTGTTTCGCCGCGATGCTGGCGTTAGCGCTGTCCTGTTTCGCTTGTACGTCCCTCAAAAACTCGAGGGACAACGAGAGTATCGTTGAGCGCGATGCGGCGGCAGACTCGGACGCGTCCTCGGAGAGTGAGGGGCCGATGGGCGGCGCGGGGGCGTCCGGTGAGGCTGGTGCCGGCGGAAGTGGCGGGAGTCGAGCGCCGGACATCGAGACCGCCGGAAAAGGCGGCATGACTGCGGGCGCTGCGGCGCCGGCGGCGGGTAGGGGAGAGGCAGGCGCGTCGGGCGGGAGCGGTGGCGGCGCTGCCGGCAGCGCGGCTGCAGCTGGTAGCGGCGGGATGGCGCCAGCCCCTGCCGCCGTCAGCGGCAGGGTCATCGACCTCTATCGGCGGCCCGTCGTGGGCGTCGAGCTGCATATCGGCGACAAGCAGGTCACCACGGATGATCAGGGGCGCTTCAGCCTTGACGGCGTCGCCGCGACGTACGACGTCGCGTTCAAGTTCGAGACGTACACCTCGGGCGAGCCGACCACGTTCGCCTGGTTGTTCGAGGGCATCAGTCGCCGCGACCCGACGTTACAGGTGTATCGCAGCGCGGACTTCCAGAAGGGCGAGATCACCTGGCACGCAGCCGGCGTGACATTCCCGCTGCCCTCCGACCAGTACATCCTCGCAGGCTTCGGCTGCCCGGATGGCGACGGCTTCCAGCGCTTGACGGCGGCGGACACGACCCTCGAAGTGTCCTGGATCGGTCCGCTAGCGAGCAGTCGTTGTGTCACGCACGCCTTGCAGTACCGCGCGTCGAGCGACAACGCTCGCATCGTCGAATACCTCGCACACTCCACAACTTCCGTGACGCTCTCGAGCAGCATGCCCGCCCAAGCCAGCTTGAGCTTCGGCGGCACGAAGCTCCTGGACAACACGATCTCTGGCAACGTCATCGCACCCGGCGAAGGTGCGCGCACCAACTGGGCGCGCATTCGCTGGAACGACGGCACGTTTTTGCCAATCGCCGAAGAAACCCCGACCAGCGAGACGTTCAGCTACCGGGTCCCGATGCTGCCCGACGCGAACATCATGATCGTCGGTCTGCGCGGCATGCCGGGCGGTCGGCCACTGGCGCTGGCAATCGCGGACAACCTCACCCCGGGCATGACGAACGTCGAGCTCCGCGTGCCCAACTGGCCGAGCCTGACCGAGCCGGCCGATGCCAAGATGGCGGTCGATGGCGACACGCTCTTTCAATGGAGCACCGACAGTCGCGTGAGCGTGCTCGTCGCCGTGGCCAAGGAAGGCAACGACTCGATGTACGTCGTGACGGCCAACAAGGAAGCTCACCTGGCGATGCGGCCACGCGTGCCTTACACGCCGCGTGCAGGCTCGAGCTTCGACTGGTTCGTGGCCACGCACGGCGACTTCGCGAGCATGGATGAAGCCACCGGCTCCGATGGCTTCATCAGCGGCTATTCCTACGCCCAGGTCCACGGACCCAGGCGTGGGAACGGCAGCTTCACCAGCTCAGCGGGGCGTAGCTTCACCACGCCCCCGTAGCGTCACTTCGGTTGGCCCGGGAACGTATCGTTGGCGCGCGAGATCACGTACGCGCGAATGGCCTCGGCATCTTCGGGCTTCATGATCGACGCGAACGAGACCATGCCGTTGTTCTCGAGCGCGCCGTCGATCACGATCTTCTTCCAGCTCGCAGCATCGCCGAGCGCCTTGGAGAAGCGCAGATCGGGGATCACCTTACCGGCCGAGACCGCGGCGTTGCCGTGGCAGACCGAGCACTTGGCTCCGAAGAGCGCACTGCCCGCCGCCGCGATCTTGGGATCGCTGCCGCGCGCTGGCGGCGCGGTCTGCGGCACGGGTGCCGGCGCTGCAGCTGGTAGCTGCGCGCTACCACCGAGCTTGAACGTCAGCACGCGGCTCTTGTTGCCCTGGAGAGCGCCCTTGTCGAGCGTCTCGCCGCCGGCGATCGCCGCGCCGCCCCAGCCGACCAGCACCGTGACGTATTGTTGGTTGTCGAGGCTGAACGTCACGGGCGAAGCCAGCACGCCGGCTTGTGCCGCGAACGACCAGAGCTTGGCGCCGCTGCTGGCGTCGTAGGCGTTGAAGCTACCGTCGCCCGAACCCTGGAACACCAGGCCGCCCGCGGTCGACAGCACGCCGCCGTTCCACATGCCGGACAGCGGCACGCTCCAGACCTCTTTCTGCGCGACCGGATCCCACGCCTTGAGGCTGCCTTTGGTCGCGCCCAGCACCTGCGCCTTGATGGCCGGGTCCTGCGGCATCTCGAGCGCGATCAGGCCGAGGTTGTAGCCGATCGGCGACGGCTGCCAGTTCGGATTCGGATCGTTCAGGTACGTGAACAGACTCTCGATCACCGGGATGTACACGAGCCCGGTCTTCTTGCTGAACGACATCGGCTGCCAGTTGTGCGCGCCGTAGGGTCCAGGCAGCGCCGTCCACGGCTTGCCGGTCTTGAAGTAATACGCCTCGGGGTTCACCTGCGGCCGGCCGGTCGCCATGTCCACGCCGCCTGCCCAGTTGAGCGTGATGAACGGCTTCGCCGACAGCAGTTGGCCCGTCTGGCGGTCGAGCACGTAGAAGAAGCCGTTCTTCGGCGCCTGCATCAGCACCTTGCGGGGCGCGCCATCGATCGTCAGGTCGGCGAGGATGATGTGTTGGGTCGCGGTGTAGTCCCACGAGTCCTCGGGCGTGGTCTGGTAGTGCCAGACGTATTCGCCGGTATCCGGCTTGAGCGCGACGATCGAAGACAGGAACAGGTTGTCTCCACCCTTGGGGCTGCGGTGCGCCTGACTCCAGGGCGAGCCGTTGCCCGTGCCGACGTACAGCAGGTCGAGCTCCGGGTCGTACGCCATCGAGTCCCAGACGGTTCCGCCGCCGCCACCCTTCCACCACTCGCCGGTCCAGGTGCTCGCGGCCTTCTCGAGGATCGGTGCCTCGAACGGCTGCGACGGATCGCCCGGCACGGTGTAGAAGCGCCACAGCATCTTGCCGCTGTCGGCGTCATAGGCCGAGATGTATCCGCGCACGCCGAACTCGGCGCCGCCGTTGCCGATCAACACGTGGCCCTTCACGATGCGCGGCGCGCCGGTGACCGTGTACGGCTTGGTCTGATCGACGGTGACCACCTCCCAGACCGGCTTGCCGCTGGCAGCGTCGAGCGCGACCAGCCTGCCGTCCAGCGTCCCGACGTACAAGCGACCCTTCCAGGCCGCGACGCCGCGGTTGACCACGTCGCAGCAGGCGCGCACGCCGGTCTTGCCCGGGACGAACGGATCGTACTGCCAGAGCAGCTTGCCGCTGGCGGCGTCGATCGCCTGCACCTTGCTCCAGGCGCTGGTCGTGTACATGACGCCGTCGATGATCAGCGGCGTGGCTTCCTGACCGCGATTGGTGTCGAGGTCGAGCGACCACGCGAGACCCAGCGTCTTGACGGTATTGGTGTCGATCTGCGCGAGCCCGGAGTAGCGCTCTTCGGCGTACGTCCCGCCGTGCGTCAACCAGTTGGCGGTGTCCTGCGCGGCGCCGCTGATACGCGCGCCATCGACTTGCGCGGCGGTATTGGGTGGCTGCTGCACCGGCGGCGGAGTGGTGCCGCCGCAGCCAGCGAGCAACACCGCGCACATCCCCAAAGCCAACACACCGTACTGTGCCATGGTTGTCTCCCGAACCGGCCGCGCGTGGCAGCTGCCGGTTATTGTCTATGAATGCCCGACGGCACCCTATCGAGCCGCATGGCTCGTTCGCAAGCAGCTCGGCTCACAAAATGAATTGTCGTAACAGGTCAGAACACCAAGCCGATCGAGAAGCGCGCCTCGAAGTAGACCGGATGTAGCGGGCCATTCAGATCGGCCGTCTCCGTGAGGTCGCGATTGAGCGCGATCAGCTGCTTGCCTTCGCAGTTGCTGGTGCGGCCGCTGATCTGGAAGTCATCGCCGTCGCCCGTGCTCGCCAGCCCGCAGCGCTCGGACGGGTTCAGCTCGATGCCCAGCCCGAAGCCGCCCGCAAGCGTGAATGGGCCGAAGCGGCTGTGCGAACCGAAGAACAGGCGGAGCTGCCGGTCGGTGTGTTCCACCGTATCGAACGTTCCGCCGCCATCAGCTGCGCGGTAGGTGTACGCGTAGTTGGCGAAATTGAGACGTATCACGTAGCCACTGAAGGGCTCGCCGAAGATCCAGAACCCGACGCCCAGGCTGACCCCCGGGATGGGGCCGATGCCGCGGCTGTGTTGCGTGAGCGTGTTGTCCAGACGCGAGTAGTTGAGCAGGATCGGCTGGGTCGCGGTCACGAACAGCGGGATCAGCTCGACGCTGATGAACTTCCAGACGCCCATCTCGAGCTCGACCGCGAAGCGCCCGAGCAGCAGCCAGTTCAGCGGATCGATTCGGACCGAGAACTCGCGGTGCTCGCGCTCGCGCACGTGGACGTCCGGTTCTTCGGCCGTATCGCGCGAGAGCTCGTCGTCGGGCGCTTCGCCGCCGCTGGCCGTGCCGGCGAAGTCGCCAGGCGTCGCTGGGGGAGGCGGGGGCGCCGGTGCGTCCGGATCCGGAGGCTGGCCGGTGTCTTGTGCGGGTACTGCCTCCGGTTCGGGAGGGGCGTTGGGATCATCGGCTTGGGCCTGGGCGGCTTGCGCGCAACACAGCATGCCGAGGACAAGCAACGACCAACCGACCCTACACATGGGCGCAGCATAGACGGCGCGCGGGCTCCGGGCGAGTTTCGAGATTTTGCGCTTCTTCGCTGCGGGCTCGTACACTCGCGCGAGCGATGAGCGTGCACAAGATCCCGATCCTGACCACCTTCGACGCGCCACCCGGGACTGTCATCGAGCAGGTGCTCGGCCCGTGTTGGGGCATCACCGTGCGCTCGCGCAGCGTGATCGGCACGGCGTGCGCTGGTTGTCAGCAGATCTTCGGCGGCGAGATCTCGGCGCTCACCACGCTGGCGACCGAGTCGCGCAACCAGGCTATGGCCCGGCTCGAGACCCACGCACTCTCGCTCGGCGCCAATTGCGTGCTCGCCATGCGCTTCGATTCGGGTGAGCTGATGCAGAACACCAACGAGATCGTCGCGTACGGCACCGCGGTGCGCCTCGGGCCGCCCGGGGGTTGAGCGTGGAAGTGGAGCCGCCGCGCAGCGCCGGCGACCGATGGTCATCGGAAGGGTCGCGTCCATCAGGCGCGAGCCTTCCGGAACCGGCGCGGCCGCCCGCGATCGCCCTTCCCGTTGCAAGACGCATCGAGCGCCTGGCGCGACGCGCGCACGCCTTCCACCGCTTCGCGCATCATCCGCTGTGCGCCGACTACGCCGGCGAGCTGATCGCGCTCGGCCACCGTCGGCGCGTCTGTCGCGGCTGCGCGTTCGCGCTGCTCGGCGCCGGGTCAGGCGTGCTGATGGGACTCTTGTTTCCACTCGCGCTCGGGCAGGCCACGTTGATCGCGGCCCTTGCGTTGGCCACGACGGTCACGCGACAAAGGCGCAGCAAGCTGTGGACGCGCGCCTGGCCGGCTGCGGGTGCAGCGTACGCCCTCGCGTGCTGCGCGCTCTGGCACGATCTCGCGGCGCTCGGCTGTGCGCTCGCGGTGATCGTGGCCTGCGCCGCGCTCTCGATCGCGTATCGTGTGCGCGGTCCCGATCGGTCGCCGTGTTTGCGTTGCCCGGAACGTACGCAGCGCGTGCCCTGCTCCGGATTTCGTGACATCGTGCGCGCTGAGCGCGCGTTCGTGCGGCGCTCCCAACGCTTGCTCGATTCGCAGCCATGACTGACTTCTTGGTGACGGGCGCCGGTGGTGCGCTCGGTAGCGTGTTGATGCGCGTACTCCAGCGCGCGTCGCGCTCCAGCTGCGGCGTGGTCAGCCCGCACGGTCCCACGCCGTTCGCCGGCCAGGTCTGGAGCGCGGACCTGTGCGACCCGCGTACGTTTCGCGAGCGATTGCTGGCGCTGGCGCCGAAGGTGATCGTGCACCTCGCGGCCATCGCTGAGCTGAACGTCGCCTACGCCGACCCCGAGCACGCGCGCAAGCTCAACGTCGAGTCCACGGCGGTGCTGCTCGCGTGCGCCGAAAAGCTCGGCGCACGTTTCCTGTTTGCTTCGACCGATATGGTGTTCAACGGCGAGCAGGCACCATACGGCGAAGACGCCACACCCGAGCCGCTCTCGATCTACGGCCGGACCAAGCTCGAGGCCGAGTGTCACGTGCTGACGTACAAACGCGGGGCGGTCCTGCGCTTCCCGTTGATGTACGGGCTGCCCGAGGCCGCGCGCAAACCGACGTTCTTCGAGCGTACGCTCGACAGTTTGCGGTCCGGCCAGCGCGTCTCCTTGTTCACGGACGATTTTCGAACGCCGCTCTGGTTCGACGACGCGGCGCGTGCCTGCGTGCGCGTCGCCGACAGTGAGATGCGCGGCGTGGTGCACGTCGGAGGCCCAGAGCGCCTGTCACGCTACGAGATGGGCGAGCGCATGGCCGCAGCGATCGGCGCTCCCCTGTCCTTGTTGCAGGGGGCTTCGAGCAGAGACCTGGCCGTGCCAGAGCCGCGGCCGCGCGACGTGAGCCTGGACAGTTCACGCTACCGCGCGCAGTTCTCCGAGGATCCTGGGCGTGCGATGCACGAGGCGCTGTCGCTCTTGCTCGCGCAAAAACCCAATCGGCTCCTAAGTTGAGGAGCACCTGGCTTCAGGGGCTGTCCGAGACGATTCGGACCCCGCCTTTCACGTCGCTTTTCCGCCAGCTCGCCCGCGAAAAGCCTCGACATAGCACCACTATGCCTGCGTTTTTCGCGGGCGACCTGACGAAAAATCGA
>DATEOF010000485.1:0-26920 GCA_035274465.1 Polyangiales bacterium
CAGCCGCGCCGCCGCCGAAGCGTCCATCGTCCGCGCCGCCCGCTGCAGCCGCGCCGCCATCCAAGCGCCAATCGTCCGCGCCACCCCCGTCCAACGGCCGCCGTCCGAGCAAGCGTCCGCCTGCGCCAGCCGACGATCGGCGCGACACACCGCTCGCGACGCCGGTGCCCGAGTACATGGCACCGCCGGCGCCGCAGCGCAGCTCGCCGCTGCCGCGTGAGGCCTCGGTGATCGTCGACACGCTGGGTCAGACGCGCGCGCTGGTCGACGACCTGTGCAAGTGCGGTCCCGATGACGAAGGTCCCACCGTGCAGAGCCTGCTGCGGGTGGGCAGCGAGGCGCTCGACGTCTTGATCGAGCGCTTTCCCGGCCCGCTCTGGTTCGATCGCCGGCGACCCTACGCGCGCTTGCCGTTCGGTCGCGACACCGGTCCGATCGCGCGCGCGCTGTCGGCGTTCGGTACGGCCGCGCTGGTGCGCATCCATCCGCTGCTGCGCTCGACCAATCCCGACGTGCGCTACTACGCCACGCTGTTCGTGAGCGATCAGGTCCATCCCGAGCTGCTGGTGCCGATCGCCGAGCGCCTGTTCGACGAGGATCCGCAGATACGCCTGATGGTGCGCGATACGTTGCCGGCGTACCGGCAGCTGCCGGCCTTCGCGCAGGTGCTGGGCAGCTTGCGCACGCGCATGCTCGAGGCGCGGGCGCCGTTACCCACGAGGCTCGCGGCCATCGACGCGCTGACGCACTTGCGAGACGGCGCGAGCGTATTGCCGCTCGTCGAGTTGCTGGCGCACCCCGATCGCCAGCTGTCCGTGCCCGGTCATCGCGCGCTCGTCGCCATCACTTGCCAGGATTTCGGTTCTTCCACGAAAAAGTGGCGACTCTGGTACGAAGAGAATCAGCATCGCCACCGCGTGCAGTGGCTGATCGAGAGCCTGATGCACAGCGAGCAGAACCTGCGCTCGGCCGCGGGTATCGAGCTGCAGAAGGTGACGCAGGTCTACTACGGCTACGTGGCGTCCGCGCCCAAGCGCGATCGCGAGCGCGCCCAACGCAGGTATCAAGACTGGTGGGAGAACGAGGGCCACAAACGCTTTTGAGCGTGTCGCAAGTTGTCTGACCGAGGGCCTGCAGTGGTAGAGTGGTCTTCCTGCGGAGGCTTTTCTGCAACGCGTCGCTCTGTTTCCGCTGCTCGCGCCCGCGCTGGTTTGCTACCTGATCGCGGATATCGTCGCGTCGGTCGGCCAGCTCGATTTGCTCGGCTGGCTGATCGCGGCGATTGCGCTCGGGCTGTCGTTCAGTGCGCGTCCGCGCGACTCGGTGACCGCGCCGCTCGGGGTACGTGCGCTGCCGTGGCTGGGGTTCAGCACCTCGGTGGCGCTGTTGCGCGCGTTGAGCGATCAGCCTTCGAGGTTGTCGGTGGGGATCGCCGAGGTCGCCGGGCTGTGCGTGCTGGGTGCATCGGTGTTCGATCAGGCACTGCGCGTGCCCGATCGGTTGGGCAGCCTGCGCTTCTCGCGCGTGGCGCGCGGCCTGACCTACGGGCTGGGAGCGGCGAGCGCGTTGGTTTCATCGCTCGCGCTCGCGGGGTTCTCGCAAGTGCCCGGGCGCTACGCGAGCGCCGCGGCTTGTTACGCCGGGCTGTGCGTGATCTACGCGTTGTGCGTGCGGCTGCTCCGGCCGCGGCTCGGTAGCAGCCCGGACGCGCTGGCGTCGAATGCCTGGGGCAGCCTGGCGCTGGCGCCGGCCGCGGCGCTGGCGATCCTGGCCGTGTTCCCGGAGTTGCGTTCGGCGCGGCCGTTCATGCCGCTGTGGGCGGCATCGGCTGCGCTCGCGTTGTACTTCGGCCACGCCTTCATGGTCGATCCGAAGCGGCGTCTGTCCGCGTCGCGCTTCACGCGCGATAGCCTGGCGGCCAGCTGTGCGTTGCTGCTGATGGCGGGTGGTGTGGCGGCATTCGGCAAGCTCGTGCCGCGCTCGCCGCTGCCGCTCGCACTCTGGACCGCAGCCACGTTGCTGGTCGCGCTCGGTCTGTTCTTCAGCCTGCGCGCCCTGGCACGGCAGCAACTCGCGCCGTTCGGGGGCCGCCTGCTGCGCGCGCTGTCAGAGGTCGAGAGCTCGCTGGCAGGTGTGCAGACGCGCGAAGAGCTCGCGCGCATCGTGCTCGGTGCGCTGCGCGATGCCAGCGGATCACGCGCCGCGCAACCCGTGCTCTACGGCTTCGAGCCGGGCTTCGAGGCTCGCCTGGACGCGGCGGGTGCAGCGCACGTGCGCGAGCAGGCCCCGAACAAGGAGCTCCTGGTGTGGCTCGAGGAGCAGCCGGGCGAGATCTTGGTGCGCGCCTCGCTCGAGGCTCGCATCGTGCGCAGCCCACTGCTTCGGCCGTTGCTCGAGGTGCTGCAGGAGCACGACGTGTTGTGCGCCGTGCCGCTCGTCGCCGAGGGCCAGCTCGAAGGCGCGTTCCTGTTGCCGCGAGGCGGGCGCCGCTCGCCGCTGACGCTCGAGGAGCTGAACGCGCTGCGGCGGCACGCGCGCTGGTTGACCGGGTTGTTCACGCTCTTCGCCTCGCGCAGCCGCTCGGAGCTGCGCGCGCACAACGCGCTGCAGGCCAACATCGCTGCCAGCCGCCGCGTGCAGGAGCTGGGCGAGGAGAACGCGCGCGCGAGAGAGGCGCTGGCGTTGCTCCACGGTGGCCGCATGCGGCGCACCGAGTCGCCCGCGTTGATCGCCTACAGCCCGGCGATGCGCGCGTTGCAGGCGCATCTGCGCACGCTGACCGCGCTCGAGTCTCCCGTGTTGTTGGTCGCCGAGCCGGGCTTGCCGGTCGAACCGCTCGCGCGCTTCCTGCATGTCGAGGCCGGCCGCCCTGCCGAACCCTTCGTGGTGATGGATTGCGCGGCGCTGCGCACCGAGCAAGCCGAGGGTGCGATCTTCGGCAGCGCGGCAGTGTTGGGCGAAGACGCCGGCTGTCTGCGAGCGGCCGATGCGGGCAGCTTGCTGCTGCTGGACATCGTCGCGTTGCCGCGCAGCGTACAGCGGCGGCTCGCCACCACCCTGATCACCGGCATTGCGCGCCCGGCCGGCGGAGGCCTGCCGTACCGCGTGCACGCGCGCGTCGTGGCCAGCGCCCGCGCCCCGCTACGCGAGCTGGTCGAACAAGGTCGCTGCGAGCCCGAGCTGGCGGCGCCGTTCGAAGCCTTCGTCTGTCGCGTGCCGCCGCTGCGCGAATGCCCGGAAGACTTCGAGTCGCACGTGCTGCTCGCGATCGACCGCGCCTGCAAGCGTTTAGCGCGCGAACCGATCGGCATCGAGCCCGGCGCCCTCGAGCGACTGCGCGCAGAGCAATGGACCGAAAACGTGGCGCAGCTCCAGACCGTGTTGGACCGCGCCGCATCGGTAACGACCGGCCCGCGGATCACCAGCGCCGACCTCGAACGCAGCCACGCCCTGAGCGCCGGCGCGCACCCGCTCGAAGGCCACCTCGACGAGGTCGAACGTCGCGCACTGCTCCACGCGCTCGCGCGCACGGGGAACAACAAGAGCGAAGCGGCGCGACTGCTCGGGATCCCGCGGACCACGCTGCTGGACAAGCTGCGCAGGCACAAACTCGACGAGCCTGCGCGGGAAGCGCCGCCCTCCGCGCCGAATTAGCGCTAAAGCCCCGGCACGGCGACCGGTGTCAGGCTGTCGCCCTCGCGATCCGCGCCCAAACGCCGATCCGCGTTGGAGCCCCAGCACACCACGGTGTGGTCGGCGCGCAGCGCGCACGAGTGATCGATGCCGAGGGCCAGTCGCCGAACATCGCGGAGGCCGACGACCGGCGTGGGTGTGGACCGCGATGTTTGCGTTCCGTCGCCGAGCTGACCGTGCGCGTTCTTACCCCAACAGCGCACGGCGCCATCGCCGACCACCGCGCAGGTGTAGTCAAACCCGGCTTCGATCAGCTTCAAGTCTTCCAGCCCGCTGACCGGCTCGGGTGTGGTGTGCAGCGGTGGTGGCGAGGAATCTTGTGTGCCGCGCCCGAGCTGACCCTCGAAGTTGTAACCCCAGCAGAGCACCGCGTTGTCGGGACGCACGAGGCAGCGATGTCCGTAACCCAGCGCGAGCTGTGACACTTCGCCCAACATGCTGGCTCGCGCCGGCGTGGACTGTTGGGCGGTTTGACTCTGCTCGATGCCGAGGTTGACACTCTGGTCGCCCCAGGCGTAGAGCGCCCCGTCCCTCGTCCACGCATAGCTCATGGCGAAGCCGGTGGCGATGCGGGCCACGTCGTGCAGTCCGGAAGCCGTCGTCGGCACCAGCTGACTACCCATCGTGCCATCGCCAAGCGAGCCGAAGCCGTTGTTGCCCCAGCAGTGCAGGCTGCCATCGCGGATCACGGCGCAGTGATGTCCGTCGCCCACTGCGATCGCGGTCGCATCCTGAATGCCTTGTACGACCACGGCTGCACTGCTCGCTTCATCGCGGCCGTCGCCGAGCCGCCCGTTGCCCCAACAGCGCACGCTGCCATCGCGGATCAGCGCGCAGCTGTTCGTGCAGCCCGTCGAGATCTGGGTGGCGTTCTCGAGATTCGCCACGCGCGTGGGCAGGATGCTCGGCTGGGGATACGGTTTGCTGTAGTCCACGCCCCAGCACTTCACGCTGCCGTCTTGCAACAGCGCGCACGTGTTCGAGCACATCGTGCTGATGTCCAGCACCGGCTGCGTCTCGGGGCAAGCGCCGGCATCCTCGTCACAGGCTGCGGGCGGAACCTCGGGTTCCGTGACAGGCGGTGGCTTCGCCGGCATCGGCATGCCTGCGTCCGTGCTCGGAGTCCTGGTGAACGCTGGCGACCCTGCGCTCTCCGAACGCGCCGGCTTGGATGATGCGCGTTCGGACTGCTCCGATTCGGTCGTGCGCCGTCCGTTGCGACCCGGCGAGCCGGCGTCAGCCGCGAGAGTCGGCTGCTCCGGTGGGGAGCCTTCGGGGTTCCGCACCTCGAAGCAGGCAGTCAAGCACAGGCAAGCCACACACGAGCCAAGCCATCGGTTCATTCTGCCACCCCGCTCCACTCTGACACGTCGGGTGCTGGATGCCAGGTCAACGTGTTTGGGCGTGCGGTCTCCACGGCTCCTGCAGTTCCCTGATCTTCAGGATCGTGGTGGACCCGTTAACCGTCCCGGCCATCGCGCCGGGCTCGCTTCAGCGCACGTACCGAGACAACGCGCGCTCGAGCTGCGGCGTGTAGCTGCTGCCGAACAAGCACACGTGCGCCAGCAGCGGATACAGCTGGCACAACGCCACACGCTCTTCGTGGCCGGGCTGGCGCCGATATACCTCGTCGTAGGCCTGGAAGACCCGGCGCTCGAAGCCACCGAACAGTTGCATCATCGCCAGGTCTACTTCGCGGTGTCCGCCGTAGACCGCAGGATCGATCAACACCGGCTCGCCGCCCTCGGCTGCGAGCGCGTTGCCGCCCCACAGGTCGCCGTGCAAGCGGGCGGGTGGTTCTGGATCGCCGCAGAACATCTCCATGCGTTCACACAGCTGCCGCAAGCGGCCTGCGAGTGAATGCGGCACGTCTCCGCGCTGGACCGCTTGCGTCAACAGTGGCGTCAGGCGCCGTTCGGCGTAGAAGCGTGGCCAGGTGTCGCTCGGCGTGTTGTCTTGCGGCAACGTTGCCAGGTAGTTCGGCGTGTCGTGACCGAAGCAGCTCGCGCCGCTCTTGTGCAGCGCGGCGAGCCCGCGGCCGAAAGCCTCGGAGTAGCGCCCGGTGCGTGCGCCGGGCGTGATGAGCTCGAGCACCAGGCAAGCCGGTCCCAGCTCGTCTGCGTCGCTGGCTGCCAGGACTTCGGGTACGCGCAGGGCACGTGCCTGCGCGAGCCACGACAGACCCTCCGCTTCGCGTACGAAGACCTGCGGCAACGCAGCGGCGTGGGTCTTCGCGAACAGCCGCCGGCCGCTGCCGAGCGTCAGCGCGAACGCGCGGTTGATGTCACCGCCCGACACGGACTCGATATCCGTCACCGACTCACCGAGCAGAGCTCCGACCTTTTCGGCGAGCGCTCGCATCGTCAGCCTCGCAGCGCGTGCTTCTCCATCAGCACCGCCAACAAGCCCCTGCAGCCCGCCTCGCAGATGTCGAAGACTTCATCGAAGTTGTCTTCGAAGTAGGGGTCAGGCACATCCTCGAGCTCTGCCTTGCACGACTCGGCGTCGTGCGAACGCAACAGCGACAGGCGCGCGAGGTCTTCGGGGCCGCGCGCGATGCGCTTCAAGAAGCCGTAGTTGCGCCGGTCCATGGCGACGACGTAGTCGCAGCGGTCGAAGTCTTCCAGCGCGAACTGGCGAGCGCAGCCGTCGAGCTCGATGCCGCGCCGTCGCGCTTCGGCAGCGGAGCGCCGGTCCGCGGGCTCGCCCACGTGGTAGGCGCCGGTGCCGGCGCTCTCGACCAGGATGCGCTCGGAGAGCTGCGCGTCGCGCACGAGCTTCTTCATCACGCCCTCGGCGGTCGGCGAGCGGCAGATGTTGCCCAGACACACGAAGCAGACTCGGATGGGCGCCTGTGTACTCGTCACACCCCGAGCCTCCGCGGGATAGCCCTGCGGGTCAAGACGGGACAACCCTAACCTGGCTTCAGGCCACGGGCTCCAGGCTTCGGGTCGAGATCTCTGACCTGAAGCCTGTGACCCGGAGCCTGAAGCCAGGACCACATCATCACGCGGCCTTGTGTGACGCCGACTTCTTCAGCGCTTTGCGCGACACGTCGGACGAGGTTCGCGCGAAGCCTCGGGGCACCGCGGACTCGTAGCCGGCGCCGACGACCTCCTCGAAGCGCTGCTGCATGAGGTTGCCGAGCTCGACCAGGCGCTGCTCGTCCATGGCCTTCTCCACCTCGGGGAACAACTCCTTCTCCTCTTCCGCCACGTGGTGCTGGATCAAGTCTCGAAGTGCGCTCACTCGAGCCTTGAACTCGTCGGCCTGGGGCGCCGCCGCGAGCAGGCGCTTGAGCGCGACCTCCGCCAGTGCGTGTTCCTCGTACGACTCGAGGACGTGCTCGTGATCGAGCTCGTTGATCGCGGGGTAGAAGATCTCCTGCTCGATGGTCATGTGCGCAGCCAGGTCGTTCGCCAGCTCGGTGACCAACGCCTCGGGCTCGCCTTGACCCTGGCCCTCGAGCTTTCGGAAGATGCTCTCGACTTTGCGGTGCTGTTGTTCGAGAAGTTTGATTGCGTGCATGGTCGTGGCCTCTACGAGCTTCGGCTCTGGTTGGTCGGTGTGGGTTTCGGCATCTGTCCGGCTTGCGATGAGGTCTGCGCCGCCGCTTCACGCCGCACGCGCAGCTGGTTGTGCACCTCGCTGACGCCCCCGACACCATCCGCGATGTTCTCGGCACGGAACTTTTGGTCGCGGTCCGCGACGCTGCCGCTGAGCGTGACCTCGGCGTTGTTGACGTTGACCTCGATCTCGCTGGCGTCGAGGTCCCAGTGCTGGCTCAAGCGATCGCAGACATCCTCGCGGATGCGTTCATCCGAGCGCTTGTAGCCCTTCGGTCCGCGCGAACCGCGGCGCTGGCCGTAGCCGAGCTCGCCTTGACCTTGCGTGGAGCGTTGTTGTTCGAAGCTTTGCTCCGGCCAGTTACCCGATGATCGCCAACCGAAGCCGCGCCCGCCGCCGAGGTTGTACCCGCTGCGCTGCTCTGGCGAATCGTACTGACTCTCGTAGCTCGAGCGGCGCGAATAGGGGTTGCCGTACTCGCGGTTCTGGTAGTCGCGGCTGGAATACTCGCGGTTCGGATAGCCGCGCTCGCCGTAGTCCGTGCGGCTGTAGTCGTCGCCGCGCTGCATGTCCTGGCTCTCCCAGCGATCGTACGACGCGCTGCCGCGATACTGTCCCTGGGAGCGAGGATCGAAGCCGTAGCGCGGCTCCTCGTAGTAGTCGCGACCGCGTCCGCCGCTCTCGAACTCTTGCCGATGACCGACGTTCTGATAGCCGCGGCGATCCTCGTCGGCGTTGTTGCGGAAGCGCTCGTCGTACTCGCGAGGCATGTAACGTTGGTTGAACATCCCGCTGCGCCCGCCGTGACCGCCGCGACTCTGTTGCTCGTACGACTCGCGGCCTCTGTACTCGCGCCGCTCGTCGCCGTGCAATCCGTAATCGTCGTAGTCCGGAAAGGCCTGACTCTCGCCGCGGTACGGGCGACCTTGGTCTTGTCGATAGCGCATCGTGCTGTCCTCTCGTTTGGTTGGGGTTCGGTTCTGGTCTTGATCGCTCACGATGAACGAGACCTTGGCGTTGACCCGCCACGCCGCGACGTGACCATCGCGCACCACGGCCTGCAGGTCCTTGATGTAGATCGATGCGATGTTGCGCAGCGATCGCGCCGCCTCACGCAGCGCGACGCCCGCGGCGTCCTCCCAGCTGTGCGGTGACTCGGCCAGGACTTCGATCACCTTGACGACGTGGTTCGAGACTCCGATCTCGTGACCCGTGCTGGTATCTGCTGCCATCGCTGCCCCTTTCTACGCGGAGCTGCCGGTGCCGCGCGCAGCTGCAATCCTGCAACGCGGGTGCCAACGATTTCTGAGCCATTTCGGCCACGGCACGGTTCTCCGTGCGCGCGCTTACCGCCCAGCGAGGCATTCGTGTTGGCACAGGCCCGTGCAGGGCAGCTAAGTCGCCGCAGGCCCGCGCACGCTGGCCGAGCTCACGATGCGCTCGATCAGGTCAGCGAACGCGATGCCATGCTTCTGCGCGGCCAGTGCGACCTCGGAATGCTCCTCGAGGTACGGGTTCGGGTTGACCTCGATCACGAAGTGCTGCCAGTCATCGCCCTTGCGCCGCAGTCGCATGTCGACGCGCCCGTAGTCCAGCACGCGCAGCGCGCGGCAGGCCTCGACCGCAGTGGTCTGGATCCGCTCGTACACCTCCGCGGGGATGTCCGTCGGGAAACGCTCGGGCGCCTTGTAGCCTTCGGAGCTCGCGTTCCACTTGGCTTCGGCGGTGGCGAAGCGAGGCCCGCGCTTTACCTTCGAGAAGTCCCACTCGATGATCGGCAGCGCCTCGAACCCGTTGTCCTTGGCCAGCACGCCGACGAACAGCTCGCGGCCGTCGATGAACTCCTCGATCAGCACCGGAGCGTTGACCTCGGTGTGGATGTACGAGATGCGTTGCATCAGCTCCTTGATGTTGCGCACGAGCGCGTGCTCATCGATGCCCACCGACGAGTCGGTGTTGGACGGTTTGACGAACAGCGGGAACTGCAGCTCGTCCGACCACTCGACCTGTCCGGCCTGCATGATCGAGAAGTTCGGGTACTCGATGCCGTGGAAGCTGAAGATCTTCTTGGCCAGCGCCTTGTCCTGCGCCAGCGTCATGCCGAAGGATCCGCTGCCCGTGAAGCGGCGCCCCAGCAGCTCGAGCAGCGCCGCGACCCGGATCGCGTGCGCATCCACACCGCCGAGCGACTCGCACAGGTTGAAGATCACGTCGCTCTTGTCGCCCTGGATGCGCCGCACCAGTGCCTGGACGTCCGAGCTCGCGGCCAGCGTGGCCACTTCATAGCCGCGTTCGCGCAGGACGCGCCGCACCTGCTTGTACACCGGTGGATCACCGTTGGGCGTGGCCTCGCGGTCTTCGATCTCGTCGTAGAGCAGGGTTATGCTGCGCGCAGTCATTGGACGACGAAGTCTCCCTTGTAGAGCTTGTTCATGCACAGGGCCGTGACGAAGGCCATGAAGTCGATCAGCACCGCCGCCGTGCGCTGCGCGGACACGCGCAAGCCGAGCCGCCGGCAGCGCTCGATCAAGTGGTTGACCAGCGAGCGCACCCGCACGTCGTACAGCCCCGTCCAGTAAGCCACGTCGAACACGATCTTGCGTCGATGCTCGGTGATCAGCGCCTCGGCGCTCAGGCTGTCGCCTTCCGTGCTCGGGGCCCCGAAGATCCGCCGCAGCTCGCCATCGAACTGCGCAGGCAGCTCGCCCAGCTCGGGTCGCACGCGCTGGTAGTACTCTCCGACCGAGTAGCCGAGGTCTTCGGCCGCGAAGTCGTAGTCGGCGCCGCTGACCGCGGGTTCGCGCGGCCCGTACTCGCGCACGATGCGCTCGACGTACTCGAGCTTCGGGTAGCAGCCCCAGTCGCGGTAGAGCTCGCGCCAGTTCGAGTCAGGCGTCAGCCAGACTGCGAAGGTCTCGGAGAAGTCCTCGTCCGGGTGCTTCTGCGCGTACCAGCCCGGGATGTGCCGCACGTAGCGGCGCGAGAACGGCTGCGGCGTGTACTCCTCGTTGTACGGCGCCTCGAACGGCCCGAACACCGCGCGCCACTCGGCGGTGTCGTACAGCTTGTGTGCGTAGTTGAACGCGTGCCCGGCCTCGTGGCGCAGGTAGCCGAGGATCTCCTGCTCCGTGCTGGCTTCGATGCCGTCCATCATCTCGTCCTCGAGGCGCGAGAGCTGGGGATCGGCCAGGTAGAACGGGATGCCGATGACCGGCACGCGATCCGGGCAGGACCATTCGTCGGACAGGTAGACCAGCGGCTTGAACGCGATGCCGGCGTGCTCCAGCTCGGCGTACAGTCGCTCGATGATCGCCTGGAGGTAGGTGCCCTCGATCTTCAGCCCGAGATCGCTGATCTTGCGCGCCAGCAGGCGCTCGCGCTCGAGCGTCCAGGCATCCTTGCCGGTCTCCACGAACGGTAGGCGCCCGTTCATACGGCCTTGCTCAACGGCTCGTCCACGAACATCGCGTTCTTGGACGGGCGGATCTGCGCGCCGAAACGCCGCGCGAAGACTTGCGTGAACTCGGCGCCGAGGAAGACCAGCTGCGACGAGTAGTAGACCCATACGACCAGCGCGACGACCGAACCTGCCGCACCGTAGCTCGACGCGACCGTCGAGCGGCCGAGGTAGAAGCCGAGCGCGTACTTGCCGACGTTGAACAGGGCGGCCGTCACGAACGAGCCGACCCACACGTCGCGCCAACGCATCTCGACGTCGGGCACGACCTTGAAGATCAGCGCGAACAGCACCGTGATCACACCGAGCGACGCAGCCAGGTTGATCGCTTGCCAGAGCAGCGCGCCGCCGGGCAACGCGTCGGCCATGTAGCTACCCAGCGCGGAGAGCACTGCGCTGACCACCAGCGACACCAACAACACGAACGCGACGCCGATCACCATCGAGAACGAAAACAGTCGTTCCTTGATGATGCCCATCACTCCGCGTCGCGGCTTCGGCTTCACGCCCCAGATCGTATCCAGCGCGTACTGCAGCTCGCCGAACACGCCCGAGGCGCCGACCAGCAGCACGACCAGGCCGACGATCGTGCTGACCACGCCAGATTGCGACTTGCTGGCGCTCGCGACCACGGCGTCGAGTGCGCCGGCCGCCTCGGGGCCGATGAACGAGCCGGCGTGCTGCAGGATCTGCGCGCGCGCCGACTCCTCGCCCAGCGCGACTCCGGCGATGGCGATGCTCAAGATCACCATCGGGGCCATCGAAAGCAGCGTGTAGAACGCGAGCGACGCCGCCACACGTGCGGCATTATCGTCGATCCATTCCACCACGGTGGCTTTGAGAACCGAGGCAATGTCAGTCAGCCGCATGACAGGCTGCAGCTGCATGAC
The DNA here is from genome assembly GCA_035274465.1 of Polyangiales bacterium. GTDB lineage: Bacteria > Myxococcota_A > Polyangia > Polyangiales > JAFGIB01 > JADGRF01. The sequence goes on from DATEOF010000485.1 coordinate 11,608, forward strand.
ATATGCCAGGGCTTTTTCGCCTCACTCTTCGTCTTCTTCGGTCGGGTCGAGCCGCGCAGCCAACAGCTGCTTGGCCTGCTGCGCGAGCTCGACGTGGCTGCCGCGCGCTTCCTCGAAGAATTGCGCCAGCTGCTGCTCGCCCTTGCGCTCCGCGTCCCGGACGTACTGCGCGCACGCCTCGGCGAATTGCAGAGAGTGGTACAGCACCGAGATCAGGTCGTAATTCTCGTCGCGCTCACCGGTATCGCTCTCGACGTTGCGCTCGGGGAATGGATGTTTCTCTTGGCCGGTTGTCATGGTTCCTCGGGACGCTGACGAGGCAAGCCGTGTGCCCGTGCGTTGCGCGCAACCTCGCCCCGTGGGGCGTTCCGCCTCGCACGGACGACCGACTCGCCGCTGTCAGCGGCCGAGGGCTTGGCACTGACCCTGCATCGTCAGTTGGCCTGCACCCCAACTGGAGGTTTTTCATGGCCGGAACGAGCCTGATTACAACGTTCGGCAAGCTGGCTCACGACGCGGGGAGACGGTTCCGCAGGCATGTCCATGCTCGGCCCTTGCTTCCCGCGGTCGAGGCAGAGCGCCACGTGATCGCGACGGCCGACGCAGGTGCCATCAGCTACTACGAAGACGCTTCGGGAGAGGGCCGGCCACTGGTCTTGCTGCACGGGATCCACGCAGCCGCTTCGGCGTTCGAGATGCGTACGCTCTTCGACGCGTTTCGCGGCGAGCGGCCGGTCTATGCGCTCGACTTGCCCGGCTTCGGTTTCTCGCAACGTGGCGGGATGCGCTATTCGGCCACGACCTACGTGCGCGCGATCGAGCACCTGCTGCGTCACATCGCCAGCGAACGCGAGGATCAGCGCGCCGATCTGGTGGCGCTCTCGCTGAGCAGCGAGTACGCGGCTGCGGTCGCGGCCGAGCTGCCCGACCTGGTGCACTCGCTGGTGCTGATCTCGCCGACGGGCTTCGGCAAGTCACGGCGCGAGGGCACACCGCAGTGGCTCAAGGCGGTGGCGCGTGCGGGTGGTGAGCTGTTCTACGAGCTGCTCATCACGCGGCCGAGCCTGCGGCACTACCTGCACAAGTCATTCGTCGGCCCCATCGACCCGAGTTTGCTCGAGTATTCGCACGCCACCAGCCACCAACCGGGCGCGCAGTACGCGCCGCTGGCGTTCGTGTCGGGCGAGCTGTTCCCGGCGGGCGATCCGCAGCAGACGTACGGGCGCGTGAAGGCGCCGGTGCTCGTGTTGTTCGACCAGGACCCGTATAGCGACTTCGGCGGCTTGCGCGGCTTCGTTTCTCGTCACGATAATTACGAGACCTTGCGCGTGTTGCGCACGCGCGGCTTACCGCAGATCGAAGCGAGCGAGCGCACGATCCATGGCTTACGCGCGTACTGGGACCGCATTCACGCGGACGGTGCGGGTGGGCAGCGTCGCGCCGAGCAGGCCGCGTACGCGCAGGTCTGACTTCCAGGCAAGAGAGGCATCATGGCAACGCAACAGGAACAGGAATCTCGTAGGGTCGCGGAGGAGTCGCGCGAGGCCGAGTGGCGGGGCTCGAGCTTGCTGCGTGAAGCGTTCTTGGGCCGGCTGCGGCCCGAGTTGCTGCCCGAGCGTGCGTTCGAGCTGGATACCCGGCCCGAGTTCGAGGCGTTCTACCAGCAGCTCGACGCCTTTCTGCGCAACCAGGTCGATCCGGTTGCGATCGACGAGAAGGGCGAGTATCCGCCTCACGTGATCGAGGGTCTGGCTCGGCTCGGTGCGTTCGGGATGAAGATCCCGAAGGCGTACGGCGGGCTCGGCCTGACGCACCACGAGTACGTGCGCGCGATGAAGCTGCTCGGCAGCTACGACGCGAACATCACTGCCTTGCTCTCGGCGCACCAGGCGATCGGTGTCCCGCACCCGGTCGAGATGTTCGGCTCCGAGGCGCTCAAGCAGAAGTACCTGCCACGTTGCGCGCGCGGTGCGATCTCGGCGTTTGCGTTGACCGAGCCCGCGGTGGGTTCGGATCCGGCGCGGCTCGCGACCGTCGCCAAGCGCTCGGCCGACGGCACACACTTCGTGCTCGACGGACGCAAGCTGTGGTGCACCAACGGCACGCTGGCCGAGGTGATCGTGGTCCTGGCGCGCGACGCCGATACCAAGCGCATTCACTGCCTGGTGGTCGAGATGAACTGGCCGGGCGTTCGGGTCGAGCGGCGCTGTCACTTCATGGGCCTGCGCGCGCTGGCCAACGGCTTGGTCGCGTTCGACTCGGTCAAGGTGCCGATGGAGAACGTCGTGGGGCGCGAGGGCGACGGCTTGCGCATCGCGCTGGCCACGCTCAACACCGGACGTTTGACGCTGCCGGCGGCGACTGCGGGCGGAGCCAAGATCGCGCTCGAGGTCTGCCGCAAGTGGTCGCTCGCGCGCGAGCAGTGGGGCGTGCCGATCGGCAAGCACGAAGCCATCGCGCACGACCTGGCCGACATGGCCGCCACCACGTACGCGATGGAGTCGGTCGCGGACGTGGTCGGCGCGCTGGCCGACCGCAAGGATCGCGACATCCGGCTCGAAGCAGCCGCGGCCAAGGAGTGGAACACGGTCCGCGGTTGGCAGATCGCCGACCGCGCGCTGCAGATCCGCGGCGGGCGTGGCTACGAGACCGAACGCTCGCTCGCGGCACGCGGTGAGCCGGCGATCGGCATCGAGCGCATGCTGCGCGATTCGCGCATCAACCGCATCTTCGAGGGCTCGAGCGAGATCATGCACCTGTTCATCGCGCGTGAAGCGGTGGACAAGCACCTGGAGGTGGCCGGGGCGTTGATCGATCCCAAGCTGCCTCTGGTCAAGAAGCTGGCGCGTTTGCCCGCGGTGGCGTTGTTCTACGCGGGCTGGTACCCGCTACAGTGGTTGGGCTCACTGCTGAGCTTCTTCCAGTTCGGCAGCTACGGCGAGCTCGCCGGGCACATGCGCGCGGCGGCGCGTGCCAGCCGGCGTCTGGCGCGCAGCATCTTCCACGGCATGGTGCGCTTCGGGCCGAAGCTCGAGCGCAAGCAAGCGTTCCTGTTCCGCGCGGTGGATGTCGCGCTCGAGCTATTCGCGCTGACCGCCGCGATCGAACGAGCGGCGCGCGCCAAGGGTGCGGAGCGCGAGGGTGCGCTGCTCCTGGCGGATCAGTTTGCACGCTCGCAGCGGCGGCGCATCGACGATCTGCTGCGAGACATGTGGAGCAACGACGACGTGCAGAAGCAGATCGTCGCGCGCTCGATCCTCGAGGGGCGGCAGCTCTGGCTCGAGCAAGGCAGCATCGGCCTGGGGTTCTCGGTCGAACAGCTGCGGCCGCAGACCATGGAACAGTACTTCGAAGTTCGCACGCAACAGCCAGCGGAGCAGCCGTCGCAGGTCGCTCGCACGGGGACTACCGGGTGAGCGCACGAGCGGTCGAGACGGCCGAGGTGCTCCGGCTGCGCGCGCAGTCCCGACGTGCTGCGCGCGCGGCCGGCCTGCGTTACGTGGACGACGCGCGGCCCGGCCTGCGCCGTGCGCGTAAGGGCAAGAGCTTCGTGTACAGCGACGCGCGCGGTCGTCCGCTTCGCGACGCCCAGACGGTGCAGCGCATCCGCAAGCTGGCGATCCCGCCGGCGTGGACGAACGTCTGGATCTGCCCGCACGCGAACGGCCACATCCAGGCGACCGGCCGCGATCTGCGAGGGCGCAAGCAGTATCGCTACCACGCGCAGTGGTCGGCCGTGCGCGAGACCGACAAGCACGGCCGCATCTGCGACTTCGCGCGGTTGATGCCGCAGGTGCGGGCGCGGTGCGCGCGCGAGCTGCGAAAGCCCGGGCTCGGGCGCAACACGGTGCTGGCCGCGTTGCTGCGAATCATCGACCTGACGGGCATCCGCGTCGGCAACGAGGAGTACGCGCGCGCGAACAGCAGCTATGGCTTGACCACGCTGCGCGCGCGCCACGTGCGGGTGCGTGGCCGCGAGATCGAGCTGAGCTTCCGCGGCAAGAGCGGCGTGGCGCGTCGCGTGCGCTTCCGCGACGCGCGGCTCGCGCGGTTGATCGTCGCCTGCCGCGCGTTGCGCGGGCGGCAGCTGTTTCAGTACCTGGACGAGCAAGGCCAACCGCGACCGGTGCGGGCACATCACCTGAACGCGTATCTGCGCGCGCTGACTGCGCCGCGCTATTCGGTGAAGGACTTTCGTACCTGGTCGGCGACAGTCAGCGTGGCGCTGGACCTGCGGGAGCGCGGGCCGGCCGAGTCTCATCGCCACGCCAAGAAGACGGTGCTGGAGGCGGTGCGCAAGGCGGCCGAGTACCTGGGCAACACACCGACGGTGTGTCGCAAGAGCTACGTACACCCGGGCGTGTTCGAGGCCTATTTCGAGGGAGAGGTCCTGCCTGCCGACCCACCGCGCGGCGGTGCATCGGTGAGCGCGCGCGAGCGTGCGGTGCTGGCGTTCCTCGAACCGCGGCTGCCAAAAATGAAAATGAAGCGTGTCGGCTGATGGTGCATGCTGTCGTGCCATGCGCCTCTTCGAGCTCGCGACCACGTCCGAACAAGTCGCCCAGACCAGCAAGCGCACCGAGAAGCTGAAGCTGCTGGCTGCGCGCATCGCCGAAGCGGCGCCGGGCGAGCGCGGGCTGACGACGTTGTATCTGTCGGGTTCGATCGCGCAGAGCAAGATCGGTGTGGGTTACGCGCAGCTCGGCGCGTTGCGCGATCAAGCTCCGGCGCCCGAGCCGAGCCTGACGCTCGTCGAGGTCCATGCCAGCCTGGACGAGATCGCAGCCGTGCGCGGCGCCGGCTCGGCTGCGCGCCGGCTCGAGCTGCTGCGTGGCATGCTGGCGCGAGCCACGGCCGGCGAGCAGCACTTCCTCGTGCGCTTGTTATTGGGAGAGTTGCGCCAGGGCGCGCTCGAGAGCTTGATCCTGGACGCGCTGGCGGATGCGGCGCGCGTGCCGCGGCCGAGCGTGCGGCGCGCGCAGATGCTGATCGGCGATCTGGCGCAGGTCGCGCAGCTCGCGTTCGAGCAAGGCGAGGCCGGGCTCGCAGCGGCGGGGTTGCAAGTGTTCCGGCCCGTGCAACCGATGCTCGCCGATTCGGCGCAGGACGTGGCCGAAGCCTTGACGCGCCTGGGCAAGGCCGCCTTCGAGTACAAGCTGGATGGTGCGCGCGTGCAGGCGCACAAGCGTGCCGACGAAGTGAAGATCTACACGCGCACGCTGAACGACGTGACCGGAGCGGTGCCCGAGACCGTCGAGTTGGTGCGCGCGTTGGCTGCGAACGAAGTCATCCTCGACGGCGAAGTGATCGCGCTGCGGCCCGACGGTTCACCCTGGCCGTTCCAGGAGACGATGCGCCGCTTCGGGCGGCGTTTGGAGGTCGAGAGCTTGCGCGGCGAGCTGCCGCTATCGACCTTCTTCTTCGACTGCCTCTACCTCGACGGACGCACGCTGCTCGACGCGCCGCAAGCCGAACGCATCGCGGCGCTCGACGCGCTGTTGCCCGAAGCCAACCGCGTCCCGCGCCTGGTCACCGACCAACTCGAGCTCGCCCAGGCCTTCATGCAACGCTCGCTCGACACCGGCCACGAAGGCTTGATGGCCAAGGCATGCGACGCCGTGTACGCGGCGGGCAATCGCGGCAGCAACTGGATCAAGCTCAAGCTCGCGCACACCTTCGACCTGGTCGTCCTCGCCGCCGAGTGGGGCAGCGGCCGCAGACAAGGCTGGCTCAGCAACCTCCACCTCGGCGCCCGCGCAGCAGACGGCACTTTCGTCATGCTCGGAAAGACCTTCAAGGGCCTCACTGACGAGCTACTGCGCTTCCAAACCGAAGCCCTGCTCGCGCGCGAAACCAGCCGCGACAAACACACCGTCTACGTGCGCCCGGAGCTGGTCGTCGAGATCGCCTTCAACGACATCCAACGCAGCCCGCACTACCCGGGCGGTTTGGCCCTGCGCTTCGCTCGCGTGAAACGCTACCGCCCCGACAAGACTGCCGACCAAGCCGACACCATCGAACAAGTGCAGGCGCACTATCAGCGCGCCACAAGACAGTAGTTGGCGCGGCACGTCAGAGTGGTAGCGGGCGATCGCGGAACAGCCTGCCCTTGGTCGCGGGTGTGATGCGAGTGAATACCTGCGGAAGCTTGCGCGGCTGACTCGCGCACTCGTCCGTGCATTTTTTCTCCGGTCCCACGCACGTCTGAGTCTGTCGCGCCAGCTTCGGAGCGAAGGTCGTGTTCTTGTTCTTCCCCGGCGCACCCTCGTTATCCCAGATCGAATAGGCAGTCGCGGCTGACACGGGGTGACACAGCCTGATCGCCTCGTACTGCGAGAGATCTCCGACCGCGATGTAGAAGCCGATCAGGTTCGACACGAGATCTTCCTGGCTGTAGCCGCTCTGCGTGACTCCGAAGAATCCCGCCAGGCGCTGCAGGTTTTCGAACTTGATCGAAATTTCCATGAAGATGGCCAGCGCCACGCTTCGTTTCTCGTCGACCGAGAGACCATGTTTGACGACGTACCGACCTTCTCGCCCCGGCCGTCCGGGCATTCCGGCATGGTCTTCTCGGAAGCGCACGGCGTACCCGGTCTTGTTGTCCTCGAAACGGTAGAGTGGATCGACGGGGCAATGGTCCGGTTGGTTGCGTGCATGTTGCAAGTGCAAGTGCGGTGGGAGCGAGGGCGGAAGCGGTACACACCTCGGGTCGACCACCGGGGCACCTTCCGCGGCAACCTGTCGCCACAGATTCGCCGCGCCGATCTCGGGCCGAGCGCTGTGTGGATTGAGGTGCCCGAGGTCGATCCACCCCGCGTTGCACGTGTAGATCAGACCAAAACGCTTGGTCCAGTTGGTCGTGTCGAGTCCATCCAGGATGTCTTTGCGCTCGGTCATGGGGTCTCCAGCACAAGTCAGCTATGACTCGTCGGGCACGTAGATCGTGACCAACGACGCTCTGTCCGCGGTGCTGCATCGAGCCGAGACTTGCCTGCCTCGCTGCGCGGGCTTCGAGCCTTCGCACTCGAGCGAGCAGGTGTTGGGCTGGACGCAGCTGAATCCATGCGACTGAAATCGGGACGCAAGCTCAGCGAAGCTCGCGCGTGTTCGATAGCGAATCAGCGCGTAGCTCGGCGCCGGTCCGTCTCCGAGCCTGACATCGTAGGTTGGACCGGAGCTCGCGCTCGGCAACGCGACCTGGCGTGCAGCGGCCGGAACCTTCAGTCGATAGATCCATGAGTCCCGCGCCACGTCGGACGGCTCCCAGAACAAGAACTTGAGGACGCTCCAAACCAGCAACAGCGAAGCTGCGGCGACCGCGAGGACGCTGTCCTTGTGCAACGTCATCTGCCGGCCATGCCTGATGTACGGTCGAGCCTCCGATTGGGTTCGATGGTGAACGGCGTCTCTTCGCAGCGCAGTCGCGCGTGCTAGCGTGGTGGGGCAGGCTGCTCTCCGTTGCGAGCTCGAGCGGCTCGCGCCGCGCAGCTTGCGCGAGGCGGATGGCCAGATCGAATTCGAAGGTAGGATTCTGCGCTCCGCGTCGAGTCTCAACCTGCTCGCTGTGGTGCACGCGGGGGAGCTCGCGATCGCAAAGAATGGCGGGTCGCTCGACGTCAGCTACGAGATTCGGCTGGACGGGTGGTCCACGCCGTCCTCGTGCTCATCGCGCTGCTCGGTTGGCCATCGCCGAGGTCGCGGGAGCCTGGTGGGATCTGCTAGCGCTCGCACGCGTGGGCTCCGGCATTCATGCCGTGTTCTTGAAGGTGCGATTTCCTCAGGTGCTTCGCAGGGCAATCCTGTCGGCCCGCGTGAGCAAGTAGTCTCGCTCGGGGATACTCGAGGTGCGCGCTGCCGCGGCTCGGTAGTGCTCGAGCGCCTTTCCGAGATCTCCCGCGCGCTCGAACAGATGCGCCCTCGTCGCATGCAGGCGGTGACCGTCCGCAATTCGCTCGTCTCGGTCCAGCGGCTTCAGCAGTTCCAGCCCTTGCTCCGGGCCGTGGACCATCGCCGCTGCGATCGCGTGACTCAGCGTGACCATCGGATTGTCAGTCATGCGCATCAACAGGCCGTACAACGCCAGGATCTGCGGCCAATCCGTGGCCTCCGCGCGATCCGCCTCGTCGTGCACCGCCGCGATCGCGGCCTGCAACTGGTACGGGCCCACGGCACCTCGCGACAGCGTCGTCGAGATCAACGCCACGCCTTCTCGAATCGCCGCTGCGTCCCAGCGCGCTCGATCCTGCTCGTCGAGCGGGATCAGCTCTCCGTTCGGTCCGCTGCGCGCGTCACGGCGCGCATCAGTGAGCAGCATCAGCGACAGCAAGCCGGCGACCTCTGCGTCGGCTGGCGCGAGCCGGTGCATGGCTCGCGCCAGCCTGATGGCTTCGCGCGACAGATCCACGCGCTGCAAGTCGGGCCCCGCGCTGCTCGCGTAACCCTCGTTGAAGATCAGGTACAACACGTGCAGTACCGACTCGAGCTGCGCGGCGCGCTCCGGAGACGCCGGCATCTGAAACTGCATGCCCGACTGCCGGATCGTCTGCTTCGCGCGACTGATGCGCTGCGCCATCGTCGCCTCCGGTACGAAGAACGCGCGCGCGATCTCGGCTGTCGTGAGGCCTGCGATCGCGCGCAACGTGAGCGCCACGGCCGACGCGCGCGTCAGCGACGGATGGCAGCACATGAAGAGCAGGAGCAACGTGTCGTCGCGCTCCTCCCGGTCCGCTTCATCAGGCGCGGCCACTTCAGTCTCTGCCAGCGGATCGTCGGCGATCGCCGACTCTCGCCGCCGCCGCGCGATCTCCGCTCGCACGTGGTCGGTCAGTCGCCTGCTCGCCACTTGAAACAGCCACGCGCGCGGATTGTCCGGTACGCCGCCGCTCGGCCATTGCAGCGCGGCGGCGGCGAGCGCTTCTTGCACCGCGTCTTCGCACGCCGCGAAGTCGCGAAAGCGCCGGACGAGAGCGCCGAGCACCTGAGGCGACAGGTCGCGCAACAGGTGCTCGTTCGCGAATCTCATCCGCCGATCCTCAGATGCTCATGACCTCGCGCACTTCGATCGGGATCTGGACCGGCACGCCTCGCTCTCCAGGTGCGGCCGACGCGCGCGCCGCGATCGCGTACGCGCGCTTGGCGTCTTCGACGTCCACGATCCAGTAGCCCGCGAGGAACTCCTTGGTCTCGGGGAAGGGGCCATCCGTAACCACGGGTTCGTTGTTCTTGCCGGCGCGCACGAGGCGGGCCTGCGCGGGCTGTGCGAGCGCCTCGACGGTGACGAGCTCGCCGGCCTCGCGCAGATCCGCGTTGAGCCGGTGCATGTGGGCCATGTGCGCCTCGCGCTCCTCGGCCGTCCACCGGAAGAAGGCCCAGTCTTTCGTAGCCCCGTTCATCATCAGAATGAATTTCATGAGTTCGACCTCGTTTCAGGGTTCACGAGGGAGTCGGAGCCGAACCGCGAGTCTCGACATCCGCGGCGAACTTTTTTCGGGGCGACTCACTTCACTTCGCACGACCGCAGCGTCGGGGGCAGGAAGTCACCGTCGCCCACCTCGAACTCGTCGCAGCTGGTGCCCTTGATGGCATCGAGGCAATCGTCGATCGAGGGCAGCTCCTGCTTGGCTTCCTCGCAAGCCGGCTTGAGCGCCCGGAGGCACTTGTTCTCGACGTCGAGTGCCTCGTCCCCGGTCTTCTTGCTGCACTCCTTGAACTTGTCACAGAGCCCGTCCGCTACCTCTTTGCACTGGTCCTCGGCGCTTTCTCCGCACGCGATCAGACCCACGATAGCGACACCCATCAACAGACGCATTGCTCGCATTTTGCACTCCCGTAGGGGCCGCCAGCATGCACCATGTGCCGGGCGAAACGCGAGCATTTGTGCTGCCCCTAGAGCGGGACGCAAACGTCGGTCGGCGTCCTGGAGGACGAGTCATAAACCGGCGAGTGCGCATGAGCGCCGTGTCAGGCCGAGGGCCCTGCTTCGAGGTGCGCCCGCGCTTCGGCAGCCTGCTGTGTCGCGTAGCAGTGCCGACTCAAGCCGTGCAGCATCTCGTCGAGGTTCGCCTCGCTTGCGCGCCGCGGCTCGTCCATCCACAGCGCGTACGTGGAAAACGGGATCGGCAGATACGCGATGCCGCCGGATATTCCGATGGGAACTCGCAGCTTTCGGCGAGGCTCGAGGCGTATCGCGAGCACGTACCCATCCAGGCGTCCAGCAATCTGCGCTGCTGTCGGCCGCGCCTTGTACCAGGGACGGCCGTAGTCGGCAGCGATGGCCACGCGCCGATGCGTCGCCAAGCCTGTGACCAACTGTTCGATGCGGTCTTCCACCGGGGTGCCGCGCCGAATTACGAGGCATGGGTTGGCGGCGAGCTTGCAGAATGTTTCGAGAAACACGCCGCCAAACGAGTCGTTCGTGATGAACAGCGGCTTGGACAAGCGCGGAGACTGGAGGTTGAGCAGAGCGATCAAGAACTCGTCGTGCCAGCACGAAAATACCGTGGGCACCCCGCGATCCCAGGTCCGGCGCAAGGCGGCTTCAGCGCCATCCGTGATGATGTACCGAGACGTTAGGTAACATAGTCGAAGATACAAGAACCCCAACACCCCTAACAAGACAGCTACAACCCGCTTCATCGAGCCCCCTACTGCTACGCCGAGGGCGCGTAACAGAGGCTGGCCGGCATTGTCAACCGACTCCTGCAGCTCACGGCGGCGGGTGCGAAGTTTGCCGCCGGTCTGACGCCGAATCGCCGCCTTGTGCTAGAGCAGCGTAATCTCGCCAACGATCGTTGGTATCACGGGTCTCAGCCGTTGATTGCAGATTGCAACGACTCTTCGGACCTCAGCTCCGCCATCATTTCATCGAGCATCTCGGGCTCGAGCTGAAACAACACCAGCCCCTCGCGGATCAAGGTCTGGACCGCTTCGCGATCGAAGTCCCCGGTATAGATCCCCGCGCCCTTGACCAGCGCGTTCGCAAAACACACCACGCTGGCGATCGAGTTCGGGCCATCCACCGAGTAGCGCTCGGAGCGCGCGATCGCGTGCACCACTTCGTCTTGCAGCTCCCAGTTGCGGGCGAGCGCCACGCCGACTTCGCGGTGGCATTCTTGGATCACGTCCAACCACGCGTCCTTGCTCAGCCACTCCTTGCTGCCGGCCGTGCGCTCTGCCTCGAGCAACAACGATGCCGCGACGGGCTTGCCCACGTCGTGCAACAGGCCCGCGAGGTAGGCGGCTTCGGGGTCCACGTCGCGCCGCCGCTTGGCGATCGAGCGCGCCAGAACGGCGACCGCCAGCGAGTGTTCCCACAAGCCTCGCGTCGCGCGCCGAATCGACGGATCCTTGGACTCGAACAGACGGCGCGTGCACAGGTCGAGCAGGATCGAGCGCAGCGCTCGCGCCCCGAGCCGTGCGACCGCCTGGTCGAGCGTGCGCACGGGAGTGTGCGTGCCCAACAACGCGCTGCGGGCGCGTCGCATCACCAGCGGCGCGATCACCGGGTCGCGACCGATGGCCGCGGCTACCTTCGTCAAGCCACCGTTCGGATCGTCCACCAGCCGCAGACACTCGCGCGTGTGCGTGGGCATGGTCGGGAGCACCAGGCGATTCTTGCGGATGCGCTCGACCAGGATGGTCGCGAGCTTGCTGCCGACCTTCCGAACTTGCGTCTGGTTGGCTGGCTTCTGCGCCGCGGGCGCGCGATCGGTCTCGTGCTGCGTGGCGTCTTGCGCCGGCGGCTCCGCTTCTTTCGCAGCTGTCGGCGGCGGCGCTGGCGGGTGGATGGCCGGCGCGGGCACTTCGAGCGGCTTGCCGTTCAACGCGGCGCGCAGCGCGAACATGTCCTGGAAGCGATCGTCCGGCGACTTGGCCAGCGCCTTCAGCACCACGGCTTCCAGGTGCTCCGAGATCTCGGGCACGATCGAGCGCGGTGGTCGCGGCGGATTGTTGGCCTGCGCGTACAGCACGCCGAGCAGCGTGTCGCCGTCGAACGGCAACTCACCCGTCAGCATGCGGTACAGGATCACGCCCATCGAGTACACGTCCGTGCGGTGATCGAGGTGCTCCGCGCCGTGGCATTGCTCGGGTGACATGTAGTGCGGCGTGCCGAGCAACGTGCCCGGCATGGTGCCGGCCGTGCCTCGCTTCATTCCGCCCATCAGCTTGGCGATGCCGAAGTCCAGCACCTTCACGTAGTCGGGCTCGCCCGCCCGGTTCACCAGGTAGATGTTCTCGGGCTTGAGATCGCGGTGAACCACGCCCAGCTCGTGCGCCGCACCCAGCGCCGCGGCGATCTGTACGGCGATGCGGTGCGCGCTGGCTGGGCTGAGGCGGGGCGTGCGCTCGAGCCGCTCCTCGAGGGTCTCGCCCTCGAGCAGCTCCATCATGATGTAGTAGCGCGCGCCGACCTGGCCGAAGTCGGTGATCTCGACGATGTTCGGGTGGCCGATGCGGTTGACCAGCCGCGCCTCGTTCACGAAGCGCTCGACCATCTCCGAGTTGCCCGACAGCTCCTCGCGGATGACTTTGACGGCGGACCGCCGACCCATGACCGTGTGCTCGGCGAAGTAGACCTCGCCCATCGCACCCGCCCCCAGCTCGGTCACGATCCGATAGTTGCCGATATGTACGCCGATCACGGCATCCAGAGTCCTCGGCCCGGGCGCATTCCTGCGACCCGACCGGGTCAGACCACCTCGGTCAGACCACTAGTCCCCTGAACGACCGAAACCGAGCGCGAGTTGAGCTCACGGCAGTGTCGGGCTGCTACTTTGTGCGCGCGTCACTTCGCGGGCAGTTGGTGATCTTTCCAGGTGTCCCGCAAATCGCGCTTTTGAATCTTGCCGGTCGCCGTGTGCGGGATGGTGTCGCTGAACACGACGTCGTCGGGCATCCACCAGTTGGCGATCTTGCCGTTCAGATAGCTCAGCATGTCGGCGCGTGTAACCTCCGCGCCTGGCTTCTTCACGACGATCAGCAGCGGCCGCTCGCCCCACTTGGCGTGTGGCAGGCCGATGACCGCGGCCTCGGCCACGCTCGGGTGACCCACCGCGATGTTCTCGATCTCGATCGACGAGATCCACTCGCCGCCCGACTTGATCACGTCCTTCGCGCGGTCGGTGATCTGCATGACGCCGTGCTCGTCGATCGTCGCGACGTCGCCGGTGTCGAAGAAGCCGCTCTTGTCGAGGATCTGGCCGCCTTCACCCTTGAAGTACGACTTGGCGATCGCGGGACCGCGCACCAGCAGATGCCCGAAGGTCTTGCCGTCGCGCGGCAGCTCCTTGCCGTCGTCGTCGACGATCTTCATCTCGACGGTGTAGGGGCTCCGGCCCTGCTTGAGCTTGCTCTTGAACTGCTCTTCTTTCGACAGCCCGCTGTGCCCCGCTTTGAGCCTGCCGATCGTGCCCATCGGGCTCATCTCGGTCATGCCCCAGCCGTGCAGCACGAGCACGTTGTAGTCGCGCTCGAACTTCTCGATCACCACACCCGGGCACGCCGCGCCGCCCACGACCACGCGCTCGAGGCTCTCGAGCTTCTTGGTCTTGTCGCTCTCCAGGTACTGCAAGAGGCCCAGCCACACCGTGGGCACGGCCGCAGTGAAGGTCACGCGCTCTTCTTCCAGCAGCTGGTACACGCTCGGCCCATCGAGCTTCGCGCCGGGCATGACCAGCTTCGAGCCGCTCATCGGCGCGGCGAACGCGATGCCCCAGGCGTTGGCGTGGAACATCGGTACGATCGGCATGATCGAGTCTACCGAGCGCAGCCCCATCACGTCCGCAGCGTTGACCGTCATGCCGTGCAGCACGTTCGAGCGGTGCGAATACACGACGCCCTTGGGGTTGCCCGTGGTGCCCGACGTGTAACAGAGCCCGGCGGCCGCGCGCTCATCGATCTCGGGCCACTCGAAGTTCTCGTCCTCGGCAGCCACCAGATCTTCGTAGCAGAGCGCATTCTTCAGCTTGGTCGCGGGCATGTGCGCGCGATCGGTCAGGATCACGTACGAGGTGATCGTGGGGCAGCGGTCCTGGATGGCTTCCGCGATCGGCAAGAACGTCAGATCGAGGAGCAGCACGCGGTCTTCGGCGTGGTTCGCGATGTAGACGATCTGATCGATGAACAGGCGCGGGTTGATCGTGTGACACACCGCGCCGATGCCCATGATCCCGTACCAGGCTTCCATGTGCCGGTAGGTGTTCCAGGCCAAGGTCGCGACCACCTGACCTTCCCGGATGCCGAGGCGCTGCAAGGCTTTCGCGCAACGCTTCGAGCGCAGGTACAAATCCTTGTAGGTGTAGCGATGGATCGGACCTTCGCAGGTGCGCGAGACGATCTCGCGTTCGGGATGGTTGATGTACGCATGAGTGAGCACGCTCGTCGTGGTGAGCGGCCAGTCCTGCATCAGTCCTTGCATGAGATCACACCTCGCTTGGACCGGAGACTGCCCGAGGGGTGGCGCATGCATCAAGGGGAAGACGCCCAACTTGCCGAACTCGCCAGGTTCGCGCGAAGCTTGGCTACATATGTCACGGGCACGCATCGGCTGGCTCCTGCTCGCAGCTCACGTCCTCGGTTGTGGAGCTCACGATCTGCAAGCGCGCATGAACACTCTGGTCCAGCGCGGGGCCTACGCCGAAGCGGTTGCGGCCACGCGCTCCGGAGGTCGCGAGCCTGAGCTCGAAAAGGCCTTGGCCCAGGCTGTGTTGGAGCAGGCAGCCCGCTCGGACAACGCCGAGCGCCGGCGCCGCGCGTTTGGCGAGCTGCAACTTGCGGGTACCCGCGCCCGGCCGTTGCTCCAGAGTCTGACGCGTTCGAGTGAGCCGCTGACCCGCGCGTTGGCCTGGAACGCCCTGTTTCAGCTGGGTGATTCGGGCGCGCGCGACGAGCTGCGGCCACTCGCCGATTCGCCCGATCCCGACATCGCCGCGTTGGGTTACGGCGCGCTGGATGCCGAGCGCGATCGGCCGCGGCTGATGGCGGCGCTGGTCGAGCCCAACCGTGCGCGGCGCGCGTCGGCGGTGCGCGTGCTCGGTTCGGGCGACGACGCGCCCCAGATCAGGCTTGCGCTGGAAGCGGTGGCGAAGCTCGATCCCGACGCTGGCGTGCGGGCCGCTGCACTGGGGGTGCTGGGCCGTTACGGCAGCGAAGCCACGCCCACGATCGAGCGCGCACTCGGTGACGAGGCGCAGCCCGTGCGCATCGCCGCGATCTCGGCGCTCGCGCGCATCGCGGGCCCGCACGAGCTGGACCTGGTCGCGCGCGATCTCGGCTCGATCCCGCGGCCGGAGACGCTGACGGCGGCGGCCGCATG